>JASMLH010000009.1 GCA_030748775.1 Candidatus Thalassarchaeaceae archaeon | reverse complement strand
AGTCGAATCCAGGCGGGGGCGGAGGGGGCGAGTCGAATCCAGGCGGGGGCGGAGGGGGTGTTACTTCAGACGAAGGTTCATCTTCATCATCATCGGGTGGAACCACTTCGTCTGCCATGATATCCCCTCGGGTATAGCAACACGAGTGTCGAGCTCGTTTAACGGTTACCTGCACAACTTTGACTGGTTTCTAGGCTGAGAACGTTGAAGTCATGGATGCCTTCGCGGTCCCGATGAGTGTCAATGATGGGACTACTCCCCCCGTACTTTTCGTTGTGGGGACCGCTGGTGCTGGGAAGAGTTCGTTGGTTACATCTTTTCAGAGATGGGCCAGGTTCCTAGATATCGACGTTCTAGCAATAAACCTAGATCCTGGTGCTGAGAGGGTTCACTATGACCCAGAATTCGATGTCAGAGATTTGATTTCACTCTCTGAGGTAATGGATGAATATGACCTTGGTCCAAATGGGGCCCAGATTCTGGCGGCTGACCTTGTTGCCTCACAGGCAGAGGACGTGTTCGAGCAAATAGAAGGATTAGCAGGGGACATAATGATCGTAGATACGCCTGGACAAGTAGAGCTGTTTGCTTTCAGAGAGGCTTCGAGTCATTTGGTAGAGGTACTGGGGCAAGGGAGAGCATGTCTCATTTTCCTTTTTGATCCATTACTGTCAAGCACTCCAAGTGGATTTGTCTCTCAGATGCTCCTGTCTTCTATAGTCCACTTCAGACTAGGACTCCCAACGGCTAACTTCCTCTCAAAGTCTGACCTTCTTGAACCAGAAATATTGGAAAGAATACTAGAGTGGGGGGAAAATCTGGATGTCCTTGAGGCTGCTCTCTTCGAAGAGTCGTCCAAGCAGAGTCACTTTGAAGGAGGTGGGGGGCAGCGTGCTGAGTTTGCCATTGGCCAACTGAGGATGATGCAACATGCCGCAATTCAGCCAGGACTGGTTCCCCTCTCCAGTGAAATGGAAGAAGGTCAGGCTGACGTACTAAGTTTCGCACAGAATGTATTTGGTGGAATGTCAGATGCCAGAGACGGATTCGCGGGGGACATTGAGCATGAAAGACAATGAAGGTAAAATTGATCTATTGGCAATAGATGATCTGGCAGAGAAGTTACCAGCATTAATCGACTGGGGAATCCGAATAAAGAACGATGATGAAGCACTTTTTGACTTCAAGCCACTCGAAGGGATGTCAATTGGCTCGATATACGAGAAACCGTCAACCAGGACTAGGGTTTCGTTCGAGGTTGGCGTTAACAGGCTGGGTGGGCAGCCCATCACACTACTTTCCAGTGACATTCAACTTGGTAAGAGCGAGACGATTGCAGACACTGCTGAAGTTCTTTCCAGATACCTAGACTGCATTACATACAGGTGCTTCGGGCATGCGGATGTCGAAGAGTTGGCGATGAATGCCAAGATTCCAGTAATTAACGCACTTTCAGATATGCACCACCCGTGCCAAGCCGCTGCAGACATGATGACAATAGTTGAAAACATGGATAGGGTCAATGGCCATGTAGCATGGATCGGAGATGGGAATAACGTCCTTCACGACCTTGTTTTGGGTTCAGCAATTATGGGATATGACGTGAAATATGCCACACCAGCAGGATTCGAGCCCGATGACTCTGTAATTTCCAGGGCCATGGATATTGCAGAGAGAACAGGATCAACCATAGTCGGAAGCAATGACCCTGTTGAAGCAGTTTCTGGTGCAGGAGTAATCTACACGGATGTATTCGTTTCTATGGGCGAGGAGCACATGGAAGGTAAGATGGGGTCATTCGATGGTTTCCAAGTAAATGAAAATCTGGTTTCTAATGCAGACAGGGATTTCATTTTCATGCACTGTCTTCCCGCTCATCGAGGAGAAGAGGTTACTGACAAAGTCATTGACTCCACCAATAGTGTTGTCTTCGACCAAGCAGAAAACAGGATGTGGGCACAGATGTCCATCCTTACCTACTTGTGCAACGAAGCCGCATGGAGTACTTATTGGGAGCTTCGTTAGGGAATCAGGGAAATTACCACAAACGCGGTCAGACCCAACTGCATTGACCTCTTTATCAGCATTTGAGCAGCGTGGTCCTCAGATGCAAATAACCTCGTTTTCACCAAGAGCAGTGAAATTACGGCTGGAACTACAAAAATAACATGCCAATCGACGAAAATCCCCAATATCGGTGCGAAGGGAAGCAATAGTGAGGCCAATGTGATTAGAAGGATAATCCATGCAATCATTCTGGCCTTGTCGGGACCCGAAGTCATGGCAAATGTGCTTCTCCCCTCATCTCCTTCCATGTCTTCGATGTCTTTCACTATCTCTCGAGAGAAGTTGTAAAGAAATCCAATAATGAATACAGAAATGGCTCTATGATCAAATGGCTTGGATACTCCGGCGGCCCCAAAAAGTATGACCAATCCCACAGCCAAGCTGATTGCAAGATTGCCAGGTATTCCTCTGTCCTTCAAACCGAGGAAAATCGAGTGGGATGACTCGTAGTTTGCTAGTAGAAGCAAGGCTATTGACCATATCACTAGTGCAGGAATCCAGTTTTCCAACCCAATTTGGCCGTTGCTAGCTACGAATCCTGCTGCAATCATGGAAATCAAAGACGCGAGTCCAGTAATGCAAACGCCTATTCTGGCCGAAAAAATGGATATCGCACCAGAGGGAAGGGGCCTGTCTGGACGATTGACTGTGTCGATCTCAATGTCCATAACGTCATTCAATGCGTTCCAGGAAAACATGAATGTCATTACTGAAAACGCATGAAGTGCAGTAATTGTTGCATTTTCACCTTCGGGAAAACCTTGTGTGGCTAGAATAGCACCTAAAATGACTCCAAAAATGCCAGTTACAGAGTTTCCCGCCCTAAAGAGGACCCACCATTGGCCCAAGCTTGCACCAACTCCCACTATTGCTGGCAATGACTGGTGACCTTGACTTCTTCCCTTCTAGATAGTTGCAGTAGCGACTTCGCGATGCGAGAGCCCCCAAACGCAGACTGTGTAGACGCTTCCTCTGAATGGCCCTCGAACTTGACCAACCTTCGAGAATCGGTTATCTTTGGCCATTATGTTGCCAACCTGGTTCATTGTGGCCCCCCATCGAAAGCGACCGTTCAGATGATCGAATATCTCTACAGTATTGGCGGTTCCATTCTCTTCGAGGAGCTTCAACACCTCCTCCCTTAGACGTCGTGTTCTCGACATCAGAATGCCTCCGCAGTTACAACTAGCGAGGAAAGCATTCGGGTGTGCAGACCCTTCCAACTGCTCGTACTGATCTCAACCCTTACAATGGAGCCAGTGGGAGACCACGAAGTGTTGCCATCCAACTTGCCACTATGGCTGACAAGTGGGCCGTCATTTGATTCATCTCGACCGAGTCCAATACGCCTGAGACTCGCCAAGGAAACTACTCTGCATGGATCTGGCCTCTTTCTGTACTGCATTCCAGTAAGTCGTTCTTGTTTCGCGTTCATGGACCGTTGTCATGAGTTTAGCATATCAATCGGGGCAAAGGAGGTATGGGTGAAAGTGAAAGTGAAAAATCAATACTTGCTGCATCGTTTTCAAATACATTTGACTATTCGCAAAGAAAAACGCTCGTGTGGTGTAGTTCGGTCCATCATGACGGACTCTCGATCCGTCGACCCGGGTTCAAATCCCGGCACGAGCACCAATTTTCCGGATTTTCGTCCTCAGAACAGTCTTAAGCTCATCTTCGTTGGAGTAGTAAGGTTCCGATGCGCATAGAGCGTGATCTGAAGCTTACTTTTGCGGATGTTCTTATTCGTCCGAAGAGGAGTACGCTGGTCTCTAGATCTGATGTGAACCTAGTTCGCGAGTTCAAGTTCAGGCATACGGAGGAGACTTGGGAAGGAATACCAATAGTTGCAGCGAACATGGATACAACGGGACTATTCTCAATAGCTAAGGTTTTGCAGGGCCACAAGATGCTGACATGTACTCAGAAATTCTACTCCACCAGGGAGTTCGCCGAAGCTTGGGAAGACGGCGTGTCTCCGGAATTCGTCTCGGTAACTTGTGGTTCGACTGACGAGAGCTTTGAGCTCTTGAAGCGTAAAATGGCCACCGATAGTCGTTTGAAGATGATTTGTATTGACGTTGCAAACGGCTACAGGGAAGTTTTCCTCCAATTTGTTAGGAGAGTTAGGAAAGAGTTTCCCGAGAAAATTATCATTGCAGGTAATGTAGCAACAAGGGAGATGACAGAAGCCCTTATTCTGGCTGGAGCAGACATAGTGAAGGTAGGGATTGGGCCCGGTTCCGTATGCACGACTAGAAAGGTGGCAGGGGTTGGATATCCACAACTTTCAGCTATTTCGGAGTGTGCAGACGCAGCTCACGGACTAAACGGACACGTGATGTCAGACGGTGGATGCTCCTCGCCGGGAGACGTGTCCAAGGCATTCGCCGCAGGAGCTGACTTTGTAATGCTAGGAGGAATGCTGGCCGGACATGACGAGTCAGGGGGAGAGGTCATTGAAGGAGATGACGGGCTTGCATACAAGTCGTTCTACGGGATGTCATCGGCGAAGGCAATGGAGACCCATTACGGGGAAGTGGCAAAACACAGGGCCCCGGAGGGAAAAGAGGTGCGGGTCCCATATCGAGGTCCCTTGGAGATGACCGTTCAGGCAATCCTAGGGGGATTGAGGTCTGCATGCTCATATGTTGGTGCCAGGAGGATTAAGGATCTTCCAAAATGCACCACGTTCATCAGAGTGAGCATGACGACGAACGAAGTCTTCCAGAAGTTCAACGTAGATTAGATGGAAGGATATTTCTTGGCGCTAGTCGTAGTTACTGCATAACTCCCCCTGGGAAGGGAAACTGGTTGGGTCCTTCGGATTCGTGTTCCACTTGCTCTCGCATTTATTCACATAACCGTCTCCGTCGGAGTCTACCATTGCGTCGGAAGGGTCATGGGGATCGTATCCGAAATAGTACTCCCACCCTGCCCACATGTCATCATCATCTTGGTCCTGATGATATACTTCTGAGCCGTCGTTCCATTTGTCCCCATCCGTGTCATTGATAATTGGATTTGTTCCGTTCTGGAACTCCTCGAAATTGGTGTAGTTTTCGAGGTCATCATAGAATGCGGAACCCGAACCGAATGGGTCTATGTGGCATTCGAAATCCTGGGGGTTGTCCCAACCGGGACAGTACCTGTACATCAATACGGTCCTATTCAGGCCATCATCGTCCAAATCCTCGTTACCGTCATTGATTCCATTTAGGTCTGAGTCTGGCATCCTTGGATCCATTGGGCCCCTGGAGCCTAGCGCATCAAGCGAGTTGTTGTCGACGAGTCCCAATCTGAGTGCTTCTTCTGAGAATTTTACCTCCCATCCATCCGGAAGCTTGTCCCCATCTGAGTCATCATCCACGGGGTTGGTATCCCATCTGTCAGGGGCCTCCAGTGAGTTCTGTAGTGAGTCGTTGTCGATGTCATAGATTGAGTCCACAGGTGATCCGAATGATGGGTCCAGTGCCCAACGTCCAGTCTCAGGAATCGAGAATCCTGAGAGATTCATCTCATGAAGGAAGTAGCGTGGGTCCATCACTCCGTCATCGTTCCGATCTCCAGATGTGGAGAATCCACTCACATAGTTGACCCATACCCAACCGCCGGGACCGAGGCCGCACTCGCTCATTGAGTCGCAACCCGGAGGTAGCCAGTTTGATGTAGAGATCCATAGGCTGTGGCTGTTTGTGTTCTGCTGGACAGAAAAGACTTGCATCTCCCACCCGTCGGGCTGACCATCCTCATCGGTATCGTTGATCAGTGGATTGGTTGCCCCTTGCCAAGGCCTTGGGATGTAAAGGACCTCGTCCCCGTCGTTTAGGCCATCGTTGTCGGTGTCGGCGTTGTTTGCGTGAGTCACAAACATGTCTCGCCCGTCTACCACTTCTTCGCCGTCCTCCAGGCCATCATTGTCGGTATCGAAAGCTGATGCATTGGTGAAATAGTAGACCAGGGTTCCGTTGTCATACCATGGATGTCCGTCAATTGCCTCCCTGTAGTCCTCCAGGCCATCATTGTCAGTATCCTTGTCTGTAGTGTTCGTGAACGTCTCGTAGTACTCTACGGAATCGGACAGGCCGTCCCTGTCCGTGTCATAGACACCTGGATCGCTTCTAACTATGACCTCGCGTACTCCGAAGTCAACTATTCGAATCTTCCATCCGATAACCTCTATCCCATCGATTAGCCCATCGGCATCCGTATCTGCCTCAAGGGGATCGGTGGACCTTCCATCAACTACCCCGTCCCCATCCCTGTCCCTGGCATTGTACTCATCGAGGTTTGTGAAGCGCTCGTGCTGTTCTACGACGGTAACTAGGTTCTGGAGTCTGCTTGTTACTTCGTCACCTGGCTCGACATTGATGTGGTAAACCCAACCAGTTGTGTCCGTCTTCACGGGGATGTTGACGTAGTTGCTATCCACGACCGTCCTTACCCACAGAATTGTCCGATTGACCTGGACATAGTCACCCGGGAGTACGTCTATCCTCTCTATTGTAGATGCGCCCACCATGTCCTTGTAGGTTACCGCACCATCCCCATCTGCATCATAACCATCGAAGTCCGGGTCTTCGTCTGCATTGCTTCCATCATTTGGGTGGATTCCACTCTGGTGCTCCCAGCCGTCAGGCATTTCGTCATTGTCAGTGTCCCAGTCTAGTGGATCTGTAAAGTTGGAAGGGCCCCATGTATACGAGACCTCGAACTCTTCGATGTTGTTCAGGCCATCGTCGTCATTGTCACCATATGCATCTGTAGAGTTTGCCGGATTCAGAAGAGAATTGTAGCAATATTCGAAGCCATCTGGCATTCCGTCTCCGTCTGAATCCCAGTCACTTGGGCCATTTAGCCTGCCATCACCATCCATATCCTCCTCAAACCATGTTAGGTCTCCATGGCCGGTCATGAGGCTGGTGTAGGGGGCGTCAATGGTTAGGATTCCAAATACTGGTCTCCCGCAATGAACTCCCAGGTTGATTGGCCCGTAGGCTATCTCGTACCTATCGTCGATGAGGTCACCATCACTATCCTCGTCAAGTGGATTGGTGTCATACCTCTCCTCTACGAAATTTCTGAGAGTATCCGGTTCGGGCTGCTCTAGATCCAAAATTGCATCACAGGAGTGCCCGAACTGAGTCCCCATCTCCTCCCACAAATCCTCGCCCAAATCAAGTCGAATCTCAGCCTGCCTTTCTGGCGTAAGAAGGGGGCAGTTCCAGTTTCCATCCAGAGGGTCCAGCAACGTTACCACTCCGGAAGGAGTAGTCACATCGTGGGTATGTGATGACTCCCATCTGTCGTTGAGGCCATCCCCATCCGTATCCTTAAGTCTGGGATTTGTCCCCAATGCAGCTTCATCTAGATTTGTTAGACCGTCTCTATCAGGGTCTCCAAGGGGCCCGTTGTCGGGATTCGGGAATGTCTCATTCTGCTCGCCAGTCTCCTGCTCAGTATCGACACTGTTAATCTGAATATCCTCGCACTCAACCTCAGTCAAACCTTCGCCAATCGAAATACAGGGTTCTCCAGTATCAAGGGGATCTAGGCCGTTCTCAATCTCCCAACCGTCCTCCAATCCGTCCCCATCCGTGTCTGCTTCTTGCCAGTTTGTCCCATAGAGAGTGTTCTCCATTCGATCTGCTATCCCATCTCCATCCCAGTCACATCCAATGGTGGGGACATCGGGTGGACACTCGCGTGGGGAGCCATCGGAGCCTAGTTCTACGTCATCAATTGCAGACTCGAAACCGCCTGAGTCGGTACTTGAAAGGCCTGCCCCTACCACGGTGTAGAGGCCTGCTAAACATAGGGTGGCGGCTATTGCTGCCACCGCATATTGGTTGTGAGACAATGCCATCCAAGACCCCCGCCCTCGTAGAGGGCGTGTAGTGCAATTTGGGTTCGGCTATAATGATTCATGGAGTTTGACCTTCAGCGAATATTCGGAATGGGGAATCGAGGGAATGACTAGGAATTTCCCAGGAATGATTCTATTCTGTCAAATGCTTCTGCTAGTTGGTCCAGTGGAGGAAGTGAGACCATCCTGAAGTGACCCTTGCCAAATTCTGGAGAGAAACCCGAACCATGTACAAGAAGTACGTGTTTCTCGTGTAGCAGATTGAGGACGAATTTCTTGTCGTCAGAAGCAATTATTGGGTCCATTATTTTCACAAACATGTAGAATGCACCACCTGGTTTCTGGCATTCCAAGCCACTGATGCCATCGATTCTTTCCAAGCAATAGTCCAATCTCTCCTTTATTATCGACCTATGGTTTTCAAGCCAACCAGAATTGTCCTGCAGACCTGCAAGAAATCCATATTGGGCTGGGGTAGAAGCACAAAGTCTGCTACGGAGCATCCTCTCAACGCCATCACGTACCAATGCTGTAATTCCCAATGGGTCGTGCCAGGCCATGTACCCAACCCTCCAACCAGGAGCGAAGTAGACCTTTGAGACCCCATTTAGGGTGATGACTGGTACAGAATCTGAACGTGAGGCAGTTGAAACGAAGTTTCCTGTAAAATCCAAGCCGTCATATATCTCATCGGATATTACTGCACATTTTGGCCATTCACTGGCAATTTCAAGAAGGGCATCTATCTCATCAGCAGTGGCAACATTACCAGTTGGGTTATTTGGGTTGATCAGTACAAGCAACCTGACATTCTCATCCATCTTTGATCGGATGTCCTCGATGTCGATACGCCAGCTGTCTTCGGGAACCATCCTATACTCAATCGTAGAGGCGCCAAACATCTGCGGGTATGCCATATAAGGTGGGTAATGTGGCCCTGGAGCTAGAACCTTGTCCCCATCCTCCAAGAATGATGCAAATATTATCTGCAGCGCCTCAGTGACTCCATGAGTAACGTATACATCTTCTGAGTTGCAATCCCATCCCTTTGAAATCTCGGAGGCGGAAATTGCATCCCGGAGTTCTTGGATCCCGTAGGACGGCCCGTATCCATTGTCCTGTCTATCAAGTGCAGACTTGAACGCTGATACCATGTGCTCTGGAGTTGGCAAACCTGGATATGCCAGAGGATCACCGATGTTCAATCGGATTACCTCATGCCCCTTGGACTCCAACTCCATCGCTGGAACTACTACGTCTCGAATTGCGTACTCCATCGAGGAAGCCCTTGTGCTAACATCCATGAGCTCTACCATGGGCATGCGTATTGATGATTGGCCATCAAATCGACGGTTGTTTCTAAATCCCAAGGAAGTTGCGTGCCTCTTCCAATGAAGCGGGAATTCCATCCGGATTTGTTCCCCCGCCCTGGGCCATGGTTGGCCTTCCACCGCCCTCTCCTGAAATGTGTGGAGAGATTGCTTGCAGAATCTCGACTGCATTATGCTTCTCCGAGGCAATGGTTCCTTCTGTACTGGCTACTACCAGGAAACCACCACCCTGTCTGCTCCCTAGGACTGCAATCGTTGGTACAGAGGGGTCCCGAGTCAGTTCCCCTAACATGCCCATCATCTGTTTGGTATCGCCACCAGACTCCATAACAACATACCGTATTCCATCCTTCTCAACTGCTGCATCTCCACCCCCTCCTGCCCTGAGACGTACGATTTCGGACTCTAGAGACTCTATTCTCTTCTGTTGGTATTTCCACTCTTCGAAGAACCGGTTGACAGTCCTTGGGAGATCTTCGGGTTGAACACCGAGAATTTCAGAAGACTCGTTGAGAAGGCGGTCCTGCCTGCGGGAATGCTCGCGCGCCGTGTCTCCTGCCACAACTTGCAGACGCTCTACCCCGTCTTGTACCTGACTGGAGCGGATTATTCTCAATTCATCCACAGATTCAGTGTTGTCGTGATGGGTACCTCCGCATGCCTGAATGTCAAATTGGCCGATTTTGATGACTCTGATTGTGTCGTGCTTTGGAGGCCCCCCCTGGTAAATCTCGAAACCGAACCTAGAGTCGGCCTCCTCCCTGTCAAGAACGAGCTTTTCTATTGCAAGGCCACTTGCTATTATGTCGTTGGCCCGATCCTCGATTTTGTCCAACTCATCTCTTGAGAGCCTAGAGTGATGGGTGATATCCAGTCTTGCATAGCGAGCACCTTTGTTTGATCCAGCCTGCCAGACGTGAGGGCCTAGTTCCTCCCTTGCTGCACCCCCAACAATGTGGATTGCCGTATGATGATCCATGAGTTGTTTTCTTCTGGTCCAGTCGACATTTCCCTTCACCCTCTTCCCTGTCTCGACATTAGAATCTGTAAGGTGCAAAACGACTCCGTCTTCTATCCTGGTATCGAGGACATGCACCTTTGTCCCAGCAACCGATAGGGTGCCCTGATCACCTAGTTGCCCCCCGCCTTCGGGATAGAAAAGAGTGTGATCGAGAATTATGGCATGTGAGGGTACGGAGTTAACCTCTCCTGAAAGGCCCAGGACTGAGATATCTTCGTCAGATAGGGGTGAGCATGAGAGTACTGATGCTTCGAAGTCTGTTGCTGTGGTGTCTTCATAATATCCCAGAGAAGTGGGGCTGAGGCCCTTTGATAGAATTCCAGGAGCTGATTTAGGCTTGGCTGCGGCTTTTGTCATCTGTGCGTTTCTAGCGGCCATATCCGCCGAGAGTCCAACTCTTATCGATAGTTTCTCCCATCCTAGCCTATGTGCAATTGAAACTACCATTTCCGGATTTAATCCTCTTTCTTCAGACAATCTGAATAGTATCTCGTCACTAACATTTCGAGTGTCCAAAGAGGTTTCCCTTAGAGCGGTCTTTACAGCAGCCTCGCCCTTTCTGAGCATCTCCTCGTACCTGCTCTCCTCGATACCTAGGATCTGGAGAATTCCCTCCTTGCTCTGTGAGAAGGGGGACATATCGAGATGTTTCTCGATGTGATGGGCTCCCAGTTCCTCGAGACTGACCTGCAATCCAAGATCATCTTTCATCCTACATACCCTACGGGCTAGCATCCTAGCTAGATATCCTGCCTTTGAGTTACTAGGGACCAAGCCATCCCCGAGCATGTTGCACAATGCGTGCATATGGTCAGGGATTGCGTAAATTGACGAAAGGGGCTCCGTAATTTCCTTTAGTTGGCTATTGTTGATTTTCATGCCGGATTCGTTGATTCTTACTATCAGTTCTGAATACAGGGCCTCGGCGTCGGTGCCAACGTCAATATTTAGAATTCCGGCCAACCTAGAAATCTCCCCAAGAAGTTGGTCGATATTTACGGAAGCCCCAACATCCTCAGTGATTGAGTGGAAATTGCTGATTTCTTTTAGCCAAGAAATTGTCTCCGGATATATCGCCTCATATATTGTCGGAGTCCCTGCAGCGGCCCAGCAGAACCTCTCAAGGCCGTATCCCGTGTCAATAATCTGCAAATCCATTTCCTTGTAGTTGATACCCTTGATCTCAATGTCGCCCTCTTCGTCCTCTACAAGATTCATGAAAACTAGGGTCGCAAGCTCCAGACCGCCCACAATGACCTCCAAGGCCGGTCCGGCATTCCCGCCGCCGGACCAAGGATTCTCAACATATGTCAACTCCTCTGGAAGAATCCCGAACGAGTCGACCAGCATCTCATCACAGTACCTGACGCACTGGTCAATCCAATATACGACCGAGTCTTCAGAAGGTCTGTTGAACGCGTGATGAGCCATCATTTCAAAGGTTGAGAGATGACGACCTGAGCGACCTACTGCAGCCACATCTGTTAGTCTGATACATGGCTGACTAATGCTCAATGGATTTGCTGGAGGAGGCACCTTGCCACTAGTTACATGTGGTTGAAAATCGGCGATGCTGGCTATAGTCAGGTGGATGTCATCCCGCCATCTAGCAACAATCGGATAGGGTTCAATCCTCGTGTGCCCCCTAGTCTCAAAGAATGACAGGAAAGACTCCCTCATCGAATCCTTCAGTTCCCTACCTCTGGAAGTAAAGCCCGGAATAATGGGATTGCCGATGAAAGAATAGGGGTCATCTATGGTGTCCCCACATGTGGTCCTGTTACCATCTCTAGTCCAGAATCTTGCCCCAGTAACTCTACACGTTCTGCATTGGTGTCCAGATTCTTCCCAAAACGGAATTTCTATCTCTCCAAAGGCCACGTTAGGCACCCCTGGTTGCCCCATCGGCCAATCGGTCTTGAAGTCAATGCGCGAAATTGCCCCGGTGCGTTGAAAGGAGAACGTTTCCCAGTCCGGCTAGATGCAGGACTGGAAGCGGTTTCTCGAAGACGACGGTGGGTCCGTTAAGAGAATCAAGAAGCAAGGCAGAATGAGGGTCGACGCATTGGTTGTGGCTGATGAAGGACACATCGAAAAAAGCAATGACCGGTCACTGGAGCAACTAACGAACACCGCATCTCTTCCAGGGATAGTTGGAGAAGCATGGGGGATGGCCGACTTGCACCAGGGTTATGGATTTCCAATCGGCGGGGTTGTGGCTACGAATGTAGAAGATGAGGGAGTCATTTCACCGGGAGGAGTAGGTTTCGACATAAACTGCGGTGTGAGGCTGTGTTCAATTGATCTTAGTTTCGATGATCTGGGATCACTAATCAGAAAGAAGTCGGGCAGCGGGAGCAAAGAGTTTGGCAATCGCCTCAAGGGAAGGGTGCCTTCCGGCGAAACCGGGAAGGGGGGACACAGGCTGTCTTCTGGGGAGCTTGATGAAATCCTCTCTGAAGGTGCTAAAGCTGCTGCAGAGTTGGGACTTGGACACTATGAAGACCTAGTCAGCATGGAAATGAACGGAAGATTGGATGGAGATTCAGGGAGTGTGTCAGAGATCGCGAAGAGACGTGGGATGTCCGCACTTGGTTCGATAGGCAGGGGCAATCACTTCCTAGAGATTCAAGTTATCGACGAAGTTTTCGATGAGGCTGCTGCAAAGTCCTTTGGTATCGAGGAAGGACGGCTAACCGCAATGGTACACACTGGTTCCAGGGGCCTTGGTTACCAGGTTTGCTCTGAACATGTAAAATTCCTCGAAGGGAAGTACAAGAAAACAGACGGAACCTGGCACGCTGAGGAATGGGAGATAGGGGTTGCAGATATCCAACTGGCATCGGCACCATTTTTCTCCAAGGATGGGCAATCCTACTTCGAGGCGATGAAAGCTGCGGGGAACTATGCCTTTGCCAATAGAAGTGCAGTAACTCAGCAACTGAGAAATGCTCTGAAAGACCACATGGGTTCTGAAGTCGACATCGAGGTAGTGTACGACGTATGCCACAACATTGCAAGACTTGAGGAACACGATGTTCATGGATCAACTTGTTCGTGTTGCGTCCATAGGAAGGGAGCTACCAGGGCCTTCGGTGGCGATAGCCCATCTCTATCCGGAAGATTCTCCGGAGTTGGGCAACCAGTTTTGGTCCCCGGGGACATGGGTACGTCATCCTATGTTCTAGCAGGACCGGAGGGTGGTTCAAACAGGGCGTTCGGTTCATCTTGCCATGGGGCTGGGAGGGCCCTTTCTAGGAGGGATGCCAGAAGCAAAATAGATGGATTGGCTGTAAAGAAGGAATTAGAGGAAAAGGGGACTTACATCTACGAGACCACCGAAAGGTGCCTGTCAGAGGAAGCCCCCGATGCTTACAAGGACATTGACGAAGTAATCAGGCTTACAGACGAGGCGGGGTTGGCTAGACCAGTAGCCCGTCTTAGGCCGCTAATTGTCATCAAGGGCTAGTTGAGTCCTAATTCTTTGACGTGAATGTAATCTCTATCTTATCCCCGTCTTCCATCACAAATGACTCATAGTGAGAATTGGACACCCCATTCACTGTCATGGTGATGTTGTACTCCTCCCAGTCGGAGATCCCATTGCTATTTATGTCGAAATTCTTGTCATCTGTGAGCGCGGGGCTGCTCGAACCATGCCTCTCCCAAATCTCGAAGAATGACCCCAATGGGACATTCATCCTAGAGGGAGTCTCGATGTGGAGCGTGGTGGGGCCCGTCTCCGAAGAGGAATGGACATGTATCCACCGCATTCCTTCCCTACATCCGGACTGGTCAATTCCGGTGTTAGCTGGGATCTGAAGTCTCTGGCCATCGACAGTGATCTTTAGGGTTGGATGATAGTGAAACACGACTCCTGCATCCTCAGAATGTTCGGTACCGCCAATGCACCCATCTGAGACGCCCCAGTCTGGTTCTGGGTCGAAGGCGCTGGGGTTGAACAGGGCAACTGCTACGAAGGCCACTGTCACAGAAACAGCGCCTATCAGGAGCCAGGTCTCAATCGCCACATCCTTGATGTCCACACGCATGCGAAGTGGGCATTTGTCTTGAACTATGGGGGCCTGGATGCCCGAGATGGGAAGGTCTACATCGAGAAACCGCGCTCAGGCAGAGAGGATACTGCGTTTGCGGAACCTGATTGAATACCGTCGGCCTCTTCCATGATTATTGTCAGAAGGGTATTGACTAATGCTCTAAGCTCCTCCAGTTCATTCCTCATTTCATCTACACTTTGCATCTCAGACATCTTCGCATCCCATCCGAGGAATCTCTTCCTCTAAGCTAGGATTTGTCTGTGGCCTATAAAGAAAGAGGGTGCAAGACGATTGATGGAGTCAAATGTGGGGCGTATCCAATATTGCCGTCTAACCTTCGTCCTCTTCCCATTCTTCCTCGTCATAATAGAAGTCCTCCCCGCCCCTTCTAAGGACATAGAAAGCAACTCCCATCAGGGAGATTATGAGCATCAGTGCCCCAATAAGCCACACTGTAGCTTCTCCAGACTGGTTCACTGATGCTGCATCATTTACTTCTATACCAGAGATCTCGACGTTCTGGTAGTTTGCGTTTTCGAAATCCCCCACCCAATTTCCATTTACGTACTCTCCAACTACAAGAACTAGAACGGGTTGGCCCCTCTGCCATGTCTGATACTCGTAATTGGCCTTCACGCTAGAGCTGCCCGGAGGAAGATATACGTCCACAGGTCCGTTCAACAGAGTTGATATCGCAGGTTGCCAACTCCCGTCCGACTTCTGCTCGTAAAGTCCCACTGAAATCGTGCCGTCCAGTTTTCCGGGGTTCTCCCAGTATGTCACAATGCTGAGGGTCTCCCCCACATTGGGGTTCTTCGTCGGGGTAATGACCTCACGGGTGTACTGTCCAAGGAACTCTACAATTCTAAGTGATGGAGTCCTAGGGCTATCTGGACCTCCGAGACCGATTACTGGGTTCGCGGCCTTGTCCGTGGATGATATCCAGAATGAAACCTTGTCCCCTTCTTGTAATTCTAAGGCAATTGCTGGGGTGAAATCCAACTGTCCCTGGTAAATATGCTTGTTATCCTCATCCTGGCTGGAAATCCAAGGGAGTTCCCCTGTGTCCTCAGTACCGGTGATGGGTTGTCCGTTCCTGATTATCACCCAGGAAACCTCCAAAGGACCGTCGACCATACCAATCTCCTCAACTATCGTTACAGTCACAGTTACGCTGTCCATGGTGTTTGTCTCGATCACCGTGAGTGATGAGTCGGGGAATTCATTCAGATTGAACAGAGCTGTTGGGGGGGCCGTATCTACAGTGATCGAGGCGTCTTGGTTATCAACTGATTGTGAATATCCAGGAGTGTTCAGTAGGGAAGCAGTTAGCACCATTTCCGGCTCTACTGGGGGGAAGTCGGGCAAGGTCATTGAAACTGTGAAGTTCCCCTCGGAGTCAACCACTGCAGACGAGTCATAAGTTCCCCCGCCATATTGCACGGCGAGGGTTACTGTTAGATCTGTCGTCGGCTCTGACAGAATCAATCCTGAACCCTGATGGAAAACTGCACCGCTAACCGAGAATTGGTCGCCCTGTCCGAGATAGAGGTTTGGCCCTTCTGGCTCAACCAGGGGAGGAGTCAGGTCCTCGGCCGTTTCGGGTACCGCGGACAAGATGTTGTCTAGCCTCCAGGAAAGTGCGCTGAGCACGGGAGACTCAATCTGGTCAAGTCCATCCTCTACAAGCACCCTAGGCTTGCAGTCAAAGTCGTCTTCGTCAAACACATAATCCCATGACAACTCGAATGAAACTCTTAGTTCAGTTACAGTTCCGGTGACTAGTTCAGTTATGGCTGCGATTGGGGTCAACATGCTATCCTCGGGGGACCAAAGTGTCGATGAGTAGGGGCTGAATGAGAAGACACCCTGGTCACTCCCGTAACCGCAAAGGAACACAGTGATGTTGTCAATTGTATGGAAACCATTTGGCTCATCTAGTCGTACTGAGAACGTATGCTCCATTCCTGGGATCAGGTAGAAGTCTATGCTGTCCTGAGTTTGCCGATCAAGTCCGAAGGTGGAGCTACTTGCTGAGCCGGTACCTAGGCCAGCCCCAGCGAATTCGACCAGAACGTCTTCGGCGACTACAATGGATGCCCATGAGTTAGCTGCCCCAGGGCCTCCTCCCGTCCCCCCATCCTGGTAAGTCAGGCCTGCCCAATCACTTCCTTCAAGGTACAAGTGTATCAGTTCATTGTCCAACTCCGATACGTCGATCCCTGTGAATTGAATCTGCTGCTGTCCTGTCAGTCCAACGCTTAGATCCTTTTGCTGAGACTGGTACTCATTTTCATCTGCAATGCCATCCCCATTTGTGTCGTCCACTCCTGTCCTCCAGTACCTCAGCGTCAGTGAATCGCCTCTAGCCTCGTCTTCCGTAATGGTGACGAATGGGGAGAGCGGTACTGTTGGGTCTACAACCATCCCATCGACAAATTGTAGCCCAACTGGCGTTTGGACCTCTAGTGGGCCAGCTACTGGCGGGTTGGAGTCCACAACTACCTCGACTCCAGAAAACTGACCGGTTGAATCCATTGCGCCATTAGAGCCCGGCCCTCCCACGGTCAGGATTAACGGCGAGAGGGTCATCTGATTGATGCCTGTTGGGGATGGGATTACTCCGGAGAATGTTCCGCCATCCCCAGTTTGTAGGGGGTATATGGACCCGGAGAGATTCAGTGCGACGGAGAAATCCGTCGATTGCGGTCGCACATCTTGGGAGTCTTGGAAGCGTACTGTTCCACTGATGTTTAGGTTTCCTCCCTCTAGTATTGGGAAGGGATAGAACAATGTATCGTAGATGTTCGAAATCAACCTACTACTTTCGTCCCTAACCTCGAAGGAGTCGATTTGGATATCGTTCTCAACAGCATTAACGCCGGAGCTACCGCTTTGGGATGATGAAGGCCAGATTGTCTCGCCATTGTGATCATTTGCTCTAGCGCTCCAGAAGATATTGTCAACGTCGTCCCAAGCCCATTCGACTTTGAAGAACCAGTGTACAACTATGTCAGTGTACCCGTCGGGATGTTGGGACTCCTCCACATAGCTCATGGCTGAATTCAACGGGGCTAGACTGCTTCCGGAAGTTTGTGAGAAAGAAACGGAGTAGGGTCCGCTTCCCCATAGCCCATCAGCACTGTTCTGAACCTCAAATGAAATTGTGTTTCCGTCCGATGCTGCTCCTTTTAGCTGAATTTCAGCAATGTCTGCGTTGTCATACAGATGGTGGTGGCTAGTAACTACCTCGATGATCTGGCCATCTGGGTAGAATGTGTTGGGTACGGAGAAGTCTCGGTTGACGAACATGTAATCGTATATGACCGATCCATCAATAGCCACTGAGCCGTAGTCTGAAGTCATGCTAAGTGGTATTGACAATTCTTCTGGAGGTGGGTCGTCTGAGGTGTATTCTTCATGATATCCAGCTATCGATGGCCCTAGGTCCGACACGTTCTCGAAAATCAGATATCCTATACCGATACTTGAGATTGAAACGGACTGGGCATTGGCGGATGAAATTAGCATCGGAACCTCTAGCCATTCCCTTCCAGTGTCTGAGTCAGTGTGAGTTGTGCTCATCAGGCTAATCCCAGATAGTTGGCCGGGACTAATTGGAGTGATGAATGGGGAGTTTCCAGACCCCCCTGAAACGGTGGAGCCCGCCAGAGATATCGTTACAGGGGATTCGAATCCATCGGAGTCAGGGGATATTGCTAGCATTCCAGAAGATACCACCGATGATGATGGTATCATTATGGAAATAGACTCTGAGTTTGTCCCATCGAGATCAAAAGATGCAGTCCTAGAGAATGATCCAGAGTTTGTCAGCATCGACTGCCAGCCGAAGTGCCCGTAACCAAACTGTGAATTTTGGTCTGAGATTGGGAACGCCCATTCTTCAGAACCGTCGTTTAGGACATCTATAGATGGATTTGATGCAGGATTTGCGAAGGCTGGATTAATTCGGAGAACGTCTATCCAACCATTAGTCGGGAGCGTGACAGTGACAGAATAGCCAAACATTGCGTTTGAGAACTCTATCTTGCCCCCCTTTGTTACAGAGCCCATCGAGTTCCCGTTGTGATCGAAAACTGTCGCTGAAACTCCGCTAGAGATATTCCCTCCCAAAGTTACGCTCCTTATTGGTCGTGAGGAGTACACAAAGTCAGAGCTTATTGTGCCGGTAATTGCAGTTGCATTTAGCAGTCCATCGACTACTTCTACCCCGGTACTGAAATCCCACCCATTGTATCCAGAGTCGGCGCTTAGTACTCTTTTTGCTCCAATGTGTATTGCTCCCAGAGAAGGGGAAACTTCTGGGTCATCTGAACCCATGTGGACTTTCAGACGTACATATGGGTACTGCTGTGAGTCCAGTCCGGCTAGGCTGAATGGGAATGATAGGTTTGTGAATCCGGCAATATCGGTACCCGTTGCTGACTCTACGATGGAACCGCGAATCCACCCCTCCTCGTTCACGTTTGCCTCTATGTCAACGAAGCCGTGGTTGAAGTGCTTCTCAGAGTCCATTGAGAATGTGGGGCTGAGCCAGTTACCCGTGTCTCCGTAATTGGAGATAGTGACTCCGGCATTGTCAATGAACCACCCTGCTAGGTTCCATATTGCATCGGATCCGAAAGCGAACTTGAACTTGACAGTGTCTCCCTTGTACGAGTCTAGATTCGCTCGAAGGTTGGTCATCTCGCTATTTGACGACCAGCTCCCGCTAGAAGCCGTTCCAGTACAGTGGTCCGTTGAAAAGACGGCCATTCCTGCCATATTGTGCCCGGCAGATGTGTAGGCGGTGCTCGAGTACCAACCAGGATCGAAATGCTGCCAATTACCGTTGTTGACCTTGATGAAGACCGCCCCGCCGTCCCACGAGGCTTCGGAGCAGGACCAGTGGTCGAAGGTGAAGTAAGAGGTCCCATTGAGGGGAATATCATACGCCGGTGAGATTAGCCTTGCCTCGTCGATGCCGGCGTCGTAGTTCCCGGAGAAACCTATCCCGTAGAGGTAAGGGAATGAGGCGGCCAGTGGGGGTCCAGAGTTCGATGTAACCCTGTTTAGGGTGAACTTGCACTTGTCTGTGCTACATGTTCCTGAATTCGAACGAGTCCAGCCCTCTTCGTCGTTAACTGTTGGGGAGTTCGCTGTTGCGTCCTCGAAAGTTAGACCTAACGACTGTTGGCCCTTCAATACGGTATAGAAGGTCCAATCGTCTGGTGATGGGTTTCCTTGGGAGTCGGGTAGTCCAGAATGTGTCATTGATGATGAGGAGTTTATCTCGTCCAGGAAGAGAGTGTTTCCGGAATAATCGAGAACTCGGAGTTCAGATAATGTCAGTCCCTCTCGTGAATCGGAAGGGTAACTCCCGCCATAGTTGGTGTACCCATTTGTATCCACGACGACTCTGAAGTACACCGCGGACTGGCCTTGGAATCCAGACGGGATGTCTAGTGAAACCTTGCGGAAGTCGCCACTTTGGTCCCCATAATTCTGCCCATCGTCGTCAGTATATCCACTGCCCGGAATTGCGCCGGTCCTGGCCGAACAATCAGACGAGGTGCTGCTTGTTGTGGAGGATATATCGGTCCATGTATTGCCATTCAATGAGATCTCAACGCAGGCATTGTCATAGTTCCCCCCCTCCAAGTCCCACTCCATAGTCAATTGAATCTTGGAAGTAGAGTTGGTTCCAGTAAGATCAATGGTCCTCTCTAGGGATCCCATGGCGTTCGCGGAATAAGTGCATGAGTTGGAGGTGGTCGTATAGCATCCATGGTGCCATGCTCCTATATTCAAGCCATCATTTGCCACTCGAATGTTGTCCAAGAACCAACCCGGCCTCTCAAATGATGCATTTGGATGCGTCCAAATCTGGAATCGGAATTCTATTTCGTCGGAATCACCAATTCCACTTATTTCAGAAAGAGAGAAGTTGTTTTCCACCCATCCACTGTGACTAGGAGAGGCGAAAACTGGCACTGGTGAAGTTGCCCCATTTGGGAGAGGTGCATCGGTAGACATGGTGCTTGGGTATCCACCTTGGGGCTCAATATATGTCCAGTTTCCCCAATCGCCAGAGGATTTCAGCCGATACTCGACCCATGCTCCGTCCCCACCACCCATGGAGGTACTGTCGAGGTGATACCAATGATTGAAGGTAAGATAATAGCCATTGATGTAAATATCTCTGGGCACATTAGATTTGGGAATTAGTAGGTAACCTGAGGTGCCTGCAGGGACGGGTTGTCCGGGCAGAGTTCCTGCCGAAACTATTCCCTCGAACGAGGAGGAAGGAACCACTCCATGACCAAGGGTCTGCTCGTCCCCATACAAGCTTCCATTGAGGTCCATGAATGTAGTAGCCTGCCAGAGTTTCAACTGATTGCAGATATAGGTGGTATTCGAAATCTCGGACGAGTCCAGGTTCCTGTTCCTATTCAGGTCCAGTCCTGCCTCGATCTTTTTACCTGACAATGGGCAATTGGTCCCGGTTGGCTCGGTTGTGACGTCTACTTCGTATTCGTAATAGTCACCCATGTTTGCAGTTATCTGCCCCCCAGAGCCACCGGAATCGCTGATTACAATAGTAGGTGCGGATGTGTAGTTGCTGCCAGTGTCCGTTACGGAAGTTGAATGGATGACTCCAGTGCTGAATAGATTCGCTGACAGTGAAGCACCAGTGCCATTGGCAACTCCGATATTGATGCTGTCTGTAGATTGGTATCCGGATCCAGCACTGTCCATTGTAATGGCTAGGATGGAGCCCATGCTATCCACAGAGCCTATTGACGCAGCTGCGCCCGTCCCATCTCCATTGGTATTAATCTGAATCTGATCGCTAGTACCATAGCCGGAACCACCATTGGTTACAGAAATGCTCTCTATACCAGAGCTTATCACGTAAGTGCCAGAGAATCCCGACCCACCTCCTCCGGAAGCAGAGAGATTACCTGCAATGTATCCACTACCTTGATCGGTAATTGTCAGGGAGATAACCTGATCGTCATTAGCATAGGTCTCACAATAATATAGGGTTTCCAACAACTCGTCGGGGTCAAAATTTTCGTCGAAGTCATTATCCATCCCATAGCTTAGGTATGTGCCGTCCCCTCCTCCGCAACCTGATAGGTTTGAGGAGTCTGCCTTCTCGAATACGACCCTCCACCCAGGGGAGTACTTGTATATCGAGCTCAGAGATACCTCTATCTCCCCCACGTCGAAGTTGCTAATGTTTGATCTGGTGCCATCATCTTCCAGGACCAGTTCGCCATTCCCATTTTGTATGGCACCTACGGCATATCCCGATTCAAAATCGTCTTCATCCCATAAGATTGCGCTAGTGCCAGATGATGACATCGGATTATTGGTCACATGGAGCCATCCATCCATTACGGTGGAGTTTCCTGGAAGGGTAAAACCAGAGACAATGGTTGGATCACCGTTGCTGTTAACCACATCTGGGCCATCCCATGAAGAGATGTTTGCGCTGGATAGGGGAGTAGCAATCATCAGTAATGACAATACTATTGCAAGTGTAGTTCGGCCTTCGGTCATGTTCCAACTGGGGCTCTACTGAGTTATCAATTAATCTGTCACCCGTCTCCAATACGACGATTCGAATGGAGCCACTGGGGGGAATTGAACCCCCGACCTTCGCCTTACCAAGGCGACGCTATACCTCTAAGCCACAGTGGCAGCACATATGCGACCGGAATTTCCTGTTTAATCGTGGCGGAATGGTGAATTCTATTCAGGTTCAAGGAACGTCATTGTGAAAACTGCAATGTCTCTGCGAGTGTTCGGCCGAGGTCGCATAGCCCGGTATTGCGCGGGCCTGGAAAGCCCGTGGGATCTTTCCCTCGCGAGTTCAAATCTCGCCCTCGGCGCCAACAAATAGGGCAATAGTGGTGAAATTTGGGTTACCAGTTAGCGGGGGGCTTATTGGGGAAATTGTTCCTTGGACGCCTGTGTCAGACCCGAGCGAAGCCGTTTCAGTTCCCGCAGATGGCACCCCTGAACCGACTTTGAACAAGCAAGATTCGAGTATGCCGAGGTTTAGTGGATTTAGGAAACGGGAGATTTTTGCTGGATTCGACCCCAGGCTGGGGAAAATCGATCGGTTGTTATCCGAGGCAGAATACAATATTTTTCTGGCAAGTAGATACTGGGGGTCGAGGGAATCGACCGTAATTCTACTGTCTGTTGTTGGATTCATTCTTGGAACCTGGGATATTGGGATTGGAGAGATTTCCAGCGGGGGCGACTACAATAGAGCAGGAATTCTTGGTGATGACAGCGGATTCCTGCACATCACTGATTTATCTCTGATACTTTCTCTCCTCTCAATTCTCTGTTGGATTGGATCTTTGGCCATGATTTGGGCGAGTTTTCCCATAATGAGGGAGAATATAGTGTACCTCATCATTGGGATGGGGATTATCCAGTTCGGCTACATCAAGGCTCACGCTGACTCTCCCGAATTCCCATTTGAAACTGAAATTCTGGGTTGGACATGGGTTTTTGTTTCTAACATTGTGACTTTGTTTCTAGCAAACTTCGTGGTGAAAAGATCGGTTCTGGAGACTCGAGACATCCACGTGCAGGAACGTCACTCACACCCTGATCCAAGAGTCTTTGAAAGGGCATGGGAGGATCACAGCCTAAAGGCCTGGAGCCTTTGCATACTGTTCTGGATTGCCCTGCTGAATGCTAGTTCGTGGAGTAGTTCTCACGCCGTCGCCCCTAGCCCGAATGAAATGAGCCTCAATTACTTCCTTATTTTCTCCCACGTAATCACTGGTTCGTCGGCCATCTTACTACTCCTCGGAATCGTCTGGCTTCCACAATTCATGCTAGGGGGTTCAGAAGAAAGGATCCAATCATACCGGGCTAGGGAAGTCTCTGGTGAGAGCCTGCCCCGAAAAAGAGATGAGCAGGGGAAATGCCCGGTTTGTAACCAACAAACTGCAGCATTGAGAGGGGATGGTGGGAAGATTAGGGCACCCTGTGCAGAGGATGGGTGTTCTGGGAAGGGTGAGCCTGGTTCGGAATGTGGAAAATGCGAAAACCGAATCCCGACAAGAGTGGTTTGCGTAAACTGCGGAACGAGCACCCCAATTGGCAGTCATTTCGGAAGAGTTGAGATCTGGTGAGCGGACCTGAGGATAGTGGGGAATATCAAGGTGGATCCACGGAACCTCTAGTCCTCTCGAAAGATGCATTTGGAACATTGGTAGCAATTTGTTCTGCCCTTCTTCTGCTCCTAGCGTCATCGTTAGCAGTACTTTACATTTGGAAGGGGGAGGAGGGCTTGACTCTTGGCGGGCCTTCACCGGCCTTGGTTTCGTGGGACTGGGAATACAAAGAGATGACTGGTATCGATGATGTGGTAGATCTAGATGGAAGCGGGGTGGTAGTTTGTATGGTAGACTCAGGTATAGACCTCGGCCACCCTGACTTGGATCATTTACAGCTGATTGGTTGGAAGGATTCTGTAAACCAATTAGATCAGCCCTATGACGACGAAGGACACGGTACTGCAATGGCAGGAATTATTGTCGCAGATGGAGGGCTAAAGGGAGTTTCGAAGGGAGTTGGTTTACTGGTTTCCAAGGCTATAGATGACGAGGGGGTTGGAAGCGATCAGACTGTGTCTGAATCAGTCGACTGGTGCGTCGAAGAGGGGGCTGACATCATTTCACTGAGCTTGGGCGGAGAACAGAGCTTTGGTTCAGGAATCTTCACCACAGACGGTCTGGAGCAATCTGTTGAAGATGCTATGGACAGTGGGGTGTTCGTCATAGCTGCTGCGGGAAACGATGGAGAGGACGATGATGGAGACGTCGAGTCACCAGGGTCAGTCGAAGACGTGATATGCGTGGGTGGAATTTCACGAAATGGAGAAATCTGGTCAGGGAGCTCCAAAGGGGACAATAACGGAAGATTTTGGCCCAATCCCATTCTCCCCAGGGAAGACCCGGATAAGAAACCCGAAATCGTTGCACCAGGACAAGAGGTCCCTGTTCTGATGACTGGAGGGAGTAGTGGAAATTCATGGTGGGGATGGTCCAGCGGTACTTCAGCATCCACAGCATGGGTTAGTGGTGCCCTTGCGCTACTCCTGGAACACGATGAAAGCCTCCAAAGAGAAAATTCAGAGGGAAGAGGGGCGATTCAAAGTGTCAAGCAATTAATCATGGAGAAGTCACAGATGAAGGAGGGGGAGACTGACCATGACGATTACTACGGCTATGGGATAATAAGAGTAGATCAACTGATAGGGGAAAGTTCGAACATCTCTGGAAATCCCCCTTACTCAAAAGGGGGGCATTCGGAGAAAAATGACTATTCCGAGGGTGGCTATTCCCTCTTCAGCAGCACTACTAGGGTTCCACCAGTCAACTCTGCGAAACCGAGTGAGTGGTCGGAATTTACCATCTTCACGAGTCCAATCCAACGATTGAACGACTCCACTTTTGCTTGGGCGGGTGTTGGCTCCTCATCATCGGAGGGAGAGCCGACGTCACCCGTTGGAACTGTTGGTTCTTGAACAAGAACTAGGCCTCCGGGAGCTAGTAAGTCAAATGCAACAGACGCTGCTTCTGCCCTTTCGTCCTCGGGTAGATCAATTACTACTAGATCTACCGGAAGGGGCAGGATTACTGAGAGGGAGTCACGGGGCAGGGCCACGTTTGCTGCTATAGCCGAAGAAGACTCTGCCACAACCTCTTTCCAGGGACTAGATACGACTGAACACCAAGACTCTGCGCCATATCTTCGGATAAGCCTATCAATTATCACTCCAAATCTTGTTCCTTGCTCCATGATTCTGAGTGTCCCGGGCCTAGATTCTGAGATTCTCGGACTATCCGGGGATCCACACCACATATCGAATAACCACGCAGAAAGGTGACCTATTCCCCCTCCGACAATTATGGCATTCCTAGGTATTACTCTGGAGCAAACGTCCCTTATTCGCCTCCTCATGGACCGAGGCAGCGGAGTAATGTCCATGTGTAGCATCTGCTCGCCGATGCTGGCTGCAATCTCTGGCTCTTCTGCCCCCAACTCTGGGTCTTCGCTCAGGAGTTTCTGCATGATGCCGAGTTCATCCATTTGAGGAAGGCCCGAAGTGCCATCGCCCCCTTGCATAGCCCAGTCTCGGGCTCTTGGGTCTTGAATCATCGCTTGGCGGATGGTTTCAAGACGTGAGGATGGGGGGGCCAATTTGTGAGGGGAGCGGAGATTGGTGAGACGGGCATCGCAGATTGCCCTAGTTGCTCAGGCAAGCACGACCATGAGGTTATCAAAAGCAACCCGAAAGGGAAAGGAGAGGATCTACTAGTCAAGTGCAAGCGTTGTGGATCAGTGCACAAGCTGATGCTGAGGCCACCGAAAGCAGTCAAAGTCAAAACAACCCTTTCAGACGGAAAACGAAGCTTTCGAGCCGAAATTGAAGCAGACGAGGATGAAGAAATATCGATTGGAGACGTTTTCGAGCACGATGGCATTTCCTGGAAGATAACCAGAATAGATGACTCGGGTTCTAAGGAAAGAAGGGTCATGAATGCGTCTGAGATATTCTCAATGTGGGCAACTAGGTGCGACATTGTTTCCATAGGAATAACCATGACTGATGGAGAATTCAGCGAGTCGACAAAAATTGAATGTGAGCCCGAAAGAGTATTCTCCTGTGGTTCGATAATGATGGTGGAAGGAAGGAAATGGAGAGTCAGAGGAATCCACACTGGGAAGGGCAGGACTCTTACTGGAAGCAGGGAAGCCGGTCAAATCAGGAGGATTTACCTCCACAAGCCTAGCTAGTCACCTACGATTGGTCCAAGGCATCAGTAACGCCTTTGTTACATGCACTGCAACTTCAGGGTTCTCTCGAAGTCTCCTCATGCTGTACTCATACCAGCGCGCACCATATGGGAGGTATACCCTAGTAAGGTGACCATCTGAGCTCAGTGCTCTCCTTACATCCCCTCTGACTCCAAGTAAGAACTGGAATTCGTATCCCGAACCCTTGCCAGTTCTAGAAGGGGGTGAATTTGGGCGAGGATCGGTTTTCCCCGGACCCATGCCATTCGAGGATAAGGATGCTAGGGAGTGCTCAATCACCGGATCATCGTGAGATGCAATGGCCACGTATGATCCCCTTGCAATTGCAGCATCGATAGCGTCATTTGTGGAGTCGACAATCCCCCTGTAGTCAGTCCTCGCGATTTCTTCGGGTTCGAGGTAGATTCCTTTGCAGATTCTGAAATCTGAATCCGGGCCAAGACTGTCGCAGATATTGTTTATGTCAGAGATAGATCTGTTCAAACGACCCTGGATCGCCAGGCCGATGTTCGTCAATCCTCGTTCGTGAATAGAAAATAAGACATCTATGGTTGGTTGTGTGACTCTGCTATCCTCCATATCTAACCTTACGAAAATTTCATCCTCCGCTGCCCTTCTAACAATTCTCTCTATGTTGTCGATTGCAGCCTCTTGGTCAATCAGAAGTCCGAAAGCGGTTGGTTTGATCGAGATGTTTGCATCTATTCCATTTGAGGCAATTGCATCTAGGACCCTTCCGTACTCATCGATGAAAAATGAAGTCTCGGCCAGAGTACTTATCTCCTCACCAAGAACATCGATTGTAAAGCAAGCATCCTCGGAAGAAATTCTCTTCATTACTTCCAGTGCCTGATCCAAGCTCTCTCCAGCCACATATCGCTTAGCTACCCATCTCACAAAGAAGCGTGGTGCCAGTGGAAGCAAGCCAACAATCGACCTCCCCACTATCCCCATAGTCGCATCAGAGATAGAGGCGAGACTTGACGATTGTGGGGTCAAAGTATGTCCCTTCCCCTAAGGATGGGGACGTTAATTTCTGCTAATAGATGGCGCAGTGCTTCTCTCTGCCAACCCTTGAATGACTTCTTATCCAAGTGGACGAAGATGCGACCTCCTGGAAAGGCAGAACGTGTTGATTCTATGGATTTCTCAACTGCATGCTGCCAATTTCCCGATGGTAGGAGGCCTGAAGAATCCTGTTCCTGAAAATCCAATGCATACCCTGCCAATATGTGACCAACCCATACCTCGGACTCCGAAATTATTGCACGGTGTCGAGGAGCGTAGTGGCCACCACCGAGGCCGACCATCACGTCACCTTCTCCCTTCCATTGTCCTATTTGTTCACCCCCATTTAGTCCAAGGCACTTCGAGATTGCTTCGGTCCATACAGCAGCCGCCCTTTTATCGGCCCACCTTTCAGGGGTGGATCCTATCTCCAAATACAATGTTGGACGAGAAAGCGACGGTCCGTGATGAGTGGCCTCGAGGGTGATGTCGTAGTCCCCATCAACTCCATGTTCTGCTGCAATTCTACTCATTTCCCTGAATAGGGGCCCGAACCTAGGTGAGGGAGGGACAACCTGTCCCTTGATTCCCCCTGCCATTCCCTTCTCTCCATGAGGTGTTTCCCCGGGTATTCCAATCGCATGAAGGGTCAAGGCAGGAACTTCGCTATTAGACACATGCCGGGACAATACAAGAACTTCAGATACCTCCAAGCCAGTTTCAGTCTGGTGGATTTCGTCGATTCCATCCGACCAAATGTGGAGATCGTCAATTTCCAATATATGGGCTTCGGTGTAATTGTTTTTTCTCACATCTCCATGAGTGAATTTCTCTGGATCTTTCCATCCGCCAGACGATGTTAATGCATGCATTATGTTCATCGATGCTGGGTCTGCCCTGGATGCGACCAATAAGATGCCCATGTTTGGTGATGACGATGCAGGTTTCAATATTCTCGGGCATCATTTCAATACCTGAACGACGGACCCAGGTTGTGAGTCGCGAGTACATTGGCTTCCCGCCCCTAAGAATCGACAAGGGCGGGAATGCGAATATTTTGGCAGGAACCCAAGGTGAGTTGCTCAGGATTGATGAAAATGGAGAGCCAATCGGAGTTGGTTCCAAGCCTTTCCCAGCACCGTGTGTCGACGGTGTATGCCTGGATGACAGGTGGGTGGGTGTTTGGCTAGATAGGGAATTTGGAGAATGCAGAATGGCTGCACTGCCATTCGATGGGGAATGGATCAATGGACCTAACAGGGAAGAGTTGCGATTAGTGACATCTTCTGGACGAGACCTACGGCCTGCAGGATCAATTTGGAGTCGTACCCTAGATTCCGAACCAATGAAGATGGGTCAGTCGGGAGGGGACTTGGTCTTCACCACGGCTTCGGGGATGTATATGGTTGACAAGGAAGCTAGAGAGATATGGAGAGAGGAGCTTCCATTGTGGCCAGAGATTTCGAGAATGGGCATTATTGACAGAATTATTTGCGTCCAAGGCATTCCCGGGGGAGTAGCAATTCTGTCTCAGGCAGGGGGAGTGGTGGTTATCGATCCGTCAAACGGATCGACTATTTTCTCTAAAGTTCTGGACATCGGTGACAAGATTGCCGGAGTTTCCTACTCAGAGGGAAGCGGATGGATGATGATGATGCATGGTGGTTCACTATTGTCGGTTCAAAGGATCGAGGAAGAGGAGGTCGTGGTGAAGACTCCTGGTCCCGTATTGGATGCTGCTATAGTTGATGGTGAATGGAGATGGACCGGTTGGAGGCATGATGGGATTCTTTCCAATGGGAGTCCCAAGTATTTCAGCAGGGATGGTATTGGTGTTGGGATTATCGGGGAAATGGTGCTGACCAATGATGGGAGCTGGAGCGAGTTTGGGACTTGATATTTATTGGTCCGACTGAGAATGCCCGCACTTGCCACAGACTTTCCTATCGCTATGCTCGCCAAGGAAAACACCAGGTCCGCAGTTTGGGCAAGTAATTCCTTTACGGACTAGTTCTCCATCCTCGACAGAGTACTTCGAATGCTTGGCATTCGGATTCGGCCCTTCTCCCATCATTCATCCCCCCCTTCTTGCTCGGTTGGAGGTTCTTCTTCCGCATCATCAGCAGTGGGTTCTTCTGTTGTAGGTGGTTTTTCGGGAACGTCTGATGTCTTGTGACGTTCTATGATGTGCTCAGGTTCTATTGAGGCGGATTCGGAAGAACCGTAAACCAGTGCAACCCCAGATGTCCTTGACATACCAAAGCGAGTGTTCACGTTCTTGACAAATACGAGGCTCTTGTCCGCCCCTGGCTCGTACTTGGCTGCTGCCTCTATCATCTCTGCTCGCGAGGGAGTAGGTTCCTTGGGATGATCCCAGCGGAACTCAAGCTCAACCCGGTCCAGCAGATTGTTCTCCCTCCTTTCGACAATCTCCATTTTTCCACTACCTTATGTTTACCTTCAGTGCATAGCTTCCAGGACTGGTGATATTCAGCCTCTTGGCTACTTCAGACCTGTCTGGATGCATTATCACAACGAAACCCTGCCAATCGGTGGTTACAGGCGCACTTGGACAGTTCTTGCACTGTGGTGGATCAGATTTCTTCTCGGGATCTGGAAGGATCATGTTGCACTCGCCGCACGCAAAGGGTTGCTTGACCACTATTCATCCCCTCCGATCCATTCGAAGGAGCCTAGGCCGTCCATCTTGCAATTTAGGCCGATCTTGCTGGAACGGGGGTCGTTGTGGTTAATTGATTTGGACACTATCCGAGACCTGACGAAGGAGCCCTCTCCGAGGTGCTTTCCGGTCTGCGACCCCTCGATCCTCTTTACTCCTAGATTTACCTGAATGGGCTCCTCTAGAATCTGAGACTTATGGAGGAGTGCTTCCATTGGCCCAATCCTTACGAATGCCCCGTATTCGGAGACTTCTGAGACTGCCCCGTCAACAACCTCATTGCTTTCCATAGTGAAAACAAGGGCCTTGAATCTCACGTTCTGGTATATCGCTCCGTCGCCATGGATTATCTTGCCCCTACCAACTGCCTCGTGGTCAAACGTAAGCAGTGTGAAGTTCTCGTTCTCGTCGAAGCGACATTCGAAGGCATCGTGTGCTAGTTCATCGATGTGATCCTCTAGTCTGCGGCCCCTTCGGATGTACTCAGCGGGTATTCTGATAGTGTCCTCTCTTGTCTCAAGGGTGTACATTTTCTCCCTCCTTTGCGGACCTTCCCGAAGCCGGACGTGGGGGGGAGTCGCCTCCCGTCCCTCATCGGCCATGCCTCTGGAGGAGAGGTCCGTGCGGCCCGGCGACCCTCCTCCCCTGTATAAGCACAGCGGATTGGCAGAAACCTTCGGCGGTTATGAATAGCGGTCAGACCGTAGGTCTGAATGTGGGTTTGGTGCGAATGTTCAAGTGGATTCCGAATCGCATCTTCGATTCTGATGGTAGCCGCCGCTTCTCGAGTCGCGACCCGCCGCAAGCTACGAAGCGTACTTTCCGTCACACTTCTTATTGCCATGTCGCTGAGTTACATGGTCTTCAACGAGGCCCCTGTGGACAAAGAATATCCCGAGAATTCGGCCAAAATGATGACAACTGGTGAAAACGTAGCTGTTTGGACGGATGGGGGCCAACCTTGGCCACAATTCGGCAGAACTGGTTCAAGGAACGCAGATGTTCCAGGACACGAACCAAGTGGGGGTGCCGGATATGGTGATCCGTCAAATGCAAGCTCCCTGATGTCAATAATCGAGCCATCGGTAAACTGGGCCTATGGGTCCTACTCAATCGGAACAGACTCCCTGGCAACTCCAATTGCGGACTTCGGAGGGTCGATTAACATCGATGAGGGGGCCGAACAGCGATGCGGGGGCAGATCTCTGTTCACAATCCTGGTTCAGACTGTGGAAGTATCTGGATCCCCTCACAGCATACTTCGGATTATAGAGGGAGAAGACGCAGATCTGGCTTGGCAAGTCGATATTGGATCTACAGAGGCAATCAAGGCATCTCCGGTGGTTGTGGATGTGGATAGCGACGGTCAACCGGAAATATTCCTAGTCTACGATGCTGCAGGCAGTATGCACGTAGATGCATGGTCACCAAGGTTGTCATGCTCTGTAACAGGATGGTCACCGAATGGCCACTCTGATGAAAAACTGTGGACATGGACTGATGAATCCCTAATGATTAGCAGCGATGAAGGCCCGTACAGCAATAGCCTCTTGGGAGGTCACAAGCCAACTACCCAGCCCCTACTTGCCGATGTAGATCTAAATGGGGATGCGGAACTAGTAATTGCAGCGCTGGATGAAGTATCGGAAGAACCTGTAGTTCTCGCACTTCCCCTTCAGACAAACGGGACTCCGAATTCGATGTGGCAGGTAAACTTGGACAAAGGAAGCCATCCCTCTGATCCGGCATTTGCGCAGATGGATGAGTCGACAGGATTTATCGTCCTGACGACTATTGAAGCCAGCAATGGGGCGATGTGGGTCTGGAAGATCGACTCAGAGACTGGCGGATCAAGTTGGGATGACGGGTTGCCTCTGAATAACCTAGACGGGGATACAAATTCCCCTCACATCAGGCTTCCAGGACCGGTGATTGCCAACCTAGACTCGGACTCCGATCCAGAGATGATTATCACGATCCCTAGCGATGCTGATGGTTCAGGCAATGTCGACGGTGCCGAGTTCAGAGGAATGGAGATAGGCGATGGGAGCGAGTTGTGGACATTCGAAGCGTCCAATGGTTTTGCCGATGCACCCCCTACTGCAATCGATACCGATGAAGACGGAGAGCATGACAGGGTTTGTTGGGTCACCTGGTGGCAGAGTACGACTGGGGCGAGGCACGGAGTTTCGGGCTGCCACGATGTAGGCGGGGCGTCGCCCAACGAGGCATGGAACAGGGATCTAGAGCAGAGTAGTGGGACGCCTAACGATGAGATTGCAGTGGCAGCTGCCTCTTGGATGAATATTGACGACGAGGGGGAGCCTGAGTTGATTGTACCATTTGGTCGCTCTCTATGGGCATTTGACGGCTCCACCGGAACCTCTGCAGGGATAAACTCCGCCTGGTCTGAAGACTTGGAGCTTGAACACAGAACCTGGTCCTCACCTTCCCTAGCTGACGTAGATGGTGATGCGGCTCTTGACGTAGTAATTGGGAGTACGGTAGTTTCCATGTCAATGTCGGATGTGAGGCCACTTACGGACGGACGGGGGATTGAGTTCAACCCAAGTGCACCGGACCCCGATGAAGAGGTGACGGTAACTGCTTACATTGAGAATGCCGGAACATCGGACACTGACGACTTCACTGATGCGACGCTCTACGCCAATGGAGTTGAGATTGGAAGTAGATCAATAGCAAACTTAGAGCCAGTTGACCCAAGTGGTACGGGATCATTCTCATCTTTCAGCGTGGAGTGGAGTGGGGGCCTGGGGGAGCACACGTTCGAGTTGATCCTCGACCCGTACAGGAACCTGACTCAAACAAGATATGACAATGACTTCCAGACCAAAACATTGTCCATCATCCCAACCTACAATGCCACTTTCGAGATTCCAACAGAGCCAGTCAGGGTAGATCCAGGGAGTAGTGAGGATGCATCAGTTGCAATCAGATCTACTGGTAGGCTGTCTGGGACGTGGAGCCTGTCCGTTGATGACTCCACCCTGCCTAGTGGATGGTGGTGGGTAGACAATACCCCTGGGGGAATAAGTTCGGTGGAGATAGGCGCGGGAGAAAGATGGTTTCCAGAGTTGAGAATCCACGCCCCCTCCGATGCACTTGGTTCAGACTCAGGATTCCTTGGACTGACATTGTCCCTCGATGGAGGAAACACCTCGGCTAATGCCAACCTGCCAATAGAGGCGAACAGAACTAGGGGCCTTTCAATTAGAGGCTCTGATGGGACTTCCTCGAGCGATGGTTTCGGATTAATTTCGGAGGATGCTAGCGCCTGGTTGCTAATCGAGAACGTGGGTAACGCAGCAGAGAACCAGATAGCAATTTCATGGGATGGTACCGAGTGGGGCTCAGATCTGAGGATTTTCGATTCCTCGGACCAGGAGATTACCGCTCTTTCACTTGGCCCTGGTGAAATCAAGGAGGTTACAGCCAGACTCGGAGTCCCACAATCTGCAAATCTGGGCGATAGCGTGAACACTCCCCTTACAATGTGCGTAGGGAGCGGCGAGGAAGAAGAGTGTAGCCAGGTAGATTTGGGTTTCTTTGCAGCGGGAGTGGTGGTTAGAACCGATCATCAGAGGTCTGTACCGGAAGAGGTTTTGGCTTGGGAAGTTCATGCCGACATTCCAGAAGGAACGTCGAATCTGTCTTGGTCCCTTGCCGGCTCGGGCATGTCAATACAGGGCTGGACTTGGGAGAGTAGTGGTTCAATTTCCATCTCGGGAGACAACGTGTCATTGACAGGTTCTCCCGGTACGAGGGCCTCAGGATGGATTTTCCTGGATTTGCCCGAAGATGCCACGCCAGCATTCCACCAATTCTTCGATGGTAGCACTTCAGGAACGGACTTTGCACTGCGTCTTTCCCTAGAAGTACTACAGATCCACCGAGCAGCCTTGGAGGTGAACTCGCCAGTCTCCCAACCCTACGTTGTCGACGTGGGCGAACCCTCCCTGGTTATTCTTAGATTAGAGAACTCAGGGAATGGCGATGACTCTTACATTCTTGCCCATCAACTAATTGTCGATGAGAACATTACCTCGGACCCAGGGATTTCCGTTTCCTTCAGCAGCAATCCCATTTCTCTGGGTCCAGGTGCACTCAGGACAGTACCCCTGAGCGTGACGCTTCCAGAAGACACGCCTGCGAGGATCCCGATTTCCATCAATTTCTCTATGACATCTGTGGGTAACGGGAGTGTTTCGGACAGCAAGGTTGTAGTTTTCGAGGTTAGGCAAGACCATCGCTGGGAAATCACGACAACTCAAGGGGGTGTAGAGGTCAACGGTTCCACTTTCTCCGCGCTACCAGGTGAAGAAATGACGTTTGCCTTCAACGCAACGAACACCGGTAATCTGGTGGACGACATAGAGTTTGAAATTGGCACCCGATTCTTTGTGGAGGAGGGCGACCAGCCAGATGGATGGGATGCGGGTGGGTCTTCGGCGGTTGACGTAAGCGTCAACCAGACGGTTGCAATGGAAGTATTCGCTAACGTGTCAGACGAGGCCTGGAGTGGGTCCACGATGGAGGTCGAAGTGATAGTGAGCGCTAGAGGGTTCGAAGTAATGAGTTTCACATTCTTCGTACAAGCATCGCACGTTCCCGGATGGGGGGTCGCTTCGAGCAAGGCCGACCTGGAGATAGAGCCAGAAGGATCCATTGTAGAGTTGGAGATACTACAGTATGGGAACTCCCCAAGCTCACCATACGTATCAGTTTACGTAACTGGTCAGAATGGATGGGAGATAGAACCCCTTGCAGAGATGGGAGAGGTCGAACCCGGTTCCTCTACAACACTATTGCTGAACATCACCCCTCCAGAGTCTGCTACGCACGGAAAATCCGTAGAGTTGCACGTTAGAGTAAGAGAGGGGGACTCTTCTGGTCTCGTGGAAATCACCCTTCCAATTAGAGTAGCAATAGTCCATGATTTCACAATGGATGGAGAGGGGTTCTGGGTCATCTCTTCTCATGGGGGACTCCCCCAAGTCAAGGTTAGCAACCTTGGGAACTCGCCAACGACGATTGAGCTACAGATCCTTAGCCTCCCCCCGGGATGGGAGGTCGAGGGTTCTTCAGAGGTGGTTCTAGGTATTGGAGAAGAAAGAGGAGTGCCAATCAGCCTAGTTCCGGATGAAGACTGGAGTGGTGACGAGAAGACGATCAGGATTCTAGCCCAAGACCCAGCTGGCAATCAGCAAGAAATTATCCTCAACGCAGTCCAATCAGAATACTCGTGGGCAAGTTCCCCATACATTTCCGCTCTGGTCGGGGACGATGCAACGGTAATGATCTATGGTACGGACTCCTCGTCCTCAGTAGTCCAGAGCTCCGGAACAGGAGAGTTGCAGTTCAGCAGTATGGGATGGCTGTTGCCGATTTCCTCCAGTGGGACTGGAAATTTGATAATCGATGGTACTTCTTCTCTCCAGTATGAGGTTTCAGCATTCGAGGGAGGGGTCAGAGTCGTATTGTGCCAAATCAGCGGGGAAGTCACCGAAATCCAGGCAACATGCACAATCGGAAATGGGAGTGATGTATTCGATTTCCAGGCATTCCTAATCGGCGATGAGGGTCAGATGATTGACTCTGCAATCGGCAGCCTGTCTGCAAACTCATCTACACTTGTGAACCTAAGTTCGGATTCTTGGGGGCCCTCTCCGGGGAAACGGAAAATAGGGATCAGGGTGCTTGATGACAAGGGTAGGATGGTCGGGGATGCAGAGAGGACCTACGACATCAGAAGGAGCGATTGGAATGTAGGACTAGTGGGGCTGGAACTGGAGGGAGAAGGAGAAGGCCAGAAAGTAAAGGTCCTGACAAAGAGGCTGAACGAGAACCTACTCGAGGATGCGGACTGCATCATCACCATTTCTTCTGGGACCCATCACTCTGAGCATGTGGTAGACATGACTCAGACGTTCGTCCCATCGCCCCTTCTAGATCGGCCTGATGTTGACGATGAACAGGAGTTGGTCGCAACAATAGGATGCGCATTCCCCTGGGACCAAGACTCAGATCCTTCGGATGACGTGGCAAGTTTGATTCTTAGCGGTGGAACCTCAGTCACCGACGGATTGAGTAATTTCAACACCGGGGCGATGGCTGCGATATTGGTAGTGGGCATTTACATTGGACTTGCATGGATTGTCAGCAACTACAGAGAGAGGGAGAGGATGATTTCACTCACCCAGGCCGCGATTGAGGAGAAGATGGCTGAAAGGGCGTCAGAAGAGTCTCCCGAAGATGAAGTTCCTGATAGCGATGAGGAAGTCTCACCAAGAGGCAGCGAGGAGGGGGGGGAAGTGGAGCTCGTTGAAGAGGAAGAAGGTGAGGTCGACGAATTCGAAGACAGGCTCAGAAGGCTTCTTGACAGGTAGTCCCCGGAACGAATCGTGGGCAGATACATCCCCCCTCCTGCATTCCACACCTTCGACCCCATTGCGAAGAGCCCAAGCGATCTCCTGGAGGGCATTGCATCGTCCTTCGAAGGAAGTCACGAAGGCCTGTTGGGAATGATAAACGAGAAGTCGATCCTGCCTGATTTGGTAGAAGGGAGAGCCCCCGAAATGGATGCTGCAACTATCCTGCTAATTTGCATCCTCGACTGGCAAGAAGGAGGAGGCGCCCCAAGGCCCCTTGACAGTGGGCACTCTCGGGAGAGACTGGGGAGATTCCCTAGCAACGACGGGAATGCTGTAGAATACATCCTGCATTACACGAAGGAGGATGATGGGGAAATGCACTCTCTTCTTCGGAAGCTAGGGAGTGGCCTTCAGGAGAGTCGAGATGGCCCGTTGGATTTCAGCAAAGGGGCAGGGGGGGTCGAGTTGCTGGGATGGCTTGGAATAGAGGAGGTGCCAAGATTGAGAAAGGCTATCGAGAAGGGGTCATGGACTGTTCTTTCTAGCGAGCCGCACGATGGAGGTGTCCAAGATGCACTAAGACACCTCCTAGTAATCCTGAGGGCGGCCGGAAGGAGAAGATGCGGGGTCTTGATGAGAAGGCATTCCTAGTCATCCAATCTGAGATTCCTAAGCGACTGATATATCACCTGGGCATCCACCAATACTGATTCCAAGGAGCTGGGTAGTTCCAGTTCCTTTGGAGAATAAGGAGAGAATCCGGATGATTCCCAAACCGATTGGTACCAAAACTCTGCCCAATTGCCATCGCAATCCCTCGGACCAGGATCCCATGATGTCATTTCCCCGGAGAATTGGATTCCCAGCTCTCGGCATAGGGAACGCAATACTCCCTCTGGATTCATCAGCACGTCCTTGGAGTCAATCACAGGGGGACTTCTCCCCGTCGACTCGATAACGTGTTCAACTATCCGCAATTGCTGAGGTAAGCCAATGGACCACAGATCAATGGAACTGGTAATTTTGGAAAGGGAAGCAATTACCTCACGGGGATCCCTAATTAGAAAGCAGTTAGAGAATCCGTCAATCCATGACAAATCAGAATCCCGGGGGACATGGTGGCACATGTGCTTCTGGTACCAAATTTCCTTTCCACCCGGGACAGGTCCATTTAGCATGGAAGTGACCGAGGAGAAATCGGTATCGTACTTCCTTAGAACGTCTTCGGCCCCAGGGTGAGGAGTCCCTGAGCGAAGAAGGTAAGAAGCGTAAAGCGGCTCATCGGTCGCATGGCAGTCTGTCCTGTTATCGAATGAATACATCATCGCTGTTGAGATGTTCCTGGGACCGGACCACATTGCAACCTTGATTGGTTCAGTCACTGCATTCATCCTCCACTAAGGAGATGTATAGTTCCTGCAACTTTTCACAAATTGGCCCCCTCTCCCCCCCACTCATTTGCTCTCCATCGAATGAAACAACGGGAGTCAGGCCTGCAAAGGTGCCAGTGACAAAGGCCTCATCGGCGCATCTAACGTCGTCCAAAGTGAAGTTCTTCTCCGAACAAGGGATTCCGTTTTGGAGACAAAGCTCGAGGACCTTCCTCCGAGTAATCCCATCAAGGCAGTATTCCCCGGTAGAGGTCCATACTTCTCCGTCCTTGGCCATGAAGAAATGAGTCGAATTGCAAGTGGAGACGAAACCATGTGGATCCAGCATTAGGCCCTCGTCGCCCCCCTTCTCCGAAGCCTCGACGCAGGCTGCTATGCAGTTATGCTTCGATAGGCTATTGATCCTAGGATTCTGAATATTGTCGCTTCCCCTAATTGTATCAACTGAAACTAGGCTGATGCCTTCCTTAGCTCTAAGTGGATTCGCTTTCTTGTATTCGGGGATAATCACCAATGTTGGAGGGCTGGAAATCACCCACGGTGCTTGATATGGAGTAGGCTTGAGGCCCCTTGACAGGATTAGGCGAAGATGCACATCGTCATCCATACCATTAGCTTCTACTACCCTTTGTATCTCATGGATGATTTCTTCCCTTTCTCTCTGGGGATGCATGGAAATCTCCGCTGCCCCGTTGAACAGCCTATCCAGATGATCATCCAAGAAAGCTAGCTTCCCATTGTGTAACCTGAATGATTCCCAAACGCCATCGCCGAGTAAGAAACCCGAGTCAAAAACCGAGACCTTTGCATCCTCCCTCGGATAGAGGCGTCCGTTGATCGAAATCTGCACGTTTTCGTTCCTAGGATCATCCGTGTACTCGTGCGTACCCATCTATGTCCCTCAGAGAGCCTCTCCAGTGAGGCGCTCGAACATCGTCGCGTATAGTTCCGCCGTGCTTTCGATCAAGTAGTCAGGCAAGGGAGGGATGGGTGGCTCATCGGCCCCTGTCTGCCGTGCTTCGTAAAGCTCTGAGTGATGCCCAGAATCAATGTAGTACTGTCTTACTGACTCCTTGGAGAGCTGGACAATCTGGCCTTTATTGTAGGCTTCAGCATCCCACCATCTGTCCTCATCCAAGGTTCCGAATGAGTCAATCAGAACAGGCTCTCGTCCAGGGCCTAGGGCAAACTCCTTCTTTCCATCGACATGGATTAGGCCCCTCTTGGAAGTCTCACGGTCGATCACTGAGTCGACATCCAGGACAATGGCGAGGAGTGAGTCGAGTTCTTCGGACTCAAGATTGGAAATCTGTAGAGCTTCCTCCCTGTCCAGATTTCGATCAAATTTCTCGAACTTTGTCGAGACCTCCAGGAACGGCTTGGGAAGTTTCACCCCTTCTGTGAGTTCCACACCCATTTCGAAGCCGAAGTCCTCCGGGGAGACTTCTCCTCTCTGGTACCTCCTCCATGCAGTACCTGCAAGGTAGTGCCGGCAAATCACCTCCAGTGGGACGAAGAAGTTCTCGGCGTCCTTTGGAATCGAGCCAGGCTCTCTAATAACATCGAATCGTCTCGCTAGAACCCTGTCGGGGGCATTCATCTCTATTACGTGGGTCTTGCAAATCCCCTCTTCCTCTAACAATCCAAACCAATGACAAGAAGCCCGGTTCAATGACTCACCCTTCCTTGGAATAAGGCTAGGTATAATCTGGTCAAAAACAGAAATCTGATCAGTGTACCTAAATTCAATAATATCGGGATCTTCAGTGCTCCAAACCTGCTTGACCTTTCCCTTGTACAGCATCTCGCCCATAGAACCAATCGGACAAAATGCCACCATGAACATTCCCAATGACCAGCCTGAACAGAATATTTCCCAGACGACTAGACTATATCCACCATCCCCAACCTCATGGGGATGGCCATGACGTTCGGAACCACCCTTGGACGAGGAAGGGAAATGCCACGTGGTTCAGGATGGTTCGCCTCCTTTGCATTGGTTGCACTCATTCTTGTAACTGGAAGCTCCCAGGCACAGGAGGTTAGGAGCGGCTGGGAGTTTATCGAAACGGAAACGCAAGCAGACCTTCTCACGGGAGAATCCCTCAATGGTGAAATCTGGGTCTTTGGAACCG
>JASMLH010000008.1 GCA_030748775.1 Candidatus Thalassarchaeaceae archaeon | reverse complement strand
TTGGGCACGCGTCTTGATATTATTCTGCTGCCTTGCATTGGCTGCTAGGTCTGACTACTCCACATTGATGGTCAATGACTCTCATTGGTTGAAATGGGCGGTTCCTTCTGCTGCAATTCTTTTCATGGAACTGGCAATCATCGATACCACTCTCCTCAACTATTGCATGTCGGTAGCGCTATTGGCAACGTCGTCGCTTTGCATGTTCGACCCACCTGATCTGAGAAAAACCTCTGCGTGGACAAAGGAACAGTATTCCCTGTCCATCGTATACGCAGTTGGACTGGTTGGACTAATCGGCGGGGCAGCGAACCACTCGGATACCGATTTCATTGCTCTGGTTCTAGGTAATGAGTCACCAGAGACCACCCTATGGTGGTCGCTCCTCGGGGCAATAGTAACAACGCTATTTTTCCTAATGGCATGGAGGCTTAGGATAATCCAAGGCGGAGCCGATGCAAAGGCGTTGATTCTGGTCACAGTGATATTACCTTCATGGGCCTTCCTGCCCGAGCCGGTTTTCCCTTCAGAAGGGGTAATTTTCAGTATCCCTCCATCGATGGCTATGTTCCTGTGGGCAGGGGCCGCCTTTCTGCTAGCCCCACCGACCCTATTCATCCAGAATGCCGCACGCGGAAACATCTCTTCGCTTTCTGACCTGAAGATGGCATGGCACTCCACCAAGAGGCCAATATCCGAGATTGGCAAAGGCCGGTCATGGCTTCTCACTGACGTTATCGAACACGAGGGCAGCAAGAAGGTCGTAAACAGGATACTCCCCTCGAGTGGCCCCAACTCAGATGATGAGGTTTCGAGGGTTCTAGAAGACCTAGATTCCATGGGCATCCACAGTGCCTGGGTGGCAAACAAGCACCCCTTCTTGGTATACCTGTTTGTCTCGATAATCCCATTGGTCCTCTTCGGTGATCCAGTGGGGATCATTACTAGTGAACTATAGTCAGATGAAATCTTCTAGGGTCATCACCGTTACCCTGTCGTTGTTGAACAACGAGTCAACGCTGGAAGCCATCCAACCAACCCTATGCTTGGTGTAGTCGTCCACCCCATACTCGTCCATCACTTCTTCTGTGATTTTGATGTACTTCCTAACCGCACCCTCGGATACGGTGAGTACCACGTTTCCACCACAAGACGAACCATTACTGGAACCTCCTGAGAACCCTCCAGAGCGCTGCGATGCTTCTTCGCTGATGCATTTTCCTGCCAGAGGCATTCTCCTGTAGGACTCTCCACACTTGACGCATCTGACCTTCTGCCTAGTGAATGCCATCAGGTTACCTCTCATATCGGGAAGGAAGTGCGACTCGATTACTTGCTTCGCCACTCCTCTGACGCTCACGGATCTCAGCATTTCTCCGAGCTCCAACTGCTTATCCAGCTTGTCTTTCATTGTGACTAGCGTCTTGTATGAAGAGTTCCTTGGCCCAGCATCAAGAGGCCCGGAATCATGAGTCCACCCATACCCCCTGATCTCCCCAATTGTCCCCAGACGGTCCTCTACCAGGTCAACCATGCCTCGCGCCTCTCTCGAGTGGGGCTGTCCGAGTGTCGCTTCGAAAAAATCCCTGGTGTACCCCCAGGAGCAGTCTACGTTCAGGGCCTCTTTGTCGATCTCGCTCGGGTTAAGTCGAGTAGTTAGAACCAGAGGCGCATCCATTCTGCCGCCCCGGTTTGCGGGAAGGATAGACTGGGAGAAGTTGAGCAACCCATCCATCAGCATCATGATGCTGTCTTCGTCTCCGTCACAATTCCTCCTCTTAGCCGCGTGGAATAGTGGATGAGCGTATCCTGCCGATGCATCCGTCCATCCGATTATCCGGCACGCAACTCCACCAGAAGTGTGAGGTGCAAGGCCAATTGCTACATGCCCAACTATGTCACTAATCTCTTTGGCACCATAGAACGGCTCCTTACCGTAGAAACGAACTAGCAGATCATCAATGAAAGAGCACGTGGCTAGGAGATACTCCGCAGACAAGCTGGATGGAATGAAGTCCTGAGGAAATAGCTCGAGAACCTGATCATCACTTTTCACGACGTCACCCCTTACATCGTGTGAGTAACCCAACTCGACCAGTCTCTTCCAACTTGTTCCAATCTCGCATGGCCTGAAGTGAGAAACCGGAACATCGCTCATGTCGAACCTAGATGTCCCATCCCTGAAAACCGAGACTCCGTGCTTCGCTCTTAGAATCCCTTTCTCAAGGGGCTCAGGGGACTGGTCCTCGGACATTAGTCCCTTTACTGCTTTGATTTTTCCAGGAATCTTGTCGAGCCCCAAACCTCTCCTCTTCACTTCCAGTATAGGAGCGAGATTTACCGCCGTCCTCTCTCCTTTCCTCCTTGAATTGCCCCTTCTCCTTCCAGCGCCGGTCGTCTTTCCGCCACACTCTATTGGGACGCTTGGATCAGGCCTGTTGTGGCAGGAGAGATGTGACGACTCTTTCCCGCATTTTTTACATTTCCTTGGGCCCATTACTACTCTGATGGAACCTTTCGAGGATGCCTCTGATAGCAGTCTCTGTGGCCCACCATAATCCCTTATGGGGAAGAGAGAGTGAACCAGGGGCTTCATCTCTCTGGCTCCTGATTTCTCTGGCCTACCCATCCTGGCTCCCACTCTACAGGGCACCGAGTCCTCCCATCTCAGCACTGAAATCCTCCTTACCAACATCAGAGAACGCTCAACAAGGTAGTCTTCGAGGCTCGACTTGGCAATGTCCAATTCTGACGATTCCTGCCCCTCTTGAATCACAATCTCCTTGGCAGCAGATACTCTGTTCACGATTTCTGAAACATGTTGGGATGAATCAACTCTCAAGCGAAGGCCATTGGTAGAATTCTCAATGCCCAGCCCCTCGAATAGACCCTCCCAGAATTTGGGAACCACAATATCTCTATCTTCGTGCCTGTGCTCCAGTCCCAATGTCATCAGTGATGACTTGACTAGACCATGCTCGCCTTCTCTGGTCCAATCGGGGCAATCATCCAGAAGGGGCGACCCGATTCCCAAATCTTCCCTGCTTCCGTTTGGCCAATCACCGACTACATCTCGAATCCGCAGTGTGGATGATTCCACTACGCCCTTCTCCAGTAGCGACTTGATTAGCGGAGTTACGAATTGGACTGGTAAGTCGGACCACCACAAGTTCCAAGGTGGTGGTACGGCAGCACCTAGGGATTCAGAGATATTGCACACCTGATCCCAGTTCAGCTCTAGTGACTTGAGGAATGAAATCCAATCTCTATGCCTCCATGCCCTTTCCAGAGAACTTTCCCCTCCTCTTTCTATTGCACCATTGAAAGGAATGCCAGGGGGTAGTGAACTTCGGGGAATGCTAACCATCTCGGAAAAATCCTCTACCTTCTCGTGTGAGTCAATAGACTCTGCAACGTCTGCAGCCCACCAGTCAATTGAGTATGATGAAGGGACGAGGCTCTTGTTGTTCTCAAGGAACTCCCCGAATCCAATCAGAATCTCCCCTGAGTCCCAAATGCACTCCAGTTCATCTTTGCACTCCTCCCATTGCTCAGCAGTCTCAATTCTAACGAATGAACCGTCCCTGAGTAGAACAGTGGGACCATCGATTTCCGTACACGGCGTCACTGCGCAGGCTTTTCCCGGTCCCTCGATTTTCATCTGAGTACCAACTGATAGGAATCCGCCCATCACCTCCATCGTAATGGGATTAAGTCCAGCCGCTGCCAGCCCAGTCGCTCTACTCCTTCCATATCTGAGGCGGAACCCACCTGGCTCTCTGGGCTCTCCAAAGATCGGCCTTCCTGCAATAACATCTCCCATGTAACGATCTTCTTTGGTTATCAAACGACTCTTTTCCGACTTGTCTTCAGTCTTGGAACTCTTTCCCTTTTCTGCAAATTGTGAGATGAATCCCCATCCTGGGACATCCAACCTTTCGGTGTGGGTCTGAATCTTTGGTGCTTTCAGGCATAGACCCTCTCCGATTACCAACATCACCCCTCCCCTAACCCGAGTTCTATAGGTCCCATTTTCATTGACTACATTCCTTACTTCTTTGTAGCCAGCGCATTCCATCCTCTCGGTCTCTTCTCCGTTGATCATTACTGGACATGCGTTGACAATGACTTCGGTCTCTTCAGGCTGGGGCCTATACTGGAGGTTCATTCGGTATAGTCCGAACTCTTCCTTAACCCTCTCCACCTCTGGTACTGTTGGTTTGTAACGTCCGACTCCAAGCTCTCTTCTCAGAATATCACCAATGAGAACGCCCATCGCCTGAGCAGTACCTCCTGCGGCCCTTATCGGACCACAGAAGTCTATGGAGAGAAACTCTGACCCGTCAGAATTATTCATGATTCGAACATCACCGATTCCATCCAATGGGGCAACGAGTACTGCTTCCGTTAGGACCGCTAGGCCCACTCTTAGTCCTGAATCGATAGATTTCCTCCTATCTCCCGTCTTCGCGAACATCTGCTTGGTCACAGATCGCGAAATCATTATCGCAGCAGCCTCCCTGTCATGCGAATCTAGCAGATCGCGAAGCAATTCTTCAATGTCTAGCGGCAGACTGTCCTTATTTTCTGAGTCCGGGTTGAGGTAACGTTCCATCAGCTTCTGCGTTCTGCTTGCCAGGTCCGATGCACGTGGGATTTCTATTTCATCCGAGAAGTCAAGCCCTTTCTTCTTGGCTTCGGCAGCTATCCTATAGACGGCATCTATCTCCTCATCCAGTCTATTTTGATAGGAGTCCCGCTCTTGCTCTAGCCTCTTGGAGTCCATTGCAAGGTTCTCTAAGCCTACTGACATCTCACCAGCTCCTCCACGGTATTACTCACTCGAACTCGACCGTCCAAGAACATTGACCGTCATCTTGGCATTATTTACTCTCAGCTTAGGCAACCTTCATCCGACTCCGTCTAGGCCAGAACGGGTAGGATGACGGCGACTTCAGTGAACGATGCGAGACAAAGGCTCGTCGAGATGATTAGGGAATTGGCATATCTGTACTCTGAGGAAACCTTCACCCTGGCAAGTGGTAGGGAGAGCAACCACTTCTTTGACATGAAGCCAGTGATGATGGATCCAGAGTGCGCCCATCTCCTCGGCGTCTTGATTCATGACACGATAGAAGGGATTGGGGGGGTGGATGCTGTTGGGGGGTTAGAACTTGGAGCAGTCCCACTAACTGGCATTGCCATAGCTAAGGCCGGCAGAGGGTCTTCACTCAGGGGATTTATTGCTAGGAAGGAACCCAAGGGAAGAGGTGGCAGGAAGACGGGAAACCCTCCCGGTATTGAGGGCTCAAGCCTGCAAAAGGGCGACCGGGTCGTCCTCCTCGAGGATGTAACCACGACAGGCGGGTCTGCCTTGAAGGCCGCCAGAAGACTGATTGAAATGGGATGCGAGTTAGTTGCGTGCATCACCATCCTAGATCGCGAGGAGGGCGGAGCTGAGGCCTTCGATGAGGCTGGAATTCTCCTTCTTCCATTAACTGTAAAGTCTGACATTGTGGGATGAATGAATGGGGCAGCACGAGATAGACCCGGATAACCAGCCCTACCACCCGACCAAACTCGAGAGGAAAGAATACATCGGAATAGGCGAGTTCTTCTCCGTGGACATTAGGACAGGCGTGATAGACGAGGTCAAGGAATTCCCAGAGATGAGAAAGCCATCATACAAGATCAGAGTTGACTTCGGTCCTGTGGTTGGGAAGCTCTGGAGCTCAGCCCAGATTACTAACTATTCTAGGGCGCAGCTAATCGGAAGAACGGTGGTGGCAGCCATCAATTTGGGAGAGAAGACGCTTCCAACGGGCTTTGTCTCCCAGTTCCTAGTTCTGGGTTCTCTAGATCCAGATGGAACGGTTAGGCTGCTTGAACTTCCGGAGGGAACTTTGCCCGGTTCGACAGTAGCGTAGTTGATTCAAGCATACCATATTGAACTTGGAACTTCTGCTTAGCTTCATGACTTATGTTAGGATGACGACGAGCGAAGGAGAAATCGATATCGAACTCTATACGGACGAGTGCCCAGATACTACTGGAAATTTCCTCAGACTAGTGGATGACGGATTCTATGATGGGCTGCATTTCCACAGAGTCATCAAGGACTTCATGATCCAGGGGGGATGCCCTCACTCGAGCGAACCGAACAATGGTAGGGCAGGTACTGGTGGCCCTGGATGGAAGATAGATTGCGAACAATCGGCACTTGCAAAGAGGCATGATAAGCCAGGAATATTTTCCATGGCAAATGCGGGAAGGAATACTGGAGGGTCGCAGTTTTTCCTGACGACTGTCCCAACTCCCTGGCTTGACGGGAACCATGCGGTTTTTGGGGAGGTAGCAAAGGGTATGGACGTAGTTAGAACAATCGAATCTACAACAACACTACCAGGGGACAGACCCGAATCACCGCAGAAGATAATCAAGGTAGAGAGGGTGTGAGACTCAAATCAATAATATTTATTAATAACTAATTAATAGAAATGGCATGGCAAAGCACCGTGCGGGCGACCGTAGGATAATCACAGTCAGCATACCAGAGAATCTGGCCAAGAGATTGGACGCCAGAGTTGGAAAGGGTAGGCAGAGCGGAAGGTCTGCAACCATCACAAGGATGATTGAGAGCTCGCTCTCCGGTAGCGATCCTACACGGACTGACTCCATTACTAGTGAGCCTAGGAAACCTAAGTCAACGAAAGGAAAATTCAGGATCGAGAAGGACACTATGGGGGAGATAGAGGTCCCTGCCGATAGGTACTTTGGCGCACAGACGGCTAGGTCACTTGTCAACTTCGACATTGGCGAGGATAGGATGCCCAGGTCTGTAATCCGTGCTTTTGGGATTCTGAAGCAAGCCGCAGCAGAGACGAACGTGGAACTCGGAGGACTCGATAAGGAGATCGGGAATTTGATATCCAAGGCTTGCAATGAGGTTATTTCTGGTTCTTTGGACGAACATTTCCCTCTCAGGATTTGGCAGACTGGTTCTGGTACACAGACGAATATGAATGCTAACGAGGTCATTGCCAACCGGGCAATTGAGATGACAGGGGGGAAACTGGGAAGCAAGTCGCCAATTCACCCGAATGACCATGTGAACAGGGCCCAGTCCAGCAATGATACATTCCCTACTGCTATGCACATCGCTGCTGCAGAGGAAGTTCAACACACCCTAATTCCAGCAATTGCTAAATTACGTTCACAACTTTCTGCAAAGTCAGAAGAGTTCTCCGGTATTGTCAAAATCGGGCGAACACATCTGATGGATGCAGTCCCACTCACACTGGAGCAGGAATTCGGAGCATACGTCTCAATGCTAGATGCAGACTTGATTAGAATCCAATCCTCTCTTGTAGATCTATTCGAATTGGCTTTGGGTGGTACAGCTGTTGGAACGGGTCTGAATACGCACCCGGAGTTCGCAAATTTGGTCGCTGAGAAAATCTCCGAAAAGACGGACCTCCCATTTGTAAGTGCAGAGAACAAGTTCGCTCAATTGGCAGCTCACGATGCAATCGTTTCTGCTTCCGGCGCACTCAACACTCTCGCAGTCTCTCTGATGAAGATAGCCAATGACATCAGATGGCTAGGCTCAGGTCCGCGATGCGGTTTCGGAGAATTGGCTCTACCTGCAAACGAGCCAGGATCCAGCATTATGCCAGGCAAGGTAAACCCAACTCAGTCAGAAGCAATGACAATGGTTTGTTGCCAGGTAATTGGCAACCATACGGCGGTTTCTATCGGCGGTAGCCAGGGAAATTTCGAACTAAATGTGTTCAAGCCCCTGATGATTCACAACTTCCTGCACAGCATCAGGCTCATTTCTGATACCTGCATCTCGTTCTCAGAGAAGTGCGTATCTGGCCTGGAGGCCAACGAGGACAAGATATCTGAACACCTTGAGAATTCGCTAATGCTAGTCACAGCTCTAAACACCCACATAGGATATGACAATGCGGCCAAGATTGCGAAGAACGCCCATGAGAATGGCCTGACTCTTAGGCAGAGCGCGATTCAGATGGAGATGCTCACGGAAGAGCAATTCGATGAATGGGTCAGGCCTGAGAAAATGATAGGACCTAGCTCTTGAATAAGGAACAAGCTCCGCTAACGGTTGTATGAAATAAGGGCCGAAGTAAACAGGTGGGAGCAACAGGGGGTTCTGCACATGGGGGAGCATCCCCCCCTGTTAACTCCGCAGGGTCCGGGTGTCCCCCGGGCCCGAAGGCCCGGGTTTCCCCGGGTAGAAGACTCCAGGACTTCATGCTCTCCCTTTGTCATTTTCCGACTCTTGATCGATCTCTCTCTCTTTTGCCGTCTCCGCTTCCGTTCCTGCCTCTCGACATTCTTCTTCCACGATCCGATACGAGCTCCTCCACGGGTCTCCCCGCCCTTGTTGCCCAAGAGTTTCCCTCAGTTTTCTTCCCCTTCCTTGCGTCCGGTTCTCTCCGCTTCGTTTCCCTCTTTTCCGCGACCCAGGTTCATTCTCATCCCCCTACGCGCGTGTATCTCTGCAGCTTCTTTCTCGCTCTCCCCTTCCTTGCGTCCGGTTCCTCCGATTTCGTCGCCGCTGCCTTCCCGTCCACAGACGTTCCAGCTCTTCCCCGATCTCCTTTCGAATCTCGGTTCTACCGCCCCAGCTTTGGGGCTCGGTTTTGTGGCCCGCGAGTCGCGCCGAAGCGCCCTCACACCACTCCCCCGGAGCGGCAAAGAAACCAGGGTCGTGGCCGGCACATAAACCTTTCCCGAAATTAGGCGCAGTCCACTGGAAAAGGGGGTCCGAAACAGTAAATTTCCACTGCAAATCACTTCGTCCTGAGCTCGCGAATCTTTCTTCTCAGCAGTTCACTCTTTTTATCTGGGTCCAAATCCTCATCAAATTGCTCTTTCCTTCGTCCAATTACACCGTCTTCAAGGAGAAAAACCCCTCCACTAAAATCACCCAGGGCAATAAATCCTAGCTCCGAAGAACCCACGGATATCCTATAGTCATGATGAATTTCCATTTTTTCCTGACCACTATGGATTTCTAGAAGAGATAATCTGCAGGAATCGGACCAAGAGGAAGTCCAAACACATGAATCCTCATCGGGAGAAGGACCAAATTTCACCAGATCGACCACGCCTCCCAATTCTACTTTCCAGGAACCCAAATTGTCCCCGGACACCAGTTCTCCAGAATCCATCCCAATTACCCAGCCTTCATCCATGGTCAATGCGGAAACTGATCCCTTTCCAATACTCGTAGATGTAGAACCATCTAAGGTGACATGACTCAAGCTACCATCGCTATGACCCATAAGCGTCCCTTTCTGGCTTGACACTCCAACAGTTACTGGACTTGAGATGTTTAGAGAATGGTACTTAACGCCCTCTTCTAGAGTAACAGTACAATAGCCGCATTTCGGTCTGCTAAGCCCAACCACGGCGACACCTGATACAGAATCCAATGACCAAGCCCTCCCTTCAATTGGCCATTTTCCCATTAAACCACCTTGATGGTCAAAAAGCCACACTGCACTATCGTAGTAGTCTTGAATCTCTAGGCTGTAAACCGAAGAAGTTGCCCATATCCCTTCTTCGGAGAATTTGACCATATCGCTGGAGCCCTCCAACTCAGTACTCCAGAGCAACCCCCCGTCCTCGATTTTTATGCAGTGCAGGTTATCGGACTCGGAAAGGAAGATCAATCCATCATTTATGTCTGCACTAGAGCAATGCCCTTCGAACTCCAGACTCCATTTCTTCGAACCGCTGCTAATATCCCAAGATGACAGTTCTCCGTTCCGCGAACCAGCAACCATGACGTCATCTTCAATGCAGAGAATGGAGCAAGGCCCATCCACTCTGCGAACGAATGAAGCATAGAACTCCAAACTACCAGTTGCCATGTTTGCCCAAACACGTCTCCGCTATCGACTTTGCTTGAAGTTACGCCTTTACCCCATACAGCCTTTCTATCTTTGACCCAAGATATCGGACAAAAGCATCGGGAGATGGTGTTCTCCCCGTAGCTTCCTCAATAAGCCTGGCGGGTTTGATAATACTGCCTCTGTTGTGCACGTGTTCTCTCATCCAGCTCAGCAATGGTACGAAGTCACCTCTGCTAATCTGTAGGTCATGTTCAGGTAGGTCGCTACGTGCCGCCTCAAGTAGCTGTGCTGCATACAGGTTTCCTAGTGTATACGTGGGGAAGTAGCCGAATGCTCCCATGGACCAGTGGATATCTTGCAAGACCCCAAGTGCGCGATTAGGGGCCCTGATTCCCAAGAATTCATCGTACATATCGTCCCACGCATCGGGCAGATCATCAACCTCAAGACTTCCACCAATCAACATTTTCTCAATCTCGTAGCGAATCATGATATGCAAATTGTAGGTTGCTTCGTCTGCCTCAACTCTGATCAGACTCGGCTCTACTAGGTTGACAGCCTGCCATAACTCTTCTACCCCTACTCCTTTCATGTTCTCAGGAAAGCACTTCTTCCAAAGTGGGAGTGCCCATTCGCAGAACTCCCTAGATCTCCCAACTTGGTTCTCCCAGAGTCTGCTCTGGCTCTCATGAACCCCAAGGCCGTTCGCCTGTCCAGCGGGTTGGAAATCTATGTCCCTTCTTCGACCTTGCTCATATGTCCCGTGACCCGTCTCATGCATCGAACCATAGAGTGAGCCGAACGGATCTGACTCATTGTACCTGGTTGTCCATCTTACGTCATCTGGGTTCGGACCACCGCAGAAGGGATGTGTCGATGCATCCCTCCTTCCTGCATCGAAGTCAAAGCCAATCGCCTCAGCAACACTTTGACTCAACTGCTCTTGTGCTGGTTGAGGCCAGGAATTGTCATCAATCCAGGAAGTGTCGGGACGTTTTCCACTTTCCAAAACCTCTCTGATCAATGGTGCGACGTTATCACGTAGCCCAGCGAAAAGTGGATCGACTCTAGCAACAGTCAGTCCGGTCTCGTACAGGTCAAGCAGGGCATCGTATCGCAAATCCTCGTATCCAAGATAGTCAGCCTTCCTTCTTGCGAGCTCTATTGCCTTCGCCAAATCGTCACGGAAGATAGAGAAGTCGTCCTTTGAACGAGCCTCAGTCCATGAAATCTGAGCTCTAGATCGGTGCTTTGCCATCTCCTCGACGAATTCCGTCGGAAGCTTCGTTGCCCTGTCATAGGATTCTCTTGCAAGCCTGACATTTGCCAGTCCAACCTCATCGAGACTATCATCCGACTCAAGCTTAGTTAGCAGTTCTCCAATTTTCTGGTCTGTCAAACTCTCGTGACCTGCCTTTGAAATCCAAGCAAGTTGTTCTGCTCTCAGTGAGGCTGCCTTTGGAGGCATAATCACCTCTTGATCCCAGCTTATCAGACCCCCAATCTGGCCAATTAAGTCTATGTCTTTCAGTCTATCGAGCAATTCCTCGTATGCATCCATGTGTTCCGGAGACCGACGTCAGACACATAGATTGCGGAGACACCCAAAATCTCAGACTTCCACCCCTAGAATCCCCCGAAGAGCTATTCCTATTCCGTATGATATCAGAGTAACAACTCCCAGGATTGCTGCCATCTCTGCGAACCTGGTCTTGAATGAGACTCCTTCAACAACCGAGACATAGTAGTTGAACAAAGCCACAATTATTAGTCCAATGGAGAGGGTACCGATCAGAGCCTGAATGTGTGGACCAAGTCCTTGGAAGTCTGAAGTGTCATTTCCGATTAACAGGTACGGAGAAACAAGAAGCAAGACAGTAATTAGGTAGGAAATCCATGTGAATATTGCGGCCTTAATCGCCGACTCGTCCTTCTTCTCTGCTCTAGATGAAAGGAACTCCGAGGCTCCCATGCTGAACGCCGCGGCAATTCCTGTTACTAGGCCAGCCAAGGCTACCAGCCTAAGGTCCCTAAGCGCAAAGGTTAGCCCCGCTAGAGCACCAGTAAGCTCTACCAAAGCGTCAGACATCCCCAGTACTACGCTACCTGAGTATCGCAATCGTTCTTCATCGAGCATCCCAATCATGTTTTCCTCGTGAGCCTCCTCTTCGTCGGCAATATCATGGAGTCCGAGCTCCCGGTATTCAGTAGCAGCATCCTTCTCCGTGGCCTCCATCATCCTGATAGAGAACGTGAAACCGAAAAGCCTGGCAAGCATTACTTGTTTTCTCACTTTCCAGATGTCCGCTTCAACATCTTCTCCGGTCAACTTTGCAATTTCCGCCTCGTGCCGCTCTTCTTCCAACGCAATTCCTTCTAGAATCGATTTGTTCATTGGGTCTGGCTGAATCCTTGCCAACCTCCTGTAGACTTCTGCCTCTGTAGCCTCCATCCTTTGCAGGCGAAGCAATCTATCCGTCCTAGAGTCTCCCATAATATTGCCTTAGAACTCAGGACTATTGAATTCATCTCAGAAAACCGAATCCATCATGAGTGACCCCTCCACGTGAAAATCATGCGCATTGGCAATTCGTGTGTACTAATCTCCATTTTTTTGCTAATGCCATCTATATCGGGATGTTTGGGTGGATCAATAGCCGACTCCGACACGAATGAAGACAAACACTGGTTGCCCCCTGTCGAAGATCGCTCTGAGATGCAATACCGTGACGATGATGTTTTCAGTAGAGTTTCCTGGAATGGCACATTTGCAATTGATTCGACTCGTTCTATCTATGTCGAAGTTCCAGCAATCGGCTTGGAGGATGGGGGAGCCGGAGCATCAGGAGGTGCACATGTTCACCTAGGCCTGTGGCTGCCAGTTGTCGAAGGATGTGATTTTGATTCTCCAGAGGTCGAAGACAATTGTCGCGTGCCGATAATCGCTGAAATTGGCCCATACTATGACGATGGAGATGTTGATGCCTTAACTCCCGCCAACCGACTAGGTCGCTTCTTGATCGAGAACTTCGTCCCACATGGCTTCGGTGTAGCTCAGGTTAGCGTTTTTGGAACAGGGGAATCAAATCACTGCATGGATCTGATGGGGTTGGACGAGCAAGAAGGAATCCATGCAGCCGTAGAGTATCTCGGAAGTGCGCCATTCTCAAATGGAAATGTTGGTGCTATTGGCAAGTCATATGACGGCTCCACGCCCTGGGAGGCAGCTGCCATCGGTTCGGAATACCTGAGAACTATTGTCCCAATGTCCGGACTAATCGGGGTCCATGATTTGATGTGGAGGAATGGAAGCATGGAGGCAAGAGGGGCAATAATGCACAATGGAGTTTATGGCAGCTTCGGCCTCGATGGGGATTTAGAGGATACCCAGAATGCATGTGAGGGATATTTTGAGGGCTATTACGCGGGAGTAGGGGCATATCTGACTGGCGATAACTTGGCATGGACTGGAAGTGACTATTGGGAGGAGAGGCATTTTCTTTCTAGGGCGATTCAAAATTACGGAGGTTCTGTGTATATTATTCATGGATTGCAAGATTGGAACGTTGACCCGCACATGGCATTCCCAGTCCACAACATCATGGTAGATGCTGGGTTTGAGGTTAAGGGGCTATACGGGCAGTGGGGCCATCATTACCCAGATAGGAGATCTGATCATGAGGGTTTAGGATCCGGGAGGGGGGGAGAGGCCTTTCCATATACACTTAGATGGGACTGGGCCGATGACCTGCTTGAATGGTTCAATTTCTATCTGATGGAGAAGGGCCCCCAGCCGAGGCTCGTTGCAGAGGTACAGGATAACATTGGTGGCTGGAGGGTCGAGGCTCAGTACCCTCCAGCTGATTTAGAATGGATTAGGATGGATATGGACCATTGCTCAATAATTGGAGGCAGCGACACGATCACGACCTTCTCCAGCTTGACAATCGAATGCCCCAATTTCGATAGAGAAGTCCGGATAGTAGGCACACCTACGTTCCACGTGGAGGCCACAATTTCTCTTGCCGCTACTAGCGGTCATCTGTTTGTGGAGATGGTCCAATCCAGCGATGGAAAGCATTTGGGCCATGCAGTGATGGACCTCAGGTTCCACGCAGGTGGAAAGGAGGGCGAAATGCTAGTCCCCGGAACCACAGTTTTGGCTAAAATGGAATTCTTCGGAATGGATGTTGTGGTGCCCGAGGGAGATGGAATAAACCTGATTATATCCCAGTCCGGAGAAGACTATGTTCCCAGCCCATCATCCACTATGCCTGTATCTCTTGGACTTGGATCTGAGAGCATTCTCAGTCTTTCTTCCGTCAACAGGGACTGCAGCAATCTGTTTTTGCCACCAATGCTACAGGGATATCCACATTGCAACTAAGAAGGATGGGCAATACTACATCCCGAACGCTTGATGCAGACCTTTGTCGTCGAGGCAACCCATGGCACGCGGCGATGCAAAGCCAAACGTCTCTGTATCGGACAGGATAATCCTACATCTCTGGGAGCAAGACCACCAGGCGGATCACTATATTGTAACTAATGAAATCACTCGCTCAGGAATTGCAGAGTCGTGTGCACTCCATCCTCCCAATGTCTCCAGGGCGATGACTGAACTGATGTCTCTCGATGCGGTTTCTCAACACAGTAGGACCGTTAGGGGTGAAAAGAGGAGGCAAAAGACTTGGCAACTGACAGAAGTAGGCAGAGAATTGGCAAGAGAAAGGATATCCAATTTACGCTCAACCATGGTCCTCGTGCGCTCAAGGGACGGGGAACTTCTAGAAGTCAGAGCAGACCAAGCTTCTTCGAAGCTTCAAACCGGCCTTAGTCTTCTTCAAGTCCTTATGCATGCCCAACACGAGGAAGTCCTGAACTTCGGAGACATCAGATTTGGGGTCCTAATAAAGAAAGAGGACACAACCCCCAATCCCGGTTCACTGTCAATGATGACTGGCGCACATTCTACCTACCACACTAGTCCGCCTATTACCCGAACAGTACATGGGAGGGCAAACGAGAAGGCTGCTCTTGTAGATTGGCTTAGGTCTGGAAAACCTATGTTCGTTCTTTCTGGTATTGCTGGCTGTGGAAAGACCACACTAGCATCCCATTGGCTTTCTGAGTATACTGATTCAGGACAAAGGCCAATGACAATGTACTACCCATGCCAACCCTGGGACTCTCCCCTTGGAATTGCTACCAGTATTCTACACAGGTTTGGAGTCACAGATGAATCTGAAGATCCTTACAACATTCTTGCCTCCCTCCCCCTCAGACCTGGCGCAAGAATAGATTTGGATGCATATCGACGCCGCCTTACTGCCCACATGAATGACAAGGAGGGACTCGTTGACAACAAGATAGACACATCCGTGGGCGAGGCGCTAATCATCCTAGATGACGTTCACAATATAGGAAGTGCAGGAGACCATTTCTTTGGGGCCCTTCTGCAGATAGCCGAATCAACCCAGATGAGACTCTTGCTAATTTCCAGAACGAATCTCGCATTCTATGATCGCCGCGACGTCATCACTAGGGAGAGAGTCACCGAATTGTCACTATCTGGACTGAGTATTGAGGAGGTTTCTGACTGGCTGGGAATGATGGATTTACCCGAAACTGCTCCTGCAGAGCAGATATACGAGGCCACGGGAGGTCACCCATTAGCGGTAGAACTGCTAGAAATTTATGGCCAAACATTGCATGAGGACTGGCTCAGATTCCTGGATGAGGAGATACTTGATGTCCTACCAGATGATCATCGAGAGATACTATCAATCCTGGCAGTTTCAGATAGGCCGGTCCCATGGTCAAGGCTGGCTAGAGCTGCAGATGTGGAAGGAAGCCCCCCAAAAACCCTAATCGAGAGGGGTCTCATGCTAGAGTTGAACGAGGGAATGTGGCTCCACGAGGCACTAAGGTCTCGACTACTTAGGGAAGTAGGGGCTCCTCATGAGGAACGATCTAGAAAGTTGGAGCAATCCTAGATTATGCCATGTGACGGTTTAGCCATGTGTCCATTCCATGCTTCGGCATGGCACCAGTCATCCTATCGATCATTTCGCCATTCTTGAATAATAGTAGGGCAGGAATTCCCCTTATCCCAAATCTTCCAGAAGTCAGCGGATTGACGTCTGTATTCACTTTGGCTATGGTGATTTCTCTTTCATCCGCAATTTGGCTGAGCACCGGCCCCACCATCCTGCAAGGTCCACACCAAGGAGCCCAGAAATCGACTAGAACCCACTCATCACTCTTAGTTACCACATCAAAGTCAGCATCACTCGCATCAACAATCTTCCCCATTATCTCGCCTTGTACAAACCATGTGCTCCCATCCTATCAATATGCGTATTCGGAGGAACGAATTGCATACGAGGTATTGAGAACCGAAACACCTTCCCGCTGCTTGAGGGGGCAACAGTGGAGATAACGCCCAGCATTCTTACAGCCGATTTCTCTAAGCTCGGCGAAACTCTTGAGGAAGCCATAGAGTCTGGAATAGATTGGATTCACATGGATGTGATGGACGGCAACTGGGTCGTTAACAGGACCATCACTTTCGGTCCAGCACTGATTAGCTCAGTTCGCGATAGACTAGGTCCCGATGTGTTCATCGACTGCCATCTAATGATTACAAATGCTGAGGAAACATGGAATCAGTATGTCGATGCCGGAGTGGACATGGTTATCGCTCACATTGAAGCTGTAAACGATTTTCCCGTCCTAATATCGAATCTAAGGGATGCAGGGGTCCAAGTGGGATGCGTCCTCAACCCTAGCACATCTGAAGATAGTGTGATTCCTCTCTTACCAGATCTTGATCTGGTACTAGTCATGTCAGTCGTTCCAGGCAAGGGAGGCCAGTCATTTATGCCTGAGGTTGAGGGAAAGGTGAAGGCATTCCGTTCAGCCATAGACTCGCAGATTTCTGAGGGAGGTCGTGAGACAAAGATAATGATTGATGGGGGAATCAAAGATCATAACGCTGCCATGGTGGCAAGTTGGGGTGTTGACATAGCAGTTGTCGGCTCAGGACTGATTAATGACAGAGCATCAATTAGACAGAACCTTTCTTCTATCAACAAATCTCTGGGAGAATAGCAACTAACAGCATTCAAAACACCCTTCCCCGGGCATTAATCAATGCCCAATGAGGACTGGATAAGGGACCAGGTCATGATTGTAGTCCCGGACGCTATAGTTGAGGTCTCCGATCTTCACGGTAGTGGAGATCATTTCCATGTCAGAGTGATTTCCAGCAGCTATGAGGGAGTAAGGCCGCTCCAGAGACAGAGGCCAATACTCAGTCACTTCAAACAGTACATCAAATCAAACACCGTTCACGCATTAGATCTCAAGTGCATGACACCCGAACAGGCTGAATCAAGTGGAGCTACAGAATTTGACCCACATGGTGAAGAAGCAGAGTTCTTTGGAGTCCATATACGGAGACCGGACAAGGAGTGAAACAATGCCGGAATTCAACTGGACCCCAGACGAACTACAAGAAATTGTCAGTGAAAACCCCCTAGTTCTATTCATGAAAGGAACCCCGCAGCAGCCTATGTGTGGGTTCAGCAATAGGGCTGCAATGGTCCTCCAGCAACTTGGACAACCCTTCATCAGCGTCAACGTCCTTTCCGACCCGAGGGCAATACCCTCGGTATGCGACTGGGCTGACTTCCCCACGATGCCACAGATTTTTATTCATGGAGAACTAATAGGGGGCTCCGACATTGCTTTGGAAATGTTCGAAAGCGGCGAATTGAAGCAGATGCTAGAAGCCGAGGAATCTTGAGGGGGGTCTCTCATTCCGGTCGATTCTGGCCGACAGACAATGCTAATCGCATTGTCCGGTGCCGTAGCGATTTCATTCTCACCAGTCTTCTTTGTGGCATCTGAAACAAACCCCTCCACAGGGGCATTTTTCAGAATGCTATATGCCCTCCCAATTCTGCTAATCTTGGCATTCTATTCCAGAAGAAAGGACATGAGAAGCCCCAGGACAAGGTGGTTGGCATTCGCTGCTGGGCTCATTCTTGCTCCAGACATGCTCGCATACCATAGTTCTATGATTTTCATCGGAATTGGGATTGCTACCCTATTGGGTAACTCCCAGGTCATTATTGTGACACTGGCTTCTTGGAAGTTATTCGGTGAGCGCCCGAACCCCGCAATTCTGTTTTCCCTCCCACTGGTTTTGTTTGGCCTTGCCCTAATTGCAGGAATAGACGATCCTGAGCCCTTTGGCGTAGCCCCGGTTAAGGGTGTTATTTTTGGCGCTGGGGCTGCCTTCTTCTACTCCTCATTCCTAATCCTATTTCGATATTCAAACAGGGAGTTGGCTCCAGCAGTGAATGCCCAATTGGACGCCACGGCTGGAGCCGCTCTGGGGTTGCTAATTCTCGGTTTGATGGATCTAGACCGCATTTCCATTGAACCCATAGTCCTTGAACCAAGCTGGCCGGGCCACGCCTGGTTGGTAGTTCTGGCATTAGTTTGCCAAGTAGGGGGTTGGACAGCAATCGCTTATTCGCTACCAAGATTACCGGCAGCCCACACATCTTTCGCAATACTACTTCAGCCAGTTCTTACACTGATTTGGGGTGTTGCACTTCTAGATGAGAACCCATCAAGGAACCAAACGATAGGAATTTTCCTAGTCTTAGCCGCAATAGTCACAGTCACAATTTATGGGACGGCTCCATCTTCATCAGACGCTGAAGAAAATGCATGACTGCTCACCTATCAAGGTGTACAGGGCGAGAGATAATAGCGAGGGGATGGGATGCACTCAGCGAGAACCTTTCGTCCTGTACGATAACATCAGGGGGCCGGCAATAGTTAATCGTTGTGAAGATATACGAAACTCTACTCAATTTCGAGGAAAAATACTCCTTTATTCCACTGTAAGGACTTCTGGTCCGCCATCAGTGATGTAAGCGGTGTGTTCGAATTGTCCAACTAGACCGCCATCGACATCTCTGAGGGCCGAGTATACCTCAAGAAATCTAATGGAAGTCAGCTTTTTGACGAGCGCCTTCCATTTTCTCCTTAGCGACTCTTCACTCTCCTCTGGGAAGGGCTTGCATAGTAGTGGGTATGCCCATCTCTCTGCGAAGGGCAACGTGTTGTAACGCTCCTCGATGTATCTGGCCATCGTTGCACCCAGTGGCTTTAGCTTGCCCTTGGTCAGGGCCTTCCTAATCTTCACGTTGCCTGTCACCCTCAAAATGTTTGAAGAACCGGTTGGTGGAACATTCTCAATCATTCCGGATGATCCAGTAGTGTTGAATGGCTCGATTGCATACACTCCACCAACCTCTACCTCTCCTTTGAATGAGGGGTTTTTTGGTCCACATGCGTACATTGGTACCGACAGTCCGGTGTGCAAGTTCCACCTCTCCATTTGATGCCCGCATAGGTTGCTAATCGGCTCGAAGCCAGAATCAGAAGCAACCTGATGTGCAGCCTGCCCGACTTCGTGCCATGGAGTTCCCGGGTGCAATTTTTCAATGGCCGCATCCCTTGCTTCCCTGGCTGCTTTGATCTGTTCGGTATGCAGGCCCCCATTCCCTACTTCAACAGTCAATGCATTGTCTCCCAAGGCGCCTTTGATATGAACCCCAACATCCAACTTTACTAGGTCGCCCTTCTCAAAGACCATCTCACCTTCGAATCCAGTTGGGGGGATTTCTTCTGTGTGTGAGGTGAAATGTGCTGCCATGTCATTTACTGAAATCGTGACAGGGAAGGCGGCTTGCCCACCATGTCTTCTGATGAACCTCTCAGCCGAGTCAATAACCTCAGACCACTTCTTACCAGCAACTATTTCTCCCTTGATGCCCTCTAGTGTCCTCCTAGCAACATGACCCGCATCTCGCCACTGTTTCAGGTCACTCTCTTCCACCATGAGACAACGTCCTCTGAACTTACCTTTCCTTCTCTTACAACCTCGATGCTTAGCGACTCAGGTGTACCACAGACCGTATGCCATGCTATCAAAGTACTGGGAGCTCCACCTTCGCAGGTACCTTCTAGAGCAACAATCTCCTTTTCAGGAGATGAAATTGCAGATGCCGCCTCTACACAGTTGTTCAACGGCTCTTCTCCACTAATATTTGCGCTAGTTGCAGTTAGTGCCCCCGTCTTCTTCAATAATTGTCTAGCCTTCGGATGCGAAACAACTCTGATAGCAACGTTTTCACCTCCAAGACGGGGGTCCATCTTTTCATGAGCACGAAGGATAATGCTCAGTGAACCTCTCGGAAAAGCCTCGAGGATATGCAACACGTCGTCGGGAACCTCCACGAATTCTCTTGCCTGCCCGATATCTGCAACTCCCAGACTAACTGGTGAACAGGCAGACCTTCTTTTGATAGAAAACAACTCGTCCAAGGCAGATTTCTGAGGGATGCACCCAAGAGCAGGAAGAGTAGAGGTTGGATAGACCACGCATCTTCCAGATTTCGCGCTCTCAACCACTTCTTCCATGAAATTCCTACCTTATGTGACGTCTACTGGCTGGGGGGAGCGATTCTGCCTGAGCAACTATGGTCCCCACTTTCAGATCCAAGTTGGACTGATGAGTGTGCCTCTGTGAGATACGTGCAATTTCGTAAACTGCGAAGTACAAGTTTACCAGTGGAAGTAGGTATAGCAGCTTTCCCGCTGCTCGCCTGTCCCACATCTTGCTCGTAACTCCGGAACCGTCGTCACAGACGATGGCAATTCCGAACATCTTCTGGCCAAGGGATCTTGAGTATGCCAATCCAGTTAATCTCCAGTAAAGCCAATGGCTAGCCAAAATGGTCACCGAGAATGCAAGAGCATAGTGGAAGTCAGCCGAATTCCAGAGGGATAGGTTCCATGCATTCATTATCTCCTGACGAGAAACCAACATCAGAACCGAGTTCACAATTACCACATCCACCAAGAAAGCCGCAACCCTCAACATCCAGGAGGCCAATATCGCTCCATCAGGAACAGACCAATGTTCACCCTGTGAAACAATTGCCTTGGCCAGGGTACCGCCTGCCTGGATGGAAATTGGAGATTCATGATCGGACATAATGTGACCTCAGGCTGTTCCAAGTAGGTGCCAAGCCTCTAGATTTCTACTTCTAATATGTTCTAGCCAGGCCTCCCAGTTCGGGTCACACCTCAGAGTATCAGGGTCCCCAACTACTACCAGACCCCTCTTAGCCCTAGTTATGGCCACGTTCAACCTCCTTGCATCTGAAAGGAAACCCACGTTCCCGTCTATGTTCGAACGAACACAAGAGAAAATTATGACGTCCTTTTCACGTCCTTGATAACCATCAACAGTACGCACCTCAACACTTTGGAGACTCTCTGGGATGCTGTCTCTGATCGCTCTGACTTGTCCCGCGTAAGGCGTAACAATGCCTATGTCAGATATCGCCAAATCACCCGGTTTTAGTAGATCAATGAGGATTTTTACAACCCATGCAACCTCCTCTGGATTCTCTTTTGAAGCTCCATCCGGGGAAAGGACCTCCGCTCCACCAACTGGTAGGAAAGCGATAGGTCGATCCCAATCCGGCCAAAGGAGTCCAGAGGGAGCAGTCCTTTCTGATTCAGAGACTCCATCTTCGAGAATCCCGCCATAGAATCGTAAATTCGGAAACCGGGAAATCGATGGATGCATTCTGTACTGAGTAGTTAGAACGGAGGGTTGCACCCCCATTTCTACCATCCTTTCGAATAAGGAACGACTTAGCCCACCTCCCTCGGCTCTTCTGGATATAACCGTAGGAGGAAGTTGATTGTGATCTCCAATCAGGACCGCCTGCCGGGCCCCTCTGACTAGGGGAACAAGTGCTGCGGGCTCTGTAGCCTGAGTGGCCTCGTCGATTAGGACCCGGACAAAACTCCTTCCATCCAATAGTTCGTGGCCCGAACCGATACAAGTGCAACATAGTACCTGGGCACGATCAAGGATATCATCCCTCATCTGGGACTCTATCCTCCGCACCTCTTTCCATCCTTTGCTCAAGTCCCTGTGTGCCAATCCCTTGTCCTTGCCACCCCTCATTCCCTTGATTCTTCTTGCCAACTTCTCGTTGAGCTCAATATTTTCTAGCAGATCCCTCCTGAGAGGATGGCTTTCCATCAAGGCATCCATGGTAGCATTCCTCAACCCCTCCCTTACCTTGACTGGCTGCCCCAATCTCACCGCCCGGACATTTTTGCTTAGCAGGCCCTCCAGCAGGTTGTCTACGGCCACGTTCGAGTCTGCAACAGCCAATATTGTGCCTATGTCCTGTGTTGCCCAAGCTTCGAGAATCCTGACTGCAGTATGCGTCTTTCCTGTCCCCGGAGGTCCCTGAATTAGGGCCAGCCTGCTGCAAATGGCCGCCTCTGCCGCCGTTCTCTGGGCCTCGTTGAGATCACTGGGTAAAACCACCCTTGCTAACTTTGCACCGCCCAATTCGGGAATTAGAGAAGCGGTTCCTGACGGGTCGTGCACTGTTCCCAGAAACAGGTCCCTCAGGGGAGCCCCTCCACCTTCCTCGAAGATCGAATTCAAAGCGTCCCTCATCCTGTCAAATGCGACTCTATTGGCGCCTCTATCCATCCTCCAAGCTCCTCTTCTGAGTCCTTGAGGGATTTCAGGCATGACGATCCTGATTGAGTTCCTACCGCCCTTGCTAACAATTCCCTCAATTGGCTTCTCAGTCAACGGGCTTGAACGGCTTAGCATCACGATGTCACCCTGTCTGAATCGATGACTCCCGAAGGTCCCACCTGAAGAATTTCTTAGCTTCACTATCCTCTGCCCAAACAACCAACCGTCGGGTTTGGCATTCAGTCCAAATAATGCGATTCCATTGGCACGAAGCCTGGCCTCTGGCCAGTTTCTGAGCCTCTCCTCAGTGATTGCCAGCTCGTCATCCAGTTCCCAGCGAATTAGCTTCAGAAACGCTTCATGGTGGTCCTGACTACGTTTGAAACGTGCAGGCACATCCTTTGCCGCTTCGACCACGCGCTCCCGTCTAGATGCGGACCTATCACGATTACCTGACCGAAAGCATACAAACACGCCCTCTACTAATTCGGGTGATAGTTATACGCGGGGTTCCACCGAGCAGGACGTCCGAGGGGGTTGGGACTTGGTCTTCGATAAATTCAAGTCATGGCGCAGCAATCAGAATCTTGGGGTTCCATGCCCATCATGCCAGCATAGGAACCAGGAAGGAACCAGGGTATGCACTAGGTGCTACTATCAACTTGACAAAGCCGCTTTCGAACAAGACCCGGGACTAGAAGACAGTGAATCTTCTGACCTTCTTGACCAACTAATGAGTGAAATCGAGAAAGAGGATAGTGAAGAGGAGCACATTCCCACAGCATTCTCGATGGATGATGTCACTATCGATGTTGAACAATACGGGGAAGATGAACAGATAGTTCTGACCAGCGCCCCAGCTTTTGAATCAATAATCACAAGTCAAGAACCAGAGGAAGAAGAATACGAACTCACTGCAGCCGACATCCCCGAATTTGTTCAAAAATTCGAAATTCCCGATGAAAAAGAGGATCCAGAGACTGATGATTCCCTGGAGGTGCAAACTGTGGAACTCATCCAGCCCACTGCGGATACTCCAGATAATGTCGAGGTGGTTTCTGCTAGCGAAGTTCCGGATTCAAACGGTTGGCCAGAGCCATCGGGTGGCCTGCCAGTTTCAGACCCAGCTGATTTCGACGGAGATGGGAAGGTGGATGAGTTTGAGGCAGAATTTGCGTTTGGGGACAATACCCTCGAGGAGCCGACTGAAGCAACATCACCGGAACAAGATGCCCTGCCCCCTATCCCACCGGCACCGGTAGACCTGCCAATCCCGAGAATCGCTTCGGCACCAGTTTCCAAGGTCGAGGAAGCCATGCCTCCCCCCCTCCCTCCAGCACCGATGGATCTACCAGAACCCAATCCCCCAGCAGTCAATGATTTAGAAACCGAAGAAGACAGGACATTCTGGCCGTGGCATCAGCAGGAAGAGTGGCCGGCTGCGGACATCTACAGACAACTTCAGGCCGCTATTAGAGCTGCCAAGGAACAGAACACGGCGGAAGCAACAGTCCTTCTTGATGAGGTCGGCCCCCATCTGGGTAAGCGCACATCATTGGCGTACTCAGTCGGACGGCTACTCATGTCAATAGGAAGGAACAGGGAGGCAATTGGCATGATCGAATCAGCAAGTGAAGCATACCCAGAGGATCAAGATATTGCAAAGGCCCGGGAAAAACTTAGTTCTTAACCAAAGAGTCTCTACCGCAGGGCTGATGCGACGCAGCCAACCCCAGAGAAACATGACCAGGAGGGCAACGTCATCAATCCAAATAGACGAGGGACTGATCCTAAGGCCCGCATCAATGTCTCACGTCTCAGAAATCATCGAGGCCTTCGAAGAGACTTGGCCTGATGTAATCAAGGCAATGCCATGGATAAATCCCGATAAGGACGCCAAACCGCAAATTCGGGATTTTATCGAAGACACCGAGCGCAAAGGTAGAGCCGGCTTGCTTCACCATTGGTCTATGGTGAGGCCATGGGATGGATACATCCTAGGTCTCGTAGGATTCGACAGAGTAACAAGATCGGAAGATGCCGACTGGAATTTGGGATACTGGGTTAGGAGCTCGGAACAACGGCATGGAATCGCCAGGAAGAGCATCGATGCAGTACTCCACTGGCTTGGAAAGGTAGACAGGGCTAATGTAGAACTGAAGGTCGATCCCAATAATTTGCCAGGGAAGAACACAGTTTTGCGTGCGGTTCGGAACTGGGGTGGCCAGCGAAGTGTTTCAGGAGATGTGGCTATCACAGTCGCAGGAATTCGGACCCTTCATGAATGCCACGTAATTCAGGTCGGTCCGGGACTAGGGCCTACTTGAGAAGCACACCCGACGACCCATTCAATAAACACGCCTCGACTGGATATTCTGCCCCAAACGGCAGTTGTGACTCCATGACCCCTCCAGAACCACGCCAGAGACTCCCGGACGCCGACCCAGAGGAGACAGGCGAGTGGTTGGAGGCGCTGCGTTCTGTAGTATCTTCACAAGGCGTGGAAAGAGCCAGGTTGCTACTCCAAGAGCTGATGGCGGAAGCCAGTTCTCTGAATGTCCCTATCAGGCCTCCATCGAGAACGCCTTACTTGAACTCCATATCACTTGAACAGCAGCCCCCATATCCGGGAAATCTCACTATTGAGATGTCCATACAGAATTCAATCCTATGGAACGCGGCATTGATAGTGTCCGATGCAAATAGAAGGGTGGACGGAATTGGAGGACATATTTCCACTTACGCGTCTAGCTCCACGCTGTACGAAGTTGGCTTCAATCATGTCTTCAGAGGTAAGGAGCACAACGGAATAGGGGACGCGGTATATGTTCAGGGACACGCTAGTCCTGGGATTTATGCTAGAGCTTTCCTAGAGGGTAGGATTTCGAGGGAGCAGATCTCAAACTTCAGGCAGGAGGCGTTTGAAGATGGCCTCTCTTCATACCCGCATCCTCGTCTGATGAGTGATTTCTGGGAGTACCCCACTGTTTCAATGGGATTAGGACCACTAGGAGCAGTGATGCAGGCCAGATTCTGGAAGTACCTTCACAAAAGGGGCCTAGCCGATACGTCGGAAAGCAGGGTGTTCGCATTCCTGGGAGACGGAGAGATGGATGAGCCTGAGGCGATTGCGTCGATAGCCGTGGCAGGACGGGAGAATCTAGACAATCTAGTCGTGGTAGTGAACTGCAACCTCCAGCGCCTGGACGGGCCCGTAAGAGGAAACGCCAAGATCATCCAGGAACTTGAGGGACTTTACAGAGGGGCCGGATGGACAGTAATCAAAGTCATCTGGGGATCAGGTTGGGACAAGGTCCTACGAAGGGACACAGGAGGAGAACTACTCTCTAGATTCGAGGAGATAACCGATGGAGACTGGCAACGCCTTAGTACACTGCCCACATCCGATTTCAGAATTGAATTGTTCTCCGGCAGTGAAACATTGGAGGAGCTGGGGAACTCTCTATCGGATGAGGACATTGAAGGCCTGACCAGGGGAGGACACGACCCAATCAAGGTCTTCGCTGCGTACAATGCAGCCCTACAAGCAGAAGGCCCCGCAGTAATTCTGGCTCACACCGTAAAGGGCTGGGGAATCGACTCCTTCGAGGGAAGGAACTCGACACATCAGAAGAAGAAGATGGAAATCGACGATCTTGTATCCTACAGGAACGCCCTCAACCTACCAATAGATGACTCGAGACTCCAGGATGATCCATTCTACTCACCAGATGAGGACTCCGAAGAGATAGCCTACTTGCTTGAGAGAAGGCAGAATCTAGGAGGGAAACTTCCGTCTAGAAACCCAATAAATATCGATTTTGAACTCCCAGGGATGGAAATCTACTCTTCCTTTGATCAGGGAACCCCCGAGGGCCAAGAGGTCTCGACTACTATGGCATTCGTGAGACTACTCCGGAATCTCTTGAAGTCCGGAATCGGCGAAAAGATAGTTCCCATCATCCCTGACGAGGGTCGTACGTTCGGAATGGATCCTCTCTTCAGCGAGTTCGAGATCTTTGCCTCCAAGGGGCAGAAGTACACTCCTGTCGATCACACAATGCTGTTGAGGTACAAGGAGTCAGAATCCGGCCAGGTGCTCCAAGAGGGAATCTCAGAGGCTGGAGCAATAGCTTCATGGATTGCTAGCGCCACATCATACTCCCATGCCAGAGCTCCAACGATGCCCTTCTACACGTTCTACTCAATGTTCGGATTCCAACGTGTTGGAGACCAAATTTGGAGCGCTGCCGATGCTAGGGCCAGGGGCTTCTTGATGGGCGCCACTGCTGGTAGGACGACACTCAATGGAGAGGGTCTGCAGCACCAGGATGGGCACAGCCTACTGATGGCCTCAACGGTCCCGCACTGCCGTGCTTGGGATCCAGCCTACGCATACGAGCTATCCACTATCATCAGGCATGGAATGGACGAGATGTGGTCTCAGAACCTCGATGTGTTCCACTACGTGATGCTGTACAACGAGAACCAGCAGCAGATGCCTAAGCCAGATGGTTCTGAAGAGGGAATAGTTAGCGGAGCCTACCTTCTCCGAGAGATGGGAGACGGGAGTACCAAGGTGCGGATGCTCGGATCAGGACCTATTCTGAAGTACGTCCTCGAGGCTGCATCGATTTTGGAAAAAGAACATGGAATAAGCTCCGAGGTCTGGTCTGTTACCTCCTATGGGGAGTTGAGGAGGAAGGGTCTTGAATCAGAGAGGAAGACACGCTTAAATCCGGAGAAACCCACAAAGTCGTACGTATCAGAGTGCTTTGGTGACAGCACGCCAACAATAGCTACTTCTGACTATATCGCCGCCGTTCCAGAGATGATTCAGCGCTGGGTTGGTGGGCGTTTTGTGGTCCTTGGAACCGACGGCTTCGGACGGTCAGACTCGAGGGAAGCACTGCGTTCGTTCTTCGAGATAGACACCAACAGCATTGTGATTGCGGCCCTATCTGCCCTAGAGCAAGAGGGGGAAATACCTCCTGGAACCGTAATGAAGGTAGGCAAGGAAAGGGGAGTATCGTTCGAAAGAACGGACAAGACAGCGTGATAATATGGGTAGGGTCGGAAACTCGGTTCGATTTATGGTTCGATGGCTCCCATGGGTCGCGACAGGGGCCGCTGCCGCATACAGACGCCTACCTGACAACTCCCAAGAAGACATCAAGGAGGTGGCGAAGGAGCCAGGTAAGTGGGGGCAGGCCATAGAGAAGGCTTGGGACAGCTCGAAGATAGGGGCAGAGCACTTCAAAGACACAGCAGGAACACTTGCTAACATCCTCATCGGGAGGAAGGTCAGCAAGAAAAAGAAGATCGATGCCCGTAAAGATCTGGCTGCACTGAGCGTCGTAGTCCCCCCGCTAAGGGTCTTCATGATTCCTGGGAGTCAGATTCTCCTAGGCATAATGGCAAGAGTAACCCCGTGGAGGATGATTCCCGATGACTGGATTCCAATCAATGCAATGAAGAAGACTAGGGAGAAACCGGACAATTCGCTGGAACAAGAGAGTTCTCTAGTCCGCCGACTGATTAGAAGATAACTAGTCAATCATTGTGATATTTGCAAGGAAGTAGTTGAACTTCAGAGCATCTCCAACGCTGATCCAGTCAGGGGTCGTGCCTCCATGGGAGTCGTACCTATGGCCTGGAATCAGCCTCCAATCCTGATCTAGGCTACTTAGGATCTCCTTCGCCCTTATCAGGCTCCTTTGCATTGCTTGCGGGTCTCCTCCAGGCAAGTCAACCCTTCCCGCGCTCCTCACGAATAGGAGATCTCCAGCATGATAGACCCCATGTCCATGAATGGTGACATGTCCCGGAGCGTGTCCCGGTGAGTGAGTGATCTCTAGATTTATTGCCCCGGCCGACCACCCCACACTTTCATTCGGAAGGCAATCCCAGGTTTCTGTGAAATCCACCTTCCTGAAGACCACATGGCCAAGTAGGCTAGGCACCTTCGCTTCTTCGTGACCCAAAACTTCTAGATTTGGGAATCTCTTAATCATCCCTGGAAAGCCTGCAGCATGGTCTCTATGAGTATGGGTGTAGAGAAGATGAGTCGGCTTCAAACCCTCCTCCTCGAGCTTCTTAATCCATTTTTCTGCATCAAATGGATCGATAATTGCAACCACCCCATTGATCCTATCTACGAAGGCTGTGTTCATATTCATCAGGTTCCCCATCTGTGTCACCCAGACCTCCACCCCATCTTCCCAAATGGAAACATGGAACTCACCATCGGATAGCATACTCTCGTCGAGTAGGCCACCAAACAAAGTCATAGTGCAAGGGAATATTCCAAGTTGCCACATCGAGGGGGGATGATTCAAATCGAGGTAGCCCGCCGTCGGCACGTGGCACGAATGCCCGCTTCACAGACCCTGCTAGGCGGGCTTTCCCCTTGCCTACTGCTTCTGCAGGGAGCCTAACGCTCCCTGCTAAGCTTACTGGGAGTGAAGAAATGGCATACGATGCTCAGGAACTTGAGACCAGGTGGCAGAAGGCCTGGGACGACTCTGGAGTTTTCGAGGTTGAGTCAGACAGCTCCAAGCCCAAATTCTACTGCTTGGAGATGTTCCCATATCCCTCTGGCCACATGCACATGGGGCATGTCAGGAACTATTCGATCGGTGATGCCATGGCCCGATTTCAACGACTGATGGGAAAGAACGTCCTATATCCGATGGGTTACGACTCATTCGGGATGCCCGCAGAAAATGCAGCGAAGAAGGAAGGCGGACACCCCCACGACGTCACACATAGCAACATCTCCAGCATCCGCTCAGACCAGGAGAGGATGGGCTACTCTTACGACTGGCGGCGCTTCCTGGCCACCTCTGACGTTGATTACTACAAGTGGAACCAAGAGATGTTCCTCACTCTAAACGAACGCGGGCTGGTCGAGAGAAGGATGGCCCCAGTCAACTGGTGCACCGATTGCGACACTGTCCTCGCCAATGAGCAGGTGAAGAACAACAGATGTTGGAGGTGTGGACTAGAAGTGGTCCAGAGAGACATGGCACAGTGGTTCCTCAAAATGACAGAGTACTCAGACGAGCTTCTTGACGAGCTTGACAACATCTCATTCCCGGAGAATGTCAAGGCTATGCAGAGAAACTGGATTGGCCGTTCCCACGGGGCTCATATCGACTTCCCTGTTGTTGGTTCCGACTCAGTGATAGGGGCTTTCACAACCCGTCCAGATACCATCTTCGGAGTCACCTTCGTCACCCTCTCACCCGAACACCCTCTTTGTGAGGAGATTTGTGAAGGCACCCAGTGGGAAGAGGGTTGGAGCGAACTGAGGGACGAGTGTGCGAAGATGTCAGAGTTTGAGAGGATTAACATGCTCAAGGAAAAGAAGGGAGTCTTCCTTGGTAGAAACGCAATCAACCCGATGAATGGGGAAGAGGTACCGATCTACGCAGGCAACTTCGTCGTAGCCTCTTACGGGACTGGAGCAGTAATGGCAGTACCCGGGCACGATCAGCGAGATTTTGACTTCGCAAAGGCATACGACTTGGAAATTAGAAGAGTCTTGACAAAGGGCTCAGGAGACGATCCGAACTCACCTTTGACAGAGGCATTTGAGGGATATGGGCATATGGTCAACTCCTCGAAAGATGGGTTCGACGGACTATCGGGAGAGGATGCCATGAACGCAGTTATTGAGGCACTCGAGGATTCCGGAGCAGGTCACGGAACGGTCGAGTACCGTCTCAAGGACTGGCTTCTAAGTAGACAGCGATTCTGGGGGACCCCGATTCCCATGATACATTGCGAATCATGCGGAATAGTTCCAGTTCCAAAGGACGAACTCCCTGTCGAACTCCCACTGGACGTGGTCTTCAGTGAGGAGCAGAGTGGCAATCCGCTTGCCTCTCATCGACAATTCATCGATGTTGCATGCCCAGTATGCGGAGGGAATGCCAAGCGAGAAACCGACACAATGGACACATTCTTCGACTCCTCTTGGTATTTCATGCGATTTTGCGATGCCAGCAACGAATCACAGCCCTTCGATAGGGCATCAGTGGATTACTGGATGGAGGGTGGAGTGGACCTCTACATCGGAGGAATCGAACACGCAGTGATGCACCTGCTATATGCCCGATTCTTCACCAAGTTCACCAGAGATGCAGGGATGAACTCGGTTGGAGAACCCTTCGGAAGGCTGGTGTGCCAGGGAATGCTCAACGCACCCGCTCCATATTGCGAAAAATGCAACTCCGAGTATCACATAGACAATTTTGGGACCGACTGCCCCACTTGCGGCTCTTCTCTGTCGTCACGCAACGCTAAGATGAGTAAATCATTGGGAAATACCGTTAGCCCTGAGGAGATGGTCTCCAAGTTCGGGGCCGACACTGTACGCTTGTTCATACTGTTCGGGGCAAACCCAGAAGCAGGCATGGATTGGTCAGACAGCGCTCTAGAGGCAAACAACCGTCAGATTTCCTCGATTATTGATGCCGTCGTTCAAGCAATCACCCTTGATGGAAGCCCTTCGGAGATGGATGAATGGCTAATGGCAAAATTGAGTAGAAACCAAACATCTTGGACTGAAGCAATGTCAGATGTCAGCCTCCGAGAAGGGGTGATGATTAGTCACTTCGAGATGCTATCAGACTGGAGCTGGTACCTGCGTAGAGGTGGTTGCGACCCCAAAACTGCAAGGCATTTCCTAGAGGGTTGGATTCCCATGCTGGCTCCCGCCACGCCGCACATAGCAGAGGAGTTCTGGCTCAAATTGGATGGTGACGGCTTGCTTGCAAGCCATATCTTGGAACCGGTGCAACTGACTTCCGGGAGCGATTCAGCGATAGCCCGCGAGGCATACATCAGGGACCTAATCACCAGTGGAAGAAATCTCAGATCCCTTGCTGAAAGGCATTCGGAGAAGGAAATCACTCGAGCAGTCATTCAGACTGCAGCAAAGTGGAAGACCGACATGGCGAGAGACGCAATCAGGCTGAATCTCGAGGGCTTCGACTTCAAGACACAAGGCCAGTCTCACGTGCAGACTCTAGAGATCTTCCAGGACGAGTCGAAGCGGGGAGACGTTTTCCAGACTTGGCAGTCAATAACTACTGGAAGCAAGAAGAAGCGAGGACGCATCCACTCCTGGTCAGACGGCCAGAAGTCTCTGATTTCAGGCGGTCTCGATGAGAAGGCAGTAATCCAGGAAAATGCCGATTTCATTGCCGCATCCCTTGGGGTTAACACAGTTGAGGTCTACAGAGTAGGCCAAGGAGAGGACGTAGGAGGGAAGGCAAGAATATCATTCCCCCTCGAGCCCGGAATCGCTTTCTTGTAGGTGTCAGATGAATCACCCACTAGTCCTCTTCGATGATAACTGCAACAATTGCAGCCGTTGGGCTGGGTTTATCGAGAAAAGAGACCCATCCTCCAAGGTCAGACTAATTGGACAGAGCAGCCAAGAGGGACAGGAAATCTTGGAATCAATGCCTGTCAGATTTCAGGGAGTCGACTCTGTATTTCTGGTTTCATCGTTAGGAGATTGGCATGCCAAGAGCTCAGCTGTGTGGAGGATTTTCAGATTACTCAGATTCCCATGGCCAATTGCATCTGCGATTGCCCTGGTTCCCTGGCCGATCAGAGATGCCGCCTACGACCTTTTTGCCCGCTTTCGGAATTAGCCTCTTGACACGGTGGGTTCATGGAGCCCCTTTCTCTGGCAGTACTATTGAGTGAAGACGGGAGTTCCAAGCGGCGCCGGGGGCGCCGAAGGCGCCGCCGGAAACCTAGGAACGAAAACCAAGTTCCCAAGGAGAACGGAAGGCAGCCCAAGTCGCAAGAGATTGAGAGGGCGCTATCTAGGTTCAAGGTCGAACCAAGGCCCATGGGGATTCCCAAAGTGATAGACCCACCACCAAAGAAGGTGGGGATAAACTGGAAGACCAATGCAGTCCCAAAGTCCGTACAAGTTTCTGCAGGGAAGATTTCGTGTGTTCCCGGTGAATTCGGTTTCCTCCCCGAGGAGAGGGTACAGGAGATTGCAGAACAGTTGGAGGGGATGCCAATTTCACTCGAACAGGCCCTTTCCCTTAGAGCGGCGCTAAACCAGGAGAAGAGCGTATACTCGCACTCCAAGCTAATGCGCAGGTCAAATGAGCTCAGCCGGAGGTACGATTCTGGAGAAAGCGTAATTTCCCTTTCAAAGAGGTTCGACGCTCCCCCAGTAAACACCTTCCGAGCAGTTCTGACCGGTAGGGGATGGACAAAGACCAGGATCAAGGACACCCTGAACAAGAACCCCTCCAAGCTAAATGAACGCGATAGGGAGCAGTTCGAGCTAGCTGAGTCAGTAGACAGGGTCAGCTCAGTAAACCAGACAGAGACACAGAATGCGGCAGAGGTATTCGAGGAGATACTGTGTGATCACTTCTCTTCACTTGGAATCCGGTTCAGAAAGCAGGATGATTTGCTCAACGAACAGAAAAGAAGTGAGGGAAGGGCGATAATTACCCCTGACCTGCTCCTCTTGGATGATGTCCGCATCAATGGGATTCCTTGTGCGTGGATCGATGCGAAGCACTTCTTCGGGGCCGATCTGAAGTTCCCGAGGAAGAAGACCCAGAAGCAAGTTGACCGTTATGTCGCAGAGTATGGACAGGGTGCCATAGTGTACCGACACGGATTCTGTGACGGTCTGAGACTCAGGGGTGCGGTGAAGCTCGACTCAAGCCCGCTTGACCTGAAACCCCTTGAGGACTTCCACGAGAACTCTAGGAAGGCAGATGACTAGGCCAGACTCCCGACTCGGCTAATTTTCGTTTTTATCCCAAGAGCGCCTAGCTTTTTGGATAGAACCTCCAGATTCTCAGTTCCACCATCCAATTCGTTCTCAAGGACTACAACACTCTCGCCCAGCATACACAGTAATGCTGAGGCCGTTCCCTCTAGCCGACATTCGGAAATCGCATCCTCTACCAACGACACAAGCTCTCCCCTGGATACGTCTTCAATTAGTCCGCTTTCAACTGAGAACTTCTTAGCCTCCTCGATCAAGTCCCCCCACCTGGTCATGTCCCATTTTCCATCCCCCAGAACTCTCATTGCGTTTGTCCCAGCAGTACTAATCTTGGATTTCCAGATTTCATCGTCAATGTACGTAGATGTATGTGCACCAGTGTCCTTTCTCCAGCACAGAAGAACGGAACTTCCTTCGGACCATCCTTCTGCCTTTCCTGGACCGTTACTCAACAGGTCGCCGCTGTATGGGGACCCCGACGAAGTCCTTCTTTCTACTCCCCCGGCCGCCAGTGCTGTGGTGTCCCCAAGCCCGCTAGATCTCCTTCTCTCCACAATATGTGCAACAAGGAACGATCTCCTCAGGCACTCCTCGTTGGGAATCCCCATTGCCCTCTGAAATGCCATTGCAGCTGCAACTGCTCCAGAAGCCGACATTCCGAATCCTTGAGATGCTGGCAAGCCCATCCTCACTGTAAGCTCCCAAATCAACTCAGAAGCTTCTGGGATGTCGGAGGAAAGAACGTCTAGGACCTCTTCGTACATTGAGGCCGGGTAATCCCCATCAAGAAAGGAGACGGTCAGGGATGATCCTCCTTCTTCTCCCCTGGCTATGGCCTCAACTCCGTCATCCAGGCAAATTCCAGCTCCCATGCTTCCCTGGTACTCTGGCTCCTCTGCCTCGTCCTCCACCGTGAATAGCAATGTCAGATGCGCTCCGCAATGACCTCTGCCCAGTCGAGTGGCCATAGCGAATCATCCCGCAATTAGGTAATGAATTGTTGGAATCTCAGAGCGCAGCTCCAAGATCCTTCTCAAGAGCCCCAAATCTCTCTGCAAGCTCCTTGCAGGCCATCTCAAGGGCGACTCTTGGAGTCATTGAGCCATCTGTTTCGAAGTCAAGGATGAACTCGCCCGGCACTTCTTCCAGTGAAATCGCCTCTTTGAATTCCCGAGACGCCTCAGTCCCTTCTCCGACATGGTGCAACTCTCCTTCTAGGATAGCAATCTTGTCCACATCATCTAGACGATTGTCCTTTCCGAAGTCCTTTGCTGAGATGCCTAGGTCCATTCCCCAGAGTACCTTTGCCTTCGTCTTGTTGTTTATCACTCCCACTCTTCGAGGACTGAATGAAACACCGCACACTGGTGACCACTTGGTGTGCTCTCTTCCCCTTCCCATTATTGCTGTGGCATAGAACTCAATCATCTGCCCCTTCAGAAGCTTCGTAATAGGAATTGACTTGTAATCCTCAGGAATCTCCAGAGCCTCTTCTCCAAGGTACTTCATGTCCCCTGCAGTTACCCACTTGCCATCTTCCGTTCCGAATACCACGCATGTGTATATCATCTGGCATTCTAGGCAACCCCTGTCTGCCTCCACTAGGTCCTTGCAGTTTGGGCACTCATTCTGGAAGTGGAACTTCTCGTGCTTTGTAGGAATAGGTATCATGGCAAGGCGCTGTGCAACCATTTCATCGGGAATTGGCCCCGTGGTCTCCCAGATTTGCTCGTCTTGCTCCTTTGTGCCAAGTTGGAACCTCACGCTGTCTATAGCCATCTTGGGAGTATCAGAAATCAATGACCTTCTAAGGGCGCTGGCAAGGCTCCTGTCGGTACCCGTCAGCAGTATTTGCAGCCTTTCTTCGGTTTCCTTCAGTACATTCATTTTAACCATTTTTTCACCTTTTCCTTATACTCGACGGCCCCTTCTCCCGCCCTTACTCTTGGTCCCATCAGTGGGAATGGGAGTCACATCCTCGATTCTTGTAATCCTAACTCCCGCTCTAGTCAGGGCTCGGATAGCCGCAGTCGCTCCAGGTGCACTGTTGGATCTGTTCCCACCAGCTCCCCTGTACTTCACTATCACTTGGTCGAATTCCTTTTCCGAAAGCATCTCTGCTATCTTCTCTGCAGCCCTAGTGGCTGCGAACTGACCACCAGAATCGCTTCCACCCTTGGTTACCATCCCGCCCGAAACCTTGCAGATGGTTTCTGCTCCTGTCAGATCTGTTGCCGTTATCAGTACGTTGTTGAACGTGCTGAAAATGTGGAGAATGGCCTTGTGTCCCATCACTCATCCCCCTTGGGAGACTTTTCCTCGGATTCGCCCTCTCCTGCATCCTCTACTTGCTCTACGCCTTCCTTGGACTCGGAAGCCTCGCCCTCTACTTGCTCTTCTCCATCATCGGAGACCCTTCGTAGTTCCAATTCCTTCCTGAAGGAGTGCTCCGGGTCTGCGAATGGGGAGCTTTCACTGTAGCGCAATTGCTCTTCTTCCTCCTTCAGCACGTGGTAACCGGGAACTGTCATCCGCTGGTCGCCAACGCAAATGTGACCATGCACAATTAGGTTCCTTGCTGCCCTCATGGATGGGGCTAGGCCCCTGTAGTAGACCACAGACTGCAAACGTCTAGAAAGCATGTGCTCGACATTTATCTCCAGCACGTCACCGACGTCGGCACCGTCCTGAAGAAGCCCCTTCTTGTGCAGTGACCCAATCAGTTGATCCTTTTCCTTGGCATAGTGCCCTTCCGTCGTATCGACTCTACCAATGAGCTTCATTGCCTGGTTTCGGTGTCTCCTTAGAGCGGATTTTTCCCTCCAAATCTCCTTCATTCCACCAACTTTCTTGAGTCCATACTTTTCCTTGAGAGCATGCTCCTCGTCTATCCTTGCCTGCTTCCATGGGTGAGTGGGGGTCTGAGTCCTAGCCCTGGAGAATTTCGGCTCACCCATTCAATCAGCCTCACTTCTTCCTCTCGACTCCGAGTGCAGAGCCCTTCCTTCCATTTGACCGAAGCCTCTGCCCTCTTACCTTGTGACCGCTTCTGTGCCTAATTCCTCTGTAGGTCTTGATCTCGGCCAGACGGGAGACGTCATCGTCTCTAGTCATTGTAACCTCGTTTGATATGATGTGAGCGTCTTCGTTGGTTTCCAAGTCCCTTTGCCTGTTTACCATCCACCAAGGAACACTTGTGGCATACTCGTCAATAACCTTCCTTAGTTTGTCCTGTTCCTCAATGGTCAAGTGCCCTCCGAGCCTGTTTCCGTCGATTCCAGAAATCTGGCACACCATCATAGATGTCCTGATTCCAATTCCCCTCACGGAGGCCAGACCGTAGGTAATGGGCTTGAGCCCGTCAATGTCCGTGTCAGCGATCCTCAGGATGTACGAGAAGTCGTCACCCAGTTCTGCTTCGTCCACTTTTGGCATTACGGTTCCCCCGTGTTCACCGGTTTCCCGGTGGCCCATTGGGCATCTCGGCGACCTACCGTCCCTATTTGAACCGATTGGACGCCCCGTAGGGGCGCCAAAACCTACTCCTTACACACCAAGTAGATTGTCTGGGTGCCAGACGGACGAGAGACTTCCATGTCGACCATGAAACTCCTTGACCCGTCAACACCCTTCAATTCCCTATCCAAACGCCTCTGTAGTGTCGGGTGGATTTCTGGGTCCAAGCTGCATCGAAGAGTGACCTTCCCTATTCCCTTCTTGGAAATTGAAGAGGCCACCTGATCTATAGTGTGAAGCTCCGGCGGCCTAAGCCTCTGTTGTACGATTTCTCCCGTTGCGACAACAAACCCCTGGACGTTTTCATCATCAGAAAGAGAATCAGAGTGAATCAGAAGAGGCCTCCTCCCCTCTGTCCTGACCCACGACGAACCCGTTCCTGACTTCACGGCGCTATTCTGCCACGAGCCCTGAAGCCCGCTTTCGAAAAGAGCCGGATCGACTATGGAAAGCCATGCCCCACGCGGTACGTCCATGGCACTCTCGAAGGTTATTGACTGGGCAGCAGAGCTTTCTCCTTCTATGCTTGCAATAATCCTCTTCCTGCCTACTCTAAGGCATCTTCTGCTGTTCTTTGTGGACAGGGAGCCGATCCACACTGATAGCCTGTCTACCCTGCCCCCTCCACGGCTCAGCCACTCCCAGGTTCTGTTTGTTCCAGGGAACGTGGTCTCGATTATCCCATCTACCATTGCCCTCTGGACGGAGTCAAGCCTCGGGGACAGGTCCAGCAGAATTGCAGGCCCCTTAGGTCCAGTTTGCAGATGCGAGCTCCATGCCTTCAGAACAGACTTGATGTCTGGCTCCATTTCATCGATGCTGTGATTCTGAGCATCCTGTGGCCTGGCTGGATCCAGATGCAGCATCCCAATTGGCGGGTGTGCCCTAGTACCGGCCTCCCTAAGACTAGCCCAGTATGACGAGATTGCAGCGTCTGCCTCCCTGCCGTCGCCAACTAGAACCCTGTCTAGGTCCCTCTGCACCGCTCCCTCGGAACTCAACTCCATATTGGCAGCGCACATCCTAGCAACGGCTTCGTCCAGCTCAATCCCCAGGGCGGGCCTCTTGAGACTCTTTGAGAAAGCGATGAGTTGCACTCCAGAGCCAGCAGCAGCATCTAGGACCACCCCTGCGGGCAAATCCATCGTGTCAATCTGACTCGCTCTTATCGAAGCCACCGACCAAGGAGTAGAGAGGCGCCTCATCTCGTCAGTCATGATGAACTCAGGCTCGCCCTTCCTAGATGACTCCGGCTTGGCCTTCTTTTTTGCACTTGATAGCATCTTCTTAGAGGGTGTGAGTGCCAGGTGCCCTGCTTCTGTCACGGCCCTTCCTGTTGGCAATCAGTCAAGTTACTTTCGTGACTAACCACTTGACAGGGGTGCTCTGTTGACCTTGAGTTGGAATCTGAGCCAACTGTCTTGCAATTCGTGGCCATCTGAGTTCCCATAGGCAATGGGCGGAGGCAGGAGAGTAGTGTGGGAGGTCCCGGTATCTATTCCTGGGTATGCAGCCCCTCTATCTGAGTCAATGTCTAGTCCGATTGCGGACCATTCAAAACCATCGATATAGGCTGGGTCGTTTCCTGCAGTAACCCACAAAGTACCCTCGTCAAGCTGCTCGTCAGTGTCGGCATTCCAGACTATGTAATCGACTTCGATCCTATCATTGTAGTCGACATGCACAGATTTCTGTTCGGTGCCCTCGAAAATATTCACATCCAATCTGACCTGCGCTTGGAGGACCGAGACATGGGTGGCAGTGATGCTAATTTCGCGTTCAGTAATGCTCTCGATTAGGTCGATCTCAAGAATTATGCTTTCGTTGGCCCCTAGATCATTGATGATTAGGTTCTCCTCGCCACCAGAAGCGAATACCACCCCTCCTCCGCTTATTTCCATAACCAGACTGAGGGCCTCGCTTCCCCGATTGAACACGGCCACGCTAGCCGCATCCCCATCGCCCTGGTGCTCCCAGTCGCATCTCAACTCGCCCGGATAGAGGAAGTCCCCTTCCTGATCTGCAAGAGACTCGGGCCACTCCCAATTGTCTTCTCTAGAGGAGCAGGTGTCGAAAAGAAGTGACACCTCCCAAATCCACCTCCCTTCGGACTCTAGCATTTCGACGTCAGTAGTTCCGAAACTCGCTTCGAGGTCATCGAGAAAACTGATTGTCGAGATTCCTACCCAAATCGCCGACAATATCAACACAACAACAGTCCCTATGGATAGCACTAGTGCGGCTCTTGGAACGGCCATTTTGTTTAGGCCGAGGGGGATTGGGGGGTGCTCCACCTCGTCGGGAGTATCCGATATCCAAGACCTTGTCACGAGTCCGTTGTACCAACCGCCCGTCATCAACGTTGGCACTTCAGGAGCATTGGCCCCTAGTCTCTAACGAGTTCTTCCTGCCTAGCCGAGCCCAGCCAAGCCACAATCCCCAATTCAATTGCTAGGACAGTTAGCCCTACTAGCAGGTTCTCTGGTTGAGTGATCTCGCTTGAAACGAAAATCAGTGAACAAAGTACAGCTGCGACCAACTCTGCTAGCCCCCATATTCTCATTGCCTTCCTGAGTTGCAGTATTCCCACTACCCATACCACTGTTGACATGGCTACCAATAGCATCGGCATCTCGATTTGTACGAGCAGACCCATCCCCAGAGCCCCTGAAATGACGAATAGGTGGCCATCAGCAGCAATCGTCACCGTCCACCTTTCCATCTTCAGGGGAACAGTCAGGAGACATGCAAGAATTAGCAATAGTCCGAATGCTAGAACGAACTCAAAAATCGTGTTCCATAGTATCCCGTTCCAAGAAGCCATGGAAGCCAGAGCAATCATTCCAGCAGGGAGGGAAATTCCTAGGCCCGATGGCTCAGAAGACTTCCAACCCCTATAGCAACCATTGGCAGCAGCAAGTATTCCTGCAACTCCAAAGGAAAGCATGACTATAGCAAACGTCCGAGCACCGATCACCGTTCCATTAGTCTGCTGTTCTCGACCGATTTGCAACCTCTTCTCATCCAACCAGAATCCTATGAAGACGCATAGGACCAACAGCATCTCTAGAAGAATCCAAGGCATCTTCCACTCAAGCAGATCTCCTTCTAGAGGACTCACGCTAAGTGGGGCGGGAAGACCACCTCCAAGCATAGCACCCAGAAACCTCACGGATAAGATTGGCAATACAAACCAGTCAATGGCAATGGCAATCCTATCTAGTAGATTTTTCTGGTGGACCAGGGAAATCATAACTAGTAACAATATCAGGATTGTGTGAACCGCCAAGTCTAGCAGATTCTGATTGCTACTCCCGGGTGAAATCACATGCGCAGTTACCAGAGCGAGCGAGATGCCCACAATGGAGAACGCTATTGGCATCTCAATTCCCAGAACGTGAGGAAGGTGAAGCTCCAATCCCCGGGTCCTGTTTCTAATCAATAGGACAATCAATGCGGAGAAACCACCAGACGCCAGAAGAAATAGTGGCCATATCTCCTGACTAGAACCAAATAGCGCACCCACGATTGTCGTGGATGACAATACAATCGCGAGGACGAACATTCCAACGACTGGCCTATGGCTAATGTCAGAGGTTAGTAGCTCATCCAGTTCAGCTGCCTCAGACAAATGGCTCCTCTTCTTCCTGAGTTCCATCATCTCTGCAATTTTTGGGTTGTAGGAATCAACGCCTTCACCATTCAACACAGATGTTCCAGCAGCACCCAAACCCGCTTCTTCCAGCACTCTGTCGCGCTTAGCCATAGTCTTCAACTCAGATCGCAACTCCCCCTTAGCAATCAGCCAGAGTGAGGTGATGGCGAACATAGCAACGGATGCTGCCACAACGCTCACCTCGTCTGAATTGAGTGCCAGCACTGTGGTCACCACGATCAGTCCTAGAGAGGAGGCCGCAGCCGGGAGCATCTTCTCCAATTTGTCTGCCTTGGGCAGGTAAATTGCCAGTAACATCACAGAGCAAGCAACTGCCATCACTTCCACGCTTGGGAATGATAGCACATCACCCTCTCCTGACAGCCAATTCGGCTCCTGAAGAGTTACCGGTCCCTTCCTGTCAGTGATCGCTACCAGAATCGGAAGAGATGCAAGCCCCATTCCCAGGCTAAACTCTTCTTCTCCAAATTGAACTAGATAAGCTATCGTGATGCATAGTATAGCCATCATTTCCTGTTCTAGACCATGCCTCCATTGCACTACCAGAGCTACCAAGGCTATTGCGCACATTATGCCACGTCCACCTCCGTCCCTCAACCCGCCGATGCTGGCATACGCATGCGTCCCAGCCAGAAGAGAAACTACTGCAACTATCGTAACCGAGTCGAAGCCGCCGAACTGTGCCATGAATAGGACTGTTAGAGCAGGTAGCCAAAGGCCAATGCTCCACAACTGTAGAATCCCAGAATCTCTGATTGAGGAAGAAATCTCCGTAATCCCTAGAAAACCCGAAGCTAGGTTCACCCCATTGCCTCCCATCCTGCTATTCACAACATACAGCAGAACGCATGAGAGGCTCAGGTAAACTGCCAGTGGGCCGGGGGCAAGCTCGACTATCCCCCCTGGATCTGAAATGTCGTTGGCTAGCATTATGGTCCTGTAAGACTCCTGCACAACCTCCTCGATTAGCATCCAGGACCAAGGCAGTAGGACAGTCACCCCAGCTAGCGAGGGAGAATCTCTGGTCAGTGCTAGAATGGCCGTGCCAATGTGCAGTACCCCCAGTAGTCCCAGGAGTAGGACTCCTCCATCACCACCAGAATCGGAGAACTCCGCGGGTACAAGAATCACTAGAATCCCGAGAATAGCTATCGCGCCAACCCACAAAACCCGGTCGGAAACGCTGCTTTGGTCTCTGAGTATTACCGCCCCCGTGATCAAGGACCCCAGAACGGTGAACACTTGGTAGGCAGAGATGTCAAGCGACCCGTGAACCCAGTCACCACCCAGTAGTAGCAGGCTAAGTAACAATCCGGAAGACACCAGAGGTAATGCCACCCTTCGTGTCTCTACTCCTCTGACGACCAGGTATGAACCCCCGAATGCCCCTCCTAGGAAGGTGATCATTCCCAAGGCGTAACCGACATCATCCCGATTCGAAGCAACGGCCAGGATCGCACCTACCATGCCCAGGGAAATCGAGACCCCCCAAAGTCCTGGTTTCCCAAGTCCGACGGTTTCGAATCCCTTAGAGAACCAGTTCTCTTCACGGGCAAACCTTGCTGCCATTACTGCGTTGAGCGCTGTCACAGTCATCAGGAGCATGAAAAGGAGCAAGGGGGAATCGAGGGAGAGTACTCGAAGTTGGCCGATTTCGAATCCAGAGGTCAGGGCATGCATCCCAATCCAGAGGTTTGAGGAAGCAATTCCTAGTGATGCTAGGTTTCCAGACTGCCTGTTCAGAGCCAGTCCGTGAACTAGCATTGTTGCCAGGAGGATCATTGCAGCCACCCCCATCTCTCCGAACTCTGTTCCCGCTGTAGATCCAATTGCAAGCAGGACCAGGGTCGACTGGGCAGCTATGGCATCCTGGTCGTGCCTGTACGAGACGTAGACGTTTAGACCCACGAGCACCAATAGTGAGATGCCCAGTAACAGGTCACTGTCGATTACCCCCCACTGCCTCAGTTCTATGGCTAGGCCGTACAGGACCTTCATCGAGATAATCACCCATGTAACTCCCAGAAGGGTCATTCCTTCCTTCGGGACCCAATACTCACCCAGCAAGAATCCCATCGATGCCAGTAACAGGAGTGCAAACGTGCCCATGACAGGATCGAGAGTCCTACCAATTTGGATGCTTATTGCGCTGTAGACCACTACCATGGATGCCATCAGGATCCAGTTTACTCTCCTCTCCCCGTCAATCGCCAATTCTGTCACAACGTCCCTCTCTGGTTCCGATGCAACGGTTCCATCCGAGCGTACTGCTCCAGGGGCGGAACCACCCTTGTCGATGAATGGGTCGAATACGTCTCCGAGCGCCTCGTCTTCTGGCGGAGAAACCTCCTCTTCTGCCTTAGAAGGATTTTGATTTAGGTCAATGATGTCTATCCCGGGGGATCTCTTGAATTGACGCTCGCGGATAATCCTGTCATCCGGCTCCTCATCCGTCATCATCCTGCCAACAAGGCTTTCATTGCATAATCACATCCCCTACAGGGACTTCGATTATGCTAATGGCCCAGTTTGTGTAATTCTCCAAGCCGGAACTCTTGAAGGCCTGGTGCTCACCCCGATTGTTGGGGGAAGTGGGATGCAGGACTCCTCGCAAGAGACTGCCGTGCCTCTATCTGTTCACGGACTGGACCCCTCTGGGAAGGTCCACTGGAACTTGGGATGGCAGGATTTGCACTCTTCCGCAGTAGAACTTGGTGAGGCTAGGCTTACTTCCCAGGGCGTTCTACTAGCTACTACCGGAGAGCGAACCGGCCGTTCTCCGAATGACAGGTTCATTGTGGACGAACCCGGCCTAGCGGAAGATGTCTGGTGGGGGGAAGTAAACAAGTCGACCAACTCGAAAGTCTTCGAGAACCTACTTGGAATGGTCAGAGGGCACCTCAATTCTCGCGAAAACCTGTTCGTAAAGGATGCGTTCTGCGGGGCCGACCCGAATCATCGGATGCCTGTCAGGCTGGTTACCGAGAAGGCCTGGCATGCCGCATTCATGCACAACATGTTCGTCAGGGCCGAGGAGGAGGAGCTCGGGTCCCACGAACCAGAGTTTACAATCCTGCATGCACCCAGTCTTCGGGCCGTCCCGGGAAGGGATGGAACGAACTCGCATGTGTTCGTCATCCTAGCCCTTGATAGAGGACTTGTGATAATCGGGGGGACACATTACGCGGGCGAGATAAAGAAGGCGATATTCACCATAATGAACCACATCCTGCCAATGAAGGGGTTGCTCCCAATGCACTGCTCAGCGAACACAGACGGCGAGGATTCTGCGTTGTTCTTCGGTCTTTCGGGGACTGGAAAGACGACTCTCTCCGCGGATCCCAACAGGGCCTTGGTGGGGGACGACGAGCACGGTTGGTCCGATGACGGAGTATTCAATTTTGAAGGGGGATGCTATGCCAAGCTAATCGGCCTATCCGAGGAGGACGAGCCAGCAATTTTTGCGACTACTAGGATGCCAGGCTCAATTCTAGAAAACGTAGTATTGAATGCTGATGGAACACCTGACTTCGAGAACGGATCGCTTACTCAGAACACGAGGGGGTCTTACCCAATTGAGTCCATCGAGAACAGGACCCAGGATTCCATGGCCGGCCATCCGAAGAACGTGGTTTTCCTGACTTGCGATGCATTTGGCGTCCTCCCGCCCCTCTCACGCCTAACTCCGGAGCAAGCAGCCTACCACTTCATCTCTGGATACACGGCAAAGGTTGCTGGCACGGAGGTCGGAATTAGCGAGCCCCAGGCGACTTTCTCAACATGCTTCGGAGCCCCGTTCATGCCCAGGCACCCCAGCGTCTACGCAGATCTCCTATCTGAGAAGATCAAGAGGCATGAAGCCAAGTGCTGGATGATAAACACAGGATGGGTGGCCGGAGGATACGGAGACAGCAGCAGGATCAAGATCAAGTGGACGAGGGCCCTCCTCAATGCAGCATTGAGAGGGGATCTGGACGACGTGGTGTTCGTTACCGACGAGAGGTTCGGATTCTCGGTTCCCCTGGCATGCGAGGGGGTACCGGATTCGATTCTGCAGCCAAGGGAGACTTGGCACGACAAGAAGAAGTTCGACGGGACCGCAAATCTCCTGGCCCAGATGTTCATCGAGAACTTCGAGCAGTTCTCATCCGGGTGTTCCGAAGAGGTACAGCAGGCAGGCCCAAAGCCAATCCTAGTCGATTAGCCTCTGCTTAGCGTCTCTCTGAGCGTCAACTGCGCATATCGCTGCCATGTGAACAACCTCTCTCACACTGTCTCCCCTCTGTAGAACGTGAGCAGGTCTAGAGAGGCCTTCTAGAATCGGGCCAGTCATCTCTGCCCCAGCGATTCTCTGAAGCAACTTGTAGGCGATGTTTGCAGATGCCAGATTAGGGCAAATGAGAACGTTTGCAGGTCCCTTGAAGGACATGAACGGGAAGTCATCCTGGATATCCGGAACTAATGCGGTATCCGCTTGCATGGGACCGTCAATGATCAAATCCGGCTCCATTTCCCTGACCATCTCAATGGCCTCTTCGATCCTGTCAGTCCTCATCTCTTCCGAGGTTCCGAAGTTTGAGAATGAGAGCATTGCAACCTTTGGCTTCACGCCGAACCTTCTGGCAACCTTTGCCGTCTGAATAGCGATCTCAGCGAGGGTACGCGAGTCGGGGTATATGTTGATGGTTGCATCTCCAATGAACAACAACTGGCCATTCACGGTCATCATGTACATCCCGACGATTCTATGGGAATCCGGGTCGGGACCAATCACTTGCAGGCACGGCCTTACTATGTCGGGATAGTGGTGAGAGACACCACCCAGATATCCATCTGCGTCCCTCATCCTGACCATCATGGGCGCGAAGTACGTCGCAGACTTTAGCTGGCGAACAGCATCGTCCCTTGTCAGCCCCCTTCGGCCCCTTAGGCGGTGCAGCTCGTCCGCGTAATCTGTCCTTCTTCGGGAATCATACCTGACGTCAATCGTTTCACACTCGAATTCCAGCCCCAATTCTTCTTTACCGGCCTCGATCCTATCGACCTGACCAAGAAGGATAGGCTTGCAAATCCCCTCTGCGATGCACTGAGCAGCCGCTTTGAGAATTGTGGGGTCCTCGCCTTCGCAGAACACTATCTTCTTCTGGTCCCTCTTTGCCTGGTTGATGACTCTCCTCATTATTGATCTAGTGAGCCCAAGCCTCGCCTCCAGCTCCTCCCTGTATTCCTCAGCATCGAACTCTTCTGCCGATAGCCTGGAAACGCCTTCTTCAACTGCCGCTTCGGCTACTGCGCTAGCTTCCCAGATTAGCACCCTTGCATCGAATGGCTTCGGAATGAGGTACTCTGGCCCGAATTGCATCTGCTCTCCTCCGTAGGCCGATAGCACATCGTCAGGAACCGGTTCCTTTGCCAGCTGAGCTAGAGCGTTAGTTGCGGCCATTTTCATTCCCTCGGTAATCTCTGTGGCCCTGACATCCAGAGCCCCCCTGAAGATGTAGGGGAAACCCAGTACGTTGTTGATCTGGTTGGGGTAGTCAGACCTGCCAGTGGCAACAATGGCGTCTTCTCTGACGCTCATTACTTCCTCGGGGGTTATCTCAGGATCGGGATTTGCCAGTGCGAAAACAAGGGGCCTTTTGGCCATCTTGCTGATCATTTCAGGAGAAACCAATCCACCCTTGGACAGTCCGAGGAAAACGTCAGCCCCATCCATGGCATCCTCGACGCCACCATCATCTAGGTCCCTGGCGAAAGCAGACTTGTATTCATTCAACTCGCCTTTCTCTGCCCTGTTTGTCGTGATAATGCCCTTCGAGTCGGCCATTACCAGGTTTTCAGGAGAAACTCCCAGCCTAAGGTAATGCTTAGCGCAAGAAATCGCAGATGCGCCTGCTCCCAGGATTACCACCTGCACGTCTCCGATGTCCTTCTCCACTACCTCAAGGCCGTTCAGAAGAGCAGCACCGGAGATTATCGCTGTACCATGCTGGTCGTCGTGCATGACGGGTATGTCCAGCTCCTCCACCAGCCTCTTCTCAATCTCGAAGCACTCTGGGGCCCCAATGTCTTCTAGGTTGATTCCGCCAAAGGTCGGTGCGATGGCCTTGACGGCATCCACGAATTGATTCACATCCGTCCTGTCGACCTCTATGTCGAAAACGTCGATGTCTGCGAATGCCTTGAACAGAAGTCCCTTGCCCTCCATTACGGGTTTGCTGGCCAGAGCGCCAATGTCACCCAGGCCGAGAACAGCGGTCCCATTGCTAATCACTGCAACCAGATTTCCCTTGGAGGTGTACTTGTACACGTCATCAGGCGTATCCTTGATTTCCTGGCAGGGGTAAGCAACCCCGGGTGAATATGCAAGAGAAAGCTCCCTTTGGGTTCCATGGGGCTTGGTTGGGACTACCGTGACCTTCCCTGGGGGGTCGGATGAATGGTAGTTCAGCGCGTCGTCGCGCAGTTGCTTGTTGTCCACAGGCCCACCTCTCGGGTGCCCCGGCCTGACCATCTCCTATGATGCTATCCTATTGCTAATCGGAAGATTATCGGCCAACAATGCATTGGAAACGATATTTCCGGGCATTCGCCCAATTCTCGGTGAGCAAGTCGCAGTCGTCTACCCATACCTTTCATAAATCGCACATCGAGGGGTCGATTTCGTGCCCGTGTGTCCCAACACCCTGCTACGCAGACGTAAGGCCAAGGCCGGCCTGCTGGTACTGCTGATGTTACTGCTGCCTTTCGGGTCAATGACTTCGGAGATTTTCGAGCGAACGAGGCTCTCTGAGACGCCCCATTCAGAGGGAGTAGCCCCTAGATCTTGGGGCGTGAATGGCAGTAACGATACTGGGTGGATAGATTTGGACGCCGTGGGCTCCGACCCGGAGAATGGAACACCCGCCTACGCAGATCTGATGCTCGAGTTCGCTCCTGGCTCTATAATCAGCAACCTCACTCTGGAAATTGCAGTCAATGGGAGCGAGGGATACTGGGCCAACCAACCACAACTCGCCATAATGAACACTCAGACCCAGATTCTGGACTGGAGTGGCCAGGGGGACCTTGGTAGGCAAGACGCATTCTCGAATAACCCTCCAACGGTTACAGGAGGTATCCTCGATACCTCACTAAAGCCGAACACTGTCAGCGATGCATCCTGGCACCTCCCAACTGGGATAGAGATAACTGACCTGGTCATCGAGGCCCTGAGGCCAGTAGACCCTAAGCTCTCCTTCAATCCGCTAAACGTTACAGTGCACGACAGTGGCTACAACCCAATTGATGGCAGGCTATACCTCCTGGTCGATGACGATTTACTACATCTCGATGACAACGCAAACAAGCGCATCATCGACATTATCACAGGGGTTTCAGGAACGTCTCTGGTCGTGGACGCAAATCGGGACACTCTGTACGTCGGAGACTCGAGGGGCAACGTCTCAGCTACAAGGCTTAGCGACTCGAGCGAAATCTCAGGGTTCCCAGAGGACGTAAACACCACCAGCTCCGAGCCGATACTTGGGATGACGGTAGATGTGTTTGGCGTGGTTTGGGCAGCCACCGACTGCACCCTACACTACCTGGCATCGACTAAGGGGTCCAACTGGAAATCCCTGGAGTTCTGCTTAGGCTCAGATGTGGAGGTCCCTGTGAGGCTCCAAGTCGATGGCAGGAATTTGTTCGTAGCAACCGAGGAACACGGGATCCACAGCATCAACTACAATGTCTCATCGAGTGACTCCTCGACGGTGGTCATCGATAGGAATACGGCCTGGGGGTCATCGAACTTCCTCTCGGGTGACTCCATATCGGACATCTCGATAGCCGAGGACGTCCTCTACATCGCCACATCGGACTCAGGAATAGACAGGCTGGACCTCTCTTCCTCAACTTGGCTCTCTTCCTGGTCATCTAGTAACTGGCTGGTTTCCGATACGGTCATCGGCCTTGCAGCCACTCCCGGCTGGCTTCACATCCTAGGTGAGGACCAGGTTCAGGCATACGACACCGACTCGCTACTTTTCCAATCCGAGATTTCGCTTTCCGACCTCGGACTCTCTGGCCAGGGAGTAACGATCAGCGGCTGGCCTAGCGGGCCAGATAGGGCTCCGGCCTCGTCCATGGCGCTAGTCAGCGACGGTTCAGGGACTCTGGGCCGGGTCATGGAGGACACCTCGAATGGGAACATGGCAGTGGTAAGCAGTCCCTCCATAGACGACGCCCAGGTCACAGCCATCATCGATGACGGTCAGGGCGGCGAGTTCTGGATTTCCTCGGGCAGCGTGATCGATATGATGGACAAGAGGGCCGGAATATGGAAGGCTCCGTTCGACCTTGGAGAACACGTATCCGACCCGGGGTCGATCACAGCCATCATCCAGGACGAGAACGGATGGGTCTGGGTCAGTACCACGGGAAGCGGAACGCACAGGCTAAGCAACCTGGACGGCTCTTACTACGGGGACATTCAGGGACTCAGCTCCTCCTACGTTACCAGCATGGCCTACGATGCCAGCAACGACATCCTGGTGATAGGGCACCTAGAGACGGGGGTATCCCTGTATTCGACCTCTCTTCAGCAGGTCGTGGAGACATTCTCAACATCGAACGGACTCGACTCGGACTCTGTCCGGGACATCGCAACGAGGTACGGAGTTGCGTACATAGCGACCGGCGACCAGGGGGTGATGAGGATTGACCTGAGCGGCCCCACCATCATCGGGTCATGGCAGTCCCTCGAGGTCGACAACCTGGATGAAACCCCCCTAGCTGTAGATGGGGACAAGATATACCTGGGACTCCCGGGCCTGGGGGTTCTGATTATCGATAGGCTGACTAGCGACATTATCGACCTTTGGACTCCCGACGATCCGAACGGAATCCCCGACGCTGACGTTAACACCCTCGGGATAGACTACTACGGTGGCCTGCTAATAGGCTCGGAAGTACAGAACTCGGGAGCAAACAGCAACGGCGGACTCGCCAGGTGGGACGGAACCTCGTGGGAGATGCTTCCGACCAGCATACCCGGGTGGAACAATGACCCATACGAGTTCTACGACGTTTCAAGCGATGGCAACGGAATCTACGCCGGAACCAACAGAGGAGCATGCATGTGGAACTGGCCAACGGCGAACCAACCCTCCATCGAACTCGAGGACTGCTGGACTTCCGGTGGCGGGGGCGGTGGCCAGGGAGACGGGATGCCTTCTAGGTTCGTAATTTCCGTCGTGCCAATAGGGACAGACCTACTGTACGCGGGAACCTTCGAGGGCGCAGCAGTGATTAACACTGCAAACGGCACCGTGGTAGACGTTTGGACTGCCGGAGACGACACCGAGAGGGCCAGGATTGCCAAGGTTGGGGACGTCGTATACCTGGGATTCGAGAACATCGGCATAGCAAGGTACAACCTGACCACG
>JASMLH010000007.1 GCA_030748775.1 Candidatus Thalassarchaeaceae archaeon | reverse complement strand
CAGTGAGGACCTTGACGGGTTCTTAGACTGCCTGGTGGACAACTTCAACGGAGCTGACTCCAGTGACGATGGCGAAGTTGACCAATTCGAGTTGGCTATCTACTTCGGTGTCGGCGATGGCGGTGATGGGATCACCTACATCTGCGGCGACGGCTCTGAGATACCCTTCGAGTGGGTTAACGATGGCGTAGACGACTGCCCGTTGGGCGCCGACGAGCAGCAGTACGACGAGGATGGTAACAAGACCAACTGGTTCGACTGCTTCGAAGGCACCACGATATGGATGGACCAGGTCAACGACGGCGTAGACGACTGCATAGGAGGCGAGGACGAGTACCACGAAGACGAGTACAGCTCAGGCATCTCCGAGGAGGAGTTCAACTCCACATGGGGTTACCTGCTCATGTTCGATGCCGACAACAGCAGCACCATCAACTTCGATGAGTACTGGGAGCTGAACAACTGCGATATGCCAGGATGCGAGAACGGGAACCTCGACGAACTAGGACTTGTGAACCCCGGATGGGACGGCGATGACACAGAGTGGGATCAATTCCCAATGGACGCGAGCGAGCACGTCGACAGCGACGGTGACGGAATCGGGGACAACGAAGACCCTGACGACGACAACGACGGCGTCACGGACGGACTGGATGCGTTCCCGTACGACCCGAGCGAGTGGGACGACCTCGACGGCGACGGAATCGGAGACAACTCCGACAACGACACCGACGGCGACGGAATCGACAACGAGTTCGACCAGTTCGACCAGGACCCGACGACCAGCGCCGACAACGACGGCGACGGAGCCGACGACGACAGCGATGCCGACGACGACAACGACGGCGTGCCTGACGTCTCTGACTGGGCCCCAATGGACCCCAACGAGCAGTACGACACTGACGGCGACGGAATCGGGGACAACGAAGACCCTGACGACGACAACGACGGCGAGCTAGACTTCGAGGACGCGTTCCCACTGGACCCCCTCGAGATCTCGAACAACGACGGCGACAGCGTCGGCGACAACGCCGACCCCGACGACGACAACGACGGCGTGCCTGACGGACTGGACGCGTTCCCCTACGACCCCACAGAGTCGAGGGACACTGACGGCGACAGCGTCGGCGACAACGCCGACGACGACGACGACGGCGACGGAGTTCCAGACGCCGACGACAGGTGGCCACTGAACCCAGCCGAGGACACTGACACCGACGGAGACAACATCGGAGACAACTCTGACTCAGACATCGACGGCGACGACGTGCCCAACGACGACGACTGGGCTCCAATGGACAAGACCGAGTGGGCAGACACGGACGGAGACGGGACCGGCGACAACGCCGACGAAGACGACGACGACGACGGCTACTCGGACACCAACGAGTACGACTGCGGCACTGACGAGAAGAACCCCAACTCGACGCCATCCGACTACGATGGCGACGGCGAGTGCGATGCTACGGACCCGACTCCTGTCGGTGACCGAAGCGAAGCTGTGGGTGGTCAGGAGACGCCTGGATTCACTCCAGGGTTCCCGGCCGTACTAGCTGCGATCTCCCTGCTCGGCGCTGCCGTGCTGGGACGCCGAAAGGACGACTGAGCACAAACTCGGTCAAACGTAACCCCGGGCCGGGGACCACCCGGCACCCGGCTCGGGGCCACAACCCAACGCTGATAAGTCCCCAGTCTGACAAGGGGCCGTGCCAGGTACCACTCGTGCTGAAATCAGGACCCTCAAGGTTGGGAGATACGTCGCGGTCGAGGAGCCCAACGGCTCCATGTCCGCCTTCAAGATCCTCAGCATGACCAAGTCCAAGCCCGGCAAGCACGGCTCTGCCAAGGCAAGGATTGAGCTAGAGGACATCTTCACCGGCCAGAAGAGGTCACACGTGGGCACGGTTACAGACACGATCAACATCCCGATCATCGAGAAGGGCTCCGCCATAGTGACCCACTTCGAGGGAGAATGGGTCAAGGCCCTCGACAACAAGACGTACCAGGAGCTGACTCTGCCCAAGGACGACAGCATGAACCTACAGTCCGGCGGGGAGATCCAGTGGATGGAAGCACTGGGAAGGTACAAGATCACCCGCGACCACTAGCCTCTTTTCGCTGGGTGACACTCTGGCGACCGAGTGAAGTATAAGCGTCTATTACCAGCCCTTAGAACGAGGGGAATGACGGACGTAGAACGCTCGGCCTATCGCCAGCCGGTAACCGCTTCGGGCCTGAAGGCCATGGAGGAGGGTACTCTGACCTGGCTCGACGAGGACATGTACAACAACCTCAACACGGGCCTCCTCGAGCAGTACCTAGAGGAGAAGAACCTGGAGGACTCATTCGAGATAAGCCACTGGGACACCCGTAAGGTGCTAATTGGCATACTTATCGGTGCGGTATTCAGCGGCGTCACCGCCTACATCGGACTGAAGATAGGCCTCGCTGTCTCTGCGGCATGGTACGTTGCCTACCTCCTGGGAATGGCCCTCCAGTGGTCCCCATCCGAGGTCAACATCGCCACTAGCGCCACCACGGGGGCGACCCACGCCTCCACGGGCTTCATCTTCACATTCCCGGCGATCTTCCTACTCGCCTACTCCGACGACTACAAGGTGGGGGATGGTCACCTGCTCTCCTCCGTAGATACCCTGAACCTCGCATTCATCGGCATAGTGGCCTCGATGTTCGCCGGATTCCTCGGGGTGATGTACTTCATCATTTTCAGGAGGGTCTGGCTGGTCGAGGACCCTCTCCCGATGCCGGGTTTCGAGGCCACGCTAAAGATGCTAGACATAGCCTCGGACGTTAGCACTGGTTCCGCCGAGGCCGCGAGGGACTCCCTCAAGACCGTGGGTGTCTGGACCGTACTTACGATGGGCTTCATGTTCGTAATAGACTACCCGATTAGGTGGTCGAAGAAGGTAGCTGGTGTCCCCAGCAGCATAGCGGACTGGATAGCAATGGCCCTGTCTGGGGAGAAGTGGGGCCTCGCATCCATCTACACCGAGCGATGGTTCCACCAGCCGAGCAAGCTGCTAGACTCATCGGGGGAATCCATCGGACATGCCCCCTACGGGGGGATAACCCCCTACGAGCCAGGAAACCCGATGTCATACACCTTCCTGGGGATAGAGCTCAGCCCGACCCTGTTCGCCATCGGGTGGTTCATGAAGTTCCGTGCAGCACTGCTAGTTAACCTCGGAGCTATCCTAGCATGGTTCTGGCTGATCCCCCTCGCAATACTCCAGGACGTCCCGGTCTACGACCCCGAGCTGGGTGCATACGTCAACATCACCGAGTACGGTGACTCCTCCACCTCCCCCTTCTACCCTATAGTCCAGTGGAAGGCCTTCGGTTCGATAGTCCGCACGGTAGCGATAGGGGCCATCCTGGGGGGCGGGCTGCTCGGGCTGCTGAAGATGACTCCCACGTTCGCAGGGATTTTCGGAGACATAGCCCAGGCCTTCACAGGTGAGAAGGGCGATGAGTTCGTCGAGGGAAAGGGGTGGTACGAGTGGCCCCTTTACCACATCCCGATATTCATGCTGCTCTCGTTCTTCTCGATAACCCTGATATTCGTAGTGGGCGGATACCCGCTAGTCCCATCTCTGATTTTCTCCATAGTGCTGCTGTCCACGACCTTCCTGCTCGGAGCGATAGCCGTGCGTGTGATGGGGGAGACGGGGATTGAGCCGGTTTCCGGCACCTCATTCATAGTACTGCTAATGCTCCTTCTGGTATTCTTGAACCTGGATGTGGGGCTAACCAAGGAGGAATCCGTCCTCATGGCACTGGTCGGGACGACGGTATTCGGCTCTGCCATCAGCATGAGCGGCACCGTCATCGGCGACTACAAGAACAGCCTTTACATCGGCAACAGGCCATATCACATCTCAAAAGGCAACATCATGGGAGTGGTACCAGGTGCTATCCTGGGTGCAGGCGTTGCAATCTTCCTCTCCAAGCTCCTCGCTGAGGGGAAGATAGACCTGCTTGCCCCTCAGGCAAACGCCTTCGCATACTTCACCACAATCCTGGCCGAGGGACAGGGCAACTGGAGTGCACTGCTGATGGGGATGGCATTGGGGGCGTTCGCCGAATGGGCAACTGGAATGGGCACATCGTTCGGGCTCGGCATGTACCTGCCAACGCCAGCCACCTTCCCCATGCTGATCGGGGGCGCGTACCGGTCTTGGTGGGAAGAGAGGAGGATGAAGCCCCTGGTCGACTCGACCAGGGCCGATGAGGGCAGCGCAGCCGCAGAGAAGAAGAGCGCGCAGATGCTCCTCTTCACGTTCATGATCGCGGCTGGAGCCCTGACGGGCGAGGCGTTCTACGGAGTGGAATCAGCCATACTCGCAGTCCTGGACGACTCGATGGGCGCCAATTCGTGGTGGCCGTACGCTAGGCTCGCTGGATTCGTCCTGATCAACGTCTTCCTTGGAGCAATCATCTACGTGCTCTTCAGAAAGGCAGGAATCATCGGGCAGTCTGGATCAAGACCCCCGGGGAAGGTGGCTAGGCCCGCTGTGATGGATGCCGAGCTGGCGGATTGACCATGGAGGCTCCCAACTCCCCACCTGCGACGGCATGGCTGACACTCTCCGTCGCAGTCCTCGCTGTCTCAAGCGCGGGCATAGTTCTTCAGGAGATGTCCGAGGTCCCCCCGCTCCTACGGGCGTCTTGGAGGATGCAAGGCACGGCACTGGTCCTGCTACCGGGGTTCCTCTACCAGTCATTACGATCAAACGACTTCGAACTCAATCGTAATGACGCCCTACTAATCCTCGTCTCGAGCCTTTTCCTAGCCGCTCACTTCGGCAGTTGGGTTTGGTCTCTGGACAACACAAGCCTAGTCCACAGCCTCCTTTTCGTAAACACTCACCCATTGGTGGTGGTCGCAATAATGCCATTCTTGGGAGAAGCTGTCCGCAGAGGACACATCATGGGAGTGGCATTGGGTTTCGGCGGTGCCACTGTCTCTCTGATGGACCTGGGCGACGGCGGTCAGGTTTCGCTGGCCGGAGACTTTGCAGCATTCATAGGGGCAGTCACAGTGGTGGGGTACATTCTGGTTGGCAGGCACCTCAGGTCCCAGAGAGGCATGCCGATTTTCATTTACGCATTCCCAGTAACCCTAGCAGCGGGCATCTGGCTATCTATCGCGACGGCATCCTTCGAGGGATCTTCGTTGTCGTCACTCGAGGCATCGGACTCGCTGTTCGGATGGTCCGATCCAATCTGGATAGCATGGGTCGCATTTCTCTCACTTGGACCCGGCCTATGCGGTCACACAGGGGTTAACACTGTACTCCGGTGGATTTCGCCGATCACTGTTTCTATCGCATTACTGATGGAGCCAGTACTCGGCGCAATAATTGGGTGGCTGTGGACCGAAGAGGTCCTGATAGGTCTACCTACCTTCATCGGTGGCCTGATGATGATAGCCGGGGCAATCACGGTAACCCTGCAGGAGAAGAGTCAGAACTCTGGTGAATCGGTTTCATAACACGATTTCCGCACGGGATGGCGATGACATTCCCCCTGCTCCTGACAAATGACGATGGCATCAACTCCCCCGGACTACAGGAGCTTGCTTCATCCCTGAATGAGAGGGGCCACCCATTAGTCGTCCTAGCTCCGCTTACTGAACAATCGGCTGTCGGCATGAAACTGACCCTTCGTGACGATATGGCATTCCAGGAGCACACCGACATTGCCGATAAGATCAGGGTAAATGACGAAGCCCCACTCCGAGTCTTCTCTCTGGACGGATCCCCATGCGATTGCGTGATCGTCGCAATAGACGGGGGACTCAGGGCATGGGCCCCAGAGATCGAGCCGTGGATGTGCATTTCTGGCATCAACAGGGGGCCGAACCTGTCCGTCGACGTCCTTCATTCCGGGACGGTCTCCGCGGCTCGCGAATCCGCTCTGTACGGCTTGCCATCACTATCTGTTAGCCTAGCGACATACTCGCACGAGGACTACTCCGATTCCATAGGTGCAACACTGGATGTAATCGAAGGTCTTTCCGGAATACTGACGAACAAGCCAGAGAACCTGCTCAGACCACATGGTTCCAAGAAAAAGCCACCAGAAGGACTCGAACCCGGCCCCATTAGGGAATGGTTTCTCCAGGGCAACCTGTTTCTGAACCTGAATGTCCCGGAGACATGGGACGGCTCCTTCCAGACAGTCCCCCTTGGCGCTAGGTGGTATCACAATGCAACAGACATGCTGCAAAAGGATGCAATGGGGGTTGCTTTCGAGGTCGGGGCAGCCCGAATTGTGGATGAGGACATAGAAATGACTGACTGCAACGCCGTGATTTCTGGAAAGGCAGCACTAACCCCTCTAGCAAGCTGGCCTCAGAACCACCCTCTTGGAGTGCCCCAGTCAGTGATGGATGCGTCAAACAATATGGGTGAAGACGGGATGCCAGAATGGTTCTATAGCCCATCAAGAAGATAGTGCAGAATTGCTATGCACGAGTGGCCCTGAAGCCATCTATCGCCTAGTGAGAGAGAAACCGGAGCCTGGATTGATCCCGTGTCCTGTTTTGTCAATGGCCTGTCATCGGAGATGATGAAACCCAAATCCACCGAAGGGGGGACATCGGAGAAATCACCACCATCAGCATCCAGTATAACGGGGTAAACGCCCCTATCTGACCATTCTTCGATCGTATGTCGAATATCGCCCCCTGAGTGCAGAATTCCACTGGTGTACTCTCTGAATTGCCCTCTGGGAGGGACTGCCTCCTTCAAAACCGCCTTAATCTGGCCAGAGATCGACCTCTCGTCAGGCCTAACCCCCCCAAGGGAGGAACCGTTGAACCAAATCCTCCTGCTTGGGCCGTCACCTCCCATCAGATGGAGCAAAACGTGACTATCTTCCCTAATCCCATGTGAGACGAATAGTGCAGAATTTACCGCCCTAGCTAGGACGTCCATCCTTCCTCCAGAACCAGCGAGGTCATTCAGATTCAGAGTCCCTGAACTAGGTGCCCTATGGCCGATGACGGCGAACCATCTTTCCAAATGATCACCCCAGACCGAGCTCGTCATCGATCCCCATCATGGATTGCATCTGCCTTCTCATCTTCCTATCTCCCCTGATTCCACGCATCATCTTCTTGCTTTTGTTCCATTGAGCGAGCAGTTCCTTCACGTCCTTCTCACTGCATCCGGATCCATGGGCAATCCTCCTGATTCTGCTTGATTTTAGCAACAATGGCTCATCCTTTTCTTCTTGGGTCATGGAATCCATGATGACCCTGAATCTCTCCAGGTTTGATTGCATCTGACGCTTCTGACCAACACTCATGTTCCCCATTCCCCCGAACATGGTATCTGGAAGATGGGAGAGGACCTTATCCAGAGTCCCTATTTTGCTCATCATCTCCATCTGGGCATACATGTCCGTCAGTGTGAACCTACCAGACATTAGCCTCTGTGTAAGCCTCATTGCCTCCTGTTCGTCGAGGTCATCAGGAGCCAGGTCGATGAGTCCCTTGATGTCTCCCATTCCAAGAAGCCTTGAGATGAATCGGTCGGATTCGAATTTCTCAAAATCGCCAATCTTCTCCCCTTCGCCAACGAAAACAATCGGTGCACCAGTAGTCGAAACGGCGCTTAGGGCACCACCCCCTCTTGCGGTTCCATCCAACTTGGTAACGATGGTTCCAGTGACACCGACTAGTTCGTGGAAGGTCGATGCCATCGGACCGGCAGCCTGTCCAACCTGGGCGTCAATAACCAGGAATCTCTCAGAAGCGTTTGCAACTTCGGCAATCTCCAGTAGCTCTTCCTTAAGATCCCCGTCCAGGCTGTCTCTACCGGCAGTGTCGATGATCACAACATCTGCAGTTCCAACTTGCTTGAGCCCCTTCCTGACTATCTTGGCTGCTTCACTGGATTCCGGCTCACCGTATACCTCTATCCCAGTCCCATCAAGCATCTGGCTGAGCTGTTGGTAGGCTCCCGGCCTGTGAACGTCTGCCTCGATCACTGCTACCTTTGCACTGTGTTTCTTTCTCCACCACTCTGCAAGTTTCGCCGTTGTTGTAGTCTTTCCTTGGCCGTACAGCCCAACCATCAGAACAGTCTGGTTGTGAGGTCTAATTTCCCTAGGTGACCCAAGGATTCTAACTAGTTCGGAGTAGATTAGGTTCATGGCATGTGTTTCCAGCCTGATACCTGGCCTCGGCTCTTCCTCTAGGAGCCTCCTCTCAATCCTCTCAGTGAGCTCTTTTGCCTGCCTTACGTTGAAGTCGGCCTCCAATAGTGCCCTCCTAAGGGACTTGCTCAATTCCTTGACAGTGTCCTCATCGACCTTCCTCTTACCCTTCAGGAGGCCTATTGAGCCGAGCACTCTCCTCTTGAAACCCTCGAGCGCCACGAGTATCCGCTCCAATCGTGTCGTTTGAACGTTCTCCGGGGCGCTGTCCTCATATCCAGTGTGCCATGGCATTGCATGGCAGTGGGCACCATCCCCATTCTCCAGATGCAGTTTGCCTTCGCTGTTGCACTAATCGGTGTAGTAGTCGGGTGGAGGGGGGTTTTAACGAGGATGACTGGATTCTACGACCTTTCTGGTGCAGTTCGTTACCTTCTATATGGCATCGTTGCAGGAGTCCTCCTTGCTCTCGCAGTGGATGAACTGTTACTCAAGACCATAATCATGGAGTCGGATTCAAGCGCTGTATTGGTACCACTAGCCAACCTGATTCCCCTATCATTGTTAATTGGCGCCCTAGAGTCATCGTTTGTCCTATTCCTATTAGGAAGGCCTGGAGTTTCCTCAATCCGTGCATCTCCCCCATTCGGTTGGGCCCTGGGGTTGGGGTTGGGGTCAATGCAGGCAGCTTATCTCATAGTCCGACTTTTCGATCCTGCTCTCGAAATATCGAGTTTTTCTGGTTTCGATATGACCTCAGTATCCTTGGCACTGGCCATTTCGATTCTTTCCAATCTAGGGCACTCTCTTCCATCCACATGGCAGGGATATGGCATAATCACAGGCTCAAGAATAGTCCATTTGGTCGTCTCTACAATCGTTAGGGCCGCTCTGTATATTTGCCTAGTATTGGGAATAATCAACCCGATATTCCTTTTCGGTGTGGTCCCCTTTGTCGTTTTAGCTTGGTTCAAGGCTCAGGAGGAATGGCTCCCCTCGGGACTTACTCCTGCGGCCAGGCAGGCCTACAGGAGGACCATTCGGCAGGCCTCGATTCATAAGCAGAGGGCTGAGGAACGAATTAAAGGAGAAATGGCCGATTTCGACGAGTAAAGTGGTATTTAGCGCATTTCTGTGGCCATTCCATACTTGGCGCATGATTATATCCAATCTATCTATTCATCGTTATGAATGCGAGTAATTATCGCAGGAGCCGGCGAGGTCGGCCGTGGGGTTGCCGCTGCCCTGAGAGGGGAGAGGAGGGGCGTAGCCCTTATCGATCCAGACCCAAATGCAATCAGTGAATCTCAGTCCTTGGATTGCCTCCTCGTTACGGGAAGCGCCCTATCTAGGGAGTCATTGATTCGGGCAGGAATCAGCGATGCAGAGATTATTGTCTTCGCAACTAACGACGACCATGTTAACATCCTAGGTTGCGCATTTGCCAAGAGGGTCTACAGTGAGAAGGTGGCCGATAGGACCGCTTCTGGGCTAATCACAATTGCAAATATCAGGGACTCCAGGATTATCGACCCAACCCGCGGTGCCGGTCCCCTGCAGAACTGGGCAAGAACCAACTTCGAGGTTTCCCCTTCGAAGGAAGTTGTCAACCAACTCATTTCGGGCCTGGTTGCCCCTTCCCTGGCAGACATTATCCCTCTTGGGGAGAATGCTTGGATTGTCCAATCCACTGTTACGAGCGCATCCCCAATTGTTGGGATGACTGCAGATGAGAGCACAGAGGCAGGCATCGATGATCCAGACTATCCAAGAATAATTGCAATCAAGGGTCGTGGAGGAAAGGGGCGCATAGTTTCTGGAAGCGAGATAATTCAGGAGGGTGACATGCTGGTTTTCGTCACTGGCTCAACAAAATTCTTTGGGGAAATTGCTAGGTTCGTCGGCGATTCCAGTTCAGATATGCCCGAAAAACCCTCAGTTGCTATTTTTGGTGCTACTGACTTTGGTAGCAGCCTCGCAAGTTACTATCTTGAAATGGGTTCCAGCGTGGTAATTATCGAGCCTGATTTGGACGCTGCAAACTCAATAGTTGGCTCTAGAATCGGGATCAACAAGAGGCTCGACGTCATTCACGGAGATCCGCAGGATGAGGATCTCCTTCGCGAACTAGCCATTGAGGACCACGATATCGCAATCGCGACTCTGGGAGATGACAATTTGAACATCTCGATATCTATGCGTGCCTTTGACAAGGGAGTCTCTCGAACCGGCTTGATTCTGAAGGATCGGGCACTAGTCGAGGCCATCCAGAGAATTGGCCTTCGACCTGTAAGCAAGAGGAGGGTGGCGATAAAGTCAGTTCTCAAGGCGATACATATGCACGTCCCGGGACTGTACGAGCCTATACCCCGAATCCCTTCACTCGTTACGATGACTGCGGAGATTTCGGCGGAAGGCAGCCTTCTAGGGAAGGAGATTCACCAAGTGCAATCGACAATTGACGCCCATTTGGTAATGGTCGAAAGGCCCGACTCCAGTGGCGAGATGAGCGCAATTCCGGATAGCGAAGTCGGCCCTCTACAGTCCGGCGATAGGATTTACCTAGTCCTAGAGATCGATGACGTAGGGGATGTCGAAAACTCACTACGGAGCTAATATGCGCTGGGAAATAGTCTGTCTCGTACTGGGGTGGACAATCGGTTTGGTTGCTCTTCCACTGGTTCTGATTGCAATTTTCAGTTTCATTACCGAGGGCTTTGAGGATGCCATGAGGACGTTTGCAATCCCTCTTATTGTTTCAATAGCCTCTGGCTACGCACTAGTATCACTCTCCGGAGTTGATGACGCTTCTGCTAGAGTCAGGGATCGGGAGGCATTCGCTTCGGTTGCCCTGGGATGGATTCCAGTGGTCATCGTCGGTGCCCTGCCATTCTGGTTCGGTGGGATGTTTTACGGGCCGTTTGGCGCTCACTGGTCATCGGGTGGCGACTATTCCATTTCTGAGGTATTGCTTGGTCTGCTGCACTCTTGGTTCGAGTCTATGTCCGGCTTCACCACTACCGGGGCCTCGCTGATCGACTCCTCCACTAGTCCTGTCTGCGCTGACTTCGAGGGAGACTGTGTCTCCAGCCAGCGACAGAGTCTGATTCTTTGGCGTTCTATGTCCCAGTGGTTGGGCGGGATGGGGGTTATCATGCTTGGTTTGCTTATTTTCTCGAGAGCATTGGGAGGGGGGATGGCACTAGCAAGGGCCGAATTGACAGGTCCATCTGTCTCCAATCTTGGTACTACTCTGGAGAGCACTGCTAGGCGACTTTGGGGTATTTATGTCGGTTTGACCGCAATAGAGATGCTGCTTCTGTTCAACTTCACCGAGATGGGGCTCTTTGACTCAGTAAACTACTCACTAACCACGATGCCGTCAGGGGGATTCGGAACAACCGATGGGGGAATAATGGATTTTGACGATACAATGGTAGAGACGATCATTATGGTTTTCATGCTTCTTACTTGCATCAACTTCAGTCTTCTCTACTTCGCTTTTGCTGGAAGGACGAGGGAAATGTGGGACGACGAGGAGCTTCGAACCTATCTGCTGATTATCTTCATCGCATGGATGGCTATGGCATTCAATCTTGCCCAGTCTAGTGAATACGGGGTCATGGAGTCAGTTAGGCACGCTATATTCCAGTCAATCTCAATCTCAAGCACAGGATACTCTAGTGCGGACTTCTCCGAATGGCCGGTTTTCAGCCAGTTCGTACTTCTTCTCCTGATGATCATCGGAGCCAGTGCCGGTTCTACAGGTGGTGGCCTCAAGGTTCTCAGGATTAGAATTGCCTTCGAGCTTGCGAAGAGGGAGGTAATCAGGATTATTCATCCTAGGAAGGTAGTCGCTATTAGGTTCAACAAAGCGGTCGTTGATGAGGACAAGGTTTGGATTATCGTGGGGATGGTTAGTTCCTGGATGGTACTTGTCACGGCTTCTATGCTAACTATCTCATTCCTGGAACCTTATTTGGAAATCACCGACGTACTCTCTGTATCAATATCCCTGCTGGGTAATACCGGCCCTGCATTGGGGTCATTCGGACCAGCGGATGCCGCAGCTACCTGGGCAAACCTCAGCGTACCATCGCTTCTTGCCACAACCGTCCTGATGTGGCTAGGACGTCTCGAGTTACTCACCGTCCTGGTTCTTCTTCACCCTAGGACTTGGGAGTCCGACTAGTTGAAACCATCGAGTGTCGATTGAGACCCGCCCAAGCCATCTTCAATATTCTCCTGGTCCTCTGTTTTTGAAAGAATTACCTCTTCCTCTAGCCTTCCCTCATACGCCTCAATGATTGAAGACGCAGATTTACTAGACTTGGGAATTCCGTGCAGTGAAAGGTGGTCTTCGGCTGCAAAACCCATCTTCTTCGAAACAACAAAGTTTTCCGGGTTCCCCCCAAGGTCTCTGTCGTGAACTGCCAGCAGATTTGGCCAGAGGTCTTCCCTGACGGATGATTTGCTTGAGCCTAGGACTTCCGCCAGCCTACTCACCAACTGCCCCGTCCTCCAAGACTCACTGCCTCTTCTCAGAAAATCAGGGTATCCGATGTATGCTTCCTTCCGACCGGGCTGTTCTGAGTATGCAACTGCTGCCTGAGCAGTAAGTGATGAGCCCCAGTACCAGGATCTGAATGCCCTGTTGGTGAATTTTGTTGCCAGTGCGTTGTCCGACATGCACATGGCAGGGCTAATCTTTGGTAGATTGCGAGACTCAATAGCAGATTGGTTGTTCCAGGCGAACCATGCTAGCATTTCATCGGGATCCTTGTCTGAAGCCATCATTATCCTAGATGCATTTGCCCCCGTCGAGCTCCCATAAACATCCCTGAGGGCATTGAAAACGTTGATCTGCGAGTCCCTCACCGCAACATCAGATAGTGCCCTCACCGCATTCATGTCGATGTGCCCACTCTCGATAGAAGAGAGGGATTGTAGGTCCTTAACCAGGGCTCTGATATCTCCTGGGTTTTCCTCGACCAGAGCCTCCAAGCTTGAGGGGTCAATTCCAATTCCTTCTGAATCCAGGACCTTTCTCGCGACCCTTCTGAGGTCTCCGCTGCTAACCCTGTCAAAAATCACGTTCTCAGCCAGGCGAAGGACTCTGTCCCTGTTAGCCCTCCAGCTACTCCCACTCCCCCACAGCCTCATTGGGTCGTTGCATGTCATTATCACGGGTTGTTGGGTTGTTTTCAAGAGATTCAGCAACTCAGCCTTCCCGCCCGAGTCTCCCTTAAGAATGGCTCCAGATTCACCACTTTCTTCCAGGCTCTTATCGATTCTTTCTTCGGAGATCTTCGCAAATCCCCCGCTCAGGTGGTCTATTTCGTCAAGAAGAATCAAGGTTCTTCCATTGCTTGCAGAATCGCCTGTGAACATCCCTAATGAAATGTGCTGGGAACCCCTGGTTGCGGAAGATCTGATGGCAGCAGCATTCCGCTGCTCCGAAGCATTCAGCTCGATCACGCCCCATTCCCTTTCCTTTGCAACAGCATGGGCCAGAGTTGTTTTCCCCACACCCGGTGGCCCAGATAGGAGCAAACCCCTCTTTGCAGGCTTCTTCCTCGAATCCCATTTCCCAATCCAGCTTCGTACCCTCCTGATCCGATCTTCGTTTCCTTCGATATCGACTAGGGAATCTGGCCGATAGCGTTCAGTCCAGTCGTCCACGACGATTACCTGAATTGGAGACTCTTGAAGATTGGCACCTAGAATAGTTCTGGAACTGCTCCAGCGGATAGATGAGTTAGAAGGGCCCCCACATCTACTCGAACCTGAGCCTGGTCATCCCTCCTCCTGATTGTCACGCTCCCGTCCTCGAGGGATGTGTGATCAACGGTGATGGCCCATGGGACCCCTATCTCATCGCACCTAGCATATCTTCTGCCAATTGAACGGCTAGTGTCCAAGTCTGCAGTTATCCCCATGATGGAATTCACCTCACTAGCGATTTCCCTTGCCATTTCTCCCATCCCATCCTTATCAAAGAGTGGCAGCACTGCGACGTCGAATGGTGCAACAGACTGTTCGAGAGATAGAATGGTGTACATCTCGCCCTCCTTCTCAATCTCATTGAAGTTATGGTCAAGAATGTGCCAAATTATCCGGTCAATTCCAAATGCAGGCTCGATAACATGAGGGGTAAAGTACTCTCCCCTAATAGTCACCTCCTCGGTTCTCCTCGTTACCATATCCTCTCCAATTTCAATGATCGAACCGTCTTCAAGCTCAAGTTTGAAAGGCAATTCATCAGGTATCTCAACAATATCCCCTAGCAGTTTTGTGACTTCATTAGCCCTTTCTTTGAATTTCGGCCCAATCACCGATCCTATGGGAGCAAGGGTATCCCTAATTTCCTGGCGAGGCGTCTCGTATTCCCTCCACCCCCTCAGTTGGCTTGACCCCGAGTGTTCTTGGTGAGCAATTAGGTCATGGCATGTCCTGTTTGCTATTCCAACACACTCCACCCAACCATGCTCCCCTGCTAATTCGCAGTCCCAACAGTCCGATGCGTAGTGAGCCATCTCAGTACTAGCATGCTGCCTGAACCTGACTTTTCCAGTGTCTATGCCTACCTTTTCTAGGAACTCCAACGTCATGGCAAGGAACCATGCCACGGTTGGATGTCTAACGATTCCTGAATCGAATGCTTCTGCGAATGATATTTTCTTTTCTCCAGCGAACGAACCCTCTGGATCGGGGATTAGGACAACCCGGGAATCCCAACTTCCCAAGTCAACCTCTGGTGGGCTTTCTGGATCTATGAAGTACTCCATCTCAGCCATGTTGAACTCCCGTAGTCTAATCATCCCCTGACGTGGGCTAATCTCGTTTCTGTAACCCCTTCCTGTTTGAACCGCCCCGAATGGCAACTTCTGCCTGAAATGCCTGAAGAGGGCCGGGTATAGCATGAACATTCCTTGAGCAGTCTCAGGCCTCATGTAGGCCTGTCTAGCCTTCCCCATTGCCCCTATGCTGGTCCTGAACATTAGATTCATTGGACTTGCGCCCTTCCATTCTTTAGAACCGCAACTAGGACAGCAAACACCATTATTTTCAATTTCGCTGTCCAGTTGAGAGGCATCGAGGGAATCGGGAAAATCGTGACTGCCGGACAATAGATGATCGCTTCTGAAAACACCCCCACAATCCCCGCATTCCGACATATGGTCGTTGAACTCGCCCACATGTCCGCTGGCCACCAATACTGGTTCTGGAGTGATAGTAGGGGAGTCAACTTCCCTCACATTTGGGATTCCGGTCCAATGCTCTATCCAGCAATCGATTACTCGTCTTTTGATACTCGCCCCAACTGGGCCATAATCAACAAGCCCAGAGACTCCCCCATAAATCTCGAATGATGGGAGAATGACCCCCCTGCGTCTTAGCATTGAAGCTAATCTGGTCATTCGACCTTCGTTGGCCATCGCCCATCGACATTCAATTGTGGTTTTCAAGCCATCCTAGGCTGAACTTTGAAATGACCATTTGAGTAACCAGATTGCCAAAACGGTACTCACTAGGCCAATCCAGAGATAATTTCAGAGAAGGATTCATTTATTCCATCAATTCCCTGCAGCGCGAAGGTGTGCCAAAAAAATGCCAGAAATAACATACGCTACGGAGTTCTCCGAAACTGAGGACATCCTAAGCAAACTTTCTCCACCGGTTAGGAACTGGTTCATAGACAAGTTTTCAGATTTCACCGACCCACAGAAGGTTGCTATTCCTAGGATTCTGGACGGGGATCATCTACTACTTTGCTCTCCAACCGGTTCAGGAAAGACTCTGACGGCATTCTTGACAATAATTGACGATCTGGTCAGAAAGTCCATTTCAGGGAATCTTGAGGATACTATTCACTGTGTCTACATCTCTCCGATTAAGGCACTAGCAAATGACATCCAGAAGAATCTGATAGGTCCACTGAACGAAATCAAGGAGAGATTCCTCCCTGGTAGGGCCCAGGATATCAGTGTGGGACTCAGGACTGGGGATACGCCTCAGAAGGAAAGAGAGAGGATGCTCAGAAAGCCACCTCACATTCTGATAACAACGCCCGAGTCTCTAGGCCTCGCACTTGCTTCGAAGCGATTCCGGCCAATTCTGAACGATCTTAAGTGGCTAATTGTCGACGAGCTGCACTCTCTGGTGCCTACGAAGAGGGGGACCCATCTATCACTGAGCCTAGCTCTAATGGACTCCGTGGTTGACTCGGATGTCCAGAGAATAGGGATCAGCGCGACTATGGAGCCTCTGGAGGATGTCGCCGAGTTCCTAGTTGCCAGTGATTCCCGTGAGTCGAATAGTGAGCCACAGAAAGTCTCCATCGCAAAGATTTCTGGATCTAGGGAGTTGGATCTTGACATCATATTGCCTACACCGAGATTCACATCGATTCCCGTAAAGGAAATCCTTGACCATAACATAGATCGAATAAAGGAACTAGTCGAGGCCCATACTACAACTCTTGTTTTCGTAAATACTAGGAACATGACAGAGACGTTCGTTCAAAGGCTCAAGGTTGCCGGACTGGCCGGAGTCGAGGGGCATCATGGTTCGATGGACAAGACAATCAGATTGGATGTCGAGCAGAGGTTGAAGAACGGACTTCTGAGATGTGTAGTCTCATCTTCCAGCCTTGAGATGGGCATAGACATCGGGTCCGTCGACCTTGTAATCCAGGTTGGCTCACCGGGTTCGATAGCCACAGCTCTCCAGCGAATCGGCCGTGCTGGACACCAGGTTGGGGGACTCCCCAGAGCTAGATTCTTGCCTACTTCTCCACACGACTTGCTCGAAGTGGTAGCCCTTCAGAATGGAATACTATCGGGGAAAATGGACCTGCTAAAATTTCCTGAAAACTGCTTGGATGTTCTAGCGCAGTTTCTAATCGGCCTGACCATTATTCGAGAGTGGGATATAGATGAGGCATACGAGCTGGTTTCGGCCTCGTGGCCATACCGGGCTCTCCCTTACGATGACTACATCGAAGTATTGGATCTACTGGAGGAAGAGAGGAGGATTTGGGTTGATTGGGAAGAAAATAGATTCGGAAAGCGCGGCTATGCCCAGATGATATACTATACCAATATCGGAACAATCGCTCCCGACAATAACTACCTGGTCTTCACATCAGACGGAACTCTAGTTGGACAACTCTCTTCATCATTCGTTTCGAGCCTTAGGAATGGAGACGTTTTCCTTCTCGGGGGCTCTACTTACAGGGTTTCAAGCGTAATTGGAACTAGGGTCAACGTTACCTCGGCTACGGGATACAGGCCGACTATACCGTCATGGACAGGCGAGGCAATGAGCAGAACAAGTGAGTTGAGCGCCGAGGTAATGGGATTGCTCGGGATTCTGGCGATTCAGTATAGGACTGGGCACGGAATCACATCTTTCCTCACTGATGCGCTGGGCCTGAACAAGCCAGTAGCCAACGCGTTGACCCAGTTCCTCGATGAGCACTCTGCAACCACATTCCAGGTACCTTCCGAGGATTGCATCCTAGTCGAGCAGGTTGAGGCCCCATTGCCAACCTATGTCGTGACAACATGCAGGGGCCGGGCATTCAACTTAGCCTTGGGATACTTGTTCGCCGGTATGGCGTCGAAGGACAACATCGCCATTCATGAGCTTTCATTCGACGAGAACGGTTTCATGGCAAAGCTCAGCCATGAAATTGAAGTGTCTGCAATTCCGGCAGTTTTCAGGAGTAGCAGCAGCCAAGATAGCCTGAACAAGTACCTGTTGGAATCACAATTATTCGCTAAGAGATTCAGAGAGGTAGCATCGAGAAGTATGCTTAATCCCCGTAGGATTGGGGCTGAGGAGGTTAGTCCAAAGCAGTTCCAGCAAAAGGCAGAGCAAATTATGAATCGCCATAGGAAAATGGACGATTCCGTAGTTGTCAGGGAGGCAATGAGCGAGATTCTGACAACGGATCTAGATATGAATCAACTCAGAGACTTCATCTCTAGAATGCAGACAGAGGATGTTAGGATAGTTCATCGAAGAGTGAAGATGCCTTCGCCATTGGGGATGACGCTATTCATCTCTTCATTCGAGGATTTACTTTCTCTGAGGACCCGGGCATACCTGATTAAGGACGTCGATCCAGAGATTCTACGACGCCTCCTTGGGGCCAGGTCTCTAGCCACCGAACTGGATGAGGAGAAGCTGAGTGAATACTACCAGTCAAAGGTCTCAGTACCCACTAGTGCGAATGAGCTACTTCGTTTGATGGACATGGGAGGTGGACTGGAGAGGCAGCTTACTCATCCGCTATACAGCGAGAAACTCAAGGAAATCGAATTCGAGACTCTCCGTGAATGGGTCCATGATCTAGCCGAGAGAGGGCTGATCACCAAGGTTCGAGGGACTGGTCACGAGAAGATTGACGGAAAATGGTTCTCGATGAGAATGACCGAGGTTCATGGGACGCTCGGCTGCCTGGCAGTTGCCGGAGCAGCAGAAATGGATGACTTGAGAGAACTATACACGGGTGGCCTAAGCTACGAGATCGGTGAATCTTTCGTTAGAGGAGAAGCATCGGAATGGAGGAAGAGAGGGCTTTCTGATCCATTGGACTGCCTGCGTCTAAAACTACTTGATATGCTTGGCTCCGAGGGTCCCCAGACTGCTGAAGCACTGAGCTCCAGACTTCCATTCCCGTCTGCTCAGGTAGAAGCCATCCTTCAGGAAATGGAAATGCGAAACCTGGTCTCAATTGGCTTCTTCACTCAGACCGATGAGGGCGAGTTCATCCTCCGAGTCGATGAATATCGAATTACTGGGGGGCAGGTAAACGTCATCGACTACAGGACTCTCCAGACACTAATACTGAACAAATCATTCGAGTCCTTTGAAGAACCGTCCGACGTTATTAGAAATCTCGGGCTTGTCCAAAGAAGGGAAGAGCTACTTCATAGGGTCGATAACTACCGATTCCGAGACTGGAAGGACATCAAGCACGATTCCGACGTTTACAATGGCAGACTGCTACACAACCGAGTTGGATACACACTTGGCGAGGAACTTCCAATGTTGATGGGACTCCGGAGTGACCCATGGTTTGGGCCCCTGGAGGAGGAGCTACTTGCTAAGATATCTGATGATGGGACCTCAAGGGCGGACCTTTTCGCAGACTATCCAAAGGGCAAGGAGAACGCTCACATCCAGCGGAGTATCAAGTCAGCCCTATCAAATCTCGAGAGGCAGTTGGCAGTGGCAAAGCAATACTTGGACATACCAAACAGGAAGCGCTCAATTGCAATATTCCGGCGGCTTCATGGAAAGGTCAAGCCCCTCTCCTTCGACGAAGCACTATCTAAGCTAATTTCCAAAATTGGGCCAGTCAGGCTCCATACCCTCAGATTCTTCGTAGCAAGACCTGTGGAGGAACTCGCTGAATCCCTCAGAGAACTCGAGAGAAGCGGGGAGATTGCACGGGTAGTGACCCTACAACCAGATCCTACTGACTACTACTCATCCCCAGAAGACGCCGAGAGGCTCCTATCTCCATTGGAGGAAGACAGAGAGATGCGGATCCTCTCTCAGTCTGATCCCTTCAGCAGCCGCTTCATCCAGGAAGTCAGGCTACTGCTGAAACAAGGATGGTATTACCCGGTCTTCAAGGGCGTCGATCCCATAGGCCGAGTCTTGATGTTCGTAGTTAACGACTATCTGGAGATAAAGGACATCAATATCCCTCACTCCTACCTCGACGACTTCAAGGAAACATTCGGGGAGCTGCTGGAGAACTACAGGGACCGCCTAGTAGATGTTTCAGTCCTCCATGCATTCAATGGAGTCCCCGTTCATGATTGCGATGACAACATCCAGAAAATCCTCTCAGACCTTGGATTCGTTTCAATGGGCGATGGTGAGAGGTATATCAGAGGCGGTGTGGTCGAGCCTAGAACAAGGAAACAAGTAAACAGGATGCTATTCTTCCATCACTTCCTCCATCAAAACAGCAGATGGGAAAACGAGACAATGGCCCTGGACCACACCATCGAGTTGAGGGACGATTTCGCCCTCAGGGGCCGATGCGAGATGTTCAGGGTGAACCTAAGCTCAATGGTTGCCGCACACCAACTTCACCAGGGCTCCAATCTACGAGGTCACCTAGTTTGGGCCAGATATCCCCATTTCCAGAGGCTCCTGTCTATAAGGAACGTCCCAACCGAATCAGAGGACGAGGAGATTCTCCAGTTCTTCAGGGATAATAACGATCCTGACCTATACATGGAGAGGAATGCCATGAAGAGATCCGAGTTTAGGAAATTAATCTCGCCCCTGGTTAGGAGCGGTCACCTGATTCAGGACTACAGAGGTGGGTTCAAGACTGTTGAGCCACTTCCCAAGGTGGATTTGTGGGACATCAAGCGAGACTACCTGAGGGAGTTGGTTCAGGACTATCCAGTCATCTCTCTGAGGCAGTTGGAGAGGCTTGCAGGCTCCTCATTTTCTCCCGAAGAGATAAGTGACGTGATGCACGAGTTTGAAGAGGACGGGACTCTAATCAAGGGCTTCCTAGTTGACGATCTTCAGGACATTTGTTGGGGGAGGCTGGACATGCTAGAGAGTCTGGGGACACTAAAGACCTCAAGAGACCTTGTCATTCCTCCCTCTGATCCACTCATTCACTATTTCGGAAGCCTACTCAGGGAGAGATTCGGCTTCGGGTCTGCATACTTGGTTTTTCACAGGGAGGAGCCAATTGCGGCATTCAAGGCAAACACTAGGAATGACACCATTGAGATCACTGACTTCGTGGGGGACTCTGAGCTTGAGAAGGAGGCAATTCGTGTAATGAAAGAGTTTGCCTGGGAGCACGACATGCCATTGACCGGAAAACTCTACGACAGAATCAGATCTAGGATGATTTAACCTTCAGAGGACTGCCGCTTCTTCCCCATAATCGGATTCAGGACATTCATTATGTGCCTATGTAGCTCGGGAAGGAGGTCGAATAGTGCTATGGCCATGAGGAACATGGCGAACAAGCTGACTGCTTTGGCAGCGTAGCTGTGTGCAAAGTCAAACATTCCAATTCCGAAAAGGGCCCACTCCCGGTAGGTGTCAGTAAGCCAAACAATCCCTGCATTCCTGAAAACGTTGAGGATGTGGATGGTGGGGATGGCAATTAACAGGGCTCGTGCCCGCCTCTTCCAATGAACTGAGTTTAGGGCAACTATCGCACCGATGAAAACTGCCATAGATTGCAATGCCGAACATGCCAGCACGAAATACACGACCTCATTACCATCATCGCTGATCATTGGTGCATAGAATCCTCCTTCCCCCAGTGGCTCACTAAGAACCCACCTGTTTCCTTCCCATTCCGAAACAGGAATTTCCGCCCCGCTTCCCTTCTCAATCATCATGGTGCCGATTTCATATCCACCCAATCCAGCGAATTCAAGCATCCATTCTGCGCTTATTGCTGTGAATTGGACGAACGCCATGTTCAGGTTGGGAACTCCATAAACAAGGTAGTATGGAACCATCGACCATACGACGCAACCCCTGAGCCAAACAAGCGTGTCTGAGGCTCCATCCAATGTCCTCCATTCCCAATATGCCATTGCGAAGCCAGCTGGAAGTGCCCCCGCAGTCATCAGAATAAGTACGGGATCGGCAATCTCCACATAGTGACTCGAATACAGATAGAAGAACAGGCCAATTAGTGGCCAGCCAATTACCGACACGACTCTAGATTTGTCCTCCGATTTACTATGAAATGCAATACCTAGTAGGGCCAGCCCCAAAGCGCCGATAAATAGCTGCATTGAAATTTCCGTAATGCCAAAGTTTTCCGAAAGAGAACCCACTGCGGCAACAACTGGGTCCCTCATGCCCCCTTCCCCTCATTAACCCGTAAATATGATGCCCCCTCCCGCCCTAACGATACAATGGCATTTGACTTCGAGGAATTCGCTGAATCATACGTCGGCTCGCTGGTCAAAACACTAACTGAAATGCCTTACTCCGAATTGGCTGACTTCTGGAGATTGGTTGAATCGGCTCGTGATTCTGGAGCCACGGTCCACTTCATAGGAAACGGAGGCAGTGCAGGTACCCCGTCACACAGCGCTGGAGACTGGTCCAAGGAGTTAGCACTTCGAACGATTTCTCATGCTGACAACACCCCCTCACTCACTGCTTGGGCCAACGACACAGAGTACCAGAACGTATTCGCGGGACAACTTTCCACATTCATCAGGGAAGGCGATATAGTAGTAGGATTCAGTGGCTCCGGGAATTCAGAGAATGTTCTTAGAGGAATAGAACTGGCTAAGGATAGGGGCTGCTCCACTGTCGCAGTGACTGGTAACTACCGAGGAATGGGTGGTGGAAAATTGGCCGATTTGGCAGATATTTCTATAGTTGTACCATCCAAATCCATGGAGAGGATTGAGGATGTTCAGCTAGTGATTAATCACATTGTTAAAGAGGCAATAAAGTCAAACAATGGTCTGTGAGCCAATGCTTCCCCCCTGTAGAGACGACTCTGGCCTCGAAGAACCTCTCGAACTGGGGGCCCTTCCAAACGGATTGGCATGGGAAGGGGAAATCGCATACCTAGATCGGGACGGGGTACTGAACAGGGGATCACCAGATTACATCAATCATCCCGATGAGGTCTCCCTACTTCCCGGTGCGGCGAAAGCAATGGCAGAACTACGACGGTCTGGATTCCGAATCTGCGTTGTAACAAACCAATCCCCCATAGGAAGGGGATTGTGGGACCACAATAGGCTAGGGGAGATTCACGAAAGACTGAGGGAACTGCTACTAGTAGAGGACAGTGATGCAGTAATCGATTTGCTGTTGTATAGCCCCTATGCCCCTTGGGAGGGCTCTTGGGCGAGGAAGCCTAATCCTGGCATGCTCGAGGCAGGGAGGCAATTGCTCCAGTCATCACATGACAAATCCGGACCCATTGAGATATATTTTGGCGAAGATTGGTCGGAACGGCCTAGCGAATCTGGTTCTGTGCTCGTTGGGGATAGGGACTCGGATATTTCGGCAGGCCATTCTCATGGTGTTCGTTCGCTATTATGTAATCCTGAAGCTGGACTTCCAGAGGTACTCGAACAAATAATTGGGTGAATGAGATGCCCCGAAAAGAACAATCAGTCATAATTAGGCTCGGCCTAGACGATACCGATCATCCCGAAATTGGATGCACGACAGAGAGGATGAATGAACTTGTTGACATTATTCTCTCAAGAATTGACTCAGAATTGATCGAGAGGAGGCTCGTAAGACTCTGGCCATTCGCAACACGAAGGACTAGAGGGAACGGGGCACTTGGTGCCATTTTCATGATCCACATGGGGGAAATCGAAGAACTATATTCTATATGCTCCGGTTGGTTTTCAGAACTCTGCGAAGAGATAGAAAGGTACCCCGAAACAGAGTTCGACCCCTCTCCCTGTCTAGTAATCTCAGAATCAGAGGTTTCCGATGAGTGGTACTGGACTTCGGTACGCGGAGAGGTCGACTGCGACAAGCGGATGCTCGATGTCCAAGATGCCGGTTGCACTGTTCTAGTTGGCGAATCCCATTGGGGTGTCGTGGGAGCCAGTGCAGCAATTTCATGGGTTCCAGGGACATTCTCTTCTTGGGAGTTGATTGCATGGCGTAGTGAAGAGAAAATCGGAACAGAACGCCAAGTAAGCGAGACTGCTGTTTCATGCATGGGCAGCTTACATCCCGGTGCTTTCGTAAATCGCGATCCTACCAAGGGAAGGGGATTGATTGCACCAAGGACCCCATGCCCCGTCCTATATGGGATTAGGGGAAGTTGCAGTGAGGACGTAGAGCGTGCACATGAGTGGTTGCAGAAAAGGACGGACATTGAACAGTGCTCTTGCTCTGCCATCCACAGAACAAACCAACTAAGCGACGATCATATCGAGTCTTCCTCCAGCGGTACGGTAATCTCCACTCCAGAGACTACCAAGGGAGGGCATGCAATGATCGGGGCCATTACCCCAGACGGGCGATTCAATCTCGTTGCATTCTCAGAGGGTGGACCAGTAAACAGGTTACTTAGGTCCCTAATCCCAGGTGATCAGATCAGCTGGACGGGACTCGCATCGCCTGATGGTTCATTTCACCTGGAGAAATTACGGGCCGACAAAACCAGTCCCCGGATTACCGGCCGACCAATCTGCTGTTCTAAGACCATGAGAAGTAAGGGGAAGGGCCAGGGCATGAAGTGCAATTCATGCGGGCGGATGCGTCACAAATACTGGCTATGCAATGGGATGGAAGGGAATTATGTGGCCCCCATAGGGAGGTGGGTGGAACCATCTCCTTCCAATCGAAGACACCTAGCCAGGCCGGTTTCGCTCATGCAATGAGCACTGACTAAAACTACACAGTATTCCCGAGTCCATGGCAATTGGGCCAGAGTCAATATTATCGGCTATCCTCGTGCTTACATCAGCATTATTGATTTGGGTAATCCTCAGGTTTAGGCAACGAAGGTCGTTTGGAAATCAAAGCTACGATGGGAAGGCCAGGGAGCCAGCAAACCTTCTCGAGCCAGATGATGCAGCTCTGGAGCAAATGAGTAGGCTTCTGGACTGGGACACAGAACAGGAAGAGTAGGCTATGCGGGGACGAAACCCTTCTCCGTCAACAATACCTTCGAATATTCCCCATCATCCTCAATTATCCTGTAACCCATTTTTTCCCCATCATCATACAGAAATACCAACCTGATCACTTCATTGATGCTTCTTCCTCCTCTAGGAACAAAGCTCCTGATGCTGCCTTTGGAAACTGGTTCAGAAACATAAGCCGAGGTGATAACCACTCTACATATTGGAGCCCTACCTAACAGTTCTCTAACCGCTCTGATATCATCTGCTCCGGCCCTTCCATACCTATCACACCAATCGTCAATGACCAACAAGTCCTGCTCCCCTAACCTTTCTACGAGGGATTTGGTGGCGGTAATGCTTGTTGAAAGGCCACCTCTGATCTCAAAAACAGTAAGCCGCTTCAGTGCCTCTTCATCCAGGTGACCTAGAATTTGAGACGTTCTTTCCGGATCCGGCATATCCCTTGCAATCCATAGTACCCTGTTTCCGCATTCCAATACAGTTGATGAAATGCTCAGGCATAGGGTGGTTGCCCCTGCCCCAGGGCCAAAGCATAGGTGCACAGGACCTAACCCTAGTTCGAGCATGGCTAATCGAGTAGACGATGGTGAATGATGGTTTTCAAAAATTTCTTGCAAGAAGGATAATCATTGTGACCTTCTGCGGTAATCGTGGTTGGAAAGAATACTGAGAGGATTCCTAGGAGGCCACCACCGAATTTTGAGGAGTCGGAGGAGTCCTTCATGAACGGCGTACTGTCCGACGGAATATTCAGTGTCGCATTGGATGATGTCAATCAGTACGGACCCCATGCAATGATAATGCTACTTTTCGCCTTTGCAACTGCTACTGCCCTGGTCCTAATGATAGGGGAGTCTCTTCTATAGTCCCGATATTCGTGTTCAGGACAGAGAGCATCTTTCTCTGGCTATAGACACCGCCGACTCTACAATTTCTTCAGATGAACCCAAGTGACTCCTTGGATCAAACATTGCCCTCAACCCATCTTCGTCAATTAACTTTGTAATTGCTGGAACATCTTTACAGGCTTCATGGAGCCCTATTGACCCCTCAATGGCATTTATTGATGCTTTCCTTAGCTCTTCGTGGGCTTGATCCCTTGGCATCCCTCTGTCCACCAGTTCGAGCATAATCTTCTCTGCCATGATTAGGCCACCCTGTGAATCGATGTTTGCCATCATCCTTTCAGAGTCAATGGTCATTCCAGTGACTACCCTTTCGCATTTTGAGATGATGTCATCCAGAAGAATCATTGAGTGAGAAAGTGTGAACCTCTCGCTAGATGAGTTTGCAAGATCCCGCTCGTGCCACAATAGGGCATTTTCGTACGAGGGAATTATCATCGAACGCACAATCCTAGCTAGGCCACAGGCATTCTCTGCAGTAATCGGGTTTTTCTTATGGGCCATAGTCGATGAGCCAACTTGCTTCTCTGAGTCGAACGCCTCTGCCACCTCTGAGATTTCGGTCCTCTGCAGGTTCCTCACTTCCTGCAGCACCTTCTCAATGCTAGTCGCAACGTTCGCCATCCAGGATACCCACTCAATGTACCTGTCCCTCCCAACAACTTGTGTGGTGGCCACTGGGACTTCTAGACCCAAATCTCTCAATATTAGTCCCTGCAGCTCCAGAGCCCTGTCTCCTTGTGCTGCACCAGTACCCACTGCACCCAGAAATTTCCCAGTAATGCATCTAGGAGTAACCTCATCAAGCCTTTCTAGATGCCTCCGGAACTCATCTACCCAGACTGCAACCTTCAGGCCAAAGGTAATTGGAACCGCAGCCTGCCCATGCGTTCTTCCAAGCATCACAGTAGATTTCTCCCTTTCTGAAATTTCACAGAGTGATAGAATAAGGCTGCAAATAGAGGATCTCTGCAATATGATGCTGTCTCTAATTTGTAGAGCAACTGCAGAATCCACAATGTCGTTGCTCGTGGCACCAAGGTGGATACACCATCCTGAGTCCCCGGCAGCCTCCGCCATTGCCTTGGTCAGGGCCATGATGTCGTGCCTTGTCTCCCTTTCTAGTTCGTCAACCCTGTCTGCGGTGACGATACCTGGATCCGCAATATCGGCAATTGCATCATAGTCTTCTGGAGATACCCTACCCATTTTGCTATGGGCCCAAATCAGTGCCCTTTCGACCTCTAGCAACCTAGCATGACGCCCCTCCCGAGACCAAATCTCCTTAGCCTCGTCACGCCCATATCTGTAGTCAAGGGGTGAAATTGGCATTGACTTCGGTTCCGCCGACCATGGTCTCCTGTTTGAGCATAGCGCTACGCATCAAGGGCGCTGGTTTCTGCCTTCCACTCTCCACGACTACCGTTCCAACTGGACCTGCCTTTGACCAAAATACGCTTACTAAAGTGCGGTGCGTCAATAACCAGAGTTTCGAACTCCCCGCCTTCTCCGTCTAGATTGAATCTGTTTTCTGTTGCTAGCCTCTCCAATTCTTTAAGAGAAACTATATCCAACTTTGTTCCTAACCACTTCTCTTCCAGGCCCTCACAAGAAACGGACGTAATTATTACCTCAAATCCATGCTCAATCAATGAACTCATGTGGTTCAAGGGGTCCTTATGCCAAAGTGGGCTAAATGACCTAATTCCAAGCCTTTCACACATCCTCTCGATCCTGGTTTTTTGATAGTCAGACCTAAGAGCTCCAGTAACAATTCCATCAACGTCTAACACTCCATCATGAATAGCCATCTCTTCAGGAATTTCGAATGATTTAGGCCACATTTCATGGAATGACCCGGTAGTTGATACTTTACCTGCAATTGCCCGCTCTAGGTCGAGAACCTCCAAATCTTCTTCTCCTTGTGTAATCACAGGCAGCCACGGAACTCCCATTGATGCAGCATGCATCCCCGCAATTGCTGTGTTTGGTATTTGGAACATCATCGAATCACCGCCACTTACTCCTACGGTAATCATAGCCACCACGTCCCAGCCTTGGAGTGTTGCCCACCATGCAGAATACGTGGAATCCTTTCCCCCAGATGTCAACACGGCTACCCTCATTGAATCTCCCCACGAGTATTTGCTCATCAATGGCTCCCCGATGGAGTATTCAGACGACCAATGTTGATAAGAGTCCATTGAGGCATCGGGTCGATTACGATGCAGCCAAGCGGAAGAGGATACGATCACGGCGTCTCAACATTTTCCCCAGATGGCAGGCTCTACCAGGTTGAGTATGCCAGGGAGTCTGTCAAAAGAGGGACAACCACTGTGGGATTGATTTACAAGGGCGGAGTAGTGCTTATTGTCGACAAAAGAATCCAGAGCAAGCTAGTAATCACCGACTCGATAGAGAAGATGTACAAGATTGATGACCACATTGGAATTACCACATCGGGACTAGTTGCAGATGCCAGGCAACTGGTCGATCGGGCACGCGTTCAATGCCAGATAAACAGGATGACCTATGGGGATAGTATCCCCGTACCCACCTTGGTCAAGAAGATGTGCGATCATAAGCAATCATTCACTCAGTATGGCGGAGCCCGACCCTTTGGGACAGCATTGTTAATTGCAGGAATTGATGAGGAAGGCGTCCATCTATTCGAGACAGACCCCTCAGGCGCCTACCAGTCGTATCACGCAGGTGCAATCGGTAGGGGGCGCTCGGCAGTTATCGACTACTTCGAAGACAAATGGAAGTCTGGAATGACTCAGAATGCTGCAATAAAGCTAGGATTGGAAGCTCTCAGGGACTCACTAGAGGACGATTTGAATGCAGAAACAGTTGAAATTGCGAATGTGGACAGTAGTGGATACAGTAAACTAGACACAGAAACTACTCTGAAGCATCTAGCCAAGCTCTCTTGAGACCCCACCATCTAAGACAAAGTCCCCCTAGGATAACCGTGGTAAGCCTAGATGACGCGGTCCTGGCCCGTCTTGAGAAGGGCGGGAAAAGGTATGAGATACTCGTAGACCCTGATTTGGTCGATGCTTGGAAGGACGACCCCAATTCTGTGAGATTGGACGATTTACTTGCAACAGAAGAGGTTTGGTCCGATGCCAAGGGGGGCGAGAGACCAACCAGCGAATCATTGGAGAGGGTTTTCGGGTCAAGCGATTTGTCTGCCTGCGTTTCAAAGATTCTCAGAGAGGGCTCGATTCAGTTGACCACAATTCAGAGAAAGCGGATGGTAAGCGAGAAAAAACTTCAGATCGTCAATGAGATAGCAAGTACTGCGACAGATCCAAAGACAAAACTGCCCCATCCTAGAACCAGAATAGAAAATGCACTTGAGGAAATCCGATTCCCAATCGACCCTTTCAAATCCACGGAGAGCCAAGTCCAAGAAGCAATCAAGGCCCTCAGACCCCATATTCCTCTACAGTTCATCACCGTTCGTCTGGCATTCAAGGTCCAAGGACGTGACTATGGAGGAGTTAGTCAGATGCTCCGCGACTCCATTCAGAAGGAAGAATGGCTCAGTGACGGCACATGGGTCTGCGTAGTCTCTGTTCCGGGTGGGATGAAAAACGACCTGATTGGCAAGGTCGCAGAACGTTCTTCGGACGTCGAAGTAAGGGAATTGGACTGATTTGCAATAATCCTCGCAGCATCAACGGTTATGAACATCAGGCCGGTCGCGCGGCCCGATAATATGAGTAAGAAGAATGACGCGGGAGGACCGCGGGTGAATGGACGAGCCCAATCGCTCGTCATCCCGGGTGAAGATCTGGGAGAGTCGGATGGTGTGGACGCTGGACATGGCGTCATATCCATCTCAGGGCGAATTAGGGCAGTAAAACAAGGAAAGGTTAGGAGACATGGCGGCACAGTTTCGGTAGAGCCGGTGCATACTCGCTACATCCCAAGGCCTAGCGATTTAGTAATCGGATACATAGAAGGATGCACAAATAACATTTGGTTCGTCGAATTGGGAGCTCCATTCAATGCCATTCTTCCCATGAGCTTAGGCCCAGGTAAGGTAGAATTCGGCGGCACGAGGTCAATTATGGATATAGGGGACACCATTCTATGCCGCGTCCAGGAAGTCGAGGAAACTCACTCCAGCGTTGTTACGATGAAGGGGATGGGACTAAGGAAAATTCGTTCTGGAGTCGTGGAGGAGATTGACCCTCACCTTCTCGGTAGACTAATTGGGAAGGGAGGAGAATCCCTTAGGAGACTAAAGGAAGAGACGGAATGCAGGATTGTTGTTGCAGACAATGGTCGGATGTGGATTGATGGCGAACTAGATGGGATTCTAGCAGTAAGGAATCGTCTCCAGCAAATTTCTGAGGACGGTGGTTTCTGATGGGTGGATACGGAGACGTTCAGATGATCGACGAAAATGGCCTTAGGGTGGATGGCCGGGGTCCTGGTGACCTTAGGGAAATTACCATCGAAACGGGGGTAGTACCCGTGGCAGACGGCTCTTGCAGGATGACATGGGGAACCAACGAGGCAATTGTCGCCGTATACGGCCCAATGGAGGCCCATCCAAGGAAAATCCAGAGACAGGATAGGGCTGTTCTTGATGTTGCATACAACATGGCACCATTTTCAACTACCGACAGAATGAGGCCTGGCTTCAATCGAAGAAGCAGGGAAATTAGCAAGGTAACAAAAGACGCACTTGAAAGCGTAGTTTTGCTCGAACTATATCCTAGATCAAAAATCAGGATCAGCATAGAGATTGTCTCCGCAGAGGCAGGAACCAGATGCGTCGGCCTTACTGCAGCGTCAGTTGCCCTGGCAGATGCAGGCATCCCAATGACCGACATGGTAGTCAGCGTTGCCAGTGGAAAGATCAACGACATCGTCGTTTGTGACCTCAATAAGGAAGAGGACAACTACGGTGAGGCAGACCTGCCAATGGGGATACTGCCAAACTCCGGCGAACTGGTATTCCTCCAGATGGATGGGGACCTATCCCAAGAAGAATTCAAGCAGGCATGGGATTACAACATGGACGCCGCTCAGGCGGTACACGAAATGATGGTAGAGGCACTAAAGGGAGGTGGGTCACAATGACAATCCCAATTGTTCCTAAACTGCTGCGAGCCCATCTCGGAGAACTAGCCGCTAATGATGGAAGGATAGACGGAAGAAAGCAATGGGAAGGAAGGGAATTAGATGTCAAGCACTCAGTATTGCCAAGGGCCGAGGGTTCAGCAAGGGTTAGGATGGGCGATACGATTGTATTTGCAGGTGTAAAGTTCCAGATCATGCAACCATATCCAGACAGGCCCAACCAAGGTGGACTAATGTGCTCCGCCGAGGTCCGTCCAATTGCAGGCAGGCATTGGGAAGCCGGACCCCCGAGTCCCGAGTCAATTGAATTGGGAAGGGTTGTCGATAGAGGAATCCGTGAATCGGGATGCATCGATGTCGATTCTCTATGCATTATCCCCGGTGAAAAGGCATGGCAGGTAATTCTCGATCTTTTTGCAATCTCCGATGATGGTAATCTATTCGACGCCTTCGCACTGGCGGGAATAACCGCTCTGAGAAATGCAACAATTCCTGCAGAGAGGTTCGAGGTTGGCGAGGACGAGCCATTGACGTTGTCCAAGACGCCAATTATGTGCTCATACCACAGGGTCGGTGGACGATTCGTCTATGACGCCAGTGGAAGGGAAGAGCTTGGTGGCGATGAGAGGATACATATTACACTGGGCGACGATGACAATGTCCACTCACTACAGAAGGGTCTAAAGGGAATTTTCACGGCGGATGAATTCGCAGAAATCATGGGCCACGCCTGTGATAGGACAAAGGAATTGAGGGAACTCATCAATTGAATAGTGGTGGTTTGAATGGCCAAGAGGACACAGAAAGCAGGAGCCACAGCTCGTTATGGTCCAAGATACGGTGTTAGCGTAAGGCGCAGAGCCGGGTCAGCTATTGCTAAGAAGTCCCGAAACTACACATGCCCTAATTGCCAGTATCCCAAGGTAAGGCGACGTGCTGCCGGGATATGGGAGTGCAAGAAGTGCCAGCATACCTTTTCAGGTGGCGTCTGGGAACCCTACACCAGAGCATCAGATGCCAATAAGCGAATTGTAAGGAGATCTATGGAGGGTGCTACGGCAACGGACATGACCGTAATCGCTCAGCAGGCAGCACTAGACTACGAGAGAAAACTATCTCAGAGGGACTCGGATGAAGCCTCAGAAGAGGAATGACATAATCGAACTCCTTTTGTCATTGGAAAATGACCAACCAGAGGCTTTGGGCTCTTCCTTAACGACAGAGGCCGACTACATATGCAGTGACGAATCTGTCCAAGTCTCCTTACGTTCCGAGAGCTTCACCGATCTAAGAGCCAGGTGGAATACGGTCATGAGAGCTTTAATCGCCTCCGAACAGTCCCTTGAGGCTACAGCAAGGAGGGGATGACATGGCAGACGGCGTATCAACTGAGGAGATTCAGGCTATCGCCCGAGAACTTCAGCTAGTAAGAAGCCAGATTCAGACAATCTCATCACAAGTTTCTGAATTTGGAATCACCATTGAGGCACTTGGAAAGCAGCATCCAGACAGACCAGTCTATAGGTCATTGGGAAACCTTCTCCTGGAAGTAGAGGACAGGGAGAAGCTACTCAAGGAGTTAGAGTCCTCAAGAGATGCTGTCGAGGAGCACCTGAAGAGGCTCATAGACAGAGAAGATGGGCTTCGAAAGCAGTACGAACAAATGGTGGAAGATTTCGAGGACGCGTGATTGCTTGGAGTCAATCGAAACGAATGCACCCGCCGACCTGGCAATCGATGCTATTCTATTCAAGACTCTACTTTCAGAGGGAAACAAAGACCAGGCCATCAAACTTAGCGAGGTAATACTCCAGCGTTCACGCAGTCTCGAAGAGCGCAACCATGAGACAGAAGCATGGATTCGTATGGAGCGGGCCTTGCTTGGCACACAGGGTGAAGAATCCATTGGGGAAGAGTTGACATGGTGTGCGGAAAGGCTTTCGGCGGTAGCCCCCGGTTCGCCATTGCATGGGATTTCATTGCTGAACCTTGGCTCATGGCACAGGAATCAAGGCCAGACAATGATGGCACTTGTCACCTTTTCAGACATTTCTTCTTCTGCCGGTTATCCAAACGACGTAATCGGACTATCCCGTTTAGAGACTGGCCGGATTCATGCAGAGATGGGGGATTTCGAGTCTGCGATGAGGCACTTATGGATAGCAATGAAACGCCTTTCTGGCAGTGAATTGTCTGCCGAGTCACTGGTTTGTGCAATGGAGTGGCTAGACATAGCCTTGGATGACGTGGACCCTTCTTCATCTAGGATGGCCGAAATAATCAGTGAGGCAAAGCCCAGGGAAACCAGGGGGGAAACCAGGATATCATCGAACCCCGCTGATGTAAAGGAAGCCGTGGAAACCATCCTTCCAATTCTAACTCGAGATCTTTCGGGCCCCTCGAGAGATGACCTTGGAATTGTCATTGATGCTGGTGAAATTATTGACGAGCAATCTTGGAGTGAAGAGCTAAAGGTACGCCTCTCAGAGATTCAGGACCCAAGAATAATCGATGTGCTCCAGTCATGATTTCGGACCCTCTCAATCTCATCAATCCCCCAAGCAGTATCTTCAGGGATTTCTAAGCACCACCCTACTTCTTCTATGGACTCATCCTCGGATTTCCATGAAATTGGACTGGGTGATTGCGAGACTTCGACAAGTGCCACACATCCGCCCTCGATAAGGCTGAAATCTAGTGCCTTTGCTACTCCAAGGAGACCAGCCTCCTCGTATAACTCCCTCAAAGCAGCAATATCTGCACCCTCGCCATCATTGACAGCTCCTCCAGGAAATTCCCACCCTCTATTCTTATGTTTGACCATCAACCAGCAATCTTCTTCGATTCCTTCGGAGGGTACGGTCCAAACTACTACGAATTCATCAGTCAATTCTCATTTCCTCCAGGAGTTCGTTGACCTTTGCCTCAGCGCCCTCTATTCCCTCTGCCGCCATCCTTCTTGCCAGGAAAAAGGCCTCGTTGGCCTTCCCATCGTTCACTAGTGCGTCAATTTCCCAAAATGGGTCATCATCCATCTTTTCCTCTATAGTGCCAGAAACCGCTTCAGCCCCTCTCTTTGATGACAATTGTCGCATTCTCTCCAAGAATTGCACTCTATCAGAAATCCCAGGGGCCTTCCAAGGCGTTTTTCCTTCTCCCTCCACCATTCCACCCATTCTTTCTTTGAATCGTTCTCTCGCGTTAGAGCCTGGAAAGTGGATTCTAGCTTGGTCGTAGCACAGCCAAGCCTGATCGTATTCACACCTCCTCTCGTAAAGCCTCCCAATCTCCTCCCATACCTCATGATTGTCGGGACGCTGTGCCAGCAAGAACCTGGTGAGCTCGATGAATAGTGCCTCATCTCCATTCTTACCAATCCTCTCGACCCTTCTGGAGAAGAGGATGTTTGCCCTAGGGTCAGAGATGTCCAATCCCCTGAGCCTCGTGGCGAAATCAGCCAATTTATCCTCATGCGCTCCCACATTTTCCCACCATATATCGGGGTCTAGAGGGTCAGCGGCTAATGCTGCTTCCAATAGGCCAAATGAGGAATTCAACATGTCTATTCCTTCCAACTGCGACATATTTTCTGGATCCCTTCCAAGTACTGCAAAGAGATCCTCTAGAACTGCTCTGATCCCTAAAGAGTCCCCAATAATGACCTTTATTCGAACTAATGTCTTCCAGTTGTCGCCGTTCGTAAAGTCGTACAAAATGCTCTGTCTAGCGTTCTGTTCTGCCCAAGACAAGTTTTCGTCATTACCTTCAGAAAGCTCTAGGAACTTCTCGGCCTGGCTTCTGTAGCGATTTCCCAAGCTTCTCCTAGGATGCTGCAATGACTCCGAAAGCACACCCTTCTCAGACATATCGAATTCTCACAGTACAGATTCGTATGGCCCCCAGTCAACTCCAGGTTCAAGCGTCGCATCCATGCCGATTTTACTCGTAGTCCCGTCTTCAGAGCGACTTGGGTCCAAACTCGAACCCTTCTGTCCGGACAGAATAACCGTATCCTTATCGGGTTGCCATCTAGTCATCAAAGCCCACTCCACCCGCGAAGAACTCGCTACGTCAATGTCCTTGTCAACAATAATGACCTGCTTCATTGATCTATGGCCATCCAAAGCAGCATGAATTGCTTTAACCCCATCTCCAACCTCTGCAGGAGTAATTTGAACCACAGACGACAACCATCCACAACCCCCCTCGGTAAGATGGACATCAGTACAATCTACCACGCTTGATACTGCCTGCTTTATGGTCGGTGCCCTGGGCATTCCCATCAAAGTCATGTGTTCTATTCCAGCAGGAATTAGTGCATGGAATACTGGATTGTCCCTATGGTGGATCATATCATACTCGATAACAGGCTCCATCCTCACATCATCCACTGTTCCGGTGATGTCGACATAGGGCCCCTCAGAGCTTCTTTCAAGAGTTATTCTGGCTTCCATTGCGTATTCTGCATCTGCTGGAGCCACTAGCCCATTTGACATTTCTACGACCCTTAGCGGGGAGTCATACAGGCGTTCATGGAGGGCCGCCGCAACCGACAACTCGTCTAGTGGCTCATCAAAAGACATCGCTCCAGCAAGTAGAACTACTGGATCCGGACCATTAACCACCACAATAGGAATCTCCTCCCCAGCATCCTCTGCAGATTCGGCCATTGTCCTAAGGTGCCGAGGAACAAGCCTTGTTGTCGTATGGCATTCGTCTTTCAGAAGTTGCCTGTGGAACGAGGTATTCCTTTCACCTCCATATTCTGCAATTATGATTGATGCCGACTGATACCTTCCCCCGTCTTCTGGGTAGTGCCATGGAATCGGTAGACTTCCCAAATCAACACCCTCCATCGTGTTATCCATTACTGGGGACTCCTCCCTAGGAACAATTACTGGATCTGTGGGATTTTCCATTGCCCAAGCCAATATGTCAATCAGATCACCCGGAGCGACTCCAAAATATTCGCATAGCCTATTCCTAGTTAGGATGTTTATCGCCGCCTTGTGCCCTGGAGACTCTTCCAGATTGCTGAATACCATCGGCGCGTGACCCGTAGCAATCGATTTTTCGAGAATTGAGAATTTTACACTCAGGCAATCGTCCACAACACTTGCTCCTTCGAGTAGTTCACGGAACGCCATGACTGCAACCGGCCGAATATGCTGCTTCAATGTTGGCCATTATTACATATTTTCATGCTCAACTAGAGGGAAACCCTCCCGTCAGTCTCATAAACGGAGGTCAGGTCGCCGTGGCGTCATTTTGAGGTGAATACTTGGGTCGGGGGCTATTCTCGGGTTCGAAAATGAAATCTGACCGTAAAAGGTATCGCTGGAAGGAAAGGCAATTCCGGAACCGCCAGGCCAAGCGAAAGCAGGGAGGAGTCCTCAAGCATGACCCCCTAAGAGGAAGCCCCCAAGCAAAAGGAATTGTCATTGAGAAGGTTGGTTTCGAGGCCAAGCAGCCAAACTCCGCAATCAGAAAGGCAGTAAAGATCAGCCTAATCAGAACTGGTAACAGACTCACGGCATTTGCACCTGGCGATGGTGCAATCTCATTCATCGATGAGCACGATGAGGTCATGGTAGAGGGAATCGGCGGAAGCAAGGGGAGGTCATACGGGGACCTTCCGGGTGTTAGATACAAGGTAATCAAGGTCAACGGCGTCTCTCTAGACGAGATGGTACGTGGCAGAAAGGAGAAGCCAGTAAGGTGAGGTTGCCCCCATGGTCGATGAAAATGAAACATTAGTAGAGAGTCCCGAGGAGGAACCCATTGCCGGAATCGGCACGATGGTGTTCGGCAAGTGGGATGCCACCGAGGTAATCTGTGCAGATCCAGGGATTTCCCCGTACGTGAACCTCAAGATGATAGGAGCCCCTCATACGGGAGGCAGACATGCCAATGCTTGGTTCGGGAAGCAAGGACTCTCCGTAACCGAGCGCTTCATCAATAACCTGATGCGTTCAGGTAAATACAGCGGCAAGAAGCAGTACTGCGCCAAGTCACTTGAATCGGCTTTTGATAGAATTTACGAAAGAAGCGGCCAAAACCCACTACAGAAATTCATCGATGCAATTACCGAAGCAGCCCCATGTGAAGAGACTACAAGGGTCAGAATAGGTGCTGTTAGTCAGCCAAAGGCCGTAGACTCCTCCCCTAGCAGGAGGCTTGATGTCGCACTTAGGAACTTGGCAGTTGGCTCTGCATCTGCGACAATGAAGAGTAAGAAATCTCTTACTGAGGGAATCATCTCTGAGCTAAGCAAGGCTGCAGAAGGGGATGTTAACTCATATGCCGTGGGAAAGCGGCACGAGGTCGAAAGGATAGCCGCATCTGCAAGATGATGCGGGGGCTCCCAGTAATGCGTTCTGCAACACTTTCTCATTTGGGGCCAATTGCATTTATGAACCGATTTCAGGTCGGCGGCTCAATAAGGTGAGACAATGGGTCGTAAGGAAGACAATATCAAGCGTGCAACCGAAGTAATGCACAACCGTGAAAGAATCCGCAACCTTGCTATTGCTGCGCATATCGACCATGGTAAGACTACTCTATCCGACAACCTAATTGCAGGTGCAGGGATGATGTCCGAGGATCTTGCTGGGAAGTCCCGCGTTCTCGATTTCGACGACCAGGAAAGCGCTCGCGGAATCACGATTAACGCTGCCAGCGCATCCATGGTTCACAGTGTAAATGGCGAAGACTACCTGATCAACCTGATCGATACTCCTGGCCACGTGGATTTCGGCGGGGATGTGACAAGAGCAATGCGCGCTGTGGATGGGTGCATAATCCTGACATGCGCAGTTGAGGGTGCGATGCCACAGACAGAGACCGTGGTCAGGCAGGCACTGAAGGAGAAAGTGAAGCCTGTCCTATTCATCAATAAGGTCGACAGATTGATCAACGAATTACAGGTAACCCCCGAGGACATGCAAGAGAGATTTATGACTCAGATTACTAAGGTCAACAAGCTGATTCGCTCCTTCGCTCCGGAAGAGCACAAGAGTGACTGGCAGGTTAGCGTTCAGGACGGCACAGTTGCATTCGGCTCGGCATACCACAATTGGGGCATCACGGTCCCGTATATGGCAAAGTCAGGGATTTCATTCAAGGACATATTTGAGCACTGCCACAACGAGCAACAGAAAGAGCTAGCTGGAAAGGCCCCCGTTCACGAGGTTCTACTTGATATGGCAGTAGAGAAGCTACCTTCTCCCCTCATTGCCCAAGAGTACAGAATCCCGAATATTTGGCAGGGTGACTTAGATTCCACTACTGGCAAGGCAATGATTGGGTGTGACTCTGATGGGCCCCTATCGCTGATGATAACAAAAATTTGGATGGATCCCCATGCTGGAGAGGTTGCAGTAGGAAGGGTTTACTCTGGAACGATAAAGCAGGGAGAGTCTGTTTGGTCAATTGGCGGGGCGAAAGCCGAACGAGTTCAGCAAGTCAGCATGATGGTTGGAGGGGACCGAATTCCGGTGCCAGGAGTTTCTGCTGGGAACATTGCTGCACTAACTGGGGTAAGAAGTGCCGCTGCTGGAGTGACGCTATCCCGTGAACAGGACTCAACGCCATTTGAGGCCATTAGGCACTATTCGGAACCAGTTGTTACGATAGCTATCGAGCCAAAGTCACTGAAGGACTTGCCTAAGTTCGTCGACGCACTTCGTAGCCTAGGCAAGGCCGATGCTTCTCTTCAAGTAACTACGAATCAAGAAACTGGCGAAGCGTTACTAGCCGGAATGGGGGAACTTCATCTTGAGATAACGATTTACCGACTCGAGGAGGAACAGGGAATCAAGGTAAATCAGAGCAATCCAATCGTAGTTTATAGGGAGTCAATATCTGACGATAACAAAGGCCGTTCATTTGAGGGCAAGTCCCCCAACAGGCATAATCGGTTTTATGTCGAGGTCGAGCAACTCCCAGAGGAAGTAGTCACCGCACTGCGTGAGGGGCACTTCGGTGATGGTCCTGTCCGGACCAAGGATGCAAAGGAGACTGGCAACAAATTTGCCGAATATGGAATGGACAAAGATCTGATGCGTAAGATATACGCAATTAATGGCACATCTGTCTTGGTTAACGATACTAAGGGAATCCAGAATCTGCACGAGACCAGGGAACTAATTATCGAGGCCTTCAATGACGTATGCAAGAAGGGACCCATTGCCGAAGAGCCATTGACTGGCGTGATGGCCCGCCTTGTAGATGCAAAGCTACACGAAGATGCAATTCATCGCGGTCCTGCTCAGACCATACCTGCAGTGAGGAACTCAATCAAAGGTGCACTGATAAGGGCAAATTCAGTCCTATTCGAGCCAATACAGAAGATCAGGATAGATGCACCAACTGAGTGGGCCGGTGGAATAACCAGGCAACTCAACACCAGGAGGGGCGTTATTGAGGACATGCCTGTGGAAGGAGACGTTACCAGTGTTCTTGGAAAGATGCCAGTTGCAGAGTCATTCGGATTCTCTAACGATATTAGGGCAGCCACGCAGGGAAGGGCAGTATGGAATACAGAGAACGCAGGCTACCAGCAGGTCCCTCCTAACTTGTTCCACAAGATTGTTGCCGAGATTAGGCAGAGGAAGGGTCTGAAGGAGGAAATCCCCGGAGAAGCCAATTATACGGATTGACCTTCAGTTAATCCTGATTAATTGGAAGTCCGTCAACTCTCTCAGAACACCCACAGCTTTGCTTTCTTCTAGAGTTCCGAGATACTCATGAGCAAGTGAATGGTGCTTCATTGCCCTATTTCTGGCATATTCTATTGAGCCAGAGTCGTGCAGTTCCGCTACTGCATTTTCTAACTCTCCTGCACTACACTTTCCAGAACCGTAAACCTTGGAAAAGCTCGGCATCTCAATTCCACTTTCCAGAGCATGAATGGCAATCAGAGTCCTCTTACCCTGAAGTATGTCGGAACCAGCGGGCTTGCCTAATGTCTCCGTGTCACCAGTGGCGTCAATGAGGTCATCCATCAGCTGGAAGCAAAGTCCTAGGTTCAATCCCCAGTTTGCCATATTTTCAATTGTTCCTGGATCAGCATTAGCCAGAATTGCACCCGTCCTAGCACATGTCTCAAACATTGCACTGGTCTTCCCCGCAATCATTGCAATGTAATCCTCTTCAGTAACGGCCTCCCTATCTTCGAATTCGATATCTTCTTGTTGCCCGTCTGCAACCTTTCTGACCATCTCTCCAATTGCAGAAATCAATAGACCGAGGCTTTCTTTGGGAATATTTTCCGACTCGGCTAGAATCTCGAAACCGATTGCAAGCATCGCATCTCCCGCGTTAATTGCAGTAGCGTCATCATAGGCTACATGCACTGCATCAAGCCCTCTCCTAATCGGGTCCTGGTCAATAATGTCGTCATGGATTAGGGTGAAGTTGTGAATGATCTCAATCGAGGCACCTAGGGTGTAGTGACCATCGTTCTCGTTTCCAATAGCCTCACCCACCAAACGGGGAAGGATGGCTCTGAGTCTCTTCCCCCCTCCCTTAAACAAATGCGTCATTGCACCATGGAGCCTCTCCTGGCTCATCTTCGATAGGCTCTCCATTATCTCTTCCTCAACTCTATCCCGGTGGGTCGAAAGTGCAGTAAGGAGATTTTTTCCCGGAGAAACGGGATTTCCTCTTAAGTCGACTTCCCCGCAGTAGACAATTTCTTCATTGACAAAATTGGCCATGAGTGAGGGATCAGAACCATTTGGTTCGATGAAATTCATCCACAAGAGCCTGAACCAGGGACTAACCAATTCATTTTCCCATTCTCCCTCGCCATCCATCATTCTCTGAATTTGCGAGTGATCAGACCAAATTACGTCTGAGATCTCATTTTCATTGGGATTCACCACCGCGTCTGCACGTGCTAACAGTACATGGTCGATCTCTCTCTCTACCCATTCATCGTCCCATCTGCAGGAATATTCCATTCTCCCCATGTGGTGAAAGCTCCAGTCTTCAGTGATTGAGTAGGGGATTCCGAGCTCTTGTTCTAACTTCCTCCTAGCAGCAGTAACCACTCCCATGATGGGGTCGCCATTTTCGCCCTCAATGTCCAGAGGGTGACTACAACAGGAATTTGCCCAAACCCCTGGAAATGTGATTTTCTCAGATGCCCTCTTCTGAATCAGCAGTCTATCGGACTCATCAAAAAGCAAAACGCTGAATGCTCTATGCCTGGATCCTTTGCCATAATGGCACGCCAATTTAGACTGGGCTCCAGTCATATTGTCCCTGCTATCCACAACCAGGCACATCTCTTGCATCATGTCAGACTGCGAAGGGTCATGCTCGACCAATGGGCTATCTTCACTCTTCATTTCTAATCCACCGGGCACTGTGATTCCTATATGAACCTCAACTTGGCATAATCCTAGTTCCAATCGTTTGCCCTCTGGTAAGCAGTTCTAGAAGCCTAGATGGCTCCCTCCCATCAATAATCCACACATTCTCAACATTCCTGGAGATTTCTCTGGCCCTATCCATCTTCAATCTGATTCCCCCAGTTACATCAATTTCTTCGTAGTGCTCCGAATTGACTACGTCGTTCGGGCCCCAGCTCTCTAGTAATATTGCACCATCTTGGTTCGGAGGCCTATCCATTATTCCGGGTGCGTCTCCGATGAGGAAAACTGCATGGCTAACACCGTCAATTTCGGTTGAAAGCCTTAGCATAATATCGTCCCCAGAGAGAATTCCAAATTCCTTGCTGTCATTGGTGTCAACAACGTCCCCAAAAGTGATGGGGATTACTCCATTCTCGTTCTCGAAAATTGAGATGTCACCTGAGAACTCCTTGCCAGTACCAATTGCCCAATCCGAGGGAGGAAGACATTCGCATTGCAATCCGTGCAATTCTAGGCTATCAATTACTATTGTATTCAGCTCAACCATGTCTTTTCGGATCTGGGATACGGCTTTGCGTTGATTTTCTATAATGCTACTATTGGAACCACTGGCAATCGACCATTTCTTTGCTAGAATGTGACCATATGAGCCAGCACCATGAACCAGAATAACCGCGTATCCTATATCTGTAATTTCTGCGATGAATTTCGCTACGCTTCTAACTGCATCTGCGTCCACCGTCTTCTCTCTGCCTTTGTCAGTAATCAGCCCTCCACCCAGCTTAATCACTACCTTCCGAGACATATTGCTGAAAATTGCTATTGTCCCATGTATTCTAACATTTTCAAAACCCTTAGTAGAATTTATCCATATGTGCGATTTGGTAGCCCCATGGAGGGGAAATTAGAGATTGAAAGATTTCAAAGATGGCTTCAGTCAGAAATGGCAATTGCATCAAATATTGAGGATCCAGCAGAAAGGGAAAGACGCTTGATCCAACTCGAGATTTCAATTTCTGAGATCGTCCGCTATCGTGAGATTGTCAACAATCTTGGAGGGTCCGTGGCTTCCCCATTTGTTGAAAGAGAATCGCCGGTAAGGGAAACTAGCAATTCGGAAGTAAAACCCTCTTCTACCATGGGAGAATGCCATTCATGCGGTGCAAAGATGACTGGAGATCTAGATTTCTGCCCTGTCTGTGGCGAATTCTGACTACTCTTCTTCCCAGGACTCCCTTAGAAGTGATAACTCCGGGTCCTCGTCTCCAATGATATTCAGGTATTCTCCAGAAACACTCTCAGAGAGGTAAACAGTAACTCCCGCATGCCAGATAGTCTCTCCTGAAGCCACCATTCTTGCAGTGTCTACTTCGATGATGTCAGGGTTATTGTGGTGAAATCTGCCGGCCTCTGCTGCAGCTCGAATGCTGGCGGAAAGGTGTACGTGAGCCCTATCGCCTGGGCTTATTCCTACCTCTAGGAGATTTTCCGACTCAGCAGGGTCACACGGGTAATATAGCGAATCTGGAATGTCCGAGGACGGAAGGTCCAACTCAATTTCAACCGTGTGCCCGTATGTCGCCCTCATCATGTTCCCCTTAATCTCGTACCTTCCCTTTGGATCAGTTTCAGTTATGGCTCTGAGGTGATGTGGACGAAGCCAATGTTGTCCTCTGCGGGACTCCTTGAATTTCCTCACTATATCTCGGACATCAATCCAACCATTAATGTCCATTTCAAGATCAAACTTCTCAGGAGCATGTCTCAGAACTAGTGCCAGCTTTCTTGCCATGCTATCCCTCTCTCTTGTACTCATGATGAATTTTCCTTCGGAGTTACACGCCGGACATAGGTCATCATCGGAAAAATATCCGTGTATCGAGCATTCTCTAATCATGAGAACTCCTCGTCGAGCCTTACTCAAGAACCCCTCGGTGCAATATTTTCAGTCATACTGGCAACCGTTATGGGCGCAATACGGGACGAGACATCGTGAAGGCGGTAATTGCTGGCTGGCGACGCTCGCCATTTGACAGAGCGCACAAGGGCAATCTTCAGCAAATACGCCCCGATGAGATGGCTGGTCAGGTTGCTCGCGAATTGATACAATTCACTGGGATAGAACCCAGTGAAATTGATGATGTAATCATAGGTTGCGCATATCCGGAAGGAGAGCAAGGATACAACATTGGCCGAATTGTATCATATCTTGGAGGCCTTCCTGACTCCGTTCCCGGACATACCATAAATCGACTATGCGGCTCTTCCATGCAGGCAATTCTGACAGCCACTGCAAATATTCGTAATGGTTGGGGGGACTGCTTCCTTTGTGGGGGCATTGAGTCGATGACGAGGATACAGAGGCGCGGTTTCAACTGGAGCCCGCACCCAGGATTAGAGTCAGATTATCCGCAAGCTTACGTTAACATGGGCATTACTGCCGAGAATGTCGCAAGCCTATTCTCAATTCCTAGAGCCGAGCAGGAAAGGTTCGCCCTCGAATCGCACAAGAAGGCAACATCAGCCCTTGCGGCAGGGTACTTTGACGAAGAACTGGTCAATATTACCGGGAATGCGACAGTTACTAGTAAAGATGGCTGTATTAGGCCCTCCACATCTCTGGAATCTATGGCAAAACTCCCTCCAGCATTCATCGAGGGAGGCTCAGTTACTGCTGCAACCTCCTCCCCCCTAACCGATGGTGCAGTAATGGCCATTGTCTGTAGTGAGGAGTTTGCAAGTTCCAATTCGCTGGAGCCGATAGCATCAATAGAAGGTGGTGCAGTAACAGGATGCCCCCCCGAACTAATGGGACTTGGCCCCGTTTCAGCAACAAAACTCCTCCTCGATAGGGTAGGATGGACTATTGGCGACATAGATCTGTTTGAGTTGAATGAAGCATTCTCATCACAGAGCATTGCATGCATTTCTGAGCTTGGGATCCAGGAAGATCTCGTCAATCTAGACGGGGGTGCATTGGCCATAGGACATCCGCTAGGTGCGTCTGGTGCCAGGATTACATGTAAGGCGGCCAGCCTCCTCTCCCGCAATGGAGGAAAACGCGCGGTTGCAACAATGTGCATCGGAGGCGGTATGGGAATCGCAATCGCTCTCGAGTCATTGTGAGATTAATTCCTCGCCGACGACCTCTTGAATAAGCGATACCCAGCAGTAGCATGGGTGGAGACACCGGAGTGGCATCCCATAGCCGTACATTGCAGGACAAACATATCTTGCTGGCAGTTTCTGGTGGGATCGCTGCAACGGAGTCAGTCAAAATCTCCCGAGAGCTTCGCAGGCATGGTGCACACGTTTCGGCCATGATGACCCGCAGTGCTCAGAAAGTGATATCACCATTGGCAGTATCATGGGGTTCGGGTTCCGATGTCCTCACGGAATGGAAACCAGAGATGTCTCAGCTTGGCCAATTCGATGGGGTGTTGGTTGCTCCCGCTACTCGCAACTCCATTGCAAAGCATGTGAATGGAATAACCGACTCTCCCGTGATGATGGCATTAGCGGCCGCATCTGGAAATGGGACCCCAATCCTCTTCGTTCCTTCTATGCATGAGGATCTCTTCGATAGCCAAGTGACAATTGATTTGATAGGCGATCTAGAAAAATTAGGCCATGGGGTATTATTGTCTGATTCAGAGGAAGGAAAAAGAAAGCAACCAGATCCAGTCAGTCTCGTGGCTCATTTTAGCAATTTCATCAACAGAGCAATGAATGGCAGGAAGAGGGTAGTGGTCACACTAGGTTCGAACAGGGAGCCAATTGACTCGGTTCGCGCGGTTCACAACACATCAAGTGGAAGAACTGGGTGGGCGATAGCCGAGCACCTCCATCGAATGGGCCACCAGGTCACATGCATCGTGGGACACACATCTTCGCAGCCTTCATTCCAACTACCGGACGTAAGGGTTGACCATTCTTCAGAGGGCATGCTTGAGATATCCTTGGAATTGGCGGGTTCATCCGATGGGCCCCATGCATGGGTTCACTCTGCCGCTATCCTTGATTACATCCCTGAGAGCTCCGTTGGTAAGCGACCTAGTGGCAAGGGAAAGTGGGAGATATCCCTGCACCCAGGACCTAAGCACCTGGAAAGGCTCGCCTCTTCCGTCAATGGAAGCACCCAGATAGGCTTCAAGTTGGAAGTTGGAACGGATTACGAGGAATTAGAGAAAAGTGCCCAAAAGCTGTTGGAAAAATACGAACTTGATGCAGTCATTGCAAACCTATTGCGCGAGGCACGTGGGAATTCGCCTATCAGATGCCGTTTGATTACTCCGGATGGGAAATCCACTGACATAAAGACCCAGATCGAGATGTGCGAGTCCATTGAATGCCTAATCTCAACGATTGTGCCTAACTCCAACGAATGATTCAAGCCATATCCCCCCGGGATAGCAACATGGGAGGACCAGGCAAGGCCAAGCGTGGGATTCCCCCAAAATCGGACTTTAACTCCTGGTACCCCTCAATAGTAGAAATTGCCGAACTGGTGGATAAGAGGTACCCAATCAAGGGAATGGACGTCTGGATGCCATATGGGCTCCTCTCAATGAACCTCATAGACCAACTAGCACGTCGTGAGATGTCTCGAACAGACCATTCTGAGTTCTCTTTCCCTCTGCTCGTCCCGGAGGAACTTTTGGACAAGGAGAATATGCTCGTTTCAAGGCTCAAGGCCGCCAGAGACGCAGGAATTGACCCCTCGGAGATGAGGGACGAGGAAGAGCCGTCTGGCTTCAAGAAGGAAGTATACTGGGTCACACATGGCGGCGAGAACAAACTCGAGGTCCCGATGTTCCTCAGGCCAACCTCAGAGACCCCAATGTACACAATGTTCTCCTTGTGGGTCAGGAGCCATGCAGACCTGCCACTGAAGACATTCCAGATTGTAAACACCTTCAGGTACGAGACAAAGCAGACGCGTTCCTTCATCCGAGTAAGGGAGATTCACTTCTTCGAAGCCCATACGGTGCATCGTGATCAGCAGGGTGCCGACGACCAGATAGAAGAGGATGCTGAGATGGTCAGGCGTATTCTACACGATCTCTGCCTGCCATCCATAGTATCGAAGCGCCCCGTCTGGGACACCTTCCCTGGAGCATGGTACACGAAGGCTGCTGACGTTGTGATGCCTAATGGGAGAACACTGCAAGTGGCAACATACCACCATTACAGGGACCAGTGGGCCGAGGCCTTCGACCTTTCATACGAAGACTCTGATGGGAGCTCTAAGATGTGCCACCAGACAACATTCGGAATGTCTGAGAGGCTCCTCGGTGCAGTAGTTGGGATGCATGGGGACGATAATGGCCTAATCATGCCCCCATCGGTAGCCCCCTACCAGGTAATTCTGATGCCAATTGCAGCACACTCCGACGATAGGGTCTCTCTCACTGTTGAGCAGATTTCGACTCAGCTCACTTCCGCCGGAATCCGCACCAAGATAGATGACAGGGACGTTAGGCCCGGAGTGAAACACTACGACTGGGAAATTCGTGGGGCCCCCATTCGTGTAGAAGTCGGTCCAAGGGATATTTCATCCGGGAAGTGCGTGGTCTCGCTACGCACGGGGGGGAAGTCAGAAGAATCGATAGAAGGTATTTCCGAAACCATTGCTAAACTACTCGATTCTGTTTCTGAGACTCTCAGAAAGAGGGCCCAGGAACTAAACAAATCGTTGGTGAAGCCCCTCCCGGTAGATCCCAGTGATGGGAGAGCAATTAGCAGTGATGAGATTGAGGATGGCGTCGTATACGAGTTGGCATTCGATGGAAACGACTCGGATGCAGAATCCCTCGAGAAACTCACTGGTTTGACGTTACTGGGGGAGTGCGACACACCACTGCCCCATGAAGCCCCCTGTGCAATCTCAGGAAAGCTAACCACCAAGAGGAACCATGTCGCTAGAATGTACTGACTTCTTCCTCCAAAAAAGGCCCACCAATACAAATGTAGCGAAGATTGCCAGAAGAAACACGTCCCCTGCCAGTGGTTTTGTCATCGGCTCAACCCACGTTTCAATTTCGTGCAAGCGATCCCATGAGTAGCCCTTTGTCCAAACCAATTTCGTCTGCCCGTAATCGTCATCGCAGATTTGCCTCATGTCTGCTAGCCCAATCGAACATAGAACCGCCCCACCCCCAACAACCATGTTGAGCAAGGTTCCGAACAAACCACAGACTCCTATGAAAAGGGTGAATATTCGCCTCTTGCCCTTTGGGGGTTTATCATAGGTTTTCGAATCCGAAATTTCCGGTTGGAAGTCCGGAAGGCTGACATCATCGGATATCTCACCAAAATCAGGCTGAATTTCAGGAGTCTCTACCTCCGGGGCAAAAACACCCATCTCTTCCAGTGCCTCCCTTCCGTAAATCCTCTCTGCCATTGAGTATAGTGAGGGATCACCCTCAATTTCGGATGGTTCAATATCGCCTTCGAGTAGACGCTTTACTGCGTCTGAGTCGACCATACTGTTGATTCTCGCCGTCGCGACCCCTATCAAATGAACCCAGAAATGCAATGTCAAGGTGTGTTTTTCCTGCCAATCACCCTTTGCGCAGCAGCCACAATCTCAACTGATGTAATTTTCAGGGCACCCATCAACTCATCGCTCTCACCGCTCTCCCCAAATCTATCCTGCACACCAACCATCTCGAGATGACATGGATTGTTTGATGATAACCACTCTGCGATAGAACCACCAAGCCCTCCAATTACCGAGTGGTCCTCAGCAGAAACGAAGCACCCGCATGACTCTGCTAATCTGGAAACGAGTCCTGTATCGAGAGGTTTGATTGTGTGCATGTCAACTACTGTTGCATTTATCCCGGCATCAGATAGGGAATCAGCTGCAATTAGGGCCTGCTCAACCATAACCCCACATGCAATTATTGCAACATCAACACCTTCTCTGAGAACGCTCCCTGCCCCAATCTGTATCGATTTGGCCCCATCGTTGTATATCCTGGGCGTTTTATTTCGTGCAGTACGCATGTATGAGGGGCCATCAAGGCCAACCAGTTGTACAGTCAGCTCTTCTGCAGAAACATCGTCACAGGGGTGAATAACAGTCATCTTCGGAATTGAGCGATAAATTGCCAAGTCTTCTATTGACTGAGCACTGCTGCCATCGGTACCTGTATGGATACCTCCGTGACTACCACAAATGTGTACGGAAAGACCCGGTCGAGCAATTCCATTCCTTACTTGTTCGAACCCCCTCTCTGAGAATATTGCAAATGTACTGGCAAAAGGGATCTTTCCGGATGAGGCCATTCCGGCTGCGACTAGCATCATATTCTGCTCCGCAATGCCCAACGATACGGTTCTCTCCGGAAACTTAGCTCTGAAATTACAGGACTTGGTAGACTTACCCAGGTCTGCCTCTAGAACAACCACCCTGGAATCCTTAGATGCCCTGAGCAATCCTTTGCCGTACCCGTCCCTCGATGCTCCACCCGATGACGGGGCACTCATGACAACTCCTCCAATGCCTTGGAGAGCTCCTCATCATCAGGAGCCTTACCGTGGAAGGCAGGGTTGTTCTCCATGAATGAAATGCCCTTTCCCTTGGTTGTGTGAGCAATTAGTGCGACAGGGCCCGAAGATTCTTGGTTCGCCCATTCAATTGCATCCACCAGTTCCCCCATGTCATGCCCATCTAATTCCCTAGTATTCCAATCAAAAGAGTTGAACTTCCCTGCAATATCTCCGATTTCCATCTGTATGTCAACGAAGTCGTCATTCTGAATCCTGTTCCTGTCCACGATAACTTTCAGATTCGTGGCATTGTGGAAACTGGCTGCCATAGCCGCTTCCCAAACTTGACCCTCTTGAGTTTCACCATCTCCGATCATTACCCAGACCTTCCTGTCGCTACCATCCATTCTAGCAGCGATAGCGCACCCCAGGCCAAATGAAATCCCCATTCCCAGGCTTCCTGCCGAGAAATCTACTCCCTCAGTCCAACTCATATCGACATGTCCCTGGCAGGGCGAGCCCATTCTCCTGAAGCTCATTATCTCACTTTCATCTAGGATTCCGAATTGATGTAGTAACGAGTACATTGCTGGACTAGCATGCCCCTTACTCATCACGAACCTGTCCCTGTCTTCCCATTCCGTGTTGTTTGGGTCAAATCTCAGTACTCTCCCATATAGTGCAACCATAGCATCGATTGCAGAGAGCGACCCTCCTGGGTGGCCAGCTCCAGCCGCGTGAGTCATCCTCAGTATGTCGATTCTACAGTTCCTAGACATCTCGATGAGTTGGTCAAGACTCATCATCTGCGGTTCGCCCACGACGTTTTCCTGTCACGCGGGCTATTGATAGTTTTCAATGATTGAAGAAACCTCCTCTCAGAGCTATTCAAATCATATGGTTCATTCCACGATATTGATGCTGGCAGTTCCTCCCATCGAACAGGATTGGGTATCTCGACTGAATACCATGAGAACCCCCCTCTCGGTCTCCAATCAACCTGTTTTGGCAGAAGCACTGGAGGAACTGAAGAACCACCGTAGAATTTCAGTGGAGCAGGGCATTAGGATGCACAATGAAACCACAATCTCAGGCCTCGCTGCACTAGCTGACATGGTCAAGCGATCGAGATTTGGGGATAACGTGTTTTTTAATGAAAACCTACATGTAAATACTACAAACATTTGCACCTTGGCATGTCGATTCTGTGCATTCAGAAGGGGCTCACGGCATGAAGAAGCTTATGCGCTCAGCCCCGAGGAATTCATATCACGTATAGAGCCATTTTCCAACTCAATTGACGAAGTTCATGCTGTCGGTGGCTTGCACCCTGAGTGGAAGGTCGATGACTACGCCAAATTATTCCGCGATGTCAAACTCAGCTTCCCTGGAATCAGTATCAAATCACTTACAGCTGTCGAGGTCAAGCACATTGCCAGAAGATCGGGAATTTCTACCAAGGAGGCGCTACGGACCCTTCTTGGGTCTGGCCTCGACTCTCTACCTGGCGGAGGAGCTGAGATTCTTGTTGATTCTGTCAGGGATAGGATTTGTAGAGGCAAGGAACTGTCACAGGAATATCTAGCAATTCATGGGGAAGCCCATGAATTGGGCATTCCTACAAATTGCACTATGCTCTTCGGAACAATAGAGACCGTGAGAGAAAGGATGATTCACCTAGACTTACTTAGGCAGCAACAGGACAAGTCGGGAGGATTCCAGTGCTTTGTTCCCTACCCGTTTCTTCCTGATAGAACCAGACTCCCCGAGGCGTCTCTCTCATCGCCAGAGGAAATTATTCGTGTAATTTCAATTTCCCGAATAATGCTAGACAACATCCCCCATGTAAAGGCATATAGGATGAATATAGGAGACGATATGGCGACTATTGCCATTAAATCGGGGGCAGACGATATCGATGGCACGGTCGGCCACGAGGAGATCATGCACGAAGCAGGGAGCATGACGAGGACTGACTACAATCGAGATGAGCTAGCCAGACTAGTCGAGTCTACCGGGCAAACGGCAGTGAGGAGGAACACCGATTACACCTCTGCCGATGTTTACAGGTCGAATGGACAGATTCATCGACTAGAACTACCAATCGTCGAGCAGGGATAGGTGCCCGTATGTCATGGAAGGAAGTGCTCGGCAGGGTCTCGTTCATCAATTGCGATCCGGTATTCCACTCCATCGGGTCAGAATGGAATGTTCTAGCGGCACCACCCTCTTGGTTGACCGGCCACCTTCTCCGAAGGGACTGCCTCACTGCGCCGATTCCTACTGCGGATTATGGGAAATTCCAATCTGAATTTCGACTTATTCCCGACATCGGAATAGTGAGTAAGGGACAGGTTGGCTCCGTTCTGCTCTTTGGACACAGGACAATAGAGTCAATGCGGGACATTGCAATCCCTTCCGATTCGTCCACCTCGACGGCCCTTCTGAAGTGGCTTTTGGAAAGGAACGGAAACGATCCGAGGCTAATAGAGATGGGCCCAGACATAGACTCTATGCTCGAGAAGTGCGACGGTGCTCTATTGATAGGCGATCGAGCACTTGACGTCGCAAGGGACGACCCGGACTCGATCGTAATGGATCTCGGGTTTGAATGGACCAGGATAACCGGTCTACCAATGGTTTTCGGTGTGTTCGCTGCACTGGCCGACTCTCCAATTGGTCCAATTCGGGAAGCGCATGAGCTAATGTTGAATCAGTACGAGATATTCATCAACGAACCAAATGTCCGCAAAAAGGTAGTGTCCGACGTTGCGAGAAGGATGCAGTACGATGAATCACGCGTCGAACGATACTTCGACGAAGAAGTTGGGAACATTCTGGATGCTGAAGGAATCAGGGGTTTGGAATACTTCTTGGACGAGGTGTGCAATGTCGCCGAACCGCCGCAGTGGTTCGATATCTAGGTGGCCTAGTAATCCAACCTCTTGCTAGAAACCCAGTTGAGAAGGTCTATCGCGACCTCGCATGATTCTGCGACCACTATCTCTTCGTCATTGACAAATTTCTCCAGAGTGACCATAGCACTCCTATTGCCAATAGCTCCGAGGGCCTCTGCTGCCTCATGACGAACCATTACGTCCTCGTCTAAATCCTCGAGCCTTTCGATCAAATGCGGAACTGCATGATCATCTTGCATTTGCCCTAGGACATAAGCGATCTCGTGCTTCAATAGGGCCGAGGCTGAGCCGAAGGCAGCGGCGAGTGCTTCGACCGAGTCCTCGCCGCCAATATTTCTAAGTGCGAACAGGGCCCTCATTCTCTGGAACATCTTCTCGTCTTCGTCGCAAATGGTAGTCCTAAGGTCAGCCACGCTATTCCCATCGCTCGCAGGGGCAGGGTCAACAGATCCGAACTCACTCACTTCTGGCCTTCCTTCATCCAACATATCACGCTCCTACGAAGTCAATTGACTCGACATCGAAGTCTTCCCTAATCATTCCAATCTCTTGGCCCATTCTTAGGAAGAGTCTGACTGCCTCCCTCCCATCGGAACCATAGTCCACAGTACGTTGGTTTACGTACATCTTTACGAACCTCTCGTTCGTATCCGCGTCAATCCCTCTTCCCCACTTCCTAGCAAACTCCAATGCCAGTCCGGGATTCTCCAAGGCATGCTCGATGCTCCTTCTGACGTCATCCGTAATTTCCTCGCACTCTTTCATTCCAACATCCCGACGTACTACGTTACCACCCAAGGGCAGCGGGAGCCCAGTCCTCTCGTTCCACCATAGTCCTAGATCGATTACCAGATTAGCCCCCTCTATCTTCCAAGTCAATTGACCCTCGTGAATAATCACTCCAGCCTCAAATTCGCCAGAGAGAACCCCTGGCAATATCTCATCGAATGGGACTTCTTGGACTTCAACATCCCCCAATGCCAATCTTAGTGTCATATACGCGCTAGTACTCATCCCCGGAATGGCGATCACCACATCCTTGACTTCATCCAGCGACATCGCACCGCGTGAAATGACCATTGGCCCGTATCCCTCTCCCATAGAAGCACCGCAGTTCATCAGTGCGTATCTTTCAGAGATTTCAGGAAACGACCGGATGCTAACTGCCGAAACTTCGTATGTGCCTTCCTTCGCCTCAGAGTTGAGTGTGTCGATGTCCACTAGCACATGTTCGTAAGCCCTTCCCCCAGTATCTATTGCCTCGGATGTAAGGGCATAGAACATGAACGCGTCATCTGGATCCGGCGAGTGGCCTATTCTAACTCCAAGAGGGCCGCCATTCATGCTAACTGGCCTGTGAATCAGTTGAAATGGCTTTTCATAGGGACCACTCCTTCGCAATAATGAAGAGCATTACGATAGAGGGTGTTATGTGCCCGACCCTAGCAAGTTGACAACCGCCTCAGGTCAACTTGGGCCAAAGTGTGCAGGATGCGACTGTGCACTGATTTTTGCCGAAGCCTTGGTAATTGACGATAGATATCACTGCCATGCATGCTATGAGAGCATTTCGGGCTCTAGTAGTTCGTCAGAACCCAAGGAGGTCGGCGGACTCCGACTTGAGTGATTGAAAACTTATGTCCCACCTGCCATATGATTGCTCATGGCAGGGGGTTGGAGCCGGTTTGCATTGCGGTTCTCAGAATTCTATGGGTCCACAACTCCGGAGCAGATTTGGGTTCCTCCACGACTGAAGAACAGGGAGTGGATGTTCGTTCCATGGGGTGGAGCCGCACCAGATAGGCACCGTGCCTTCCTGGATAAGCCCGAGCTCCACTCATACCTGACTAGCCGCTCCCCACACTCATGCTTCCACAGCACTGCATACTACACCGAACCACAGAACAGGAAGATGTCAGAGAAGGGGTGGCTAGGGGCCGACTTGATTTTCGATCTCGACGGCGATCACCTTCCCGGAGTTTCTGATACAGACTTTCCTACTATGATAGAAACCATCCAGGGCCAGGCATGGAGGCTTTGGTCCGAGTTCCTTGAGCCAGAATTTGGATTCAAACAGGAGTACGTGCAGACCACATTTTCCGGCCATAGGGGATTCCACATTCACGTCCGCGATCCCAATCTCATGCACCTTGACTCGAATGCACGACGTGAGATTGTGAATTACATCCGAGGAGACGGTATAGACATCCAGTCGGCGTTGACGAGCAACTCCTCGTGGGGGTCCCGCGCAATCTCCGGTATGGACGCAGTCTTGAACAAACTAAATTCAATATCCAGCGGCGAGGCTGGAAAGACTGCAATAATCGATGAGCTTCATGGTATCTTGACTACTAGGGCCAAGTCGCCAAGGGTCCAATTGAAGTCTACGGCAAAGGCCAGAATATCCGAACTTGCTGAACTTGCCGATTCAGATGACAGGGTCAATAGGCTTAGAGCTGATCACAAGCTATCTGTGTTCGGGGACGTTTGCACACCGATATTCTGGGAACTGGTAAAAGGAGACTCCTCTGTGGTAATGGGAACAGCTGGCGAGACCGACGAGGCTGTAACTGTTGATACCAAGAGGGTAATTCGCTGGGTGGGCAGCCTACACGGCAAATCTGGCCTCCGGGTTACGGAATTTCCTCTATCGAGACTAGATCCGGAGGGAGACGATCCGTTTAACCCGCTGACAGAAGCTGTCGCCTTCGGCTCAGAGAGTACCATGATCAGGGCCCTCAGAGATGACGTTGTGGCTGAGATTAATGGTGAAAATGTCACATTATCCGAGGGAGACATGAAGGAGGTCGGCGAGTCTCTGGCAATGTTCCTTTGCCTGAAGGGCTGGGCGGAGTTGGCAATATAGCGGTGGATTGCAAATGGCCCACAAATGAATCATAGGTTTCCCACATCCACAGAATATTGAATAGTGGTGAACGACGGAAGTAATACGTGGTAGACCCATTAGATCCGTTGGACGAGGACTCAGACGAGCATTCTGGAGGCCTCCCACCGCCCCCTCCGGGGATTGTCATGCCCCCGCCGGTGTTCGATATCCCTACGGATCTCGACATCCCCCCTCCATCCCCTCCTTCGCCGCAGTTCGGCTTCACCCCTGAGTCTGGAAATGACTCTGATCTCCTAGATGCAGCAAATTCCCTACCTCTTCCTCCGATAGATTCCGATTCCAATGGACCTAGTGACTTCAAGTCCGTTTGGGAACGCCGGAAGACTTCCGACCCAGCCATCACGTCGAGTGATAGAGATAGCATATACAATCGCATTAATCGAATATCGTCTGGAAAGAGCGGCAGCCTGATGGAACGATACTCCGACCGGTTCGGCAGCGATCTCGACAGGGAGATAATTGTGATGCGGAAGAAGGAACAGGACGAACTGGCTTCAATCAAGCCTACAGTGGAGCTGATTTCGGCCCCCACCAAGGCCACAGATATGTCATTTGACGAACTAATAGAAGCAATGGGCGACTCGGGTTTCGTTGAGATGGTCTCAGAGAAGACCGGCGTGTCCAGCGAGAAGTTGAGCGAATTGGACATCGACTCCCTGAAGGCATTCTTCTCAGAAGCGGACCAAGATGGATCTGGGGCGCTGGACTTCGACGAGTTCGTAAATGGCATCATCCAGAGCTTCAGGAGCTTCGATGAGGACTTCAGCCACTTCTTCGGGGTCATCAACAACCTTCTTGGGGAACTTCCCGAGGATAAGACGAACTCCTTCATCTCATCAGCTGGCTTCGAGTTGTTCAAGAAGGTCGGTGATAATCCAGAGAATGTAGAATCCGCGACAAGAAGCGAGTTCTTCAAGATGGTTAATGAACTGCTTGTAGACCTCCCCGAGCCAGTTATGCAGTCGTTCATCAACTCGCCTGATTTCGATCTTTACAAACAAATTGCTGAAAGGTACGGTGATTCATGATGGGCTTATTGGAGAAGGCAGACCAGATAAAGTCAGACGCACCCTCGCCAGAACCGGCGCCAGCCACTAACGAAGTTACTCCCGAACCAGTCCCAGTATCACCCGCCCCAGTCGAACCCAAGCCAGAGAAGAAGCCTCGTGGTAGGCGTTCTAAACGCCAGAAGACCCCCCGCAAGAAGCGGGTCCGTGCGGCGAAGGTCCTGCCAGAGGGCTACGAGGAGGCATCTACAGGACAGAAGTTCATCCGCCGAGCCTCCGATTTCGCGGTTTCCTGGGGCTGGTGCGTGCCTCTCGTACTACTGAATGCCTGGGGCTCGTACTTCGATCCGACATACTTCGTTCTGATAGGGCTAGGTCTGATGGGCTTCAATCTCGTATTTATGCCACGGACCACCAATAGGACAGTGGGTAACTGGATTAGCCGAACTACATACATTACCTCGGGGAGCAAACAGCCTCACCAGTCATATCTTTTGTTCAAGGGCCTGACGTTCGCAGTCACACTTGTCGGTATTCTGATGGTGGCGACATCGCTTCAGGACCTCGACAAGAGCAGCGGGCAGATTCTTCTCGGGGTGGGGGCTGTGATTCTCCTGCCCCCATTATTGGACTATCTGTTTTACAGGTTCAAGAGGGATAACCTGGGCCTTTGGGACACATTGTATGGTGGTGTCTGGCTAGTGAGGACAACCAAGACCGCCGAAGCAAAGGGATGGCTGAAGAGACTCGAGCAGCTTGGAGACTACTCCGAGGAGAGGGGCTGGTGGAAGGACTCCGAAGGCACGGAGTCAGCTGAACCTACAGAGTAGTCTCTTTTCGAAAGAGTTCAGTCTGTGACATCCAACT
>JASMLH010000006.1 GCA_030748775.1 Candidatus Thalassarchaeaceae archaeon | reverse complement strand
GCAGAGCTTACCGGCGGTGCCGAACTAGACCTCGGCAAGGTCCCTCTAAAGCAGCCAGGCCTCTCTTCGTGGGAGATTCTAGTCTCCGAGTCTCAGGAGAGGATGACCGTTGGAATTCGCCCCGATGACTGTCATGAGTTTGAGTCTCTGGCCTCCCTCCACGAGGTCGAGGCCACTGCGGTGGGGATCTTCACTGATTCGGGGGCATTCACAGTCAGACACGGCGAAACTCCCGTCGCTCACATCCCCATACACTTTCTGCATGAGGGATGCCCGCAACTCAGACTGGAATCCGAGTGGGACCCCCCAGTGCACTTGCCCATCGAGACACCAGAACTAGACCCAGGAGGAATGGGAGGGCTTCTGGGGAGGCTGATTGCAAGGCCAAACGTAGCCAGCAAGGAGTGGTGGGTACGCTCGTACGATCACGAGGTCATCGCTCAGAGTGTCATTAAGCCGTTCTGCGGAGCTAACCATGACGCCCCTGGCGACGCAGCAGTAATCGCCCCAATCCAGGGGGGAACCCAGGGCCTTGTGATTTCGAATGGAATCGCTCCCAGGTACTCCGACATCGACTCTTACGCAATGGCAGCCGCTTCAGTAGACGAGGCTCTGCGTAATGCGGTTTGCGTAGGGGTGGATCTAGAGATGATAGCGGGTCTCGATAACTTCTGCTGGCCAGATCCCATAGAGTCTAGCAAGACCCCGGATGGGAGATACAAGCTCGCCCAACTGGTTAGGGCCAACAGGGCTCTCGACGATGTCTGCAGGGCCTACCGGCTTCCATGCATCAGTGGCAAGGACTCGATGAAGAACGACGCGATGTTGGGAGGCGAGAAGATCAGCGTTCCACCCACCCTCCTGTTCAGCCTTCTTGGGAACCACGTAGACGTCAAGAAGGCGGTCTCGTCCGACTTCAAGAGGCCGGGAGACTCAATTTTCCTGGTTGGGGAGACCCATCAGGAATTGGGTGCCAGCGAACTGTCCTTCATGCTTCGGGAAGAGGGAATTGGTGGCATAGGGGGGGCAGTACCGGAGATAGACCCTAAGCGGAACTTGTCCGCATACCGCGCTCTAACTTCAGCGATGAGCGACGGGCTCGTAGCAAGTGCTCACGACTGCAGCGACGGAGGCCTAGCAGTTGCCCTTGCCGAATGCTGCTTCGGCTCCGACTCTGGGGCTTCAGTGGACATCTCGCCACTCTGGTCCGATTGTGAAAATCTGGATTCCTGGGGCGCATTGTTCGGAGAAAGCCTCGGGCGAATCCTAGTCAGTGTGAAGCCAGACGATAGAGCGGCTTTCGAGGATTCCATGGGGGAAATCTCCTGTCACTTTCTGGGAGAGGTCTCGGATGGAGACGATATCACGGTCTTCAGGGGTGGAGAGCAAATTTTGTCCGCATCCATGCCAGAATTGAGGAGCTCCTGGAAGGGGGCCCTACACGGAGGTGGTCCCCGTTGACTCCCAAGGTAGCCGTACTTTCTGGCTTCGGGATAAACTGCGAGACAGAGACCGCTGCCGTCTTCGAGATGGCAGGTGCCTCTGCAGAGAAGATTCACCTGAACCGGCTTGTGAGCGGTGACTCCAGTCTTTCTCAATACCAGATTCTTGCCATCCCGGGGGGATTCTCCTTCGGAGACCACCTCGGCAGCGGGAGACTGCTCGGAAACAGGTTGAGGTTCGGCTTGAGGGAACAGGTCAGGGAGTTCGTGAAGGCAGGAAATCCCGTTATCGGAATATGCAACGGGTTCCAGGTACTTGTCAAGATGGGGCTGCTCCCAGGTGATGATGAGGTCAGCCTATCCCAAACGGCCTCACTGGCGCTCAACGATAGCGGCCACTACGAGAACAGATGGGCTACCCTTGAGTTCGACCCAGAGAGTCCGTGCATCTGGACAAATGGACTGAAGAGAATCCGTGTCCCAGTCCGACATGGCGAAGGCAAGTTCGTCACCGATGACCTGTCTTTAATGGACAGATGGGCAGACTCGGGCCAACTGGTCGCTAGGTACGTCGATCCGTGTGACGATTACCCGAGCGCCGGAGATGAGATACTGCCCTACCCCACATCCCCCAACCAAAGCTGGAGGAACGTGGCAGGAGTCTGCGATCCCTCCGGGTTGGTGTTCGGCCTAATGCCTCATCCTGAGGCGAACCACTCTACTTGGCTGGGTGCCACCTGGACAAGGGAGGAAACCACTCACGGAGAGGGCGAGGGTATGCCGATATTCCACAACGCAGTCAAACACGTCCTTGGTGGCTAGTTAGACTGTAGTGCCAATAATCCTCCTAACCGCAGCGACGATTAGAATCACCACAAGCAAACCCCTGATGCTCGTCTGGGAAGACACCTGTGAACCATGCCTCGACCCAATCAAACCACCCAGTAGCACAGCCAATGAGAAAGGGAACAGCAGCCCCAGGTCAATCTCCAGCCTGCCTGAAAGGCCCGCACCCGCTAGGCCCGCCAACGAGTTCATCCAGATGAACAGGGATGCGGTGGCTGCTGCCTCCTTCGCACTGGCCCATTTGTTTAGCATCAGAATTGGGGAGAGGAATATCCCTCCTCCAATCCCAATTACCCCGCTAGCGAGCCCGATGCTCCCACCTACCGCTACTGCTCTGGATGTATCAGGCCTAGCGACCTCCCCAATTCCCGCATCACTCGACAACAGGCGCCATGCGGCTGCTACCAATGCGACTGAGAGCAGCAGGTCGTACAAACGACCCTCGACGAGCAGGTACCCCCCGAGTGTCGCTAGGGGCACACTCGCCACGATGAATGGTAAGGACAGTCGCATGTCGTGATGTCCTTCTTTACTGTAATGCCAGAATGCCAGGGAAGCGACAATCAGGTTCAGAGACCATGCATACTGCTTGAGCCAAATCGCCTGCGTGCTTGCGAAGGAGGTCATGGAAAGTACAGCCAAGTACCCCGAACCTCCTCCATGCCCTACCGAAGAGTAGAGTACCGCAATTGCGAACAAGCCCACCAGAACCATGCTGAGCTCGATGGAAACCACGAGGACCGGTCTGGGAAGCACACTTCAACTCCATCGGTTCTCGCAGGCCGTGGAGAAGGGTGTAACTCTGGCCCGGGCCTTGGAAATAGCCCTCGAGTCTCCTTTTCTCAGGACGACAGAGACCGTTCCATTGGAGGATGCAGCGGGAAGGATGCTTGCGAGGGATATGGCGTCAAAGGTGGACGATCCCAGGTTCGACAACTCGGCAATGGACGGATGGGCCGTTAGGAAAGCCGACTGCAAGGACAAAGGAACCGTCTTGAGGATAGTTGGCTCGAGTCAGGCCGGCTCCAGCACAACTCCCTCAATAGGCAAGGGCGAGGCCTGCAGTATCATGACCGGTGCCCCCCTTCCGGAGGGGGCGGATGCGATTGTCATAATCGAAGACTCGTCAACGGAGGGAGAACGTGTAACCATCAACGGTCCAGCTAGACCCCATTACATCCGCAAGAAAGGTGAGAACCTAGAGAGGGGGGCCATAGCACTGATTGCCGGCTCCGTCCTAACCCCAGCAGCAACCTCTCTTGCTGCCACCATGGGGCACAGTGTGCTGGAAGTGGTTTCCAGACCCAAGATTGCTGTGATTGGTGTAGGTGACGAGCTTACTCCTCCAGGAGAACCACTAGCCGACGGAGAAATCTTCGAGTCGAACACGTATGGAATTGCCGCCTTGATTAAGAAGATGGGAGGAGACCCTGAAAGATTCGCAATAATCCCGGACACCATCGAACTATTGAGGGAAACCCTCGATGAAGCCGCAGAGTCATGCGATGCCATAATCACCAGCGGGGGGGTGAGTATGGGCAAGTGGGACATCGTTCGTACCCTAATGGAGGATGAAGGGGACATTGGTTTCTGGAGAGTAATGATGAGACCAGGAGGACCCCCCCTCTTCGGGAAATGGAATGGAACTCCTATTTTCGGCTTGCCTGGAAACCCTGTTAGCAGCCATGTAGTGTTCACAGTTCTTGTATCCGAGTGGATATCCAAGTGCATGGGTGCAGATTATGAAACGGGACCTAGGTTGGCACATAGAGTCAGGGTGATAATGGAAGAGCCTCTGAAAGGTGCAAAAGGCAAACTCTGCTTGAGACGGATTTTCATCAGGCAGGAGGGAGACTCCCTCGTGGGCTCCTCCAGTACCCACCAAGGAAGTGGAAACATACACAGCATGGTCGCTCACAATGCCCTGTCTCTTCTCCCTCCGGGAACAGACTCTGAAGAGGGCGAGACGATCGACGCTCTCTGGCTGATTTGAGCCACTATCCCTAAGTGCGTCCGATTGCGATTGCAATCCGATGTATGAGGATGTATGCATGGATTCAAAGGAGCGTGACACGACCCGCCCCCCTGTACGAGGTGAACCGATGTCCCAGTGGAAGAAAAACGGATTCGCCAAGGATGGATGGATAGAGATTAGGGGTGCCCGGACTCACAATCTCAAGGACATCAATGTCAGTATCCCGAGAGGAAAGTTCGTCGTTATTTCAGGTGTTTCCGGGTCCGGCAAGTCAAGCCTCGCCTTCGACACTCTGTATGCCGAAGGACAGAGAAGATATGTTGAGAGCCTGAGCTCGTACGCTAGGCAGTTCCTCGGTCAGATGAAGAAGCCCGATTGCGATTCTATCGAGGGACTTTCTCCTGCAATTAGTATAGATCAGAAGCAGGGCAGTCATAACCCAAGATCCACAGTAGCAACGGTTACTGAGATGATGGACTACATGAGGCTACTTTGGGCCCGTGTCGGATTACCCCACTGCCCGGAATGTGGTAGGGAGGTTAGCAGGCGGACCGTGCAGGAGATAGTCGACGATGTCCTCTGGAGGTTTGAGGGACACGGGATTGCCATCTGGAGTCCCACAGTAAGGAACAGGAAGGGAACTCACGCGGATTTGTTTTCTGCCTTAGTTGACCAGGGACTCTTGGCAGGGAAGGTGAATGGCAGGGAAGCCAGCTTCGAAGAGCCACCAGTGCTCGAGAAGAACCTGAGGCATGACATAGATGTCCGGTTGGACAGACTGCTACTCAGCCCATCGAACCGTCAGAGGCTTACCGAGGCGGTGGAGTCCGGACTGAGGCTTGGAGCCGGAACCGTTGCCGTGGAGAGCCTCAGCTCCCCTAAACCAGGAGAAGACAACGCCGAGGAGCAGAGGTTCAGAACCCAAGAGGGTGAGGTTATTGCATACTCCGAGGAGTTCGCTTGCCCAGAGCACGGCTCCTTCCTGCCTGAGATGAGCCCCAGGGTTTTCTCTTTCAACAACCCATTGGGGGCCTGTCCGGCGTGCCAGGGCCTCGGTGTTCAACGCTCCTTTTCGCCTGATCTTGTTATTGACAGGACTGCAACTGTTGCAGATGGTTGCATCAGGCCCTTTCGACGCTCGATGATGTCGGGATGGTACAGGGGCCAGATGACTCAGACATGCGATCACTACTCCATTCCAACTGACGTGCCCTTCGGAGAACTCGACGATGACAGCAAAGACATCCTATTGAATGGAACTGGATCTACGGTAATTGAATTCGAGTTTACCTCTGAGAAAGGATCTTCTTACCGAATGGCACGTCCATGGGAGGGGGTTTTCTCTCGCCTCCGAAGGACATACACAGACACAAGTTCCGACCGCACCAGATCCCGGCTCTCTTCTTTCATGAATGACGAGCCTTGCACGGAATGTAACGGCGACAAACTGAATGAAGCAGTGGGCAGAGTGACTGTGGGGGGCGTCAACCTTCCCGGAATTTCCCGTTGCAGTGTTCTAGAGGCTCTTGCGGTAGTGCAGCACTGGAGACTCGGGGGACTTGACGATACCTGGGAGAAGCTGGAAAGAGAGCCACCAACAAGTGACACGGTCCGCTCCACAAAAAAACTGGACGAGCGTACGATGTACATCGCGAAGGAGATAGTCAAGGAGATTGAGTCCAGACTCCGCTTCTTGGCACTAGTGGGACTAGACTACCTGACTCTGGATCGTAGGGCAAATACCCTGTCGGGTGGGGAGAGCCAAAGGATTCGCCTTGCAACCCAGATAGGCACAAGACTAACCGGTGTAATGTACGTCTTGGATGAACCTAGCATCGGCCTGCACCCCCGCGATAATGGCAGATTACTGGAGACGCTTAGAGAGTTGACAGGCCTAGGTAATACACTACTAGTGGTTGAGCACGACGAGGCCACTCTGAAGCAGGCCGACTGGCTAGTCGACCTAGGCCCGGGTGCGGGGAAAGACGGAGGGAAGCTGGTGGTCAACGGAACCTACGATGAACTACTGTCCAATGAGGAAAGCATCACAGCGGCCTATCTTTCAGGGAGACAAATCATTCCAATTCCAGATGATCGCGTAACACCTCAGAAGGACCGATGGGTAACCATCTCGGGGGCTAGGCAGAATAACCTCCAGGACATAGAAGTAAGTATTCCTCTCGGCTGCATGGTGGCTGTCACAGGGGTCTCCGGCTCAGGAAAGTCATCCTTGGTGTCCGAGACCCTTGCCCCCGCGCTTCTCAGGGAACTACACGGAACCGACTCATCCCCTGGAGCAGTGGATTCGATATCCGGTCTGGAGATGGTCGACAAGGCGATAGTCATCGACCAATCCCCCATAGGCCGAACACCAAGGTCCAATCCAGCCACCTACACTGGGGCCTTTGGTCCGATCCGCGAACTCTTCACCAAGACCAAGTTGGCCAAGGAAAGGGGGTATGAGCCAGGCCAATTCTCATTCAACGTCAGAGGGGGCAGGTGTGAGGCCTGCAGTGGTGCCGGCTCTACCAAACTAGAGATGAACTTCCTTCCCGACGTATGGGTCACTTGTGAGGTGTGCAAGGGCAAGAGGTACACGCGCGAGACCCTGGAGGCCAAGTGGAGGGGCAAGACCATCCACGACATTCTTGAGATGAGTGTGGAGGAGGCCTGTTCCTTCTTCGAGAAACAACCAAGAATTCACAGAATTCTCGAGACAATACGAGACGTGGGCCTTGGCTACATCCGTCTCGGGCAACCCGCGACGACTCTGTCAGGCGGGGAGGCACAGAGAGTTAAACTGGCCACTGAGCTACACCGGACCCCTCGCAAGCATACATTCTACATCCTCGATGAACCTACTACTGGTCTTGGGTTATCCGATGTCCACCAACTGATTGAGGTCCTCCTCCGTCTGAGGCGAAATGGGCATACTGTGATTGTAATCGAACACCACCTGGACGTTATCAAGTGCGCTGACTGGATAATCGATCTCGGACCTGAGGGAGGGGAATTCGGGGGGGAAGTTGTTGCAACTGGAACTCCCGACAAGGTTGCCAGAGAGCCACTGAGCTACACTGGCCAGCATCTAATCGGCATGGTTTGAGGACCTTTCCGGCCCAATCCTTGAGAAGGCCAATGGATACCGGAACCCGATGTACAGGTCCGGAAACCCCGCACTCAATGACTCGACATTCGAAAAATCTGCCTACAAGGGAGCCTCTTGGTGGGAGGACTATGAGACTAACATGATGACAATTGAGGGAGTAGCAGAGAAGACCGGACTGCTACTGCTGATAACGACATTCACGGCCCTTGCAACGGCATTCTCTATGCCAGAAGCATCCCCACTGATTTTCGTTGGGTTACTGGGCAGCTTCATCGTTGCGATGATGGTCGTACTTTCCGGTTCGATGAATCCTGCTCTGATCTGCGTGTACGCAGCTTTCGAGGGCCTTTTCCTCGGAGGAATAACATGGTTCTTCGAGGGCCCCCTCGAAATGCCAGGAATCGGCATATTGGCAGCCCTTCTCACCTTCCTCATACTTGGGGCCATGATAGCAATCTACAGGGCGGGGCTAATCGCATGGGACAGGAATCTTGCGATAGCGGTGAGCTCAGCTGTGGCCGCAATTTTTCTGATATATCTGGTTTCATTTATCGGAGCAATATCCGGCTGGTTCCACGTCCCCTATATCCATGGAGCAGGGCAAGTCGGAATTGCATTCTCTCTATTTGTTGTCGGCATCGGGGCTCTTTGCCTCGTGGCAGACTTCGACTTCATTGAACGGGGCGTGCAAAGAGGGGCTCCCAAGAAGTTGGAGTGGAGAGCAGCATTCGGGCTGATGGTAACTCTGACTTGGCTTTACTTCGAGATTCTGAAGCTACTAGCCAAGATAGCATCGAGGCGCTAGAAGATGCAAGTTGAGGAGATTCTAGCGCTCACGGTTGCAGGCATCGCTCTTGGTGTCATGGAGGGAATAAGGCCCGGACCCCTCCTGACCATGGTAATCCGGGAGACACTAACCGGCGGCTGGCCAGCCGGAGCTCGGGCGGCATCCGCACCGATATTCACCGACGGCCCCCTCATCGTGGTCAGCGTCCTGTTGTCCGGGTGGGTCGCAGAGCAGCCCACCCTCCTTTTTCTGATTTCGACTCTTGGCGCAGGATTCCTAGTCTGGTTCGGGGTAGACTGCTTCAGGATTGAGCCCCCAGATCTCGAACTAGAACAGGCAGATGTCACCGGGTCCTTCAGGAGGGGCGTCATCACAAATCTGTTCAATCCAAACGTGTACGTCTTCTGGTTCCTAATCGGTGGGCCACTGATGGCTAGCAAGGCAGCCGTCGAACCCCTCGCTCCTGTGGCTTATGCCCTCTCATTCCTGTTCTCTATCATTATCGTCAAGATGACGATAGCACTATTCTTCGATAGGACTAGAGAGGCACTATCCCCACGGGCATACAGGGGTGCCCTAGGCATCTGTGGGTTGGGAATGTTCGGATTCGCGGCTGTCTTCCTTTACCAGGCCTATGGCTTGCTTCCAGATGCCTTCTAGCCTACAGGGTCCCCGGTCCTCCAAGCGGCAGAGGCTGTAGGGGCAAGTCCCTGAGCGTCGGGCCAATCGCCATTGTCCCGTAGATTCCAATCTCCCCTCCCACGTTGTGAGCGTGCCCGAACCAAACCCTCCCATGCTGATCGATGACTATGTCGTTGAAGTCACCAAAACCACCACATCGGTTGTAGCCACAGTCCGCCGACGTGTCCAGGGGGTCCCCCCAGGCGTTCACCTGCACGGTGGTTAGAAGCGGCATGTCGTTGAATGCATCGGTTATTACAGTCAGATATCCATTCCAAGTATCACCTCCAGAGTCACCTAGGTAACCTAGTGCCACCTTGCCAGCGCTGCCAGCTGTAACAACGGGGAAACCGGTCCCGTTCAGACCGATTGGCGGCGCGATCATTATCGGGTCGCTCCAGGTTCCTCCTTCGTCTGTGGAGTACGAGTAGTAGGGCATGTTGTCGAAGCCCATCCAGAATGCATGGACGTTGTCCTCGGAGTCCGTCGCCACCTGCGCCTCTTCGAAGTTCCATGTCTCTGCAGTACCGGTAGTCTCTGTAGGCAGGGGGTGCTCTGTCCATGTAATGCCTCCATTGGTGCTTCTGTAGATAGAGTAACCTTCTCCTCCGTTGCATCCCCTGTTGCCCCTGTAGAAGTTCCCGTTCTCGCTCCCTGTGATATGGCCGGTCAGACCTCCGCTCTCGCAGTCAGAGGGAGTCCCGGGTAGCTCTGGACCCCAAGTGAGCCCCCCGTCGTTGCTAGCGGAGCACACAGGATAGGGATAGTTACCATTGACGCAGAAGACCCATGTAGTCTGGTGGAACGCGGCCGGGTAAGGTGAGGATGCTATTGTCTGGTGGTCTTGGACGGACCACCCCGTCGCCACCGATGGGCCCGTCCAGCTTTGCCCCTCGTTGTCTGACCACTCAACGGTCATGCCTAAGAGGGCATGCATGTCGAACTTCATGATACGGTCTGTCCATGGGTCTACGTAGACGTAGGGGTCATTGCTGTTGGCCACTGGCAAGAGCGCACTGTAGACGTCCTCGCAGACGTAATCGCTGATGTTCGTCATTCCAATCATACCTGAGCACCTCACTATGGCTGTGGAACCAGCAGCTCCATTGCCCCAGCTCGTCATGTACAGGTTATCCAGGGATGTCACTCCAATCGTGGGTTCGAAGGTGGTCATTCCAATCCCGTAGTAGGTCCCAACTGCACATACCGGTGCGTTGTTTCCGACTAGGACCGATGTCCCGTTCTTCATGTGCGAGACCATTGTTGCGTCTGTGGCATTACCATAGTGATACCAAGTAGTATTGCTAACCGAACCTCCGTTTTCTGTACACAAGGCATCGAACACGCTACTCTCTTCAATCAACTCCTCTTCATCGCCGAAGCAACCCCCAAGAGAGGCCATAACCAGAAGTGAGACCATGCTCAGGGCCGCTACTCGCACATTGTAGCGGCCGCGTCTTTCCTACATCAGTTAAACGGATTGATGGCACAACGGTCCCGAGGCCCCGTAATTCTGCAGCAATAGCTACCCGAGTAGCAGGGTTGAGTTGCCTCCTTCAGGAAGCGGCTCGAGGTATCCTAGCTCCCCGTATAGCTTGGGACCTTCCATCAGGGTTCCAATTATGGCTTCATCGAAACCGGCCGTGTTGTGGGCCAAAGCTATCCAAGGCCTCCCCTCATCATCGATCTCCACGTCTATGAAGTCCCCGAATCCCCCACACCTAACATCACCACAGTCTGGGGTGATGTCCAGGGGGTCGTTGGGGTTGTTCACTGCAACGCTAGTAATTAGCGGCCTTTCTGCGAAGGAGTCAGTCATTATCGCCATGTAACCCGACCAACCTCCGGTTTTGTTTGCCTCGTCGTAGTCCTGTGATTCGCCGATGTAACCAAGGACTACTCTTCCCTCTGCTCCAGCGAAGATTGTCGGAAAACCAGTCTCCACAACGCCGGGGGCCGCCACCATCATCGGCTCGCTCCAGGTCCCTCCTTGGTCCCGCGAGTTTGCGTACCAAGGCTTCAGGTCGTCTCCAATCCATGTGGCGTGCACGTTGCCGCCATCGTCCACAGCCGTAGCAACCTCGTGCGCGTGCCAACCGTCCTGCATTCCAATTTCAGTGGTGATAGTGTGCTCGGTCCAGCTGTAGCCTCCGTCTAGGGAACGGTAAACTGCTGGCCCCTCGCAAGAGGGGTTTCCACGGTACACTGACCCGTCTATGCCTCCTGCGACATGTCCGTGGAGGCCCGAGCACTGAGGGAAGCTGCTGCTTGGGTAACCCAGCCTCTGAACATCCCAAGAAAGCCCTCCATTCAGGGAGCGCGAACACTGAGCCCCTGCAGCTGGTGAACCGGTGTTTATGCAGTAGACGTATATTACCGGGTGGAAAGCAGTCACTCCTGGAGGAGGAGGCATGGAGGCGATGCTCTGGTGATCTTGTGTAACGTAGTACCCCTCTACAGGATAGGGTACGCTCCATGTCTCACCGTCATTGTCTGAGAACTCGACAAACATCGCTGCTAGAGCGTGCATATCGAACTTTACCAGCCTGTCAGTGAATTTGTCTACGTAGATGTAGGGGTCGTTGGAGTTAGGCGTCTGCCCTGAGTCCTCGTCGATCTGTCCGAACGGACCAATATCCTCCCAAGTCTGCCCCATGTCCGTCGATCGGATGATATGAGTCCCGTCTCCTAATCCGTTCCAGCTCGTGAAGAAGATGGCCCCCGATGCGGTGATTCCTAGAGTCGGTTCAAAGGTGTCGAAACCTGTTCCATAGTAGGTTGCACTCGAGAAGAAGGGGGTGCTGTTCCCTGAAAACTCCGCCGTGATGTTGGAAGCGAGCATCGCAGTAGCGTCAGTGGCATCGACGGCCCACCTCTCTGAGGGCGTTCCTGGGAAGTGGTACCATGTCGTGATGGGCGTGTCCCTGCCGAAGTCGAATGCCCCCTCGACTATCTCCAGCTCGGGGGCCTCTTCCCACCACATGCAACCCGTGGTGGTAGAGGAAAGTACCAGCAGGCACAGGAGTTGGGTTGCTTTGCTCATTGAATCATCTCATCCAACCGTTCTCCAGTACAGGTGGTACGGTGTCGAGCAGGGACTCCTTGGGGCTTCTCCATTCCATACCAAGGTCTCTCTCAGCGGGCGACGCATCCCAAAATAGCCTCTTCCCAAGATGCATTCTGGCCCACGAGAGGCTGATTTTGGGGTGGAAAATTGAGACCACCAGTGAAAGAAGGTAAGGAACTTGTTTAGTGGGAATCTTGAGCTCTGGGTTAGCTGCCTTCACGGCCCGGGCGACATCTCTGAACCACATTTGCCCTGAGACTACGAGGTACCTACCTGCTTCCCTTCCCTGAGTCAGAGCCCTAACATGCGCCTCAGCCACATCTCGGACATCCACTATGCTGATATGCATCGGCACAACGAATGGAATCTCCCTGTTTAGCAGGGTCATTACGAATGACGGACTCCCTCTAAGGTGCCTTCTGGAAAGAGGGGGCCCAAGCACTACACAGGGGTTGATGGTAACCATCCTTGGCGCCCCATTGCCCTTGGAATCGTGCCACTCCCTGACCAGCCTCTCCGCACTGAACTTCGCTAGGCCGTACGGGTTGTTATCGATGTTGGAGTCGTCTGCCCATGTTTCTGTCGTTAGCACCTGGCCGTCTACCCAATTTTGCGGTCTGATTGCGGCAGTTGATGAAGTATGAACCAGGCATTCCACCGACCCGGCAGAATCAATTGCCCCAAGCACATTCCTCGTCCCGATTACGCTTGGGTCGACTATTTTCTCCTGAGGGTTCTTCGCATTTAGGACTACAACCGCCGCAGTATGAATCACCTCTCTGCAGCCTGAAATCGCCCTATTTACCGATTCAGAGTCAAGAAGGTCCATCTCAACTATTTCTAGGCTCCCGCCATCCCCAATTGGCATGGCTCTTAGATGATCAACTCTCTCCGGATCTGACGAGTCTCGAACTGTTGCCCTTACCTCTCTGCCCCTAGCCAGCAAATTGGCAACTATGTGGCTTCCGATATATCCACTGGCACCAGTGACAACGACTAGTCCACCAGCATCGTGGCCCTCGGGCATGAACATCGTTCCCTACGCGTCGCCTTTGTCTTTACGGGCACCAGAGAAACTAGGCGACCACCAGTTTGCCCGTCCCATGAGACGCATCGCCGATGGAACAACTATTGCCCTGACAATAGTAGCGTCGACGAACACCGCCACAGCCAAGGCAAACCCGATGGATTTGATTATCATCACATCAGCGAAGATGAATCCAGAGAAGACTGCAATCATAATTGCAGCAGCTCCCGTGATCAGCCTCCCGGAGGCTTGCAGGCCCTCCGACACCGCTCGCGTGTTGTCACCCGTCTCGAGCCACGACTCGTGAATTCTGGAGAGCATGAGTACTTCGTAGTCCATTGAAAGACCGAAGGCGATTCCGAAGACCAAGGGGGGGACCATCAGATCTAGGGGCTGGGGGGTGAAGTTCAGCGGTCCCGCCAAGAAACCGTCCTGGAATACAACAACGATTAGTCCGAAGGAAGCCGAAATGGAGAGTATGTTCATGAAAACCGCCTTTATTGGAACTAAAACAGAGTGAACTTGGAACCACACGAGAACCATGGTAACAAGAAGAACGAAGGCAAGCGCAACTGGAATCCGCTCCCTCAGGTGGTCTTTCATGTCGACTTCGTAAGAAGTCCAGCTTCCCACTAGGACCTCCTCCTGGTTTGAGGAGGTGAACATCCTCACGTCCTTAATCAGCTGCTCCGCTTCGTCACTCCCACTTGGGTACTCAATCGGGACGTTAATCATCGCAACAGAGTCCGAGACTGTGGTCAACCACTCCATACGCATTCCCTCAGGCCATTGGTCGAAATCAGTGTCGAAGAGCGAGGGATTGCAAAGCGGATGTTCCACTCCTATGACTCCCTCCACGGTAGCCACCCCCTCGCACATCCCTGCAATATCTGTGGATAGAGACTTCGAGAACGGGTCCTGTCCCTCCTCGAACACTATCACCAACGGTACGACCGAGGCCGTGAAGGCAGGGAACTCTTCCTCCAGTATCTCGTAGGCCTGTCGTGACTCAAGATCTGGAGGAAGCGTGTCAAGGCCACCAGCCGTCAACTCGACGTGAAGGAAGGGAACTCCTAGTAGCAATAGAAATCCCATGGAAGGAACTAGCCAGCCGACGGGGTTCTTCATGACCCTTGTAGAGAACTCCTCCCAAAACCTCCCTTCGTCCCGCCCTCCTGGGATTGGCACCGGCAGCCTGTCTATCCCATGCCCGATAATGGAGAGCAATGCAGGAAGCAGCGTCAACGAGTAAATCAATGCCCCGAATACTGCTAGAAATGCGCCCATCCCCATGGATGGCATGTGCGTGGCGCTGAAGTAGAAGAGGGTGCATAGGCCAACCGCTACTGTGGCCCCCGAGAAAAGAATGGCTCTCCCTGCGGTATCCATCATCGTCGCTAGGGCCCCCTCCACATCCTGCCCCTTCCTAAGCTCCTCTCTGAACCTGCTAACCATGAATAGACTGTAGTCGATTGAGACTGCTAGACCTATCAGGGTGATCATCGAGACAGAGTACTCCGTCATTGAGAACCACTTCGATACGAAGTAAGACAATCCTGTGGCTAGGGGGAACATGCACATTGCAACTGCCATTGGTAACAGGGAGGCGACTACTGTCCTGAAAACGAAGAGGAGGATGATTAGAGATAGAGGGATGCCAATAATCTCCGCTCTGATTTGGTCCTCCTTCAGCATTCTATCGAAGTCCGAGTCAATGATTAGGCTTCCAGAAACCAGGATTTCCATCTCATTGCTTTCTACGGCTTCCTTGATTGCCCCTACCTCCTTGGAAATTTCCTCCTCGGTCCCATTGAAACTCACGAACGCGGCGACTCTATGTCCATCTATGGAAACGTGTCTTGCAAGGTGATACGGGTCATTTGGGTTGTCATAAGCCAAACTGATTTCTAGTACATCGAGTGAAACCGACTCTAGTCCCTTCAGAGAATCCCTTACCTCTTGCTCGAAATCGGGTTCGTCCCATTCCAGAGATTCGTGGGTAAAAATGTAGCTCACGCTGTTAGTCGAGACTATTGGCAACTCTTCGTTCACCAGTTCCAAGGCCCTCCCAGATTCGATGGAAGTGGGAGGGGAATTACCGTCTTCGAACTCATTACCCTGGGAGATTAGTACGACCGAGAAAAGAATGGAAGCGAGGGAGACTGCGATTATCAGACTCCTGTTTCGATGAACGGACCTGCCGGCCCTTGACAGCATCCTTTCCACGACCCGCGCCGGAAAAGGCGCGTATATCTAGTTCTCCAATTGCAATGTTGAGAACTTTCATGTAGCTAGGGATGAGACTGAATCAACAACAAGCGACGGACTCATGCCGCTTCCCACTAGGTCCTCCCTGGTCGCCTCTCCGGAGAGGACAAGAATGCCGTTTACCCCAGCCCTCTCCGCCATCTCCATGTCAGTGTACAGGCGATCACCCACCATCGCGCAGTTGGAGGGACTAAGACCCATTTCCTCGATCTTATGTAGTATCATATCCTTGTTTGGCTTTCCACAAACGTGGACAGGCCTGACCCCTGTGGTGGCCTCGAATAGGGCCATGTAGGCCCCAGTATCCGGAAGACCTCCTTCGGGGGAGGGGCATACCATGTCAGGATGGCTTGACACCATAGGCACCCCCTTGTGGAGGTGGACAGAGGCAACCGCGAGCTTCTCGTAGGTTACTTCCGTGTCATAACCGAGAACTACGAACTCCGGGTCGGTTGATTCGGTGTCTAGACCACGCTCCTCAAGCATCTCCCTCATACCCTCGGTCCCTACTAGGTAGGTCTTGCTAACACCTTCCTTTGATAGCCATGCGAGCAGGTCGTGTGTAGATAGAAGAATCTCATCCTTGCTAGCATCAATTCCCATTCCATGGAGCTTATGCAGGTATTGCGCAACTGACTTGCTTGAGTTGTTTGATAGGAAAAAGCGTGCAATGCCTCTGCTTCCAAGGCGATTGAGGAAATCGATAGCACCCTCGATCAGCTCGTCTCCTAGGTATATCGTCCCGTCTAGATCGAGAAAGATTGCCTCAATCCCATTGAGTGACTCATTGATTTCCTTCACCATGCTTTCACCTCAGGGCAGAATTATCGTCTTGAACAGGAACCACGGGCTCCATAGAGCCTTCTGTGCTTCCTTGTCCGCTATCATTCCTGTCATCATGTCTGCCATCTCTTCCTTCTTCGAGGCCTTTCCGACAAACCAGTTCATTACTCTCTTCCACTTCACTAACTTCTGCAGTCTATGCGAGTTAGTAAGCTCCTTGCCAAGTGTGCTCCAGAGATCCTCCATGTACTCTATAGCGGCTTCCTCGGGGAAGCCCTCTGAATGAGCCTCCTTGTCGAAGTACTTGGCGGACATCTTGGCAGATACGAGACCGTTCCCTATTCCTTCCCCGGTGAAAGGGTCTACCAAGCTAGCCGCGTCGCCTACGCACATTACCCCCGCCCCCGCGGATCTCCTCGGTTGGAACTCCGGCGCGGGATCCTTTCTTGGAGAACCGAATGGAAGCTGCCATCCTTTCTGTGAACCTTGTACAAGCTTCGCGTTCTTGAATCGCTCTTTGAATATCGGATGCTCTTCAATCACCCATCTCTGCTTCTTCTTCAGGGACTTGTCAGCACCCTTCTGCTTTCGTTGCTCTGAGATAACCATCCCTATTCCGACGTTAACCACGCCCTCTTGAACCGGGAACAACCAGAAATAGCCCGGAACCACCTCATCTATGAAGTGAATTTCTATTGGCCCCTCGCTGCCTTGGAAGCCACCGACTCCCTCCCAATACTCCCTGTATGCACCGCAGTAGTGGTCATCGTCTCTCATCGCCTCGCCGTGAATCCTCTCCACTAGTGCTGTAGCAACTGGGCATCTGTATCCACCGGCACCAATAGTCAGAGCCCCCGAGAAGCGCAGAGTAGGGTTGCCCGACCCTCTCTTCCCAAAGCTACCTGAGACTCCGGAAATTCTCCCATCGTCATCGTGCACTTCTCCTACTGCAAAGCCCTGAACCACCGAGCCCCCGGCTCCAATTACAATTTCCGTCGCTCTCTTGAACATCATGTAGTCAAACTGAACCCTGGGCAGCGAGTAGCCAGCCATCTTCTTCTCGAGCTCTTCCTTAGGGAGCATTACTCTGACGCTGTTACCGTTGGCGCTTCCGAAAACGATAGAATCGACAGTGAAGTGAGGAGTCTCCTCTATCATCTTCTTTACTCCCAGCTCCTTCACGTGTGAGAGCGACTTACCACCCACTGCATCACCACAGGGCTTGTCTCTCGGCCAAACCTCCTTCTCAATCAGAAGTACCTTGCATCCATTCATCGAATGGTATGCAGCTGCAGCAGAACCACACGGCCCACCACCAACCACAATCACGTCAAACCTTGAACCGTCTTCCGGAACCTCCCCGGTCTCGATAGGGTTCTCCCAGGATTCCATCGTATTCACCTCGCCGATACCCGCACCCTCATTCAAATTATGCCATGGGATTCATCCGTGATAGTCCTCACGCAGAGACATGGATGGGAATGTCTGGGTGGTACAGACCACTCTTCCCGGTGACTGGCCCGAGCCTCTTGTCGGACAATGGGCATTCGAACTGGTTGAATCTGGCTTGGCTGCCTGTGTTCAGAGGAATTTGGTCACATCAGTCTACAAGTGGGAGGATCAGATAGAGGAATCGCAGGAGTGGAGAGTCCAGATGAAGACCTCTAAGTCGAAAGTCCAAGAATTGAACTGCATGGTTTCGAAAAATCACCCATATGATACACCCCAGATAATAGCATGGAAGGCCGACTCTAGCACTGATTACACCAGTTGGGTTGAAGGCTGAATCCTCCAGCGTTGCTCGATGGGGACATGGGATTTTCTGAGGCCGGCAAAGAAGGTGCCCACCGTCTGGTGGAGCTCCCCGGAACCAATGTCGATTAGGCCAAAGTGGCCTACTATGGCCATTCTGGTGATCGGAGAATTTCTGTTCGGTCTGGGCGACTCACTTCTGATTGCAGCTGGGATCGGAAATACCCCTTGGACAGTCTTAGCAGAAGGCATAGCTATCTATGCCGAAATTTGGACCATTGGAGAGGCTACGTTCCTCGTCAGCGTCGCAGTAATGCTTCTATGGATACCCATCAAGGAGATTCCCGGAATCGGAACAATCCTGAATGCCATCATAATCGCCCTCACGATCCACATCATGGTCCCAATATTGCCCCAGCCTGAGAGCTTTGTCGGCTCTATTCTAATGGCTTCCTCAGGAATAATCCTCGTTGGAATTGGCAGCTCTATGTACCTAACAGCAAACCTAGGACCCGGCCCAAGAGATGGTTGGATGACCGGACTCCAGAGGGTAACAGGCGTCCCAATTGGAAGAGTGAGGGTAACCATTGAGATTTCCGTTCTAGTAATTGGGGTTTTGCTGGGGGGGACTTTCGGATTCGGAACGGTTCTGTTTGCGTTTGCAATTGGACCTGTAGTAGCAGTTTGCCTCGCAACTGCAGGAAAGATTGGCTCTGCGGACTAGCAGGGACCCTCGATAACATCTCGTCATTCGGTCAGGTTCATGTTGTATCACGCTCAGGCTCATCCATGACCGGACATGGCATTATTCGTCGCTACCGGGAATTCTTACCTGTTGAGAGCGACACTCCAATAGTTTCGCTGAAAGAGGGAAACACCCCCCAAATAGAAGCTCCAAACCTGGTCAGTGCCCTTGGAGGGGACTTCCGTGTTTACATCAAGTTCGAAGGACTGAATCCAACTGCCTCTTTCAAGGACAGAGGGATGACACTGGCAGTAACTAAGGCCCTCGAAAGAGGTGCTAGAATTATCGTCTGTGCGAGTACCGGAAACACCAGTGCATCTGCAGCAGCATATGCAGCCAGGGCTGGGATGACCTGCGTTGTCCTTATTCCCGAAGGAAAGATAGCGTACGGAAAGATGTCCCAGGCCCTGATTCACGGTGCCAAGACCCTGGAGGTTAGGGGAAATTTCGACGATTCTCTGGAATTAGTTAGGGGGCTTGGCGAGAGGGAAGAGATTGAGATAGTGAACAGCATAAACCCCTTTAGGATCCAAGGACAGAAGACAGCGGCATTCGAAGTATGCGACGATTTTGGAGAGGCCCCAGACATGCATTTCCTGCCCGTGGGAAATGCTGGAAACATCACATCATACTGGTTGGGATACAACGAATATAGGGATGCAGGACGCACATCTTCGCTTCCTCGAATGATGGGATGGCAGGCAGAGGGTGCAGCCCCAATAGTAAGAGGAGAAGTCGTGAAGTCACCAGAAACCGTTGCCACAGCAATTAGAATCGGAAATCCAGCAAGTTGGGAGGAAGCAGCCCGAGCTGCAGAGGAGTCTTCTGGAACAATCGATTGCGTAAGCGATGAAGAGATACTAGACGCCCAAAGGATGCTTGCTAGGACAGAGGGAATATTCGTCGAGCCAGCTTCCGCGGCAGGCATAGCAGGCATCGTCAAGAGCCACTCCATGGGGGCCATTCCTAAGGACTCCACAGTGGTGGTCACAGTCACAGGACACGGGCTCAAGGACCCGGGAGTGGCGATTGAGAATGCTAAGTCCAGATCGACGGTCGTGAACCCCAATTTGCAATCCGTCTTGTCTGCTATTGGCCTAGGATGAGTACGGTTATGTCCACCCCACCAATCCGGGACCATGGCAGACAAGTTCTCCAACAGGGCCTTCGACACCAGAGCAGTATGGTCGGGCACCAATAACATCGAGGGGTCAGCAACCACTCCCATTTTTGCGACTTCTACTTACCAACTGACTGATGAAAGGTATCGCAAATGGATGGAGACCGGGGGCCAGCATACTCTGCTATACAGCCGATACTCCAGCATTAACTCGGAGGCAGTGTCTGCAAAGGTGGCCTCGTTGGAGGGTGCAGAGGACGGGGAGACGTTCGCCAGTGGTATGTCTGCAATTTCGTCAACGCTGCTTTCATTGCTCTCTCAGGGAGACCACGTGGTCACGTCAGCTGACATCTACGGAGGCACCTACGGACTAATGACTTCGGAACTGCCAAGATACGGTATCGAGGTCACAATGGCCGACATCCGAGAACCCTCATCATTTGAGGCAGCGATAAAGGAGAACACCAAGGTCCTCTACGTCGAGACTATTACCAATCCAGTGCTGAAGGTATGCGACCTAGAGGAAATGGTGTCGCTGGCAAAGAAGCATGGCCTTGTATCTGTAGTCGACAACACATTCGCAACTCCATGGGCATGCAGACCGATTTCGATGGGCTTTGACCTTGTAATCAACTCTGGGACCAAGTTCCTGAATGGGCACACTGACCTGACAGCCGGGATTGTGGTTGGCAGGGAGGACCTGATCAAGGAGGTATTCCACTTCAAGTCCAGATTCGGAGGGGCTGCAGATCCGCAAATGTGTTACCTTCTGGAAAGGGGGATGCGGACACTTCACGCTAGAATGCCGATACATGCTTCGAACGCAGCCGAACTAGCGCGTAGGCTAGAGAATCACAATTCTATAGAAAGCGTGAACCACCCGTCACTCCCCAGCTATGCTGACTATGAGGTTGCAAAGCGAATAGTCCCAAGGGGAACTGGGATGCTCTCATTCGCAGTTTCCGGTGGCGACGATGCCGCTTTGAGATTCGTGCGCGCACTAGAGGTGATATTCGAGGCCACAAGCTTGGGTGGAGTCGAGAGCCTAGTCGAATGCCCCTTCAATACCAGCCACTCTTTCGTTCCCGAGGAGGTCAGACTAGAGGCAGGAATAGTACCAGGATTCGTAAGGATGAGCGTAGGGATAGAGGATGTAGAGGACCTGTGGTCCGATATCGACCAGGCATTGAACAAGGCCTGCCAACCCGCCTAGGGAGGCTATAACGTGGATACCGAGCTACTCTTGCTCACTCTTGCATTCATTGTCCCGATGTGCTTCTCACCCGGGCCTAACAACGTCCTATGCGCCGCCCATGGATCCCAACATGGCCTCAGAGGGACAATGCCTCTGATCGCCGGAATGGCCGTAGGTTGGTCATCGCTAGGATTGTTCGTGGGCGGAGCGACCGTGTTCATCGAGGAGAACAGGAAGGCTTTCGACGCCCTTACTCTAGTCGGAGCAGCGTACATCGCGCTCCTCTCATTCAAAATCGCTACCGCGTCCCCTCTTTCCGACGAGGAGCAGAGCAGAGAGAGGCTGGGCTTCCCGACCGGGGTCTCCCTACAACTGGTGAATGGGAAGGCCTGGATACACTTCCTTGTCCTGATGACTAGCTTCGGGAGCCTATTCGGTAGCGGAATGCTTGCAATGGCTCTCCTCGTCCTCCTTAACCTGGTGTTCGGCCTCCCTGCAGTGATGATTTGGGCCTCTTTTGGGAACCGTTTGAGGAGGGCCTTCAGTACCCCAGAGTCGGCTGTTGTCCTCAATCGTGTAATGGGCGCTTCACTGTTTGGAGTGGCTCTTTGGGTGGCCCTCCACTAACCGATGCTGCCAATATTGGTGCAGAGGGCAGGATTCGAACCTGCGAAGCACTACGCACTGGGACCTCATCCCAGCCCCTTTGACCGCTCGGGTACCTCTGCTATTGGTTGCGCGGGCGTACTACGGTCTATTTCAGAGGTATCCTGCAATCCACAGGAACAGATAACCTATCGGGATAAGGGGCAATAAGTAGGCTAAGCACAGACGGATGACTCTCCAAATGCCCCCCTCCTTTCCATCGGGGACGCTATCAGCGATGGCAGCACCCAGCTCCTCGATGATTTGCTCTCCACCGATGGGCATAGCATCCCCCGATTTCAGAAGCTCAGTCCGTACTTTTGCGCCATAGGGGGAGCCTCACCTGTCTTTGCGTAATAGTAGAGTGATGCCCTGTTGACGGCCTCCACTGTAGTGAAGAAGAGGGCAGTCAGAAGCACCGACAAAACCAGTGCGACTGCGCCTAGGACCGCCACCGATCCGCCCACGCTCATTATCGGGACGAAAACAAGGAACAGGACGAAAATGACGAGGGTCAGCAGTAGGCCTGTCCCTACGTGGGACACAATGTCCTCCCCCCATGTCTTCTTGAACAGCTTGGGGCTCTGGTTCATTCCCTCTAATACCCCCGCCCTCTCTAGCACAATCACTGGAATCACGAAGAAGGTGACAACCCACCAGGCTATGCCTAGTATGAACGAGGCGAATCCTGTAACTACTCTCAGGGGGATAGGGGATTCAGGGTTTCTGGAGATGCCCTCCAGTATTTGCAGAAACAACCCGACTGTTCCTGATATAACCCCCCATACCAGAATCTGGGGCAGGCACTTCATCGCCTGCCTGATTCCGTAAGAGAAACTGGGATTGGTACCGGTGGTCATGCGCTCGTATGCGCTGGCTATAATTGCTGCATTCCAGAAGACGGTGATTACCGAGATGACTAGGTAGAATGCGAACCAGATGGCCAGGTGACCTGCATCGACTAAGTTGGCACCCTCTTCGTTAGTTGTTGCTTCAGATTGGGTGATGGCCTCTAGGCCAATAGATCCCGAGATAGCCGCACCAATCGCGAAAATTGAGAGAACTGCAGACAGAAAGGTGTAGACCATCAGTTCAGGGTCAGCCCTGATTACTGCCATTCCGAGTTTTGTAACCTTCCATCCTCTTGATATTCTATTCCAGAAACCGACACGAGTGCCCCTACTGTTCATCATCATGCAATCACCTTAGTCCTTCCCTGTAAAAACGATATCTACGGAATCCCCTACGGAAACAGTGCCTTCTCGCAGCACTCGGGCGAGCCACCTCGACCAGCCGAACTCCTGATTGTGGTCAACCCTCGCGAAACGGCGTTCCAAGAATGATCCACCTATCTTGCTGCAGGGGGCACACGGCTCGCTCAGTTCCAGGGATGTATCCCCTATCTCAAGAATAGCTCCCACCTTCAGAGAGCCCCACTCGACACCCCGAATTGTGAGGTTCTCTCCAGTTGAACCCACTTCTATGGGATGCCCCTCTTCCTTGAGAGACTCGATTCTCTCAATCGAGAAGATGCACACGGCACGATCCGGATCGCCCCCTCTATTCCCGTCTCGGAACCTGTTGAAGTCCCCCTCGACTCCTTCTTCACTAACGTGCGCCGAATCGATCGGGGACTTGGGAACCCCCCCAGAGCTGATGTTCACCGAGTGCACAATCCCGCTCATCAGAAGGCCCCCCTGAGGTCGAAGTCGACCTTCAACCTATCAACCATCTCACGGTACCTATCCGACAGAGAATAGTCTGGAATACTGATATTGTGCTTCCAGAATCTCCAGCATGCAATGGATAGCGTGGAATAGCGGTGCAAGACAGGCAGTGCAGACACCTCGGCCGAAGTCAGGCTCCTTACCGACTGGTAGCCTTCTACGAGCGCCACCCATCGACTTTCGACGGGTCTGCCATCCTCCCACCCGAAACCAACGAAAGACATCGCTAAGTCGAATGCCAGAGGACCAATCCAAGCCTCCTCCAAGTCGAGAATTGCCGATACCTCCCCTCCCGAACCGATTACGTTGTCCGGGAACAAATCCCCATGCAGAATCCCTGACGGAAGTTCTGGAGAAACCCCTTCTCTCAGTGCAGGAACCTCGTTCTCGAGTAATTCCAGGAATGGATGACTCTCCCATTCACCTCCAATACTCAATATCTGTTCGAAGAGCCCGAATCCCATTGTGTAAACATCAGGGAAACACTCACTGGTTGGAACCATGTGCATCTTTGCCTGGACCTCCCCCAGGCTTCTCAGGGACTCTTCATCAGAGTCGAGAATTCCCCCTGAGAAGTACGGAAGCAACGTCCATGCCACTCCGTCCTTCTCTGCTAGCATCCTCCCTCCCTCTAGTCTAAATGGAACCGGGGTGGGGATGCCATGTGAGTCCAAGTGACAGTGTCGTTCAATGACTCTCGCCACCTCTTCTACCGTATTCGCGAACCACGCTTTGAGAACCACAAAGCCCCCGTCTTTTAGGGTCAGTAGAACGCTAGTGTTGTCCCAGCCCCCTTCAAGGGGCTCGATCCTTTCCAATCCCGCCAATCCAGAATTATCCAGCATCCATCGGGCATCATCAACGCCAATTACGGAACCCACGAGCAGCCCCCAACTCTGATGCATATTGCTTCTTCTCTAAGATTGAACCCAATGTAGAGTCCCACACTCTACCTTGTTTATATAGTCAAGAACCTACAAACACATTTAGAAAGATTGACTCTTTTTCCAGATGGTAACTAGTGGTGTGAATGATAGTCTCGCATAAGAATAGATTCATCTTCCTGAAGACTAGGAAGACTGCAGGTTCGAGTATCGAAATCGCCCTCTCGAAGCACTGCGGACCAGAGGACATAATCACTCAAATTGCTCCATCCGAAGAGAAAATGAGGGTGGATTTGGGCTACAGAGGGAGTCAGAATACGCAAATTCCGCTAACTATGTACAGGAAATGGGATCTATGGTTCAGACTAAGAGGAGGCGGCCCGGCTCACCATTTCAATCACACACCAGCGAAACTTCTGAGTAGGCGCCTAGATGCCAAGACCTTCGATGAATACTACAAGTTCTGCGTTGTAAGAAATCCATGGGATAGGGCTGTTTCACTCTTCTACTTCAACAAGTATGGACATGGAATGCCAGGTCTGCCCGAAACACTAACATTCGCTGATTTTCTCATTCAGACCTCCCCAGATCGAATTACTAACACCTCAATTTTCATGCTTGGCGACAAACCAGCAATAGATCGTTTCATCAGGTTCGAGAATCTGAAAGAGGAGTGGCCCGAGCTCTTGGACTCACTAGGTCTAGGAAGAGTAAAACTCCCACGGGCTAAGTCAGACTCCCGCAAGAACCGAGAACATTACTCCTTGATGTACGACGACTCATCGGTTTCGTTGATTGCTAAACATTGTCATTGGGAGATTGATAGATTTGGTTACGAGTTTGAGGACAAGAGGGACTGATTTTCCAGAATGCCTCATTCAAATCAGTGGAAGGAACTCTTTGGCTCTCCAAGGGTGTGTTTCCTAAGGAGCCAGAAAACTGCAACAATCCATGCTCGGGACCATAGGGACCAGGACTGCAGTCTTGACAGCGGCTTTACGTCTGGTGGCTTCTGGAGTGACCGCATATCTCTTTGCAACTTCCACAATTTTCCATTTCTCACGCTTTCTCTAGAAATCATTGATGCTGCGCACTCAACGAATTTCTTTGGATTGCAGTGGTATAGAAGTTGCTCCGAGCGAGGATATGCCCCGTAGACAGCACCGTGAATCCCAATAGGTTCTGGGTGGTGAACCCTGCATTCCGGTACCCAGATCATCCTATGCCCCGAGTCAATTACTCTCCAAGCGACATCGGTATCCTCCCGGTGAAGGAAGTACCTCTCGTCGAATCCGCCAATTTCCTCCAGGACGTCCCTCCTGATGGCCATGTTTGCAGTTTTGAAGCGATCCCACTTGAACCGGTTGGAGGGATTGAAGTCGACCACTTCTCCCGAAGTGTTTGTGGTTGTAATGCCACCCTCAATTCCCCCGATATCGTATACATCAAAGACTGATTGGATTTGCTCAATCCAACCTTCATCCGCCAAGCAATCGTCATCGATGAATGCAACTATTTTTCCAGAACCCCTCCGCCAACCAATGTTTCTTGAAATTCCCGGACCGTGATTAGTGTCTGAGTCGTCAACGACCTCTATCGAGCGTGGTTGGACCGCCTGCCTCTCTAAGGACTTCAGACAAGCTGCCAATGCATCGGGTCTCCTGAAAGTTGGAATTACCACATCGACCTCCGATTTCATGACTCCTGCAGGAGAACCGTGGTAATTAGTGTCGCGTAATGTAGAACTGAAAGACTTGATAATCGAACCCCCACCCAAATTGTTGTTCGCATTTGACATTAGGGGGCTGACTGGAATTTTCTCTTTCATCACAGACCACAGAAAACGTCTTCTGAAGATGATGCCAAAGGGGTCAATATGTGCTGAGATAGGAGTCTGGAAAGGAGACTTTTCCAAGAGAATTCTAGAAATTACGAAACCAGCAGAATTGCATCTAATTGATCCATGGGAATTCCAACCAAATTTCCCTACTCGCTGGTATGGTGGAACTAAGGCGTCTGACCAGTCAGATATGGATGAGATTTTTACCTCCGTAAGAGAAAGGTTCTCCGAAAACACCGAGGTTTCTTTGCATAGAGGCCGCTCAGAAATAGCCCACGCCGATTTCCCAGATGACTTCTTTGATTGGGTGTATGTCGATGGTAACCACGACTATGATTTCGTTAGGTTGGATTTGGAGCTATACCTGCCTAAGGTCAAAACAGGGGGATACCTAACTGGTGACGACTACCTCCAGCCTTCTAGAGAAGATGCAAAACAAATCCCGGTTAAGGAGGCAGTTTCTGATTTCGTTAGTGAAAACGACGTCAAGATTCACAAGATAATCGGGGGGCAGTTCATTCTACGAAAGAACTGATTTCCCCTACTCGCACAGTTCAAGAATCTCCAACCCCGCCCACCTCCATGGTCGACTTCGCTGCGATGGTGTTGGGACGGTTCCAGAATGATATAGTCGATGTCTTTGGAGAGACGGTAGGTTGGGTTTTGGGCCATGCAATTCTAGCATTCTCAATCGCAATAGCAATCGTTGCAATCAGAGAGAGGTCCCATATCTTGCACCACTCGGGAATAGGAAAGCCGATGGCCATCGACGCCTCCATAATTCTAGCTCTAACAGTCCTACAGTTCTACATCTTCACAGAATCATTCAACTTCTCAACTAGTGCGTCCGTGCCTCTAGCCCTGACCTCTTCGCTTTCCATACGGTGGTTGGTAGCCGTATTGGGCTAGCCCCTTCTTCTGAAATAGAATCCAAGGCCAATAGCACAAAGCACCACCACTCCCGCTCCTATCAGGTAAAGTCCCGATTCTTCGGACACGCCCAAATCCTCGAAAATGCTACCATTGCCTCCTATCCCAATATCCCCTATTCCAGACTCCTTGGAATTGACAACGAACTCCAGAGAGTCCTCTACTTCACATGACAATGAGCTCATAGACCTCTCATCCAACAGCACTATGCAACCACTCCAGGAGTCTTCAAGATTCGGGGGCGTTGTCACTATGAATTGACAATTGACGACCCCGTCACCACCCGAGATTTCCACACTGCAATCTTGGCTGCTTATGTCATTGAATCCAGAGGGCCACATTGATTCCTGGGAGGCTCCCTCTGAGACCAAGTGAAGCTCCACATCCAGACTCTGGTTTTTGTTGCCCTCACAAGAGTATGATGCGGAGAAAGCAGCATCTTGCCCTGCCTCGACAGTCAGAGTCCCGATTCCATAGTTCGCGTCACATGATATCCACTCAGGGACCAATGCAGTAATCACAACCTCCTCTGAATCGGTTATTATTCCGACAGGGACCCCTCCAGCTTCGGTTACATGAGCCGATACGTTAACCTCATGGTTTCCATAATAGACTGAGTTGCCTGCCCTCATGCTGACTTCAAAGGACTCCTTGCCCCCGCCTTCCACCGATATAGAATCGGGTCCAGAAACTATGATGTCTGCAGAGTCATAGTCCAACTCTACCTTTTCTGAGTAAGTGTGGGGATTCTCCACTGAACATTGAACTGTTGAAACCTCGGAATCCGGAAGATCAAACTCTACTTCCGACTCCAGACAGTCCAATTCAATTGAGGGGAAGATTTGCTGTGCGGATGATATTGGATAGGCTAGCAATGATACTGCAAGCAAAATCGAAACAGAGAAGGCCCGACTTCCTATTCCCACGTATTATCGTCAATCATGTATGACATAGAAGTTCGCCATGAAGCAGAGACCAGGGAACGAATTGCACCCTCAAAGCATTCATGTCAGCCTGTTACGCCCGTAATGCATGAGCGAGGGAACCGATAGGCCCAGAGTTACCATTCTTCCCGAGCACACCAACGTCACTAGTGGAACCGAGGTCCAAGAGAAACTAATCATCGCAGCCCGTGTATTTTCTGATTTATTAAAGCCCACATTCGGACCACGTGGACTGGATAAGATGCTCTACAAAACGGATGGAACAACAGCGGTAACTAATGACGGTGCGAAGATTGTGGCAGAGCTGCTCGTCCGGCATCCAGCAGCGAAGATGATGGTGTCTATGGCAGAGTCCCAGGAAGAGAGCTGCGGAGACGGAGTAACTACAACGATGCTGATATGTGGCTCATTGCTCATTGAGGCAAACAATCTTCTTCGGAAGGGGCTTCATCCACTTACCCTAATAGAGGGATATTCCCTTGCTCTGGAGGCCGCAAGAAAAAAGGCAAATGCCGACGCAATAGAGCCAGATGAACGCCAGATTGAGGCCGTTTCGGAAACAGCCCTCAGAGGCAAGGGGGCAGAGTCTGCACTGGACCACTTCTCCCCGATAATTGTAGAAGCCCTAGAGACGGTGTATCAAAACAGAGGCGAGGCTTCTGCCGAGCACGTTTGTATGTTTAAGACGGGAACCGGGGGACTTCGGAACTCACGTTTAGTGAGGGGATTTACATTCAGGCGGAGGGTGCAAATGGATGGGCTTCCAAACAACCTGAAAGATGCTCGAGTAGCTTGCTTCGATGGTGATCTGAAGATAAGAGAACTTACTCGCGACGCAGAGGTTAAAATTTCCAATTCTGGTCAGCTTGACTTGTTCATAGAGGCGGAGTCTCAACGCAAGGATGAGATTTGTAACTGTATAATTGATAGTGGGGCAATGGCCATTCTATGTTCCGGTGAAATAGACCGTGACATTCTCCACCAACTCTCAGACAGTGGTATACTAGCTATCGGAGATCTTGACTCTAGTGAGATTAGAAACGCAGCAGATACTCTGGGGGCGAGGATTGTAGAATCACCCATGGATATCGAAACAGGAGACCTTGGCAAATGCGGAAAAATCTCCTGGGAGAGAAAACAGGAGTCAGATAGCGTTGAGGACATCATAAGGATTGAAGATTGCCCCAGTCCATCGGTAGTGACCATCGAGGTCGGCGGAGCCGGCGAGACGGGAACCGAGGAGGTAATCAGAGGACTGCACGACTCTTTGAGGGCCACCTCCCTTGCTATGGGCGAGACAGTCCTTCCGGGTGCTGGCGCAACTCATTGTAGGATGGCCCAGGCAGTCCGCGATGCATCCGATGCGCAGGGGGGCAGAGAGAGGCTTGCCATGGAGGCATTTGCAAGGGCACTAGAGACGATACCCGCTACTCTGGCAGAAAATGGAGGGGGCGATCCACTCGATAGGGTGCTGGAACTTCGTGCCTCGGCTAGGGACGGGACTGAACCAATGGGCGTCTCACCAGATGGAAAGACATGGGCAGTTGACGGGGTTTGGCATCCCAGCTCAGTCATCGAGAAATCTCTAGAGTCAGCAACTGAGACCGCGATGAGTATGCTCAGGATAGATCAGGTCATCTCATCCAGAGGGGATTAGGCCACACGAACCATTCAAGGCCATCTCACTAACGCATAGTCATGGCCCCCCCTCGCGCACTTCTTAGCGTCTGGGAAAAATCAGGAATTTCCGAACTCGCCTCTGAATTGGCGGGTTTGGGTTGGGAAGTCATATCTACCGGCGGAACTTCAAGGACGCTTAGGGAATCTGGAATTGCGGTAACCGATGTGTCAGAAATTACGAATCATCCCGAGGTTCTCGAAGGGCGGGTCAAGACTCTACACCCCGCAGTGCATGCTGGCATTCTTTCAAGAAGAAAGAACAAGCAAGACATGGAAACACTGGAAGGTCTTGGCTATGGAACAATTGACCTGGTCTGCATTAATCTATATCCTTTCGAAGATACGGCCGAAAGAGAGCCAAAAGCAACTCTTCCCGAACTCATCGAGATGATAGACATCGGTGGCCCTACCATGATCAGGTCTGCAGCAAAGAACCATGAAGACGTAATTGTTCTAACCAACCCAAGCCAATACATGGGATTTCTAGAAGACCTGAAGGCGTCTGAGGGTAATCCGACAGGAATAGGCATCGAAAAGAGGAAGGAGCTTGCACTGGCAGCGTTCCAATGCACAGCTTCGTACGATTCCTCAGTTTCGAACGAGCTCGATAGGAGGTTCTCGGATTCCGTTACCCCATCAAGAGTGCAAGTCTCTTCTGGGCAGGGGACTCCTCTACGATACGGGGAGAACCCTCACCAGACAGCTGCTTTCTATCCAGACTCTAGTAGGGAGAAATCCGGCCTCTCCTTGGCCACTCAGAGCGGAGGAAAGCCACTTTCATACAATAACTATCTCGATCTCGATGGAGCTCTGAGAGTGACAAGATCCCTCGTGACTGAGTTCCCAGAGAACCATGCCTGTGTCATTGTGAAACATACAAATCCATGTGGGGCATCAATCGATAAATCCCAGTTGGGAGCATGGAAGAGTGCACTTTCAAGCGACCCAGAAAGTGCGTTCGGATGCGTAATCGCATTCACCACAAAGGTCCAACTGGAAACAGCATTGGAGATTGGCGAGCATTTCTTCGAGTGCATGATTGCACCTGGATACGAACCCGAGGCCTTGGAAGTACTTTCCACAAAGAAAAACAGGAGGATGATGTCTCTTGACCCGATAAACTCCAAGCAAGATGGAATCAGGCTCCGTCAAGTAGACGGTGGATGGCTTTCGCAGTCCCAGGGACCCCCCTCGTTCGATTGGTCGACTTGCTCATCAGTAACTGAGAAGCAGATAGAAGAATCTGACAGGGATTTGGCTAGGTTCGGTTGCATGGTTATTGCAGAGACAAAGTCAAACGCCATTCTGCTTGTTTCTAGAAATGAAACAGGATTCTGTACCGTGGGAGTCGGGCCAGGACAAACAAGTAGGGTCGAGGCGGTGAGAATTGCTTCTGCTAGGGCAGGTAAGAGATCAGCTGGCTCCATGCTAATCTCCGACGCATTTTTCCCCTTCCGAGACAGTATAGACTCAGCACATGATGTCGGGGTGAAATCGATTGTCCAGCCAGGAGGCTCAGTCCGGGATCACGAGGTAATAGATGCCGCCAATGAGCATGGAATTGCTATGATTTTCACGGGAACCAGACTGTTCCTACACTGAATTCTACTATTCATTGCGACATCATCATACCTCGTGATACGATGGCCCTTCATGGCTGGCGGCTCGTCAGGACCACCCAACACCTACCCAGACGTGGTCTCTGCAATTGGGAACACTCCACTGATTCGGCTAAATCGATTGACTGAGCATTTGCAGTCATCCTCTGTTTGGGTCAAGTTGGAGAGGTGCAATCCAGGTGGCTCAATCAAGGACAGGATTGCACTGCAGATGGTACTCGATGCTGAGTCGAAGGGTCTTCTGGAGAAAGGGGGGACCATAGTTGAGGCAACCTCTGGGAACACGGGAATTGGACTTGCAATGGTGGCTGCTCAGAGGGGATACAGATGCGTTTTCACAATGCCTGATAAGATGAGCAAGGAGAAGATTGACCTATTACGTGCGATAGGTGCCGAAGTCCACGTTTGCCCAACTGCCGTCGAGAAAGAAGACCCCCAATCATACTACGAAGTTGCAGCCCGACTTGGCAGGGAGATTCCCGGGGCTTGGTATCCCGACCAATACTCTCACCAGTCCAACCCCCTAGCCCACTATCTATCCACGGGACCCGAGATTTGGGAGCAGACAGAGGGCAGCATAACACATTATGTGGCTACCATGGGCACCGGCGGAACAATTTCTGGAACGGCGAGGGCTTTGAGGGAACTGTCCGAGTCAAACGACAAGGCTCCTCCTAGAATAATTGGAGTGGATGCAGCAGGCTCCATACTAAAGGAATGGTTTGAAGAGGGTACGATGGGAGAGCCTCATACGTACCAAGTAGAGGGATTCGGCGAGGATTTCATTCCATCTGCCACCGACTTCTCATTGATTGACGAGATTCACCAGGTTGACGACGGAGACTGCTTCCAATGGGCAAGGACTCTGGCAAAGAAAGAGGGAATGTTCTGCGGAGGATCCTGCGGGGGCTCGATCAAAGTAGCCCTAGATGTTGCTAGGAGGGCCGAGGAAAAGGGGGAGACTGCTATGGTTGTGGCCATCCTTCCGGATGCTGGAAACCCCTACCTCTCTAAATTCTACAACGACGAATGGCTCCGCGAGAACGGTTGGGATCCGGAGAAATGGGATTAATCAGACCTTCTCGAATGCACTGTCAAGATCCGAAATCAGGTCTTCAACATCTTCAATTCCAACAGACAATCTCACAAGGCCGTCTCCGAAGCCCCTTGCTAAACGCTCTTCCCTGGGGACTTCTGCATGCGTCATTGTTGCCGGATGAGTGATCATGGTCTCGACTGCGCCGAGACTCTCCGCTAGCATGCATAACTCCACCGAGTTCATCAGCTTCTTCCCTGCCTCTAGGCCACCATGCAGTTCGAATGATATCATCCCGCTAAAGCCACTCATCTGACTCTTTGCCACCTCATGCATTGGATGGGACTCTAGGCCAGGGTAGATTACCCGGGAAACCTTAGGATGGCCCACTAAGTATTCAGCAATCTTCTCGGCGTTTTCCCAGTGCCTGCTCATCCTCAGATGAAGAGTCTTGAGGCCAATTATTGTCAACCAACAGTCAAATGGACTGGGAACCGCACCCACGCTCTTCTGGATGTACTTTAGCTCCTCAAACAAGTCCTGTCGGTTAGTAATTAGAGCCCCACCGATTAACTGATTGTGACCACTGAGGTATTTTGTCAGGCTGTGAAGTACAATGTCAGCCCCATATTCCAGCGGACGAAGAAAAACAGGTGTGGCGAAAGTCGTGTCTACCACATACAGCAGTTCGCGCTCATTCGCTATATTCCCGACTGCCTCGAGGTCCGTCACCTTCAGCAACGGGTTCGTTGGGGTCTCAATCCAAAGCATCTTCGTGTTTGGCCTAATTGCCTCCTCCACATTTGCAGCATTTTGTGAGTCGACATAGGTGAACTCAACCCCATAGTTGGTCATCAGTTTGTTGAACAGTCTAGCGGTTCCACCATAGACGTCGTCGCAGCAGACAACGTGGTCACCCTTGCTTAGCAACTTCATGCAACTATCCGCGCTAGCCATCCCGCTTGAGAAGGCAATTGCATGCTTACCCCCTTCTATCGCAGCTAGGTGCTCTTCCAAGTCCTGCCTAGTGGGATTGGAAGATCTTGTGTAGTCGAACCCCTTGTCCTTGCCGACCTCTTCTAGGACGTAAGTCGCTGTTTGGTATATCGGGGGGATTATCGCCCCAGTAGTTGGGTCAGGCTTACTCTTACCCCTTACCGCGTTGGTGTCAAAATTCATGGCCTTCGTTCTAACCCGAAGCGGGGCCCTGCAATAGTGTTTCAGTTTGGCAGCTATCTTCTGGACGGAACCTTAAATCCGACGTACCACATTCCCAGTAGACCTACAAGAATTATTGACACAGCTCCGAACCCCGGGTCCGGGCCATTCCATGAAGCCGGATCCCCAATCGCTCCTTCTCCTTTTGTAGAAACATACCAAACGAAGTAAGATGACAGGGCAGTCATTATGCCAATCATGGCAATTGTAGTGTATTTGGCGTGGGCCGGGATAGTCTTTCCAGTAGCATAGTATTCGAATAGCGCCTCACCAAAGAACCGGTTTGTCAGAGTGAGTCTGAACATTCTCTCACTTGAAAGTGAGAACAGGAAAGCAGCAGGAACAGCGAATGAGACGGTCGGCAAACCCGGTACCCAAATCCCAACAAACGCAAATACTAGGAGAATGGAACCAATTCCGACGTACAACTTGCTTTTCGAAGGACTGCTAGCCACGCAGTACGCATCAACGACTTCGTCAATTGCCTCTAGCCTATCCATTGTGTGGCCGGAATTACATATTGCGTTTAAGATAGCGTCTTGCCAACCCTCAAGCGCCGAACTACCTCCAATGTGCCATGGGGAGCGAATTCATACTTCCCAGGACCGCCTCCTCGAATGACCCGCTGAGGCTGGCTGTATTGATTTCTGGAGGAGGCTCGGGACTACTCTCCCTATTGGAGCACCAATCAGCGTCAAGCTGCGCGCACAGGACCGTGCTCGTTCTTTCGGACAGAGAAAATGCAGGTGGCCTGCAGCATGGTAGAGATTCAGGAGTCAAAACGCTCTCAATTCCTTTGATGGATATCACTGACTCACTTGCTCAGAGGACTACTCATGAGGAAGAGATTCACAGACAGCTGATCGAATGTGAAATCGAGTTAGTTGTGCTTAGCGGTTACATGCGAATACTAACTCCATGGTTCGTTGGCCACTGGAAGGGAAGACTGGTGAACATACACCCATCCCTGCTTCCTGATTTTCCAGGTGCACATGCCCACAGGGACGTCCTTTCTGCAGGTGCCAAGGTCACTGGCTGTACTGTTCACCTAGTTGACGAGGGAGTAGATTCCGGACCAATTCTTGCCCAGCAGTCCATCCCCGTGAAACCCAATGATGACGAGACATCTCTTCAGGAGCGAGTCAAGGAGGTAGAGCATTCCCTATATCCCAAAATTATCGACATGCTATCGACAGGAGAGATATCACTCTAGGTCTTTGGGAGAATTGACGTTTCTAAGCAAGGTTGGATCCTCCAACAATATTGAATGAGGAACCTCTACAAATTGGCGGTGTAGCGGCCTACGGTCACCAGTTCCCAGCATCAGTCTCATTGCCTCGACCCTAACTAATGCTAGCAGTGGATGGGCCCTGTCGCCATCATGGGGCATAATGAGTGAATCGGACTTTCCAAGGCCATCTTCCAATGCCCGGAACAAATCAGGGGATAACCAGGGATAGTCTACTGGTGAGATTTGTAAGGTCTCTGTCCCTTGTAATTGTGGGTCCAGAATCGCATCGGCTATCGCATCGATTGGGCCCGAATGGGGCTTGCTATCCAAAACCCATTCTATGCTTGCACCTACTTCTATGGTGGAACCGTAACTCTCCACATCCTCTGCCGATGAAACCGAGATCCTGATTGGCTCCAATCCGGCTTTCGATAGTGATTCTGCCATTCTGGAAATCATGGTGGCCCCTTCTATGCGCACTAGCGCCTTGTCGGTCCCCATCCTAGAAGAACGACCTCCTGCAAGCAATAAGGAACGCAAACCATCACCTTAGGTCGTCCAAACGCCTCATTGCATGGCTAATTTCTTCCATTAGGTCTAGCGCACGGTCTACTAACATCTGGCGATCTCGCCTAACCGTTGCCTCTGTCAGCCAGCCCATAAGTTGAGATATATCCTGGGCGTCTCTTTTGATAGTCCACTCCAAAACCTCCTCCAGAACGGGATCATCGGAGGGCAGCAGCCTTTCCGTCATGCCCCCCAGAGAGCACCTTTACGAATGAGCTCTACGGCTCAACCTCTTCCAATCTGTCCTTTATTCTTCCAAGTAGAGAATCCTCGGATGGGACCTCAACGTCAGCTAGGATCTCTTTGATCTCCTCATTCAGCTCCCCACTTCTGGTGAATGCTACGTACGTCGAGATTAGTGCTAGATGAGAATCCACCATCCGGCCATTGCACCAAGTCACCAGCATCTCCACCGTCGGCGGGGGATGTCCGGCTCTCAATATCTCCTCAATACTTAGCAGAATAGCATCTGCCGGCTCCTTCTGATTGATGCTGGATGCTAGTATCCCCCAAGGATCCGACTTTTCTCTTGAGAGGTCCAGGTTTGCTAGAATTAGTGCCGCTAGTGCCACATCCTCTCTGCCGTGCCTTTTCCAAAGTCTCTTCACAAGCTTCAGTAGGACACGCTGATCATCTCCCGCCCCTGTAAGTAGCCATGATGCTATCAGCCTCAATATCTCATCTGGAGTCCCCAAGTGGAACGAGTATCCAGCAGACTCCCCAATCCGATCCGTACTAGATTTCATAATCATAGCCGGCACTCCGATGGGATACGCCTCGCGTACAAACTTGGCCAGTCTGCGTTCGGAATTGTGGATACTGGCAGGTTGCCTAGAAAGGAGCTCGTCTAATACTGCAGCCCCACTCATATTCCTACTCTTTCCTGGAGATAATCTTGACGTTTTCGAAAATCTCCCCCATCCTCTCAACCGAGTCTTTCAGGCGAACCCTGAACTCGTCTATGAATGGCCTATGCACTATCTCCTCGAGTTGCCTGTCTAGACTTCTTGCTATTGCTCTGTGTTCATCCCCATCGATTCCGAACATCCTTCGCAGATACGCAATCTGGGCGAGCACGTCATCTGACCTGTCGGTGTGAATCAGCATAGCCTCGAGCACCTGTCCGTACACTATTCTCATTTCCCAGTGATCCAGAACACCACCCTCATCCGGTTCGCGCCCTTCGATGATAGAGTCGTAGATCATCTTCGGCTCGTCATCGTCCAGTCTCAAAGCATGAGCCAGCTTCACCAGAATCCTCTTTTCTCCGTTTGACAGTTGCCCGTCACGCAGTGCTAACCTCGCAGCATTCCAGAAAACCCTGCGCCGATCTGACTCCGCATCACTCACGCATCTCGATACCGGCCTTATGACTTAAGCATGGGTATAGGGAGCAAAGAACTCAGCAATAATGGGATAGGAGCCTTCATGAATCCCCCTATCTCCCGAGGACTGCTAATCAGCCCTACTCGCGGGCGCCCTGCGCCCATCCGAACCCCCCCGCCAAAATGGCGAAAAAAGGGGGCAAGGCCCCGTTTTGGGGCCGAGAGGCAAAGGAGAAATGAAAATATGTCAACAGAAGGAAAATATGTCATACACGCAACAATTCGAGTCGATGGGACCGTCGCAAGAAAAGACGTAGTGGGAGCAATATTCGGTCAAACCGAGGGCCTGCTAGGAGAAGGGTTGCAACTTAGAAAGCTGCAAAGGACCGGACGCATCGGCCACGTCGATGTCAACCTAAACAACAACAAGGGCCGGGTACAAGGGCAGATAGAGGTCTCTTCATCGCTCGATCAAGTGCAAACCGCCGTAATCGGAGCTGCTCTTGAGACGATAGACAGAATCGGGCCATGCAAGGCATCGATCAAAGTCAAGGAGATTGAGAACGTTCGCTCTGCAAAGAGAGACACGGTAATAGATCGAGCCAAGGAACTACTTCTTGGAATAGTTAGCTCTGCATCGGGAGAGTCGAAGAACATCCTGGATGAGGTCAGATCGGTGCTCACTCTGGGCACAGAGATCGACTACGAGGAGATGACCGCGGGACCCAATGTAAGGGAGTCCGATGCAATTATTATCGTTGAAGGAAGGAACGATGTTCGAAACTTGCTGAAATATGGTATCAATAACGCAATTGCCACCATGGGCTCGGGAATAAAGCCACAATTAGCAGAATTGGCTTCAAAGAAGAAGACCGTTACTGCGTTCTTGGATGGAGACAGGGGCGGAAAGCTTCTGCTTCTGGAGATTAGCGGAACTTTGGGCAAGTCTCTGACCCATGTTGCATTCGCCCCACAGAGCCGCGAGGTCGAGCACCTAGAGGGCAAAGTGGTTACGAAGTGCCTTGGTCAGAAGGAGCCTGCATCAAAAGCCGTGGCTCGGATTCAGACCCAGGTCCAGAAGGATGATGATGCATCTGTGGGTAAGGGCAAGCCCTCCCTCGAAGCACCGGACGCCGTCAGGGATTGGGCACCATTGATGGATGGATTGAAGAGAAACCAGACGGTCATCGTCCTCGAAGACGGCTCCGGATCAAAGCCATTGAGTCCCAAAGACCTTGAATCCAAACTGGGCGAAACCGAGGGGGCGCAAGGATTGGTCTTCTCCGGAAAGGTCTCGGATAGGATCTACGAGTTGGCCTCGGGTGCTGGAATCAGTAACGTTGTGGGTAAGACAGTAGGCCCCCAATCGCTAAAACTGGGTGTACAGGCATACTCGATTAGAGACTTGGAATAGTCAATTTTTGACTGCCTTTCTGGCAGGGCATAGCCCTGCCAATAATGGCCACCTACTAGTGGTGCTCAGCAGAAGCCATCAAAAGTCTCTCATGCCCGCTGGAGCCGATGCAAGAGACAACCATGGCAATCCTCACTCTCTATGGGGTGCTATCGATAGCATTGTTCGTACTATGGCTCAAACATAGGTCGGTACTCTCGCAGAGAGAGAGGATGCTAAACAAATTAGGCTCAGTAAAGGGTAATCTGAATGACACTTCACAACGGTTGGACTTGCTTTCTCGTGGTGTAGACACGATTCTCTCTGACTCTCCTGAAGTACATGGGCTACTAGGAGCCCATCAGGCCCTTGAATCGGCAGAGACATTGTTGTTCAACCAAGGCATACCTGTTAGCAACAGCGAGTCTTGTGCGATTGCTAGCCATGCCAGTAAGGCTATCCTCAAACATTATCCCAGTTCTAGAGATGAAAACCGTCCAAATGTCCCAGGCCTGAGTCCCCTGACTAAGAGACTAGGGGCAATGCTCACGGAAGCCGAGATGAAGGCCGAAGACATCGAACTATCTGCAGATGAGCACAGACGCCTAGGGGAGCTGTTCCACTCTACGGAAAGGTCTGATTGGGCATCAGACTGTTTCCAGAGGGCCAATGAGCTAGACCCTGAAGACGAATCTGCTCTCAGATCACTATCAGAGATACAGAGGCAAAAGGGGGAGCTAGACGCTCTCGACAGAACCCTTGAGCGCCTTCTTGCAATCGCTCCAGACGATGTTGCCATCCTGAAAGAACAAACTATACTACTTGCTGGAGAAGATTACTCAAGGGTTTCTAGGAACCGCAAGCGACTCGAAGCTCTCGGAGAGGACCCTACAGTCTCGGAGGCCGAGTCAGAGCTGTCTGAGATTGCCCAAAGAGCTAGAGAAGCTGACAAGGGAATCCCCCTCGGAAGCAGCATCCAGGAGAGCTCTTCTAGCCTTGTGGAGAGGGCCTCAAAGCAACTAATGCTCGGAGAGGTCCGAGTGGCCTTAGAGTCAGTTGAAATGGCTTTGGAGGCAGACAAGAGTAACGGACAAGCCTGGCTTCTGAAATCTAGGTTGCTTTCTGCTGGAAACGATAACACCAAGGAAGCAATCAGGTGCATTCGAAGGGCAAACGCGCTTGGAGAGCATACCGTGATGCTAGAATCTGAGATTCTGGATAACGATGGAAGGTCTGACGCAGCAATAGAAGTATTACAGGAGCATCTCGAGGGAAGCCCCGCTGACGCAGAAGCTAGAGGCAGACTAAGCCTACTCTGGCTCAGGAAGGGTGCTTTAGTATCATCAAGAGAGACTCTCGAAGACGCCCCCGAGGAGTCTTGGAACAGTGCAGCTTTGCATATCATGAAGGGCAGGCTACATCTGGTAGATTCCGACGATAACAGGGACGAGACCGGCAATCACGATCAGATGTCGATAATAGATGCCCTAGTGTCATTCGACAAATCTATCGAGATTGACAGGGAAGCGGGCCTCGCTTGGCTAGGTCGGGCACGCGCACTGAGGTATCAGGGCACATTCGACGAGTCTGAAGTAGCACTTGTTAGGGCTAGGAGATTAATTCCCAGCCACCCATCAATACCGCTGGAGGAGGCACAACTGAGCCTAGATGTAGGTGACCTTGAGCAGGCAAACGCCCTCGCCCTAGAAGCCACTACAGTTCTGAAGAACAATCCAACAGTACCTTTCATACGGGGAATAATTGCAGCCAGACTGGGAAGGCTAGAAGAAGCCAGAGACCTATTCTCCACAACATTGCAAGCAGACCCCGATCATGTCAGAGCGAGGCTGAACAGATGCTCAGCGGCTCTATTGTGCGGGGACCTAGCGATGGCCCTGGATGATGCGAACCACCTCGTCGAGTCACGACCTAACCACGAGATGGCTAGACTCAGAAGGTCTGAGATTCTGATGAACCATAGTGACTGGCAAGAGGCCGAGAGCGAGTTAAGGTCACTGTTGAGCCTCAGACCGGAACACCCGATGGCTTTGGTCCACCTTGGAACGTGCATGATTGCCATGGGCAAGTCTGAACAGGCAGAAGGTCCGTTGAATAAGGCCATTGAATCCAGTCCAAATCTCTCAGAGGCATGGTATCAAAGGGGCCTTCTCTATCTCGACTTTGGAAGAATGGATGAGGCAATGTCCGACTTCCAGGGAGCGGCGAAGGCGGACCCACACCACATAGACGCTAAACTAAGAATTGCAGCAATATTGCATGAGGGTGACGACTCCAATAAGGCAGCAGTGGCGTGGAGGCAGGTATTGGACATCGATCCACAGCACAGACTGGCTAGGAGGCGTTTGTCTGAATGCAAGGGCCAGGTTTCTGTAAGAGGAGAGCAGGCCCTTCCAAAGGATTGAACAGGCTAAGCACAGCCCGGGTAACATGAATTCCCATAATAATGTGGAACCAGGAACCAAGGCCCCGGACTTTCAGTTGCCGAACGCAAATCCCAATTCTGGGCAGCCCACAATGTCTCTTGCAGAGGTCATGGGCGAGAACGGAGCCGTAGTCTTCTTCACCTGCAACCACTGTCCCTACGTTGTAGGCTCAGAGCCACGGATAGAGAGTGCAGCAAATATTGCTATTTCAGAAGGTTTGGGGTTTGCCGGCATCAACTCAAACGACCCAGTGATGTACGAGTCCGACTCATGGGACAACATGGTCAAGAGAGCTTCCAGAGGGATGTCATATCCATATCTGCACGACCCCACCCAAGAAGTGGCAATTTCTTACGGGGCAGAGAGGACACCTGAATTCTATCTGATTGACACAGATTTGGAAGTAGTTTACCGAGGGAGGTTGGATGACTCCCCCAGAGATCCATCACACGCCACCACGTCGGAGTTAACAGATGCCATAGCACAAATGATCTCAGGCGATTCAATCTCGGTCCCAAGAACTGAAAGCATCGGCTGCTCAGTAAAATGGAAGGCGTAGGTGCTAGCTTGGCGATGGGCATTCCTGCAAGGCTCTTCTACGTAATAATGCGAATAGTACCTCCGAAAATCCGCAGCCGAATGTGGAAGGGGCTCTACCAGAGGATGGCCAATTCGCAGACAGACTCCGACTTCAGATTCATGAATTATGGGTTTGAGGATGACGACCGCCCTCTGCTGAAGGAGGGGGACGAACCAAACCGTCTGTTTATCCAGCTGTACAACATGAATGTCAGAGACACCGAATTACAAGGAAAGAGTGTACTGGAGGTCGGTTCTGGAAGAGGTGGAGGGGCAAGTTGGATAGCAAAGACCATGCATCCCGAGACACTAGTAGCCGTTGATTACTCAGGTAAGGCCGTAAGGCTATGCTCTAAGTGGTACTCGAACCAGAAGAACCTGACTTTCCGGGAGGGCAATGCAGAGAGCCTTCCTCTCGAATCGAATACATTCGACGTAGTCTACAATGTCGAATCATCTCACTGCTATGCAAATATTCCAGCGTTTCTAAGTGAGGTTCACCGCGTCCTAAAACCAGGGGGGAAATTCTGCTGGACAGATCTTCGAGACCGAAAATCCATGGATAGTCTGCACGAGCAGTTTCTAGAGGCGGGCTTCGAAATCGACTCCAACAGTGAGATTACGGAGAACGTGGTTTCTGCTTTGGACAAGATTGATCGAGACAGGAGGAAAATGATTCGAGACAGAGCGCCAGCCTCACTTAGGAAGAGCTTCGAAACATTCGGAGGAGTGCCGGGCACTCCGATCTATGAGGCATTGAAGTCAGGACGCATCAGCTACTTCAGGTACCGCTTGACAAGTTCCCGAAGTTAATACTGCTCTAGGACCAATTCTGTCTGCGTAGAACTGATGTCTCCAGGCGCGGCTAGCCACATTTTGTCAAGCATATTTCGAAGGGCGACGGTGTCATCAACATGGACAACAGCAACTAAATCCGCATCTCCGCTTATCTCAAACACACATTCTACACCAGGCCAACCCGCGAACTCCCCGGCAAGGGTTCCTATTTCTGTACCCGGACCTACCTTGAGTCTAATCAAGGCGGAAAGACCAATCCCCGCCTCCCTTACAGTGTATCCTCTGATTACTCCCTCGTCCTCCAGACGGCGCATCCTTGTCCTTACCGTCCTTTCAGTTACTCCCACACTCTTTGCGATGTCTACGTAGGGGGCCCTAGCAGAGTCCCTCAGCACAGACAGTATTGCTCTATCCAACGAATCAACGCTAGTCATCGGATTATCCGAAAAAAGAACAATTTATGTAGATTTCTTGGCTAATTCCAGATAATTTTACCGGTCTCTTTCCGTTTTTCAACCAATTACAAACTCAACAAATTTGGTTGCGTTCAAATGGGATGGCCCACCTTCGCGACTCATGAGCTCGGAGGAGAAGGTCTCCCATCTTGCAATTCAAGAGTACTTGGATGAGGTTTCGGAGCTGGACATCCCCCACTCTTTTTCACAGTGGTACAATGTAGATGTAGCATCGCTACTAAATGGGTCAAGCATTGTTGGCCATGAGCTAGATCCAGATTCTGGGACTTCTCTGATATTTCTCAAGCGAAGTGCTATGCTTTGCTGCCCGGAGTCAGGAAGGATACACCATTTCCCAAAGAATCTTCTGCACTGTTTCGTAGACGACAACAGGTCCAATCAGAAGGATGCAGACGGGGTAATTATGCGTGCCGAGCTATTTTCTATTTCTCCAAACGAGGAACAGTTGTGCTGGGAGTGTTCGTGCAGATCAGAGCTCGAGGTCCCCGAGGTGCAGAGCAAGGTTTCTCGTTGGCTAACTTGGCTAAACGAATAGCTGAGCGTTGCGCTACCTTGAGAAGCATTGCACACATCGCAATACCAATGAGTGGCGCTATCAGCGACCTCTCCGCAAGAATGATCCTTGACTCTCGTGGCAATCCCACTGTAGAGGTCAGTTGCTTCGTCGACGGTGAATTGCGGGGACGAGCCGCGGTTCCATCTGGTGCTAGCACCGGTTCTCATGAGGCTGTCGAACTCAGAGATGGAGGCAACCACTGGATGGGCAAGGGTGTGAGTAAGGCCGTGTCCAATGTCAATGGGGAGATAAGGGATGCAATCGTCGGCATGGAAATATCGGATCAAGTAGCAATTGACTCTAGAATGATCGAACTTGACGGAACCAACAACAAATCTCGTCTGGGCGCAAATGCCATCCTGGGTGTTTCGATGGCATGCCTGAGGGCTTCAACAGATGGCCCCCTCTGGGCGCACATTTCTTCGGAAAAGAATGCCAGTTTACCCGTGCCTATGATGAACATACTGAACGGCGGTGCCCATGCATCCTCCAATGTCGATGTCCAGGAGTTCATGGTGGTACCTCATGGATTCACATCATTCATCGAGGGACTCAGAGCCGGTGTTGAGACATATCATGCTCTACGTGTACTACTAATCGATGAGGGAATGCTTGGCGGGGTCGGCGATGAGGGAGGGTTTGCACCGGATCTCCCAAGGAATGAGGAAGGGCTGCGACTTGTTCACCGTGCCATCGAGAAGGCCGGCTTCTCACCGGGGAAACAGATATCTATAGCTCTGGATGTGGCCGCACAGGAATTCTATAGGAATGGAAAGTACAGCATAGATGGGGAGAATCTAACAGGCTCAGAGCTTGGCAACAAATACTCCGATTGGTTGGACCGGTTCCCAATAGTCTCTATCGAGGACCCATTTGGAGAGGATGACTGGGAATCATGGGTCGAATTCACCTCTAGAGAGGGATCAAGAGTGCAAATAGTCGGCGACGATCTGTATGTGACTAATCCGGAACGACTGTCACACGGAATCCAACGGGCCGCATCCAATGCAATACTGATTAAGTTGAATCAGATAGGAACAGTCACGGAGACAATTAATGTAATTAACATGGCAAAAGAAGCAGGTTTTGCAACGATAATGAGCCATCGATCCGGAGAAACTTCGGATGACATTATTTCAGATTTCGCCGTAGGCCTGGATTCGGAGCAAATCAAAACAGGAGCACCGGCTAGAAGCGATAGGACGGCGAAATACAACCAACTGATTAGGATTTCAGAGCAGGTTCAAGACTATTGCCAGCTATTCTAGGGAAGCCAGAAGCAAAGGAAGCACTATGCTCGCATCGGACTCAATAACGAAGCTAGGAGTTCCAGCATCAATTTTACCCCAACTAATTTTCTCGTTTGGAGGAGCCCCCGAATAGCCTCCATATGATGGACGAGACTCGCTGATTTGTGCGAACCATGCCCATAGCGGAACTTCCAGGTTTGCATCTTGCCTGAGCATAGGAACAACTGAGATAGCGAAGTCTCCAGCAATCCCTCCTCCCACTTGTAGCATTCCAGTGGGCGAGTCGTCCTCCCTGTACCAGTCGGCCAACGCTTGCATCGCATCCAAGCCTCCCCTGACCATTCCATTGCCCTTCAGGGTGCAGTCCAGAACCTTGGCTGCCAGTAGGTTCCCAAGCGTCGAGTCCTCCCATCCCGGAGTAAAAATTGGAAGGTTGGCGTCTGCCGCCGCTATTATCCACGAATCCTCAGGATTACTAGAGAAATCCATCTCACCATGGAGAACAAGGTCGTACAAGAACTCGTGAGGGAAGCGACTGTCACCTACTGCCTCCGCTTCCTCCCACAATTCCAGCGCTTTCTTGCCGACCGCCTGAATTACAGTCTCAGGAATGGCAACGTCAGTGACCCTATTCATTCCTCTTTCTGCGAGCAAAGCATCATCGTCAGCACTTTGCTGCCTCCATTCTGTGATGCTCTCATATTGGGAACGAGCAATCAATCCGAACAAGTCCTCCTCTAGGTTCGCTCCTGTGCAGCAGATTGCGTGGATTCGCTGATTCCTGATTGCCGGCGCCAGACTTTTTCCAATTTCCGCTGTTGACATAGCTCCTGCTAGAGTAACCATCAGTCTCCCGTCACCATCTAGGAACTCTCGTAGAGAGTCTGAACACCTTGACAGCTCCCCTGCATTGAAGTGAGAATAGTGCTTGGAAATGAAGCTCCTAATATCCAAATCAATCACCCTTGAATCGCTCAACTCTCTCCCTACTAACGATTCTTAGTCCTGGGATTTCAGAGGACATTGCATTGTGAATAGAATCGGCTAGCAGATCCGGGTCGTGGGTCCCACATGTGAATACATCAACAGCCAGAATCCCCCTTTCTGAGTAGCAGTGAGCAGTCACATGACTTTCGTCTATCAGAACCACCGCTGCGAAGCCTGGTGGACTTTGCTTGCCATCGAATTCCTCAACATGTGAGTGAACCTCTCTTATTCCGCAGTCAATAACGCACTTCCTCATCAAATCGAGGATCCAGAGAGCCTCATCATCTGAAGGTGAAGCATAGTCTACGTAGTCAATTAGAACGTGTGCTCCCGTTGGTGGACCGGCACCCATACTTCGACTGTACATATCGGAGTTTTCAAACTCACTCATCTACAAGCCATGCCCTAATTCTACGAAGACCCTCGAGAATTGCCTCTTCATCTGCTGCGTAGGAAACCCTCACAAAACCCTCCCCACCAGTGATTAGGGAAGCTGGGATTAGCTGAACACCTGCACCAAGAGCACCATCTGCAAACTCTATGTCCGTCATTCCCGTTCCAGTGATATCGGCAAAAACGTAGAACGCTCCTTCTGGCTCGGGCACCCGAATCCCTGGAATCGAAGATAGTCCGTTCTGCATAATTTTCCTTCTTTTCAGGTATTCTTGATTGAATGACTCAACGTAGTCTTCGCAACCGAGTGCTACCCTAGCTGCCTCCATCATGAATGTGGGGATGTGTGATGCCGAGTTCGCTTGACTTTTCATCGCAGCGCTTACTGCTTCGGGAGGCCCCGTTAGGAAGCCGACTCTCATTCCAGTCATTGCCCAGGACTTTGACCAACCATTGATCACTATCGTCCTCTCTTTTCCCGCAGGAAGAGTCGCAGGAGAAACATGAGGCCAGTCCACCCATACCATTCTGGCATAGATCTCGTCCGAGACAATCCAGAGATCAAATTCTACTGCAATTTGTACAATCTCAGCAATCTCTTCCGGAGTGAAAACTGCACCTGTGGGGTTGCAAGGAGAATTGATTAGAATCATCCTGGTCCTTTCAGTTATTGCATTCCTGATCGCATCCATATCTGGGTGGAAATTTTCCATATTTACTGGAACATGAACTGGCACGGCTCCAATGAATTCTAGCATTGGCTCGTATGATGCCCACGAGGGAGCCAGTAGGATTGCCTCATCTCCGGGCATTGTTGTGATCATAAATGAGTAGAGGAGAGCCTGTTTCGCTCCCGGTGTAACTACAATGTCCTCCGCGGAAGCGGTGATTCCGTGATGGTGTCCGAGATACCCTGCTACAGCCTCGCATAGCTCTATGGAACCGGGACCGCGAGTGTATTTTGTATCGCCCTGTGCAAGACCCCCAATCGCTGCATCGATAATCTCACTTGGGGTATCGAAACCCGGCTCTCCGACCGTCCATCTGACTACCTCAGGACCCGGTGGTTGCAGATAGGGAGCAAAGCCAACACCAAGGCCATCATAGCGAGAGGACACCCTTGGCACGAGTTTGACAGGACACATCCGCCCAATGAAGGTATGCAGGGCCTCGGATAGTCTTCAAGAGAGGGAAGACGCTCGGATAATCCAAGCACGAGTGGCAGAGTAGCTATGCAACGGACTGCAGATCCGTGAACCCGGGTGCAAATCCCGGCTCGTGCTCCAATCTATGTTTCGAACGGGAGCTTGTCAACGTCGACATTGCCCCCGGAAAGGATTATCCCTATGCTCCCTATTCCTTCCAATCGGACAAACTCCTCCTTCATGATGGCAGCAAGCGTTACCGCTCCGCTCGGTTCAACCACCATTTCAAACTCATTGTGAATAAGCGTCATTGCCTCGAGAACCTCGCTATCGTTGACCGTAACTATCCCTTCCAGATGATCACGAATTATGGGCCACGTCTTGATCCCCATACTAGTTAGCAACCCATCACAAATCGTCTCTGGTGCAGTCTGTTGTACGAACTCTCCGGAAGAAAGAGATCTAGCAGCATCGTCTGCCCCCTTTGGTTCGGCCCCGAACAGCCTAGCATGAGGTACAGAATCTCTAGTTGCAATGCAAGTTCCAGACATTAGGCCACCACCTCCAATGGGGGCCATTACGGAATCCAATGGCCCGTGATCCTGTAGCAATTCCAATGCCGCTGTTCCCTGACCAGCAATCACATGATCGTTATCGAAAGGGTGGATGAAAGAGGCACCAGTTCTCTTCATCACTGAGTCTGCTGTGGACATCCTTGCCTCTAGGGTCGGCTCGCAGAAGGTTATCTCAGCGCCATGACTCTCAACCCCCCTTACCTTGACCTTGGGGGCATTGCTGGGCATTACGATGTATGCTGGAACTCCATGGTTCTTGGCCGCTAGTGCCACTGCTTGTGCGTGATTGCCACTACTGTGTGTGCAGACTCCGTTGGAAGCGTCTTCAAGAAGCTGCAAAGCATTGCTAGCCCCTCTGAATTTGAAAGCCCCGACGTGCTGTAAATTCTCACACTTCATCAGCACCCTTCTCCCGGCCATTTCGTCAATCCTTGGGGAGTTTACCACTGGGGTTCTTTTCACTACGCCGTCAAGCCTTTCTGCAGCCTCTTTAACATCTGAGAAACCTATCGCGTACACGCTTCCACCGCTCTCTCCAAGAACTCGCAACTCATCATTTCTGCGGCGTGTTGAAGCACTAGGGCCACTTGGAAAGAGTATGACACAAGACGGAGAACCAGAATGGCGGGTAATGGCTGCAATCTCTTCATTACTCATTCTGAATGCTCTTTTCATTGGCTTCGCACCATCCGGGCCTTGGGACGATAAGAGCTTCTCGAGAGGCATCATTGGCCTAGTGGGCGCATCCATGGGCTATGTCGCCTGGTATCGGGCTACATTCCGCAGGAGTGGCTTGATTCCATGGCTCGATCTTTGGGAAGAACCCAGAAGAGCCGCCAAGATAGAGTTGGGAGCAGCCATCCTTCTTCTTGCCTGCTCTTGGGTGGCTGGAAACCAACTTCAACCACATCTTCCTGACCCCACGGGCCTTCTAATCTCCCTAGTTGCGATGCTAATGATTTTGCAATCTTTGTATGTATTGCTAAGCCTAGGTCCACTAAAGGAGAACTGACTACCTGTTTCCGGGCTTCCAGAACTGCAATGGTAAAGGAACCTCGCCTCGCATTGCTCGGAACGCCAGATGGTCAGCTCGCTCGTTCCATCGATGGCCTCTGTGTGCCTTGACATGCTCCCCATGAAGATCGAGAATCTGAGATGTCTCCTCCCACAGATTTCTGGTCTTGCTGGCAAGCTCTTTGTTGGCCTTAGCCTTCCACAACCCCGATGCGATATTCAAAGCATACTCCGAATCCGCCTTGATTGTCGCAATCCCGACGTCTCCTTGACTTAGCAGCCACCTCAACGCATTGGCGATTCCAGAGAGCTCAGCAGTGTTGTTAGAACCCACCTCGGCTCCTAGGAATCCGTCTGACATCGGGGAAGTCACCACTTCCCCACTCATTTCTTCGATGATTTGGCCCTTCCCGTTACCTCTACCTAAGTCTCCCTCTACGACGCAGAATCCCCATCCAGCCCTTGTAGAGGAAGTTACGTTTCGATTCTCGAAGCAGGACCCGTCAACATACACGTTTACCCTTCGAAGATTGGTCATTTTCAATCTCCGATCAATTCGGCATAGCCACTTGCGTCAAGCAAACCACCTAAGTCAGAGATGTCTGAAGCCTTTATTTTACAGATCCAACCCTCGCCATAGGGGTCCTCGTTAATGCTTGCTGGATTATCCATTAGTTCATCGTTGAAGCCAACAATCTCTCCTGATACAGGAGAGTAGATCTGACTTACTGATTTTACAGATTCTATGCTAGCGAAAGATTCCATAGCATCAATTGACTCTCCTTCCTCTTTTTCCCATTCCACCCAGACGACCTCTGTCAATGCGTCCTGGGCAAAGTCGGTAATGCCTATTTCCAGATTTTCCCCATCAATTCTCACCCACTCATGTTCTGCGGTGTATCTAAGGTCGCTCGGCACTTCTCCCATGGTCTCACTTATTTCGACGTAATGACTAGGGCGGGTCAAGGTTTCGCTCCTTACTCCTCCTCACTATGCTTCGACTCGAGATGCCTCATCTCCATTCTTGCCCAATTGGAGCCAAGACGGTCTACTCCCGCCTCGTCCATCTCTCTCTGGAGACGTTCTCTCATTACTTCCTCGTCCTCTCTACTTATCCAATCATCCGTTGGGAGTGAGCCATGGGGTCTTCCAGTAGAGAAAGTCAATAGCAGTGCGAAAACTGAACATAGAACTGCCAATCCAGCGAAAACCGTCCACAGCCCAATCTCGGTAAGCTCCATTCTATCATCCATGTATGCAATGGATGAAATCAGGAATAGAGATATGGACAAGGAGATTACAATCCTCGAAAGACGTTCCGCGGGCGCATCCACACCATCTTGGTTGGAGGACACCGAATCAACTTGACCGAGAAAATCGCCTCAAAACTCCTGAATTAGCTTGTGAATCTTGTAGGGCAGGAGGGACCTGTTAACCGGGGTAACCTCCAGAATTCTAGCATCGTCTCTCCTTCTAATGTCCTGCAACAGAGGATGTCTGCTTTTTTTGTGAAGTGTTAGCAACGTTGGCTTATCGTGCTGTAGCGCAACTCTCACCGCATTAACGAAACCCTCACTCTCTACAGTGAACTTCCCAACCTCGTCGATTACCAGGATTTCACAGTTCCCAATACTATCCATTATTGCCGGCACGCCCACCCGGTCGATCTCACTCGGGTCAATCCCAAAACCAAGAACCCTGTTTCTGGAGTCAATATTCCTATGAGCCATGACCCCCTTCTCCCCAGTGATGATGTTCACACAAGCATAACCCACTCGTTCACCATCCTCGATGACTGCCTCACACCTCATTCCTCCTATGATGTGTTCTGGGGGGGAAGGCCCTCGGGTCCGGATGGATCCACCACCCTCTTCACTGATCATGTCCATTACTTTCTGAAGCACCGCAGACTTCCCAGATCGAGGAAGACCGGTTATTCCAATCTTGGGATTAATGCCCATTATGTTCTCCTACTAGCGCTCCGGGGACTGGAACGTCCAGCGTACGCGTAGCAAGGATATTAATCCATTCTCCCTGCTCGATCGATTTTCCGGATTGTGGGAATCGGAATCCTGATGTCTGTTTCAACAAAGTCATTGATTTCCGATATACGAATCTGAGCGGGCCGCCTCCAAGTCTTCGAATGGCAGAGTCTCTATCTCGTAGTTGTTCACGTTGTTGTTCGCAGCCCAAGCCTTAGACCACAAGTCCAATTCTTCAGAATTGAGTTGTTTAGCCAGAACTTCCATCCCCTTGCCGATGTTCCCGAATCTCTCTTTCAGACCTTTAACTACATGGGGAGGGAGATCCAGGAAGCTGACGGAGTTCCCGATTACACAACCTGGGGGAATCACCGTCCATAGAAGCCTACGCTCAATTTGAGGATTTACAATCGCCTGGCATGCAATTCGATGTCCGGACTGCATTTCTCCTGGACCCTCCCACTTCGCCAGTTTGTTATGGACATCATTAGAAGCATCGGGGTTGATGGCCGGGTGCACAAGGCAAACCTCTCCATCTACCAAATCTATGTGTGTCCCACGAATGAAAGGAATCCCAGGAACTTCTGGATCCCAGTCTTTGATGCTGCTGGACCAGGATCCTCTGTCAATCTCACCAACTCTGACTTTTATTCGCTTACCACCGGGGTTCAGCCAAGTGCCCTCCTCAACCAATCTGGGCTTGTCCGCCAATGAACCAATCGCTCTTAGAGTGCTCTCGCGCTCCATAGAATTCCTTGGCATTTTTGGAACCGCCCATTTAGTGTCTGTCCACATCGACCACGGCCCCCTCTCTAGTTCAAGGAAGGGGGAAGATGAGTCTAGGCCCTTGCCTGGGACGATGTCTGCAGTCGTTAGTGGTCCAAAACTCGTTAGAACCTCAGTGCTTCCACCGGCTGTAATTGCCAGTACTGCAACCCCTTGCGAGCCTCCGAATAGAAGTTGATTGTCATCCGGGAAGGACCAGACACTCTCCCAATCGTTCTCCTGGACCATTATCCTCCTCAGAGGTGAACTGCTCTTTTCCCTGAGTACGGAGTCTGGGACAATCAGCCTGACCCTTCCCCCATTTTCACAGAGTTGTAGACTCCTCTCAATGAAAAGTCTGTACAGATTGACATTGCCCTTTATCGCGGAGAATCTTGGCTTTCCGTTCGAATCTTTGAACTCGCGTAGCTCCCTGGATAGATCCTTCCTCATCCTACTCCCATCGGGATGTCCTCTGAACCTGTCCTTTATTCGGAGCCAAGGAGGCCTCGAAACAACTAGTTTTGGCCTTTCGTTCCAAGGCCACTCACCGCGTAGTGGATCGCCGCAGCGGACATTGCCCTCAAGAATCAGCATGGCTTCGTCTTTGCCGATCTCTCCTATGCTCCCCTCTCCCCTAAGATCTACCAAACCCAATCTTGCCAAGACAATTAGTAGCCTCTTTCTGGCACTCTCCACGGCGATTTCAGAAGAGTCAATCAACTGAAGTCCTTCTAGGAGCCTGAGAGTGTCTTCCTTCCTTTTTTCAGGGTTCATAGACATCGTTCTTTCGGCGTGAATTCGAAGGACCCTCTCGGCAAATAGCCCTGCTCCTACACACGGGTCCGAAAACGGCAGAGGAATTCCGGACTCGGTGCTTCCCTCCAAGCCACCTGAGCAACTGTTTTCAATTGAGGGAGGTCCCCGAATGTCTTCGTTCACCTGCCTTGCGAACGACCTGAAACTAGGGGGAAGTGCTGCTAGAGAGAGAGTCGCTGGAGGCTCCTTTCTCTGGCTTCTTCCCTTTTGCAACTCATCGTAAAGGATTCCATCGACGAACTTTGCAGGAGTTGCATAAACTCCTCGTGGGGATCTACCATCACTCTCGGCCTCATGTCTGGCAAGTAGGTGATCTAGTACCCCACCCGGGTTACTTACAAGGCCTGCTGGAAGGGTGGGCCATCCAACAGGAAGGGCAGCTGCGACTGGCTGACCGTTCAGCGTGGCATCCATCCAGGAATCAAGCCATATCTGAATCTGAGAATCCCTTTCGGGGCATGCGTGATCCAGCCTTGCATACCAACCAGAAGTTTCGCTCGACATGTCTGGCCGAGCCAACAGCTCATCTTCTTTGAAGGATACTATTGGGTCGAACCAATTCATTCAGCCGTCAATCACGAAGACATCTTGGTCCATCTCGAATACAATGCTTCTCTGCAATAGCCAAGAGAGGGCCTCGTCCACCTCGTCAGTCCTGATTCCAATGGTACCTAGTGCCTTGCTGATAGTCTCAAAATGCACCCCATTCCTAGCAGGATCAACCTCTTCGATGGTACTAATGATATGCTCTGCGACAATCGATAGAATGGGATCATCATCAGAACCCAGGGAGCCTAGATCAACTAGTGGAACGATTTCATCGATTTGCTCAGAATGCTCAGTTTCACCACCCTCTTTGGCCCCATAAACATCGAATAAATTCCTCTGGTGCGGGTCCATCCATGTAGTTCCCTGAGCAGTCTCTCGTTTTCTCTTCAGTTGCTTTACCAGGTTCTCAATTCTATGCAATTTCTGCTCGTGCCTAAGCCGCTCCCTTCCCAGATGCAATTCCAGCAACCCTAGCTCTTCGGATGCCCTTTCGTTTAGCCATTCTGACAAATCCCAGTTTGGATTCTGCCGGAGCATTGCTTCCCAAAGGAGGGCAACCGATTCAGGTAGGGTTCTCACGTCAATCTTGGACCCTTCGTTCCCATCTTCTGACCTACTGCCCATCGGCGGTGTTGTGACACCGACCGTCTATGAATTATCTCCTATACTCACTCTGATTTCCTCGGGGTTGGATTGATGAATGAAAAGCAGGTGCCAGCATTCATGGCGGCCTACCGTTTGACCCTCTTGCCGGGAGATGGAACAGGCCCAGAGGTTATAGATCAGGCAAAGAAGGTCATTTCCGCCTTTGAGGAGTTCGGCCCCATTTCTTTCGAAACCACGGAGATACCTTGCGGGGGGCAACACTACTTAGAAACTGGAGAAGAATGGCCATCGGGTTCTTTCGAACACTGCAGGGACAATTCCGATGCAATCGTCGTAGGTGCAGTGGGCTGGCCCGGGGCTTCTCTACCAAATGGCGACGTGGCAGGTGGACAGGTTCTGTTGGGCCTCAGGTCCGCTTTGGATCTGTACGCAAACGTTAGGCCTGTGAAGCTTTACCAGGGGGTGAACCACAAGGTACATGGCAACTTCAGCGATGTCTGGGACCACAGTCTTGTGGATATGGTGCTGATCAGAGAGAATACAGAAGGGCTCTATCATTCTCTACTTCGCAGGTCTGCTATGTCCGCGCAGGGAGGGGAGAAGGACTCACCGATCGTAATTGAAAAATTCCCAGGCTTAGAAGGTCAGGTGGAATGGGATGCAAGGCCAATCTCCAGAATGGGTAGTGAAAGAGTCATCAGGTTCGCATTTGATTTGGCCAAGAGGCGATCAATGCGTCAGAAATCACCTCAGAAGGTTACTTGCGTAGACAAGAGCAATGTGACCAGAGGATGCCGGCTATTTCGGAAGGTGTTCAGGGAGGTTTCTGCCGACAATCCAGAAATTGAGACAAATGAGGCGTATATCGATGCGTTTTCAATGTGGCTGGTTAGGAATCCAGAGGACCTAGACATCGTGGTCCTGCCGAACATGTTTGGGGACATAGCCACAGATCTCGCCTCGGTTCTTCAGGGTGGAATGGGAATGGCCGCCAGTGCCAACATTGGAGACAATCACATGCTCTTCGAACCTGTTCATGGCTCATCCCCAAAGTATGCCGGAAAAAACATGGTCAATCCAATTGCGGCAATCTCCTCGATACAACTGATGTTCGAGACACTCGGTGCGCGTCATGATGATAATGACGCAATTCTATGCGCTGAGGTTCTAGAGGGGGCTATTTCGTCCCACCTTTCATCTGGAGGTAAGGTAACCTATGATCTCGGGGGCAACGCCTCCACCAGTGAAGTGGGAGAGGCAATTGCTGGCCGATGCGTAGAGACTCTTTCTTCGATGAGCAACTAGAGCCTATCAATTGAGTTAGACATGTGTTTCAGTGAATCTCTCAGAGCAGCATCGTTATCCCACTCACCTTCTATCTTTGTGGGGTTGAGGACCTCTGAGAGTAGGGAAATTGAAGCCCTGGACACCTCGTCTACGATTGTTACACTCGCAGTCCTGGCGGTTCTGGAAAGAGGATTCAAGTCGATTACGCAAACCTGCTTTCCCAAAGAAATCAGAGCTTCGCATCTGTCTCCGTCCTCTAGCGGAACTAGAATCAAATCGCCTAAACCAATTCCATCTTCGGTGCATAACGAACGCGGACCTTCGAGCCCCTCAATCCTGAAGTCCGCCTCATCTCCAAGAAGCCGTACCGAACGAACCGCCTTTCCCCAATCGCCTTTGAACTCGCTCGGCCCTTTCTCTTCGGCGACAGAATCCCGCTGTTCCTGTAGCAGAGAAAGCAGCCCGAACACTCTTTCCGGTGTGCGATAATACAGATTAACCTCTATCGGACAACCTACTACTGCGGCAACTCTGATCAGACTCTCACCTGCTAGGACGACAGTATTACCATTTGCGGAAATCACCGGCCTCTCTGCTGAGATCAGTAGTGTTGCAACATGTCTAATTGCCATGGCAGCAGAATCGGTCGTTCTCTCTCCCAGTAGATAGTCAAAGGCTTCACCCCTGCCATGCGCAATCATGGACGAGTCTGCCAATAGTCCCTTTTTGGTTCCATCAACAATCTTCTGCCTAGCCAAAAGCGAGCTTCTACGAGGATGGCTTTCAGGTAAATCTGCCATTCACTCGCCTCCTACAATCATAGAGATATCCAAAGGGGCCACTCCCATGTTTACAGCACTAGTCGAAACCAGATCTACCTCTGACTGAGTCACCCATTCCCCAAGGGCCTCTCTTTCTATGCCACCAGAACCCTCCAGAATACACCAGTCACGCAATCCTTCACGATTCAATTCCATCGCCGCCTCGGAGCATCTTGATGGCCCCATGTTGTCCAACAGTAGGACGATCCTTTCCTTTCCACTTCGTCTATTTTGGCATTCTGACCATGCCTTAGCAGCTTCAATGGCTTGCTTGGTATCCGAAACCTCTACAGTGCAGAATGAAGCCTCCTTATCGAAATCTACTTTGTTTACAGCAATAGCCACAACCGAGCTTTCATCGGGCACCTCCGTTTCCAAAACCGCTAGGTCGTTCTCTTTGATCATGAGGGCATCTTCCCTGTTCAGTCTGTGGGTAAGTCCCCCGCCAACGTGAACTGCCCACTTGTCCAATAGGCCCCATTCCGTCTTTCTAGTACAGGCAACAGGGAAGCCCTGAGATGAACTCAGCCATTCCGATGTTTCAGTTGCAATTCCAGACATCCTACCGATAATGTTGAGCATCACTCTTTCGCACCTCAAAACTCCCTCAGAGGGACCCTCTATTGATAGAATCAGATCTCCTTCAGAAACCATCTGACCTTCTTCGACAGACCAAGAGGCTATGCATGACTGGAAACACCTCTCCATCATTCTGTTCACAGCAAATCTTCCTGCAACGACTCCACTCTGTTTTGAGATGACCCTTCCCACTATGAATCCACCTTCGATCCTATCATTCGCAACATCATCTGCAAGCATGGCGCCCGTCCACCTGTCAATAGAATCCAATAGCATTCCCGAGGGCCCACCTCCTTCATCAGTCGAGTACAGGAGGCTAGAACGGTCATGGGGGAGCCTTTCCACATTCCTTGGAGAAGTGGCCATGCCTTGAATAGTCCGAATAGTCAGCCTATCACATCAAGTCCAGATTCTGCTGCAACAAGGCAGGCCAGAATATCGTCAACGGTTGCTCTCGACTGCCGCAGACCATCCGAATTAACCACTATCCGGAGCTCAACAACTTCGCCGTCTCCAGTTATCTCGGCTTCGAAGTCATTCGGGTCGTCTGGAGATATAGCGGAGAGCAAAGCTTCTCCTCTTTCCTTGGGACCGTTCCAGACTATCGTTGTCTGAGATTTTCCCATCCTATACTCCCCAGAATCTGTTTCCTGAGCCAAACTCCTCGTCTTCCGAAAATGACTGAACTACGGTCCTTAGAAGGTAGTAAAGCACCAAAGAGAAAAAGGGAAGCCACCAGTCCTGCCCGAGTTGGTCGAAGGTCGGGCTATATTCACTTCCACCCGTTATCAACAGTGCCACGCCAATGGAAGCGTCAACGAACGTGTAGATTACAACGCTGAGGCCGATGAGAAGCACGCTCCGTCCCGTGAAAGAACCCTCCTTCCAACGCAGAACCCCCAAGGCAAGGAGGAAAGAGAATATTGCACCTATAATCCACTGAAGTGCCTCGTCAACAAGATCGATCACCTGGTAGATCTTGCCCTCTACGGGAACCGGGTCGTTCATGCCTTCCCATACTGTCGCTACTGCAAGGAAAATGCAGACTACCGATCCACCCCACAGTAATGAGGAGAACAACCCCCCAGTCGCACTATCACGCATCTCCATAGCCACTCTTTCCATTTGTGCCTCTAAACCGAGCCCCTTTCCAAGTAGCCAAATTCCGATTAGAAGTGGCAGCGACCCTATCAGTGCAATCCCATTTGGAATAATTAGCCCAAGGCCTAGAATCATCAGGAATACGGCTAGAGGTACAAGGAGCCTGGCTCTGAACCTTGGGTCTTCGACTGCCTTGATGATGTAGTAGTAAGTCCCCTCGATTCCCTTGGATTGTCTTACTATTACCTTCTCTATTGTGTCGACTCTTATTCTTGAGGTGATTATTGGAAGGGCGGCCTCGTCATCGACTCCATCAGTCACCAGCATCGCACTGTCTGGTTGGAAGTCCTGGATTACCTCGTCAAGCTGGCTGGCTATCGCCCGGTCGCTTCTCGGACCGACCCGTACATCTCCAGTTAGAATCGCAATCTCGACCTCGTCTGAAGTCGAGGCTCCTTCGGAAATCCTGTCATGGTGGTGCAGTGCGCCTAGAATTGCATTTGTGTCTGACTCCTCCGGGTCGGCTATCCCCAGTCTCAATGCTGCGGTAAGGCAGGACTTTCGTCCTACTACGGGCCCTCTGATGCCAGCTTTGACTCCCAAGTCATTGTCTCTATCTAATGTTAGGACCAGTGTCCGTACCATGCTCCCCCTCCGTTTGCACCGAGTTGGGCAGCCTCCACTTATGAGGCATTGGCAGAACTGCTCCCCGACTCCTCCTTAGCTCCGCCATCAGACCCTCGTTCGTCCCGGTACCTCCTCCTCTGCTTCGCTCGAATGTACTTCAGTGGATGAGTAAGCCATTCCTGGTCGCATAATTGGTCTTCACCAAGCTGAACCGGGCACCTGGCATTAGTCTTCAGCGTAGCACAACCATGAGGAGTGTATTCGCGCTCGTAAATCTGGTTTACTTGGTAGGCCGTAGTCTCTGAATCGTAGTCCGGAGCGTTCGCGAAGAAGCTGCAAGTCTGCTCTCTATTGAGGCCGACCGCTCTAGAGAAGGCTGCGAGGAAAACTCTGCCTACATGGTTCACGTTTACTCCTTGGTTCAATTCAGAAACCGCAGATTCGAAGCAGGGCGGCCAGTCATCTCTGATAGCGGCAGTCATCGGCATCTCAGCCTCGACTCTTTCCGACAGTAGACCAGTGATCCTTTCCACTGGCTCTGAGAACCTGGCTGCGAATTCGTCATCCATCTTCTCCATCCTGCCCTCGCAATCACGTAGAAGAGACTCTCTGATTCTCTCTTTAATCAGCCGAGCAGCTCTCTGCCTGCTTGTCTCTCCGGCCCCTGCGTCAAGGCATACCCAACCGTCTCTCATCGGCCTATTGACAAGCCTCCAGTAGCTTCCAGAGATTCTCGGACTTAGCTCAATAAAGTCAGTTAGAGGGACCCAGTATTCGAGATCGCCGCGACCGTTATCCTCAGCTCTGACACCCGAAAGGTACGATGAAGAAATAACTGGAAAGTTGTCATCATCCATCCCCAGAAGAAGGTCTGCCCTACTGGACTCTCCTTCTATCCACCTGGTCATCAGCCTCTCGTCGAAAGAGGCGCAAACAACCAACATGGCATGAAGAAATGAGAGAACCTCCGTCATTTTTCCCACATCTGTAGATAGATCGATACTCGAAGATGAACCTATCCCGTCCTTCTGTAGTACGGAGTCAATCAGTCGTAATCTTCCTCTAATTCTCACGTCTTCCAGCCATGGCTCGTCAATCAATTCAGAAACCGAAATTCCATTGTCCTGCAGAACCTTTCTGATGAAGTGGCTTCCCTGAGGAAGGAATGGATATCTAGCTAGAATCCCCTCGTCCTCTATTTCTGGGGGTTTCATGGGTAGGGGCACAAGTCACAGTGGGCCACGAGGGTTCTTCAACACTCACCGAGCCCTTCCACTGGAGATGCCTAGCTCCTCGCTTCCTACTGACCTGTCACCCACAGTTGACGCCTCGTTGGAGATACAATCCCAATTCAGGGATTTCTTCGGGTGGAGAGAGTCAGAAGATCATGACAGTGCCCGCTCTCTGCTTGCTTCCGTCGAAGACTCCGCGATTCCTTCTTGGGAAGGCCACAATCGCCTGGTTGCTCTTTCCAAACTATATCGAAGGATGGTGATTAGGAAGACAGAAATTGCAGTATTGGGAGCTGCTGTGGAACCCGAAGAATTGATCCAAGTACTCGTTAACCCCGTACTGTTCGTTTCCGCGGACGGGGCAACGGGGGTGCTCTCGGAACTTCCTAGCTCTACTTCTGAAAAGGCCTGGTCTCGGCTAGCCTGTGTTGTAAGCGATGCAGATGGAGGTAGCGGGACCATTGAAGCGGTAAAGCGGGCGATTCCGATAGTCCTGCACGCTCATGGAGACAACAGGGAGGACTGGGAAGGATTGCTCGAACAGGCAAAGTCCCAAGCCGAACCTCCGGACTTGATACTCACACATCAGACTTCTCGGGACATTCCTGGAATGCATAATCCGGGAGGGTTCACCGACGGAGATCGCGCAGTTTGCTTCCTCCTGGCACTTGGAGTTGAAAGGGACAGAATTTCCCTTCTTGGTACAAGGACCGACATAGTTGGCAGGTGGTCGGGAAACACCGACGAAGAAAGAAAAATGGAAAAACTCACTTGGATGTCTAGAGTACTACACATGCATGGTTTCTAGAGGGCTAAATCTCAAAGGTCCCCGCTTCGATTATCGAACCATCACTTGGGATGGTACCGGTCATCTCCTGCTCGTCACCGCGGTTGTTGAGACTTACCTTGAACTCAGTCTCTTCCCCCTCTCCTTCTCTCTCGAAATGCCTTACCCTGACGGTATAACTTCCGGTGGGAGGACTGTCTGTCCATGCGATTCTTCTATGCAACTCACCCGGCGCGAAATCACCCATGTCGAACGAAGCCCCCTCTATCCCCTCGGGTTCGAAGAACGACACCTCGGCACCATCTCCATCCACAATGGAAAGACCAAGGTCAGCTCCGGACTCCCAGCTTAGCTCCACTGAAACCCCATCTTGGACGGTACCCACTCTACGCCTCATGGCATCAATATCACGGGCCTCTGTGAAATCCTCCTGCTCACCGGGTACGGTGACGCTTTCCCGGGCTTCATCAGGAACTTCTCCATCGGGTCCAGCGATAGCGAACTTTGCTACGAACTGCAACTCGTTGCTTTTCACCAGTGACCCCTCGAAGAACCTCTTGCTCTCGCCTATGGTCACGCTCACGGTGAAAGCCGTCTCGTTCTTTCTGTGGACGCTGGAAAGGAGAGGAATCCATGAGAAAATGCCCTTTGTATGGATCTTGTAGTGCCTCACTCCAATTCTGTATATCCCCGGAGGAGGCGTCCTTGTCCAAACTATGTTCTCGACGGGAGACTTGGATGTAGGCTTGAAATTCATGTCTATGTCAAGCTCTCCGCCACAGCTGGACTTTCTGTTGTCGTGATAGACGTGCTCCCCGGATGGAGTGATAACGTGCAAGTCAAGGTCGTTCCAGTTATCCCACATCAGGCTGATCTGTACTGCCCCTCTCTTGGCGCCCTCACGCTCCAGCCTCTTCTCGAGAGCCGAGACTTCTTTGGTACTGATCTCAGCTTCCTGGACTCCAGCACCAATGGCGTCGGAACCAGTTCCAAGAGAATCAGTGGCGGTCTGAACGAGTGACCTGTCCCTTCCTCTGCCTCTTCTCCCCATCCTAGCTATAGCTGCATCAGAAATGTGTTCGGGTAGGTTCCGTCGAGTAGATGGCAGGATGGTCCTGCGCTTTCCAGATTGTAGGATTCGGTACGCTCCACTAGCAGTTGCCATTACGATGATTGCAATGAGCACCAGGGATACAGCGTCCGCCACATGACCGAACCTGCGCAGTGACTTTTCATTACATCGGTCGAACCGTGGTCAGGCCAATGCAATTTGTAAATTACCGCCGGTTGTTTCATAATCATGGTTAGTCTCCTCTACGAGGAGGGGAGCGCAAGCAATGGGAACCGTAGCAATCTCAAGAAGGGGCAAGGAGCCCCGAGGAACCCCAAGAAATGCATGCACGGCCGCATTTCTCGTCGCTCTTCTGTTCCTGCTTCCCCTGTTGGCCAACGCACCAGGCGAATCGGTCCAGCCAACAGTACTACCTTCGTCCGGGAAGAACACCGATGCTGACGTTGCAGTAACCGACCTCTCCGTCACGACTCCATCAGTAATGGTATCGGGGGTACCAACCCTAGCCCCACAGATTCACATCATCCGGGTCACGATTCAGAATATCGGCGGGTCTGCTGCTGATGGTAACCTCACACTGAAGGTCAATGGGGTCCTGGTTGACTCAAGGAACGTCAGCATCAACCCAATTGAACAGCAGGACCACGTACTGTATTGGGACGCTTCAGTCGGCTCGGGCTACAACCTCAGGGCGGAGTGGGTCGTAGGAGGCTCTTCCACAGATTCCGACTCTTCCAACGATGAGATGTCCCTGACTGGGATTGCCGTTGTCCCCGTGGAGGATGCAGAACGAATCGCTGACTCACTTCCTGTAGACGGTCAAAATGTCGCCAGGGCCCTCTGGGCCGGAGCCATAACAGTGGTCAACACAGGAAACCAGAATGTCACCGTGACGGCCCAACTGACTCTCACCTCATCGATATCTGGGGCCCAGACTCCAGTTACTTCGGACACGGTTTCCGTCATCGCAGGAAGTCTGGCAAACCCTCCCGAGCCTCAGAATATTTCCCTATCGTTCGATGGGACCAACCTTGAGGGGACGTACACTCTGGGGGGAAGCCTACTAATCACTGGAGCTGGATCATCATCACTGACCATAGAATCAAGAACAATCACATTCACAACGATGACTGCAACACTGATTGCGGCAAACGACAGGAACCTTGACCCTGGAGCGTCATCGACTCTGAACTTCATCCTTCAGAACTCAGGCACTGAGGACGACACCTTCATAGTGATACAGTCGAACACCTCCACTGGAGCGCCATACTGGGTAAATGCCCCCGTAAACATGCACTGCTCAGTCTGCCCAGCGGGGATACTCGAGGTTTCTGCGGGCGCAACCAGTGCGATCCAGGTAGAGGTCTCAGTCCCGGTCACTGCCGGTCTGGGAGATGCGGTTTCAGTGACCATATCTGTCCAGAGCGTTGCAATGGGCTACTTGCTAGAAGCGACTACCACTGTGATGGCAGGAGGACTCTACGAGGCTTCCATCATGCAGAATCACAGCTACATTCAACCTGGGACAGGGCCAGGCACAACACCCCCGGTCCCAGCAGTCTACGTAGAGGACTTTGCAAACATCACCCCAGGCACCGATCGTACCATCGATTACACCCTAAAGAACACCGGTACAGCCCCGACCCAGTACCAGATAAACGTGGGAGCAATCCAACCAGTACCATACTGGAACATCTTCTCGCCAGTAACGATAACCGATGTCGTAATGCCCGGGGAGGAAAGAACGATACCCGTCACCATAATCACCCCTGAGATCGAGATGCCCCTGGACCCATCTTGGAAGGTGTGGGCAGACTTGCAGATCAACCTAGCAATCCAAGCCATTCCCCTGGAAGGGGGCGTCCCAGCGACCAACCAGACCACGCTGATAATCGACAAGTACGTTGAAATCGACGTCTCGATAATTGGAGGGGCCAACGACATAGGTGTTGACGACTTCCTCAGTGGCAACACAGACAGGTTCGTGGATTTCGCAGTCGAGCTGAAGAACAACCTAGGCTCGGACGACACTGCCACACAGATCCAATTCACACCTATCTCTGTCAACGGCGAGCTGCCCGGGCACGGCAAGACCTTCGTTAATTTCGGTGAATCAACTGTAGATACAACCGGCTTCGAACACACACGGTGGACAGCCTCTATGGTTCCATCTTCCATGGAAGTTCGCCCCGGCCAGACAGGATACGGGACTATTGCGATATCCCACCACCCTACCACCGACTTCCCCTATCCTGCCGCTGGAGTATTCTCCTACTCTTTCGAGGCCACTTCAGGTTGGGGGGGCTTCCCCGGGGCGGTGACAAAGAACTCCACGGGCGTAGCATCGATTTCTATAGAAGAAATGACCAACGCAGAATTGACAAGTGGCCCCACGGGAACAGGGGACCCTGGAACTGCAATCGCTACGACGATGACTATGAAGAACACGGGAAACCACGTTCAGGACTTCACGATTGGCCACCTCCCTCTACCGGGCTGGACCGTTCAAATCAGCAAGCCATCGATAAACAGCGTGAAGTCAAGGACAAATCTCTACCCCCTCTCGGAGGGGGTCGACAACTCGGACTCTAATTCATTCACTGTGACTGCGACCCCGCCTGCCACTGCAAGCGCCGACACCACTCATCAAATCTGGATAGCGGTAAACGCGACCACAACCAAGCCAGATGATACACTTTCCTCATGTCAGCTGCGTGGCGGTTTTTGGGTGGCTTCGACTACAAACGCTTCAGTCTTCGATTGCATTGAATTGTTGGCTCAAGCACCCGCATACTTCCAACTGACCGAACTGGTCTCTGCAGAGTTGATTCCGGAGAACTCTACCGCAGTAATTGACAGGCTTGGCCAGACGACAATCCTGCTCCAACTGAATAACACGGGCAACTCCAACAAGACATTCAACCTGTCTCTCAACAACCTGGATCCAGACAAGATTCAGGTCTCATTCGCAGACGACGGGACGGTCCAGATGAACAAGTCGCAACTCATACTTCCAGGAGGCCAGGCAATCGTGAGGGTTTATGCTCTAGCTGGAACGGATGCCAGGGCTGACATAGATAGCAAGTTCGAAGTCGCCGTATCCAATGGCGGAACAGAGTATGACAGAAGCGGGATTATGGTGCAGGTAAACCCATTCCACTTCATCCAGTTCATGATGAACGAGGAGTATACTGCGGCCCCCGGAGCCACACTTAGCGTCCCAATCGATTTGGTAAATCACGGAAATCTGATGGAAAGGGTCAACATTACCGCTACCTTCCCCTCAGATACCGGAAACTGGACGTTCGAGGTGAACGCCTCGAACGTCTCTATCGAACCAGGTATAGGCGGCATGGAGGGATTCCTCGCATCTATAACTCTCCCTCCGATGGAATCGGGGGTAATCCTCTCGGCAGGGGTGGTCCACAACGTCACCATCAGGGTGATGAACGTGACAGAGAACATCCCAATCGCTACCACCCTGGTCAGCATCGAGGTCCTTCCGGTGTTCGCAGTAAACGTCATCAAGGCACCAGATAGGATTGCAATCGTCCCAGGTCACGACCGGATTGTGTCTTACGAGATCGAGAATGCCGGAAACGCCCCTATGTCAATCAACTTGCAGTGGACCACCACTGACTCAGACACTGAGGAGGATAGGTTCAGCGTGAACGCAGTAATCAGTTCGACAACCCTGGATCTGGACATTGGAGAGTCGACTTCGCTGACATACAGCCTGGCCGCACTCCATGGAGATCACTACAGGGACGAGGCAGGGACTTTGGACTTGATCTTCACACCCTTGGGAATCTCCCTCGACCCCATCACCATAACGACGCCGATACAAGTGGTCAGGGTCCAGAGCGACGATGAGTACTACCTGAACTCCGACTCAGCCGGAGACTTCTCATGCGACGCCAATGCAGATGAGAGATGCAGGCAGATAGAAATCCCATGGACAAACATCCCCTCTATCGGGTACTCTAGTGTGGCCTCAGTCAACTACACCCTTTCGAGGACAAGCACAGATAGACTGATCAGTTCCACGTTCAACTCAAAGGCAGAGTGGGCTATCGACATCGACCAAGGAACTTGCCAGATGGCCGATGTAGGCGAGGGCCTTTCTGTAACACCATCTACGGCGGCGGCATGCAATGGGCCGGGATGGGACCTGCCTACCACCATCCCATACGACCTCGTCTCCGACGGAGAAATGCATGGTGGATTGTTAGTTATCCAAGTCATCATTCCCGACAAACTCAATCTAGCATCAGGGGATGGTTGGGACATCAAGTTGAGGATTGAGAACCCCGATGAACCGTCCACATCGGCTTTCTGGACTGAGTTCACAGTGAAGCTTAGGATGACAGAGTCGTCCGACCCCCTAATCGAGAGAGTATCTTTCGGAATGCTGGGATCTACTGGCTTCGTCCCACAGACAGGGATAGAGGGCTCGAAGACGAAGATAAACGTCCTGGTCGTAAATGCTGGGACAGCCAGGATGCCATCTGGGACAGAGGTCCAGCTCCTTTGCTCAGCATCCCCTTACGCGACTGTGGTCTCAAGCTTCGTCAACCGGCAGGTCCCCGATCTTGAGGCAAGCGGGACATTCAACGCCAGTTGGGATGCCAACCTCGGCTCCATCCCCTGGTACAGCACTTCCGAGCACTTGGAATGCTCTGCAAGCCTAATATTCGCTGTACCCGTCTTCGGGAACAACATAACTAACGACGTCTCCGATGTCAACCTGGAGATCCAGTCTTGGACAACTCCTCCTGTAGTGATTCCTATTGGGGATTACGAGTTCAAGATTTCATCTGCTTTCATTGCGGGCCTCTTCGTCCTATTCGGCGCATTGGTGCTGCTGAGCAGGGGCCTCGAAGAAAATCCGAACAGCCTTCACGCCTCCGCCTATCTGGCATCGATGGCCTTTGGGATAATCTCTCTAGGAAACGTAGCATCATGGCTAACTGCTTTCTCTGCAATGTCGGCAGTAGTGTTCGCCGGTGTTGTTGCGTGGCTCAGCTCTTCCGAACTCCAGACGATTCACGACGATAGGAAGAAGGCAAGGATAGGTACAAGGGCCGTCCTAGAGGATCACGACAAGGAACAGGAGAACACAAGAAAAGAGCTCAGGGCAATCATTTCCTGCGCGCCATTAGCATTCCTGCCATTCGTTCTAGTGACTCCCTCTCTGACAATCGAAATAGGCACATTTTCTCTATTGACAATGCTAATTTTCATCGTTTCCTCTCCCATTCTGGTGCACTTCACACTCAGGATTCTGGACAGGTCATATGACAAGTTGTATAGCGAGCTCGCAGAGATTGAACTGAGGGCCATCAAGATCAAGAAGATACTCGGGAGCCTTGGCAGCGGACCAGGGTCAGGGGGTGACTGAGTTGGCCGAGCCAAACCAGGCAATGGGAGGAGCCGAGGCCACGCTAAAGGCTCTGGACTACATCGAGGATGAGGCCCTGAACATCCAGTACTCCATATGGGGAAACAGGCCAATGAAGGCGACGAGGCAACTCAAGAAGCTGAGCAAGGAGGCAGACTTCCTAGAGACCCAGATTCTAGGCTTATACCGGGCCCTCTCCTCCCTAGAGAGGTCTCTCGAGGAGATGGCCGAGGAAGGCTCGGAGGACTACAGGGATGCCTGGGACCTCACAATGCTTGGACTGCAATTCCTCAGGGAGGGGAACTGGGGAGCAGCCTCGGACTCAGTGGAGAAGGCAGTCGCATCCTTGGGGCCGGATGGGCTGGAGCGTTCCCTGTCCACACTGGGTAGGCACCTCAACGAGCTGGGTGAGCTCAGCGACATCGAGCAGATTGCACAGACCCTGGTTAAGCAGGGAAGGAAGAGCATTGAGAAGGAGGACTTCGTATCAGCGGCAGCGTCCTTCGAAAAGGCCATCACAGCACTGGGCCCAGTTGCCGTCACCGAAGCAGCCAGCCCGTTCCTGGTAAACAGGCTATTCATGTCTGTAGGAACTACCTGGCCAGAGGGAAGGGACCATGGTCTGATGGTGGTAACACTGGAGAACATGGGTGAGAACGACATCTCGCCGATGAGACTCGCACCTCCAGTACCCTTCGGTTGGACTGCCTCCCCCAAGATGTGCGAGATCCCGGAGATACCCCCCGAAGGGTTCATCGAGATAGGAATCGAGATCAGGCCATCTGGCTCATTCCCTCAGACTTCTCTTCTAGGCACCAGCCTCAGCATCACGACAGGGTACATGGCCGACTACGGGGAGGTCCAGGTCCAGGTCAGGCTAGAGAACAGAACACCCAAGGTGATGGAGGGCCTAATCATCGACCCATGGCTACCCGACGGTTTCGAGAGCGTCAGACTACCATTGGTGGAGAACCTATCTCCGGGATCAGTAGTTCACGTCCCCGTCGAAGTCATCAACGTGAACAGGGCCGTCGGAATTGGCAGTTGATTCCATCTGCTTGGAAGGACAAATAGCCGTCCATCTCCACTAATATGATAAGTGAAAAGCGACCACAGGGGGGCACAGGTGATACGCGTATGAGCGAAGAATACCAGACAGTAGGAAGAAACCGAGAGGAGGGCTCGATTGGTATCGGTGCAATGATTGTCTTCATTGCACTGATCCTCGTTGCCGCAGTGGCCTCGACGATCATAATCAAGACCGCAGAGGAACTACAACAGAACGCAGAGGCAACCAGCGACGATACTAGAAAGGAGATTTCCGGAAAGATCAGCATCATTCAGGTGTTGGTGAACACCTCGTCCATAACCGCAGTTGCGACTGACACGAACGTCGACTCTCTGATAATCACAGCTAAGGTCGCATCTGGTTCAACCGATGTCCTCGTGAACAACGTCGAATGGCTACTCACTTGTGGAGACGCCACGGTATACGGTGTGGTGAGCGGAAACCTTGGGACCGACTCCAGCTGGGGCGAGGCGATCACTACCGCCGGACTAGGTCACCCCGATCCCAATGCAATGGAATTGGACGGGACAAGGATGGGAGCGACCGACGAGTTGACCGCCGGAACCCCCT
>JASMLH010000005.1 GCA_030748775.1 Candidatus Thalassarchaeaceae archaeon | reverse complement strand
TCTCCCGGGACAGATTCGTGATCCAGAGCATCGGTCCCGCACTCGATTTCCCCATCGTCGCTCCACCCGTCACCGTCTGCATCGTCGTCCAGCGAGTCGCATACTCCGTCACCATCCTGGTCTCCCGGGACAGATTCGTGATCCAGAGCATCGGTCCCGCACTCGATTTCCCCATCGTCGCTCCACCCGTCACCGTCGTCATCCCCATCCAAGAGGTCGCAGTCCCAATCCCCATCAATATCGGATGGAATTGAACTGGCGTTGTCATGGGCGGTGCTGCAGTTCTCCTCGACCGAGTTATCCCAGCCATCCCCATCCATGTCCATGTCCAGGGAATCTTCCATCCCATCCCCATCCATATCTGGTGGAGGTTGTGAAATGCAACCCGTAAAGACCATGAAAATCGAAACAACGACTGCTTTGACGCGAGCCCCCATCGGTCATGGGGCAGGACTGCTGCTCAAGAAGCAATCGTTAGCCATTGCCAATTCGAAATGAAAACTATCCCATTAGTGTCTCGTGATGGCTAGGTACGAAGGTCTGCTCGGACATGGGTGGTCTGACGTATCCCCGGGCCGTCTCCCTGTGAGGGAGCTCGATAGGATCGGGGGTCAGATCGTCGTATTCTATTTTCGATAGGAAGTGGCTGATGCAGTTGAGGTGAGCGTGCCGCTTGATCTCTGAGTTGACCACGAACCAGGGGGATTGCTTTGTATCGGTATGGGCGAACATAATGTCCTTTGCTTCCGAGTAATCCTCCCATCGAGTCAGGGACTCGAGGTCCATGGGGCTCAGCTTCCAGCGCTTGTGTGGCTCATCCAATCTAGCCTTGAATCGCTTAAGCTGCTCGTCATCGGATACTGAGAACCAGTACTTGATCAGAATTGTTCCCGACCTGATTAGCATCCTCTCAAACATCGGGCACGATCTCATGAACTCGTCATACTCATCCTCGGTGCAGAAGCCCATCACCCTCTCTACTCCGGCCCTGTTGTACCAACTACGATCGAATAGTACGATTTCTCCTGAGGCAGGCAGGTGGTTTACGTAGCGCTGGAAGTACCACTCGGTCTTCTGGCGCTCGGTGGGGGCAGGAAGTGCTGCCACGCGAACAACCCTGGGATTGAGGTACTGGGATATTCGCTTGATCACGCCGCCCTTTCCAGCGGCATCCCTCCCTTCGAAAATAACAACAACCTTCAGGCCCTTCGCCTTGACCCATTCCTGCAGTTTTATCAGTTCCAGTTGTAGCCTGAAAAGCTCCTTTCTGTACGTCTTCTTGTCAATCCTCTCGACCTCTTCTCCCCCGTTTCCGACCATGGTACCATGAGCCCGATTGCAGGTACTGACAAAAGTGCTGTGGTTGAATACAAATAATGAATCGGCATTCATCACAGCTGCGATACCAGATCCTGTAGGGCGGCTCCGGGGTCCTCTGCCATCGTGACACCGCTCGCAAGGAGAACCCCTGATGTGCCAAGATCTATGGCCTTGGACACGTCCAGGCCAGTCTTAACGCCAGCCCCACAAAGAACACCCACTCCCTCTGAAACATCCCTTACGGCCTCTGCGGTCCCACTAACCACTGCAGGGTCGGCGCTGGTGACCGAAACGTCCCCCCCAATCAGTTCAGGAGGCTCCACAGCGACGAAAGTAGGGCAGAGTGCAGACAATGCCCGCGCCTCTTCTATGTCAGCTGCGCAGGCACATACATCGAACCCCTCTGGGACCTGGTCCAACAGCATTGCTACGTGCTCGATGCTGACCTTGTGCTCAGCATGGTTGATCAGGGTCCCCGAGGCACCCCTCTCGATAGCAGTTGCGGGGTTCAGCCACCCAGTATTGGACCCAAAGCCCACAGGATCAAGGTGCTGGCACCAAACTTCGAGACCCGGGGCTGCCTGAACCACAGCTGCTAGGTCGAATGCAGACACCGAGGCAACCAGCCTAGCAGGCGCCTCTATCCTGGACATGATCTTTGCCATATCCTCTGCAGACACGCCTTGAGCGGTCTCGTAAGTCTTGAAGTTGACAACGACGATTGAGCTGCCCACGACGACCCGAACAGACGCGCCTCTTTGACCATGACGGGGATTAGTCCAATACATAGCAGTGATTCTGGGGGATATGGGCGGGGGTCCGAATTGGACAGAGGATTCTCTCACCGATCACTACTCGGATGGTTCCTGCATCGACTTCTCGTGGATTTCCAAGCCAACCCGGCACCAGTTCAGATGGAGGACACTGAAGGGCCCATGGGTCACATCAAGGAGGCGGATATCGTCCGGTAAGTCTCTTGTGAAGGACTTCCGAAACTCCATGCCAACGGACGTCTATGTCTCGACATCTTCTTGGCTCGATCCCGTGAACCTCCCACGATTGAAGGACACCAGTAGGCCGCCTCCAATATTAATCGACCATATGGTGGTGTTCGACATCGACATGCGCCCGTTCTGCAGGAGCAGGCTAGAGAGTGCCAGGATGGCCGCACTGAGGCTTAGGGAGTGGATTTCTATGGAAACTGACCTGGTCGTCCAACACACCTCATTCTCAGGGAGCAAGGGATTCCACATAGTTGCCCGAGACCCTGACAGGTCAGCCTTCTCCGAGCCTGACCCGGTGAAGAGGGAGGAGAGGGTGCGAGAGAAGAGGAGAGAATTGCTAGACAAGGTTCTCGAAGAGGGTCACCCAGTCGACCCCGTCGTTACTGCAGACACTCGCAGGATCATTAGATTGCCAGGAACTGTCCACGGCTCAACAGGGTGGGTGTGCACGATCCTCGACGAAGGTTGGTTGGAGAGACCGGTCAGGGATTGGATGTATGAGATTGCCAGGAGCGAACTGGCTGTAAGGATGCCTCGAAGACCCCCGATCAGGATCCCCAAGATATCGCTAAATCGAGAGAACAAGGTAGTCTTGGAGAGGGTAGAGGACCGGGATGAGTACGTTAGCATCGAGGTCAGCAGCCACGTTCAGGGTACGAGCGACCGCTCTGCAGTTGTCGCATGGCTACCGGAAAGATGGGGCGACCCTAGGCAGGTAGTAGAGCGCGCGCAGGAGAAATTCGACTCCATTGACTTGGGGCCAGTGGCCTACATGCACGATGGAAAGAGGGTTCTGGCAGTCATCCCAAGGGCTATCCCCAGGGACTTCCTACTGAGTAGAATTGGCCGGGCGGGCCTCGGTGGTTTCGAACACGAGCTGAGGAGGTTCGACCACTCATGGACGAGGGTGTCTGGCAGGATGGGAGGGGACGGATGGAAGATTGAGCTACAGCCCATAACCGTCCTCGGCTATGAGGCCAGCGAAAGGTGCTTGCACCCGTGGTCGGCATCCCACTTGGAGCTGTGCAGCAGGCTAGGACTCCCAATCCGACCGAGTCGGGGAGAGGTCTCTGGGAGCCCAGAGCCCTCTATCCGGGTGGCAATCCGGCGCTGAGTTTATCATCCTCCGACTACCCCTGACAAACGTCCCACGGAAGGAGCCCTCACGGGCAATGACTGCAGGGCTGCGCCCTTCACTGCCAGTACCTCACCGGCCACGGCGCCGGGACAGCGCCGTGGCCAATATTCGTGGTGATAGCCATTGTCAGATATTGAGGCCTGTTTCTACCTCGCAGCATTCTTTTTCTGGGCTCTGGCAAACTATCCGTTGCAGACAATATTCGCCCTCTTCGTTTTTTTCTGGATCTTCGGTCGCTCGGGATCCGAAAACGAGTCTGTGACTTTACCCTGGATGGGTGGGCCATCTGAAAACTACCGGTCCATTGACGTCAACCGCTCGCTATCCCCTAGTGATGTCCGCTCTTACGACAGGCTGATCGACTACATGAGGTCTTATGGGGCCAGTCCCGAAACTCGTGATGAGGGCATCCAGTGGCTCACACCAAGGATTGGTAGGGGCAAATCACAAGCCGAAAGTTTCTACTCCAGCCCATACGTCTTGAATGTCTTGGGGCTAAAGAAGTTCAGGGTATTGGAGGGAAGGGCTGGGACCAGCTTCCTCGAAGTGGATGAGGCACGAACAGCACAAGATGAATCCGATGAGTCTTCCGAGGAAAAGAGCTCGTCCGATGTCATTGGAGACGACTGGTGGGAGGAGGGCTACGAGAAACCTGATGAGAACTCCTCGAAAACCGCCGGTTCATCCGACCAATCTTGTGGGCACTCCGGGTGCTCGAACACCGTGACCGCGTTCGACTTCCGATGCTTCACTTGCCGCAGGCGGTTCTGCAACGAGCACACGGGGGGGAACATAGATTGCAAGGAGTGCTCTAGCTGATCAGAGGAACACGCTCTTTCGGTGGAAGGACGACTTGGGGGCCCGACCCGACCCCTTTATGGTGCTGACCAGGAGCTTCCCGTCCTTGCTATGACCGTAAATCACCTCTCCCGGGCTCACCTTCCAGTTCCATTGCTGCTCGAACACCTGCGCATCCTCCAGGCTCCGGCAAAGGACCTTCGGCACTGCATGGTACATCTTCAGGACGTTCTGTCTTTTTCGGAAGTACTTGCCAACGACTTCCGGGAGCAACTCGCTGATCCAGGTGTCACTTTCCTCTGTCACCTCTCTCGGGATCACGTACCTTGGTCTATCCAGTGGCCCTAGGACCTCCTGCATCGCCTTAGCGAAAATGGCGGATTCCTCCTCTGTAGCATCCTCGAGGTAGGATCTCATCCACCCCCCTCCTCTGCTCCCGCCACCAACCCTAGCCATAGATCCGATTAGTCCCAAGGCCTGTAGGGAGCATGCGACAGCATCTCCAATTGCAAGTACCAGTGATTCTTCCGACCACTGGGCCACCCCAATTCTACTCAAGGGAGGGAAGGAACCCCCGAGCCCCTCTCCCCTGACCTCTATGGCCTCCCTCGGCACTGCGTCGAAAGGCTGACCAATCCCCCATAGTTCGCGGGTCCGTTCCCGGTTCCTAGCCCTCATTATCATATCCTCGTTGAATGCACCCATTGCCTGCGAGACACCCTCCGGCTTGGCCTCGGTGAACGCGGCGTGGACGTGTCCGACCCCCTTCTCTATGGCTCCGTCGTCGCAGACCCCGTACAACTGCTTGTGCTTCCTCTTGAAACGAAGGTAGTCATCGAACCCCTTCTTGAACTCATCAGCTAGGCAGACTATGTCCCAATTGTTCGCTACCTTCTCCGGCCAGAGCTTGTCAAGCCTGAACGACCTCCCTCTTAGTTGGTTGATGCTCATGCTAGTGGTGACGGTGGTCAGGTCCACCAAGACGTTAATTCTACTAGCATCCCACCCCTCCCCAAGTAGGCCCCTGGTACCGACTAGGCACTTCGTAACCCCCTCTTGGAATAGCTCGGTGATCATCATAGTGTAGTACCTGGGCAACCAGTCCTTACCCTTGCCCCTAATCTCGAAGTAATCCCCCCTCTCCACGTAATTGAAAGAAATCTCTAGCCCCCTCTCCGAGGCCCAGCTCTCGAACCTTGGGAAAATCCTCTCTAGTAGGTCGTCGTCAACCAGCACCGTCGAACCGGTCATCAGGACGGGGTCGAGCCGGTCAGTCGCCTCAGCAGACAGAACGGCACGATAGGCTGCCACTGCCCCCCCGGCCTCCTCGTCCATGACCTCCTCCACCAGCGCAGTAGCCGAAGTCTTCTCGAAATCAGTAACTACAACTGCCCTAATATCTGGACCTAGAGCCTGCATCTCGGCCGACAGAATGTCCCTCAGTGCCCCGTACTTTGCCGAGGCATACGCCATCACTCTTCCAACAGGGGAGGCGCATGCCCTGGCCCCATTCTGGGTGATCTGAACGCCGAGCATCCTGAGCTTCTTCTTCGCGTCTTCCGCGAGTCCATGGTCTTCTTGGTTTTCCGACCTCATTAGCCCGTTCCTGATGTACCGATCTAGAACCGTGATTAGGGTGTCCATGCTGCTTCCAGTTGCCAGAAGCTCGGCCGATGGCTGGGGCACCTCGGGAGGCAGTCCAAGGCCACCCGCCGCCAGGTATGCCCTGGCTGCATCAGCAAGACGCGGGTCCCTGCGCTTGAACGATGCCCAATCCTTGGCCTTGCCACTGGGAAGGGATAAATCATCCAGCACCCTAGCCAACCATACCTCCAGCCTGGGAGCTCTGTTCTTCGGCTCCTCTGGCCCTCTTCTTAGGACTTTGACCAACTCTTCGAATTCTTCGTCTACGTTTGCGATATATCTCAGCTCATCCGGGGATGGGCGAACGAAGAAGGCTAGGTCTTGGTAGGGAGCCAGGTTTCCGTCTCGAACGAGGGCTGGAACGGGTACCTCGTAGTCCACTTCTCCGAATAGGTCCAAGTAACGATTGATTGCACTGTCAGTGCCCTCTTCAGGGGGGGTGGCGGTTAGCCCCAGAACTATCGGATTCCCAAGGAACTCTCTGGCCTCTGCGAGTACTTTTCCCCAGTGCTCCATCAAGTGGTGGCACTCATCGAGAATGATCAATCCGATTCCTACATCAGCGAGCCTCTTCAGGTTCTCTTTGGCAGACTCATGGAGGACCCACAAAGCGTTCCCATGCTCTGAAAAAGAGTCCCTGACCTTCTTCCGGTAGTGACTCATTCTTTCTCCATGGTAGTCGGAATTCTTCTGCTCTAGATCTTCGATCCATGCAATCGCCTCATCCATGCCCTCTGCCTGAACCGCACCGTCTTCATCGGGCGTCATTAGTTCGGAAATCCACATCTCCATCGCGGAATTGTCGAGTTCTTCACCTCCCCTCCTGGGGAGAGTCACAGACTGATAGGTCAGTGAAGTTAGGATTCCCGGGTTCTTCGGATCAGTGCCGATTTCGTCGTCTCTGCCATCAAGGTTGAACAGTTCCCTTGCCCTCTCGACCCACTGGGCCTGAATCGCTGAGTTGGGACTTAGCACTAGAGTTGGCAGCCTGACCAAGTCGGACCAGACATATAGCCCAAGTACGGTTTTCCCCGATCCAGGTGGGGCAACTATCAGGAGTTCCTTGGATCCTTTGTAGAGCTCCATCTTAACTATGCTGGAGGAGGCCACTTGTGAGGGCCTTAGCTTTCCCGAGAAACCGATTTCACCGAAGCTTTCTTTCATTTGGAATCTCTCTGCTACGAACCGTGATCGACAATTTGCCCATTTAGGGCGGAACCTTCTGCGATAAAGGCCCGCATTCCTATGAGGCATCCTTCGATATTGCAGCCAGGACCAATCTCCGCCCCCTCCAGGATTACTGAGTCCCGGATTATTGACCCCTCCCCTACTGATGCTCCCGGGCCTATGGAGCTAGCAAACACCTCGCCCCTGTTCGTCGATCCTTCTCCGAACCAGGAGTCACCCTCGATCGAGCCAGTGTAGAACCTCCCTCCTGAGATGCAAACCTGGCTGGCTTCCACGAAGGAAGAAGGAGTCCCGGCATCCACGAACCAACCCTCGAACGGGAAGCCGTTCAGCCCACCCGTTGCTGCGAGGTCCTCGTAGACGTCCCTCTCGATGCTATGGGCGCCCCCGGGCATCAGCTTGAAAATCTCAGGCTCTAGGATGTAGGTCCCTGCATTGATTAGGTTCGAAAATGCCTCCTCGACAGATGGCTTCTCTTGGAACCTCATTATTTTCCCAGTTCCTTGTTTGTAGTCTGCAACGCCGAACCTAGAGGGATCTTCTACTTCCCAGAGTGAGATTGTCGCAATCCCGCCGTTACTTTGGTGGAAATCGAGCATTTCTTCGACCCTAAGGCTAGTCATAAGGTCGCCGTTGATTACGCAGAAAGCCCCTCCAGAGAGGTGTTCTCTGCAGTTTGCGATGGCCCCCCCGGTACCTAGCGGCTCCGTCTCCTCGATAATCAGCACCTCATATGGAAGGTCAATGCCCTCGAAGTGCTCCCGCATCTTGCCTATCCCATATCCGGCAGCTATCAGAACCCTGTCGACCAGCGCCTCTGGGAGCACATCGACCACATGCTCGATCATCGACCTGTCTAGAATGGGCAGAAGTGGCTTGGGGCTGCTGTCCGTCCAAGGCTTCAGCCTCGTCCCGAATCCTCCAGCTAGGACTACAACGTCCATGCCACTCCCAGCATGCGGCCCCCTTTCATCGCTTCGTGGCTTTCCCTCACAAACCTGCCAGCCGCATCGTTCAAGGGCACCCCTCCATTGGGTCCGACCGATGAACATTCACGAGTACCAGGCAAAGGCTATGTTCAGGGAATCAGGAGTAAGAGTCCAGCAGGGCGAGCATTGCACGACTGTCGAGCAGGCCTTATCGGCATACGACTCACTGGGTTCAGAAGTTGTTGCTGTGAAGAGCCAGATTCACGCTGGAGGAAGGGGGAAGGGAAACCTGTACTGCCCAGACTCGGGCGAGCTAGTCATGGAAGGAGGAGTCAAGGTAGCCTTCTCCAGGTCAGAGGTTGAGGAGTACGCTTCCAAAATCCTCGGTCACAACCTGGTAACAAAGCAGACCGGCCCTTCCGGGAAGATGGTTAGCAATCTGTATGTTGAATCCGGATGCGACATCGCACACGAATACTACCTGGCACTGCTCGTAGACAGGGAGACGGAGTCGTTGCTCATGATGGGCTCCACCGAGGGCGGGATGGACATAGAGGAGGTAGCAGAGAAGACACCGGAGGCAATCCACAAGGAATGGTTCCACCCATCGCTTGGCTTGGACAAAGAAAAGGCAGGCTCCATGGCAGACTCATTGGGCCTCTCGGGGTCATCTCGAGAATCATTCGTCGAGATGTCCCAGAAACTAGCGTCTATGTTCGTGGACAAGGACTGCTCGATGATCGAGATCAACCCACTAGTCAGGTCAGGAGAGGGTGCTATGGTGGCACTCGATGCAAAGGTGAGCTTCGATGACAACGCATCTTTCAGGCATCCTTGGAGGGATGAAATGAGGGACATGTCGGAGGAGTCCCAGGTGGAGGTCAGGGCTCACGAGCACGGCCTCTCGTACGTTGATCTGGATGGAAACATCGGATGCCTGGTCAACGGGGCTGGATTAGCGATGGCCACGATGGACGTCATCAAGATGTATGGAGGTGAACCCGCCAACTTCCTAGACATTGGAGGCGGTGCCGATAGCGAATCAATCACCGCAGCTTTTGGCATAATTCTGGAGGACCCCAGCATTGAGGGTATCCTAGTCAACATTTTTGGGGGGATTATCAGGTGCGACATGGTCGCTAGGAGCATCATCGAGGCTTCGAAGGAAACCGGTTTGGAAGTGCCATTGGTTGTTCGGTTCTCCGGAACCAACCACGAGGAAGGAAGAAGGGTTCTGGATGAAAGTGACCTGGATGTAGTCACCGTTAGCACCCTAGGTGATGCAGGAGAAGCGATAGTGGGGGCAATTGGGGGCCGTTCGGAATGAGCATCTGGATCAACGAAGAGACGAAGGTGCTCGTACAGGGCATCACCGGAAGTCAGGGAACATTCCATTCCACTAGGATGGTCGAGTACGGAACAGACATCGTAGGAGGCGTCACTCCTGGAAAGGGAGGGAGAATAGTTTCACTGCCGGGACGCGACGTCCCTGTTTTCGACTCAATGTCCGAGGCAATTTCGGAGACAGGGGCTACTGCTAGCGTAATTTACGTTCCAGACAGGTTCGCCGCTCCAGCCATCATTGAGGCAGCCGACGCATTCCATGAGATTAATGGAGGGGGCCTGATTATATGCATAACCGAGGGAATCCCAACCCTTGACATGGTCAGGGTTGTTGCCCACATCGGGCAGAAGAATGGGGTTCGGCTAATTGGCCCCAATTGCCCAGGAATAATCAGTCCAGGGGAGGAAGGTGGTTGCAAGATAGGGATAATGCCTGGCTACATTCACTCCAAGGGAAGGGTTGGCATTATCTCGAAATCAGGCACCCTGACATACGAGGCCGTTGCGCAGACAATGAGCGTTGGGGAGGGTCAGACGACATGCGTAGGAATTGGCGGGGACCCCGTGAACGGTACCGGCTTCATTGATTGCCTAGCCGCCTTCGAAGACGATCCAGATACCCAAGCAGTAGTGATGATCGGGGAAATAGGCGGGACGGCCGAGGAAGAGGCCGCAGAATGGGCGAAGTCTAACTTCAGCAAGCCCCTAGTCGGATTCGTAGCCGGCGCAACCGCTCCGCCTGGGAAGAGAATGGGGCACGCAGGAGCAATCATTTCAGGAGGGAAAGGAACGGCGGAGGAGAAGTTTGCTGCTTTCGAAGAGGCAGGCATCCACATCGCAAGGGACCCCTCCAAGATCGGAGAAGCCCTTCTCGAGGCTCTCTTGGAAGCGGGCCTCCGAGAGCCTTAGGAGTAGGAGCACTCAGCGAGGTCCAGGTGACATCGCAGTGTCAGCAATACTATCTCCAAAACTCGACTCTATTTTGGAGGGCACCTCACGCTCTTTTTTTCTGTCTTTGAAACAGCTCCCATCGGGAATCCGCTCCCAAATCAGCCTCCTGTACCTCCTAGCTCGAACTTCTGACACCATAGCTGATTCAGGACAAGGCTCCCCGGAAGAGAGGATTGATGCTCTTGAGGAGTTTGACAAGTATACCCAAGGCAGAACATCAGATCCGCCCGACTTCTCCGTTCTAGCCGATTTGCAGAAGATTGCTTCTGAGGGGGAATTACTGAGGAGCGTCCCAGACGTAGTAGGCTCTCTAGGTGGGTTCTCCGAATCTGATCAGCATAGTATTCTCCGATGCTTGGGGATAATAATCAGCGGCCAGAACCTAGATCTTCGTCGATTCCCCGGAGTATCCGAGTCCGAGGGCACCATAGCCTCTCTTTCGGACGACGGCGAACTCGACGACTATGCATACAGAGTAGCAGGCAGTGTCGGGGAGCTATGGACGCGGTTGTCTCTGGACCACGTGTTCAATGCTTCCGAAGACGAGGAGGCAGCACTGTTCGCTAATGGAATCAGGTTCGGAAAGGGGTTGCAGATGATCAACATCCTGCGGGACATACCAGCAGATCTTCGATCAGGGAGGTGCTACATCCCCAATAGCACCCTGGTTGACCACGCGCTCAGCGCTTCCGATCTAACAGATCCCGGGAACATGTCGCGATTCAGACCTCTCTACGACCAGTACTTGGATCTCACCGAATCCCACTTCAAGGCAGCAATTGAGTACATTGGGATGCTCCCTCACAGCCAGTTCAGGCTACGCGGCTCTTGCATGCTACCTGTAATCATCGGAAAGAGAACAGCGAAACTGCTCAGGAAGGGCAACGTCCTGGACCGCAACAATAGGATCAAGATAGATCGGTCGGACATCGAGAGAGTGGTCAAAAGCGTGGTAATGGCAGTACCATTCCCCGGTCGCAGCATGCGCCTACTCGAAGAAGCGTAAACGACTGCTTGCTCGCCATATCGGCATCCCAGAAAATTTGATGCCCGACCCAGACGAGTTCGGGAGACATTCAAGTGGGCTGCTTTGCCGCCCGATTCGAGAGCGAAATGGACCAGAGGCAAGATTCTCGGATTTCGAGCAAACCCGGAGAGGGTCTCGGGCAGACACCTATTTCCAAGGAGTTCCAAGGTCCAGAACCATCAATCGACCTAATCAGAGCTACGGTCGACATTACCAAGGAAGCGGTACACGCAATCAGCATTACAGCACTAGAGGCAGTGAGGGAGGGCGCCCTATTCATGGGCGTAATTGGCTCGAGGGGCGAGCTGGTTGACCCCTTTGGACACATAGATGCTGCAATTTGGACCGAGCCCGAGGTACCAGAGCACATGATTGAAACGGCTTACGATTATTGCGAGGAGCTCACAAGGCGCGAGGCTGGAAATTTCTACCACTCATTCAAGTACCTCCCCGAGCAGAAGAGACGCTCAATAATGGCGTACTACGCATTTTGCAGAAGGGCTGACGATATCGCAGATGGGGACTTCGTAGACGTATTCCCTGGTGGCTCAGAGGATGATCCTGAATCGATTTCATACAGATCATCCATCGAGAGGCTTAGTCCAGGGAACCCAGTCCTGGATAGATCAACATACAATGAGAAGATGTCACAACTTTTCTACTACCGAAAGAAACTATCCACCGCATATGGAAACATGACTTCAACAGACCCCATCTTCATTGCCCTGAAGGACACTGTGAAGAGGAACGGCATCCACCGGGAGCTCTTACACGACATGATTAGTGGCATGGAGAACGATTTCCACAAGAATAGATACCAGACTTTCGAGGAGCTGTACTCGTACTGTTACAGAGTCGCATCTACAGTTGGCCTAGTCTGCATCGAAATATACGGCTATGACGAACCTATGGCCAAGGAGTACGCCGAGTCCTGGGGAGTCTTCATGCAACTGATCAACATAATCCGTGATGTAGCAGAGGACGCAGATAGGGATAGGATCTACCTTCCATTGGAAGATCTTGCCAGATGGGGGATTTCAGAGGACGATGTGAAGAGTGGGGAGGAATTGCTGAACCATCCAGGATGGGGGCCTTTCGTAAAGGAGTACTTGGACCGTGCAGATGGCTACAGGGAACGCGCATTCAAGCTCTTCTCTCACCTGGACAAGTCTTCTAGGTACTCACCTGCAGCAATGGCATACTTCTACCAGTCGATAATGAAGAAAATCGTCAAGCGAAACGGAGACGTCTTCACTGAAAGAGTCCAACTATCCAAGACCGAGAAGATGCTACTCGCAGCATACGTTTACGTGAGGTTCAGGTTCATCGGACTCTGAGCGAAAAGCGGTCGCCGAGAGCGCTCCGCAGGGAAGATGTATTGAGAGAAATTAGTGGGTGCCGAATCATGAGGGTCGCAGTTCTGCTTGAGGAAAGGTGCAAACCCAATAGCAACGCCTTCGCCTATCTCCAGAAGTACGCAGCAATGTGTGAACGTGATTGCATACAAGTAGAGGATAACAAATGCAAGATTCTCGAGACGGCATGCCCCGTTTGCCTGACCCGTGCCAAGCATTGCCCGGACAACGCAGTCAAAATCATCAATCTCCCAGAGGAGCTAGACCATGACATGACCCACTCCTATGGGGGGAACGGATTCCGACTGTTCCGCCTCCCATCTCCCCGTGAGGAGCAGGTCGTGGGCATTCTTGGGCCCAATGGAATTGGAAAGTCAACGGCCATTAACATACTCTCAGGTTCTATTAGGCCCAATTTGGGGGATTTGGACAATCCCTTGCCAGATTGGCAGGAGGTTGTTACCTCCTTCCCACGAGGAGAGCTAAGGGACTACTTGGGACTACTTTCCGAGGAGGGAGTGAGCATATCGGTAAAGCCCCAATACATCGACAAACTCCCCCAAATCTTCGAAGGAGAGGTTTGCGAACTACTCGAAAGAGTCGATGAGAGGGGAGAGGTGTCAGAGTTCGCTGACCTTCTCGGAATAGAACACATTCTGAATCGAAAACTCGGTGATCTCTCCGGAGGGGAGTTGCAAAGAGTGGCTATTTGTGCAACCCTCCTCAAAGAAGCCGATGTATACTTCTTCGATGAGCCATCATCCTACTTGGACATCTACGAACGAATGAGGATGGTGGGAATCGTGCAGAGCCTGGCCTCAAGAGGAAAGAGGGTCTTGGTAGTGGAGCACGATTTGGCTATTCTTGATGTTCTTTGCGATCTCATCCATGTAATTTATGGAGAGAGAGCAGCCTATGGGATTTTTACCCCGCCCCGATCAACAAGGACGGCAATCAATGCATACCTGGAGGGGTTCCTGACCGAGGAGAACGTCCGAATTCGGGATAAGCCAATCCAATTCCTTAGGGCCAGAGATCGTGGTGAAGAAGTCGGAATGCCCATCTTGAGATGGGGTGACATGGAGAAGAAATTGGGCGATTTCCAACTCACCACCGACGAAGGGCAAGTCAGAAGTGCAGAGGTAGTAGGCGTCGTCGGCCCTAATTCAACAGGTAAGACAACCATGGTCCGAATCATCGCCGGAGAGATGGAACCAGATCAAGGATGGTGCACAATGGACTCTGTGGTCTCATACAAGCCACAGCACGTCAGCACCGACTTCGAAGGAACCGTAACCGATTGGCTGGACTCCGAGATTGGGCCTACTTGGAGATCCGGAGAATTCCGGACTCAGGTAATCCGTGCTCTACAAGTTGATCAATTACTCGAGCTCAATGCCAAGAAGCTCTCTGGGGGGGAATTACAAGCCGTAAGCATCGCAATTTGCCTTGGCAAGGAGGCAGATCTATACCTCTTCGACGAACCAAGCGCCCACTTGGATGCCAACGCAAGAATGGAGGCTGCAAAGGCCATCAGAAGGACAATGGAGAGCAACGAGAAGGCAGCAATGGTAATCGATCATGATACCTACTTCATCGATATAGTTAGCGACTCTCTTCTGGTGTTCCAGGGAGAAGGGGGCAGGAATGGTCATGCTGTCGGCCCCCTGTCTCTCCGTAAGGGGATGAACTTGTTTTTGTCCGATGTTGGAGTGACATTCCGTAGGGACGTCGAATCTCAAAGACCGAGGATAAACAAGCCCTCTAGCAGGAAGGACCGCGAACAGAAGTCATCGGGGGAATACTTCTACTCGAAGTGAAACGACCATTGGATTCATGAGTGACGATTCTAGCCCGAGGACGTGGCAGATGAACCCCCGGAAGCCGATAAAGTGGACATCCCAGACGAGGGGGACGGCGAAGCCTCAAGGGTAGAGGAGCTAGAAAAGGAAATCCAGTATGCCAAGGCAGAGATTGCAAACATTAGACAAAGGGCAGCAAGAGAACGCTCCGACCTCCTGAGATATGGGGGCGCATCACTAGCAAACCGCATCATTCCCATGGTTGACGTTCTGACAAAGGCAGTAGAGTCCTCCGAAGGTGGAGACTCTGTAATCGAAGGAGTCCGACTAACCCTCGAAGGCATCAGGACGGCCCTTGAATCAGAAGGCATTGTCCAGATCGAGGCTCTAGGGAATGCATTCGATCCAACTTGTATGGAGGCAATAGCAACTATCCCATGCCCTGAAGACTCCCTTCCAGGGAGCGTGATAGAGGTAATCGAACAGGGATATAGAATGCACGACAGGATTCTCAGAGCTGCTAGGGTAATTGTTGCCGAAGGTGACTCATGACGGAGAGAAAAACTTCAACGCTCTTCTCAGCCGGAGTCCTTGCATCATACTTATTCGCAGTTCTAGCGATTCACATAGCTGCACCAGATTACCCGATTCCCCCAGGAGAATTCCCCGAAAAGTGCCCGACTGGATCTTCAAATTGCTCGATGTTAGGTCCATTGCCGCATAGGAGTGACGGGCAAACCGAGCTTAGATTCAACTCTAGTCTGGAACACGTAATGTCGGTTGCTTCCGAGTGGGCAGAATCCCAGCCCAGGACCACTTCCCTAGGGGATTGGCCGGACCACCATCACTTTGTTTTCACAAGCCTAGTCTTTCGCTTTCCAGATGATTTCCTTATCAGGGGATTCTGCGATCAAGGTGATTCAGTAATACATGTCTACTCCGAGTCCAGGCTGGGCGTTTCTGACATGGGAGTCAATGAAGACCGCGTGATGAGGTTTGCAAACCATATGTCCAGAGTCGAAATGCCTACATCGGAGTGCACTGGGGAGTAACTGGAGTTCTACTTGCCTGACATCATCGACCCAGACATAAGGAAGGCCCATACACTGCCCTCTGATTTCTATACGAGCGAAGAAAGGCTTAGGGAATCTAGGTCCAGATTCTCAGAATACTGGCATTTCGCTGCCCATAGAAGCCAGTTCGGAGAATCAACAGCAATCCCCCTTCCTCACATGGAAGGAATTCTTGGAGAACCTATGTTATTGACATCGGAAGACGAGATTAGGTGCCTATCTAATGTATGCACACATAGGGGAATGATAATCGCCGAACAGAAATGTTCAGCCAAGACTCTTCAGTGCCCTTACCACGGGCGCACATTTGGTCTGGACGGATGCTTCAGGACCATGCCCGAGTTCGAAGACGTGCAGGATTTCCCTAGTCAATCTGATAACCTCCAGAGATTCCCGACTTTGGAGTGGAACGGAATCATTTTCTGCGGGACTCGTCCCTTGGACTTCTCCGGTTGTTTAGAAGAGTTGGAGAGGAGGCTAGGGTGGATTCCCATTTCTTCTTTTGAACACGATGAATCAAGGTTCCGTGATTACGAGATCCAAGCGAACTGGGCCCTGTATGTTGACAACTACCTAGAGGGATTCCACATTCCTTTCGTTCACAAGGAGCTCCACGGAGTCCTTGACTATGACAACTACCGTACCGAAATTTTCGAGGGAGGCGTGTTGCAGGTTGGGATAGCTAGTGATGATGAGCCGTCATTCAACCTACCAGAAACCTCTCCTGATTTCGGTGAGAATGTAGCGGCCTACTATTACTGGATTTTTCCTGGATTGATGCTGAACTTTTACCCCTGGGGGCTCTCAGTAAACCTAGTTGTCCCCATCTCGCCCAATCGAACTCGGATATTCTATCATGGGTTTGTTGGTGATCATTCGATGCTAGGCAAAGGTGCTGGAGCAGACTTGGACAAAGTCGAGGAAGAGGATCAAGAGATAGTAGAGGCAACCCAGAGGGGTGTTTCATCAAGCATCTATTACAGAGGCCGATACTCTCCTGAAAGAGAGAGAGGAGTTCATCACTTTCACAGGATACTTTCTTCTCGTAGGGAAATTGATAACCTCCTTTAGTGTCAGGAGGGTGATGATTGAACGCCCTAGGGCCACTATCGCAATTTTGCTAGTAATTTCCATGCTTCTTGCTGGGTGCAGCGGGACTGAATCTAACCCGGAGCCCGAAGACATCGTAGGATGCATGGACCAAAATGCAGAGAACTTCAACTCAGAGGCTACTGCTTCTGACGGCTCTTGCGAGTATCAATCAACTGAGCCGTCCCAAGAGAAGATATCCTTCCCCAACAATGATGTTTGTGATAACACCAATCCTGACCATTGCCTGCTTCCCTACCCATCGGGGGCATTTCTTGTGGATGACCCCTCGACAGTTACTGGTCTCAGGGTCCACATAAAGGGAGCCGCAATCCCAGACTCAGCCTCAGCCCCGTCAGAAGAATTTGACATAATCAACGCAAGGGACGGCCACTCCCCCTCATCACAGATTTTCACAACCTTCCAAAATCTACCGGATCTTTCCGAACTGGCTTCCCAGGACAGCATTGCCATTTCTCTCCAAGCGGACCATGGAAGCGTTTTGCTGAACATGGACACGGGCCAACCAGTCGAACACTGGGTGGAGATCTCTGCAAGAACTCAGGAAGGTGAGGCGACCCTTGTGCATCTGAGGTCAATCAGAGGGCTTGAGCACAATACGCAGTATGCAGTTGCCTTTCGAGGCTTATCGGACGAAGGTGGAAACGAAATCGAACCATTCGATGCATTCAGAGCACTAAGGGATGGGAATGGAACAGACTCCACTCAGATTGAGAATAGCCGTTCAGGCTTCGAAACAATGTTCTCAGCACTTTCCAGCGTAGGATTCGAGAGGTCTTCGATTCAATCGGCTTGGTGGTTCCACACTGCATCGACCGAATCATTGACTGCAGATATTGTTGAAATGAGAAATGACGCAACGGAACGACTCGGGGAAGGAGGCCTGGGTTGCATCGTTAACTCAGTAGAGGAGAACTATGGTGGTGATAATACGACCTTTAGGAGAATTAGCGGGACCATCACGACCCCTCACTACCTTCAGGCGGTTTACCCACCCACTCCTATGAACAGGGACTCAAATGGAGCTCCCATGTTCAACTTCAACACTGAAGTGGTTTTCACTTTGACAATCCCACAATCAGCTGCCGATACAGGGCAACCGGTCCCATTGGTTGTGCTGGGACATGGATTCCTCGGAGACGGACGAGGTATGGTCTCAGCGTTCAGAGGCTGGGCAAATGAGACTGGTTTCGCATCGATAGGAACTGACTTCAAGGGTTGGAGCTCCGACGGTGACTTCGACGCAGTAACCTTCGGATTGATGAATGTGAACTACCTCCAACACCAAGCTGAGAGGCTCCAGCAATCAGTGATTAACCACCTTGCAATGATCAGGACAATCGGTGGCATGTGCTCTGATCTTCCAGAGTTCTACTACAATGGGATCAACCTTGTTGACTCAAGCAACATAGACTACATGGGAGTGTCATTGGGAGGAATAAGGGGGCCTTCCATGCTCTCATTGATTCCCGAAATTGATAGGGGAGTGCTCTGGGTAGCCGGTTCATCATTCAATTTCATAGCAGAGCGTTCTACACAGTACACTCAATTTGAGCAGCTCTTCGCCTCCCCCCTTGCTTACACCTCAACCATGGACCGCTCGATACTTCTTGCTCTTATGCAGTCAATGTGGGATACAACCGAACCAGAGACATACCTCCCATTCAGAGATGGGGGATTGAATGGGGAACTCCATCCCTATGAAATCCTGTATATCATTTCGATGAATGATGCCCAGGTTACCACCCTTTCCGCGGACAGGGCTTCGAGAACCTCGGGGATTCCGGTTATTGCAAACTCCACCTACCATCCCCACGGATTGGAAGTGGCCGAAGCGCAGACGACTGATTCTGGAGTGGTTTACTTCGATGGGCTATTCCCCGATGTTCCATCAGGCAACATCCAGGGGCCAATGGAGTATCACTCACTGGCACACAACCAGGTTCTGGGATTCGATCCAGCAGTAGATATGGCCAATGATTTCATACTCGATGGCGTCATTGCCGACACGTGTTCCGGGGAATGCTACTTCGAGGGAACTTGGTAGGGCACCTAATCTTGGACTTCCCTCTTCTCCCCTGAAGACCAGTCGTATATCCCTCGACCAGTCTTCTTTCCAAGGAAACCACTCTTCACCAGTTCCTCAAGCAACGGATGAGGCCTGTATGACTCATCATCGAAGGCCTCGGCCAAACTGTTTAGGATGTCCATCCGAACATCTAGTCCAACTAGGTCGGATAGCTCCAGAGGACCCATTGGATGCCTGTAACCAAGCCTCATTGCAGTGTCAATGTCACTTGCAGATGCTACTCCCTCTGACAGCATACGAATCGCTTCGTTTCCCAGAACCACTCCCAGGCGGCTGGTGGCAAAACCCGGTATATCTCTCACCAGGATACTCGTCTTGCCCATTGCTTCCGCCACGTCTCTTGCAACCTCGATAGTTTCTGGTGAAGCCTCATCGTGCTTGACTATCTCTAGCAGGGGCATCACTGGGACGGGGTTGAAGAAGTGCATCCCGATTACCCTCTCAGGACACCCTGTCGATTGGGCAATCATGGAGATTTTTAGACCAGAGGTATTGGTGGCCAGAATCGCGTGGGGAGGAGCAATTACCTCCAATTCACGGAAAATCTCCTGCTTTAGGCCCATCTTCTCGGGCACTGCTTCTACAACCAGGTCTACTCCATCTACGGCATCTGAGATATTGCTTACCGCTACTAGACTAGTCATCCATCCATTCTTCTGTTCCGAAGAGGTTTTTCCCAGTTCAATTCCTTTGTTCCAGAATTCCTCAATCGAACACATCCCCCTTTCCAGAGATTCGGGAAACGAGTCGAATAGCCGAGTATCCCATCCTGCCTGTGCACAAACCTGTGCGATACCAGCTCCCATGGTCCCAGCACCGATTACCGCTACTGCACGGATTGCCATGTGCGGCCGGGCGGACTTCTGGCAATAAGCCGTCCTAAGATTCGCGTCCGTATGCCGCTAGAGCTGCTTGGAATAGCCTCTGCCTAGGTACGTCATGCTCTAGGAAGCAAGTGAATGGGGCAACGTCCTTGAGAAGCTCTATCGAAGTAATGTAAGCACCATATGCGAATGGATCAGCCGCCTCCATTGTTGGAATTTCTATTCCCAGTTTCGATAGGCCTGCCCTTGTGTCCTCATCCCATATCGCGTAAGTGTGGTGGGTGAAATGAAGATAAGCGGAAAGCCTTCTAATGTCCGAGCGAGCAGATTCTGTAAGGCTCTCAATCAGAAGTGTGTCGGGATACCGAATCGCATACAGGGAAAGTAGTACTTCGCGCTGTGTCTCCTCCCTCCAATCCCTAGTTTCGATCCCCATCCATTCATCAATCATGTCCAGCATCTCCGGGGTATACGGCCTTCTAACCATGTAGAGTAACTCCTCGTATGTACCTGCGTCTTCTTCCTTCGAGTGATGGTGTTGGTAGAAGAAGTCAGTAAGATTCTCGAAGAAAGGCCCACATCGGGCCTTGTCAAATGAAGTTAGAGCAACGTGCCGCATTTGGGCCCCTCCTCGGACTATTCCCCTTTCCATTCTCGGTACTGGATCCATTCTTGCTGCATGTACTCACTCATCAACCGATTCTCGTCTTCATCGGTGGGGAGCATCTCAGTCAGGTAGTCTTCCCAGTCCCCATCGCTACCTTCGAAAGGAACTCCCTCGACAGTGTATCTCTTTCCAGCATACTTTCCGATGCTTCTCCGGAACTTGTCAGATGGGATGTATAGCTCAGGCTCACCCTCCTTTCGAGCCTTGCTTATCCTCTTCATTTCATCACGGAGCTCCTGGAAGTAGAGCTCCCTGCTTGCCTCATTGAGGTGGCCCCTGTCAGCATCTTGTTCAGACTCTCTTTCGTCGTATCTGCCCTTGATTCCGTATACGTATGCCCATTGCGCGCTGGTGGAGTCATCCGTCCCGAATAGGTCCAGTCCCGTACTGACCCACTTGTTGACATATTTCTGGATTAGCGCGCACGGAATGACCCCCTGCTTCACGACTCTCCTGAGACCGTTTGCACCTGTTCCCAGATGGAACGACTCCTCCTTCAGCATGGGACCCATGCTTGCTGCGAGAGGCTTGAAAGAAGACGTACTCAGCATCTTTAGTTGGTACTTCCCGTCCCTGTCAATGAAGTGAGTGAACATGAAGAAGTCCAGCCAGTGTTCTATTGGCTCATTGAAAGAACCGAGAATCCTGGTACCTTCCTGAGCATTCCTCTCTAGCAGTTTCGCTGCCTCCCTGACACCCTGTTCCCCAAAGAATGTGCATAGAAGGTATGCCATCTGCCAGCCATGCCTCTGTTCCTCGCACATTATTCGCAAGGCCGACTTCTTGTCGTATTCCGTCGGTGCAGTTTCAAGCAGGTGATTTTGCTGCTCCACACTAGCGAACTCTGTGTCACCTTGTACGCTGACCATGCTGATTATTGCATCCCTGATGTTTTGTTGGGGTATCTGCATCCTCCTTTCCCACTTGGGCATCCCTTCGAAATCCCCGAACTCTATTGAGCTTCCAGCAGTGTCCCAGTCGAACTTTATATCGAACCTGTAATCTCCAAGCCAGGATGGGTCGAATCCGATTCTAGTCTGCCAATCGTTGAACTCATCAATCCATGCTTCGAAGTTTGTAGGATAACTCTCCACGACCTCAGTATCTTCCATAGGTAAGCCAAGAGGTTGCGGTATTTCAGAGGTTGCGTCGCTAAGGTACGATAATCTGGACAGGGCTACTCGCCCTTGAACCGAGGAGTCTTCTTTTCCACATAGGCCGCGATGCCTTCCTTTGCATCGGAGCTCTGAAAGAGGTCGGATTGGAGCTCCCGCTCTAATGCTAGGTGGTATTCAAGTGGTATTTCCATTCCGCTCTGTACGCTCCTCTTGATATTCCCTATCGCCTTACTGGCTGCCATCGGAAGGGTGAATTGTCCCGAATAGTCGATAATATCCTGGTGGAAATCATCAATGCCTCCATCCCAGATGTCGTGAACTAGGGACATCTCTCGAGCTTCCTCGAAAGAGAACTTTCTCCCGGTAACCATGATTTCCATAGCCTTGGCTTTTCCAACAAGTCGAGCCAGTCGAGCCGTCCCACCCGTTCCCGCAAGCACACCTAGAGAAACCTCAGGCAGTCCCACCTGCCCGGAGTCCTTTCGAGCTATCCTGATATCAGCTGCCATGGCGATCTCGAGGCCTCCACCAACAGCGTGGCCATTCAATGCCGCGATGACTAGCTTGGGAGTCTGCTCCAACCTGCTCAGGGTCTCATTCGCGTGAAGGCAGAAGAAATACTTGAATCCAGGAGAAACTGAGTCTAGCATGCTGATGCTTGCTCCAGCCGAGAAGAACTTCTCCCCGTGCCCCGTCAGGATGATTACGGTCACATCGTCGTCGAACCGCGCCCTCAGGACTGCCTCGTCTATGTCCCTCATCATCTCGTGCGTGTATGTGTTTACGGATGTCTTTCCTTCAGTCCAGGGACTTCCAGAGGAGTCGGAAGACAGCTCAATTACTGCAATCCCGTTGTCCGTAACTCCGTAGTTCACTAGGTTGTTCTGCATCGCCTCTAGTTTGGGCCACGATGTCATGTAGATTCCACAGAGTGTTGTCATATCAACCAAGCGGCGTCAGTAGCTCTAAGCCTCTGACTCACCGAAAGACGGATTTCCCCCGGCCCTCTTCACCGATTTCCACTCTTCAGCAATCTCAAGCGCCCTATCGCTCGGCTCCCATCTGTCCCTTGATAATGATGTTCTGAATGGCATCCTCCTGATGTCCCTTCCGTCCTTTAGCTTCTTCTTGCGAAGCATTCCAATCCTGACAAACGGCCAGAGCGCTCTCCTAAAGAATCCCGGTTTGTAAAGCCAGTTCATGAATCTGAGACCATCTCCGGAACGTTCCTGATCCCTCATCCAGTAATTTGCTACAAACTTGAATCCCCTGTTGCCGACCCTGTTCATCAGAAATCTGTTTATTGCGCTAGCCTCTACGAGTGGCACCAAACGCTTCCTGACTTCTTTTTCATAGTCGCACTCGTCTAGAATTGCTTTGGCAGCCAGGACACCGCTGGTAATTGCATACCTCATCCCGAAACCCCACATGAAGTCCTGAAGGCCACCCGCCTCCCCCACGTATATCCTCCCCTCGTGAACATATTTCTTCGGCAAACCGAAGTCTCCCTTCCCCCCAACTCTCTTGATTGGCCTTCGATTAAGTTGGTAGTTCTGTTCATACCATGCGATAGTCTCATTGAGGAACCTGCCACTGCCTCTCTGCTTTCTCCAGAGGCATGTGCAGATCAATCCCACTCCATCGATAATAATCATGTATGAATATGCCCCAGGAGCGAGCTTGTCATTCAGCTGGAAAGCGACAATGTTGGGGTGCTCGGTCTCAAATATCTCGCCAAATGCTACTGCACTGGACTCCTTGGGCCCAGCTGCTACGATGTCGCATTCCTCAGGTGCCCTATTGGCCTTGTAGTGTATGTTTACACCCGATTCAAGAGCCATTCTCTTGAATCCTTGATCAATTGTGTGTGCCGCAGTGCCCCTTTCGACAACTCTGAAGGCAACCCCATCCGTTCTCGGATTGGAAATCACGTCGTCTGGGTGAATCAGGTCGATTATGCCAAACGAGTCCGATTTGAATTCGTTGGGATCCAGTCCCCAGTTCTTCATCTCATCAAAGAAGTCAACCCCACTGGTCCAATTCTCTATTCCCTGGAAATCTCCATCAAATCTAGCTCCACTATCCTCACGAATCTCGTGAACGTGCACATCCTTGCCTGATCTTGCTAGAATTATTGCTGCAGATAGCCCGGAAAGTCCTGCACCAAGTACATGAATTTCATCTCCCACGTTCCTTCGACTATATTCGCTCGCTTGAACGGTTGGGTCTTCCGTCGTCTTCAAGCGGGAGAAGCATATGGCGTAGCGTGGCCGTGCATATCCGAATTGAATCCAGCCATCTCGATTCAGAGGCACTAAGGAAGGAAATGGACACCGAAGGATGCGGCAGCATAGTTAGTTTCGTGGGAATCACTAGGGGCGAGGATGACGGACACAGGGTTGAATATCTGGAGTTTGATGCTTGGGAGGATGCCCTGCCGGGAGTCCTCAGTGATATTGCGGAACAGGCATTGGCTGATTTCGGAGTCAATTCCATAGCTATATCCCACAGAATAGGTGTGGTTCCCCGGGGGGAGCCAATAGTGTGCATTCACGTTGGTTCTGCACATAGGGAAGAGGGATTTTCAGCGTGCTCCTGGCTAATTTCTGAGTTGAAGAAACAGGCACCACTTTGGAAGAAGGAGGTTCGAGAGGATGGAGAGGTTTGGAAGTCTGGACTGGGTTAGGAACTAGGAATCCATTGCCATGCAGACATCCCGCACTGCACCAGGAACGTTTGCAGCAATCCCCTCGATCATCATCCAACCGTGCCCCTTCACTCCGTCTCCGACAAGCCGGATCCCATCTACCCCAACGTCCGAGGGGAGCTCCGCACCCATAGGGGCACGGTTGCATGGCCAGTTTCGGTGATATGTGTGGACGCACAGCTCTTCTCCGTGGTCCGAGAGCCATGGAACTGCTTCGAAAATCTCTTCCCTGCCTCTAGAAATCTCAGATTTGACGCTTGGATCTGGGACGTACTGATGGGTGATCATCATGTGCTTTCCCTCGGGGGCTAAGGCAGGCTCGCTGAAAGTTGGGATGATGTATCCACCGACTCTTTCTTTGCCTGGAATCATAGTGACCCCACTGTCTCTTTGAGGTATGTTGTCATCGAGACTGAAAACGAAACCAATCCCTCCCACCGCCTGAGTGTTCTCCACTTGATCTCTTATTCCTTCCGAGATCTCAAACTCATCAGATAGGGAACTCAGTAGATTGGGATGTCCCCCATTGTGAATGATCGAATCCGCTCCTATCCAGTTCGGGCTTTCCCTGCCCCTCCTTCTAACTCCAATGCAGAAACGGTTTCCTTTCGTTTCTTCTTCAGCCGAACCCGGCAATATCTCTGTAATTTCGTGTGAAAGCTTCAATTTGGCACCGTTGTTCTTTAGCTCTGCTCTAAGTCCATCAATCACCCCTTTGCATCCCCCTTTAGGGATGTGTGGGCGATCACTCCAGAATGAGTTTTGCAGCATCCTTGCCACTGTGGAGGCAGGCATTTGGTCAAACCTTAAGCTAATTGCAAAGTTCGAGAATGCATCCAAGAAGTCGATAAAATCATCCGTGAACATCTTACTTAGCCAGGTCCTACCATCCATTGTTTCCTGGGTCCAGGGACTTTTTGCTCTGGAAGCAAGAAGTCTGGGCATGTTAAGCGTATTCTTCAGGGGGAACCAAGGCAATATTCCGTAGACCGATTTTGCTGCATAGTGCTTTCCTTCGCGCCTCATTCCTGCGAACTTTGTAGTAGGCAGGAAATCAACCCCCCTCTTTCCCAGTTCGAGTCCACCCCTGTTCTTCTTTCCGAGAATCAACTTTGCGAATGGGCCCCTCCTACCATGGGGTATGGTATGTACCGCACCCGTGGGAATCTGGAACCCGTCATGGTCGTGCTGCGTAAATCTACCACCCGCGAACGACATTCTTTCGAACACCGTTACCTCGTATTTTCCTGTTTGGGAAAGCTTGGCTGCGGAGGTCAGACCCCCCAAACCTGCTCCAATCACCACTGCTTTCGATTTAACCAATTGTGCACCTCATGCATACACCAATGCCCCAGTCGGACACCACAACAGACATTTCAAGCAGTCAGTGCAGTTTTGCTCAATCACCTCACATAGTCCCTCAACGATTAGAGCATCGTCATTGCAGGCCATTAGGCAGTACGAGCAACCCACGCATAGGTCGTCTAGAACCTGAAGCTTGGTCCCATCCTTGGCTGGCCTATCATGGGACAATCCAGATTTCAGAATAGGAACAAGTCCGGGCGTGGCCTTGTCTCGGAACTCTTTCGCCATGATGGCCCATGACTATGTTGGTATTTCATCCCAATGCAGCTTTCCGAGTCCCTGAATAGTAAGTGCCCCTTCCGAGGGACGGTGGGAACGTGACAGACTCATGGACTGGAATTGTTGATATTGGAGACAAGCCAGTGGTAGCTAGGGAGGCTGTTGCCACTGGAATCCTCATCCTATCTTCCCAATCCATGGATTTAGTCGAAAATGGAAGATCTCCGAAAGGGGACGTACGAGAAGCCTCGACGATTGCAGCGATCCAGGCGGTGAAAGAGACACCCAGAATCCTGCCCCACTGTCACCCAATTCCCATTGAGGGTTGTACCGTAGACTGGATCATAGAAGAAAGTGGTCTGCGGTGCACCGTCTCAGTTAGAACCCATTGGGCCACGGGGGTCGAAATGGAGGCACTTTGCGGAGTGAGTGCAGGTCTACTTTGTGCCTGGGACATGCTAAAGCCAATAGAAAAGGACGGAAATGGCCAATATCCCAGTGCAAAGATCGATGATATCCGCGTAATTAGCAAGAAGAAGTCTGAACCACAGGATTGAATTCCTATCCCCCCTCAGGTGGGTGTGGCCACAGCGGATTTAGTGCCTGACTTCCTAAGGGCGACCGAAGCCGCCGCCATTGCTGCCTCTGCATGGAAGGGTCTTGGTGACCGGAAGGCTGCAGATGGAGCAGCAGTCGAGGCAATGCGTTCTGTGTTTGATAATGTCCCATTTGATGGACGAGTAGCAATCGGGGAGGGAGAGAGGGATGATGCTCCCATGCTTTGGATCGGAGAACCACTGGGATCCAAGCAGGGAGACCCATCGGCCCCTTCCATAGATATCGCAGTCGATCCTCTCGAGTGTACAAACCATGTAGCTCTGGACCTTCCAAATGCTATGGCCGTTCTTGCTGCTGGTCCCAGGGGGTCCCTGCTTCACGCGCCTGATTGCTACATGAACAAGATTGCAGGGCCAGCTGAAGTCTCAGGAGAGGTTAGCTTGGAAGCCGACGTTGCATACAACATCGAGGGGGCATGTTCAGCCCTAGGGAAGGGGCCAGGGGAAATTCAGGTAGTTGTAATGGAAAGGCCTAGGCATGACCAATTGATTAGGGATTTGAAGGATTTAGGAGTCACTCCGGTGTTGATTGGAGATGGCGACATAGCCGCGGCCCTGAATGCTGCCGATCCAGATTCGGATATTGACATGCTAATGGGCATCGGCGCCGCTCCGGAGGGAGTAATCACCGCTACTGCTCTTCGAGGACTCGGAGCCCCATTCGAAGGCAGACTTGTGTTCAAGAACGAAGGGCACAGGGAGAGGGCAGAGGCCATGGTAGACGGGGATATAGAGAGAATTTGGGATCGTGATGAATTATGCAGTTCCGAAGACTCGGTCTTTATTGGGACAGGAGTCTGTGATGGAAGGACCAAGGGAGTTGAGGATTTGGGGGGCGGAAAATTCCAAGTCAATTCTGAGATTATCGAGGTCCAATCAAAGAAGCACATCTTTGCCTCATCTACCGTTTCAAACTAAGACTCCCAGATTTTCCCCTATAATCTAGGGTCGATGGATTCTTTTCTCTGACCTCTTCCCCACGAACGGGGAACCGGCCATGGACAAGGGACTGTTGGAGAAAACTGCAAGCGAATTAGTGGCACCTGGACGGGGGATTCTAGCGGCCGATGAAAGCAGCGGCACCATGTCCAAAAGGCTAGAAGCTGTGGGGGTGGAACCATCTGCAGAGACTCGTAGAGCGTACAGGACGAACCTTTTCTCGACTGATGGTTACGAGTCGTCAATTAGTGGCGTCATTCTCTTCGACGAGACCATTCGCCAATCTATGGATGATGGAACGTCAATTCCAAATGCCCTCTCTCAGCGAGGTATTCATCCGGGAATAAAGGTCGATACTGGAGCAAAGGAGCTTGCTCATCATGAAGGCGAGAAGATAACAGAGGGACTAGATGGCCTAAGGGAAAGGTGCGAGGAATATTTCGCAATGGGGGCGAGATTCTCAAAATGGCGGGCCGTGATCAAAATTGGCGATAGCATTCCAAGCGGCGCTTGCTTGTCTACAAACGCCCATGCGCTTGCTAGATACGCTGCAATTTGCCAGGAACAGGGCCTAGTCCCAATAATCGAGCCAGAGGTACTGATGGAAGGGGACCATGACGCTAATCGATGCTACGAAGTTACTGCTGCAATTCTCGATGAGACATTTTCTCAGTGCAAAGCACAGGGAGTACACATCCCCGGGGCCCTTCTAAAGCCGAACATGGTTATGGCTGGAAAGGATTGCGAAGAGCAGATTTCAAGAGACGAAGTAGCTCAGATGACGGTGAACTGCCTAACTGATCATGTCCCTCATGACCTTCCTGGAATAGTCTTCCTTTCTGGAGGCCAATCGGATGAGGATGCTACTGCTCATCTGAACTTGATGAATAAGATGGATGTGCAACACCCCTGGCAGCTTTCATACTCGTATGGGCGCGCTCTTCAGGCCGAGGCCCTTAGAACGTGGGCAAGCGGTGATACAGACGCCGAAGCTTCCAGCCAACTAGCATTCTCTAATCGGGCAAGGATGAACGGGCTCGCCAGAAGTGGGGACTGGGATGAGGGTTTGGAGGCTTAGCCCTTTTCTTCGAGGGCACCAGGACGAACCTGCCACACGCATATTTCGTACCTTCCGGATAGGGCTCCCCCTCTCTTTGTGGTCGCCACTTTGAGGATGTCTTTGTCTTTCGAAAGAACGTTCCCAAGCTGCTGAGGGGTCGTGCCATGTCTCATGGTTGAGTTCACATGTTCGAGAATCTCAGTCGTGTTGGCCTCCCCTCTTTCGTCCAGGAATTTCTTGATCTTCTGCCTTAGTCTTGTTGTTCTCATGATGCCACCATTCTTGCTGCGTGACTCCCGTGCCGGGTCACTTTTCACAGGACAGCGGGTGGTAATATAACGCTTCTGTATTTTCTTTGTCTTGTTGGTTACATATCGTAACAAGATTTTATCACTTTATCACTCAATGATGTGGTGCAATAATGAAACTGTAGTCATTTCCACTGGAAATATGTAATAAAATGTAACTAAATCAAATAATTTATTACTATCTTATGCTGTGACTCATTTTGTAGGTGATATTTCATGTCAATTACTTCCGGAAGAGAACGCCCCGTTTCCCCAAGAAGGATAAGGAGCAAACATCGCTGGAGGCTCATTTCAAGACTCTCCGAAGGAGATGCAACAGTCACAGAGCTGGCCGTTGATTCGAGACTAAGGACTCCACATGCATCGGCTGAAATCAGGAGGATGAGGGAGGATGGGCTTGTGTCCAGTGATCTTCCGCCAGGCAGTAGAGGTTCGAAAATTCGATTGACTGAGAAGGGATGGGATGCTTTGGAGGCCGATGAATGGTCAAAGGTACTTTCAATCCCAAGTCTCGAATCCGACATGCAAGGATGCTGTCTGATTTTCCGTGATGAATCGGAACTGCTTCTAGGTTTCCTGGCACCCCCGAATGAACCAATGGTCCAGATTCCCAATAGGCCGATCCCCCATTCTGGGAGAAATACCCAATCCACTAGAAACAAAGGGGTGTCATGGGCCTGGGCAGAACTATTGGAAAAATCACCCAGATGGTTTGACATTGGAAACATGACCATCCTAGATTCACCCCCAGAGATTGCTGGACCCGAGCTTATCGACGCTTACTTGGGACAGGAATCTGTAATTGGACTGATGCGCGCAAAATTGCTTAATCCTGATTTTCGCTCCACCATTTCACAGAAAGATTGGTTCGTCCCATTGGATTTGATGTCTGGACCGCCATTGGACGAGACCACATATCACCGGGGAAATTGGGTCTTGGGCTCAGCACATGCCAATTATCCAGATATCCGTCCGACCCAACCAGTCGTTGCGATCATCAAGGAGAGGCTTCCTAGGTCCGTGCTTCTAAGATCTGCTAGGCCAAATGCACTTGTTGTCGCTGACTTGGCAGGGCTGGACATTGAAGGAGAACCATATCCACTGGACTCTCTGGATTATTGGATTGAGGCTGCTCATCCAAGATTGACTGCAAACGAGAGGAAGAGAAGACTACAATCTCTGAAGGACAAGCTCTCTACTACAAGACGCGTGAAAACTGAGGACTCAACGATTAGGAAGTTCAGAAAGGACTGGGGCCGGGCGGAATTCTCCAAGCCCGAATCAGAACCCATGCTTGTAGATATCAGGGGTCTCGGTGACTCAGCGATTGAGGCCCTAGTTCGTTGGTCACTGAATCAAACCAACTCCTCGTTGGTTTTGGAAATTGGCGAAGGAATCCCTAGCGATCTTCTTTCCGAGATTTCATCACATTCAAATCTTCGTTTGGTGATTCTAGATGAAGATATACAGCAATTCTCTAGTTTCGACCGATTGGATATGGATAGAATCAGAACTATTCCTTGGCTTAGGTACTCGACTAGTAGTGGCATTCGCATTCCGGTAAGATTGGTCGAGCAGAGCAGCAGCATTTCCACAATTACGGAAGCAGAGACAAAGACAATTTCTCCTTGGGACATCATGGATTTGGACATAGATAGTGATTATGTTCCTGAGGAACTAGATGGAGACATGATATCGATTATTAGTTCTGCATTATCTCAGTATCCGAAAGGGGATGAGGAGTGGGCAAATCTGATGGAAGCAATGTATCCACTTGCAGCATGGATTGCCTCACCCAGTCGTTCAAGATGGCCAAGATGGCAGCGAATTTCTAAAAGACTGGATCAAGAATGGCTTGCCCTTATGGATGTGGATCATCTTCCAATAGAGAAGATTTCCGAGCTCGCAGACCAGGCTACAGACCCTATCCTCAAGCTTTACTCTGCAAAAATCACCTCCAAGCTTCGTGAAGATCCCGATAACTTACTACGTTCCTGGCCAGCTATAGATCCCAGTCAGGCAACTAGGGGCGCAGCATGGCTTGCTTCTCAGTTCATATTGAACTCTCCATGGCTTCCTGAGGAGTCTCACCCCGACATAATCGACTGGGCAGTTGAGGCATGGCTGTCCGAACCGCCAGTAGAATCACTACAGGCACTGATGGGGTACACGTGGTTGCTGAGAATTACTGAAGCAACTGAATCCGAATTTCATGATTCAATTATACGAATTAGGAATCGGGCCATCAATCTGGAAGAAGGTCATCAGTTGAATACATGGTCTAAGCTATACGATTGTTCTGCAAGTGACGGTCACCTAGACATCTCTATAGTTCAGAGATTTAGGCATGACTTGCCTTACGAGTGGTGGGCCCCGATATCCTCTGATATGCTCCTTCTACTGCTTGAACAAGATGACTTGGACGACTTATTCTCTATTCGTACTCCATGGAGCGCTGCCCTTCTTCGCCCTATAGGTGAGAATTGCGAGTCACCCGGAATGCAACATGTCACTCACCCCGGATGTAATCCCCAAATCTTGGAAAGGCTCAATGCTTCAATCAACTACAATCAACTTGTCAATTTCTCCGAAGAAAACGTCAATCCGATTCTGGATCTAATGGACTCTCTGAATTCGGTTAAGAAGGGAATCCCACCTTTGTCTGGTAGGACACACGATCTTGTCGGATGGCTGGCTCAACCCAAGGAAAGATGGCCAAACTTTACCAGAAAAATGATCATGTCTGGAGACGAACCAGTTTCCGAGAGGCTGGCATCCGGAATGTCCGGTTTTCATCCTGAATTGCGGTAAGTTCGATTTTTCCTTCGACCGTTGGGTTCATGAGCACCATTGGGAGGCGGAGACTGCCCAACCGGCAACACCGTGTGGACGAAACCCCCTCGCCGGAGGTGGAGGATGAAACACGGTACCACGGATTGGGTGACCACCTGTCGAAGACCACTGGGACCGATTTTCGGGATGAACTGTGGCGCAAATCAGGTGGCCGGATTGTGAAGGTCCCCTGAGGACGGAATAGAATGAATCAAGGGACTACCACACAGTCCGACAGACGTCCCGGGGTGGGTCAGGCGCCAGAGCCAAGCAGTGAAGGTTGCCGTTACGCCCCGGGGCACACAAGTTTCCATAGAAGTGAAATCAGAGCCCAATGGCGGAAAATCAATGCACGAAGTCGGTTTAATCGGAGGGACCTTCGACCGATTTCATTATGGCCACAAGTCACTAATCGAAATTGGCCTTTCCGAATGCCATTCATTGGAGGTCTGGATTACAAACGATGAAATTGCAAAATCCAAGAATTCACTAATCAAGGAATGGGAAGAAAGATGTTCAGAAGTTGAGCAGTTTCTGGACGAGTCCTCCTCAAGGGTTTCATTCCACTCGCTTGATGATAAACACGGACCTGCGACAAGCCACGGTCAAGCAACAGCAATAGTGTGCACTTCTGAGACCATATCTGAATGTGAAAAAATCAATGATATTCGCGCCGAAAAGGGACTAGATCGTCTACGAATAATTTCTGGAGATAGAGTTCTTGCTTGGGATGGCGTACCAATATCGAGCTCGCGGATTCGCTCCGGTCAGATAGACAGAAAGGGCCAACCTTGGATTCCAGCGAAATTGAATGAGGGAACTTCAATACTTACTTCAAAGGTTGAAGCCGAATTAAAGGAACCATTTGGAAGGCTGTTTTCTGGACCTGAATCAGAACCCCAGGTTGCTATGAATTCTGCATTGGGAGAGATAGAAGATACAATGGATTATGGTTGTATCATCGCAGTTGGGGATGTCACTGTCCTGACTCTTCAGAAGATTGGAAAGATTCCAGATATTGCACTAATCGATGGCCGCACCAAGCGCCAAGAATGGGCCGATGCAGACCAAATCGAATTTTCCCTATACGATTCAGTAATGGAATGTGATAGTCCCGCTGGAACAATCACTGACTCTCTGATTAATGCATGTGAGGATGCAATCAGCTTGTGGAGGAGAAATGGCTCTAAACACCTGATTAAGGTTGACGGGGAGGAGGATCTGGCGCCATTGGTCCTCCATCCTCTTGCCCCAATAGGTTCCGCTGTACTTTATGGCCAACCTGGTAAGGGAGTAGTCCTGAGATGGTGTGACGAGGACTCAAAGGAAAGGTGCCGAAATCTCCTTCTGGGTTTTGAAAAATCTACTGGTTAGCCCCTGAGTCTTCGATCGAGTGGAGCCCGAAGCCAAAGGCCACTAGAGCAATCATCACAGAGTATACCCCGGGGTCAACCCATGTGGTGTTCAGCACGCTCCATACGAAATAGAATAGCAAGCCTGAGACAATCATCCAACTGCCTATGGTCCTACTTGATCCATTGTCCGTAGAGAGGAGGCTAGAGAAAATTGCACTCTTTGGTAGTTCACTGAACCATTTTGCGAACCCGCCCTCGACAGACCTTCCTATTCCCATGAAACCAGCAGCAAAGATTCCAATTCCCATTAAGCCAAAAACCAAATCGTCTGGCAAGAGAATTCCAATCTCATGAGCCTGGCTCACTTCTGAGCCATTCGTGATGAATTCAATCCATCGAACCTTCTGTCCTTCTGAATGAACCCCAATTACGATGTTAAGGAAATTCAACAATAGGGCCCAAGACCCGAGAATTATCGCCACAACGGAAGCGCTCTTACTGGGCCTCAACAACGAGCCCTTCCATTCTGTGTCTCCTTCAGGCATCGAGCCGCCGACCTGACGCCTCGGTTTAACCATTGTCGGCATTCAAACTACAGCTGCCCTTGGAGGTTGTACTTGCCCAGAGCGGCCTCACTGACCAAAGGCTCGTTTTCGCTCATCAGTGCAATCGCATCAATTGCCTTGGGAATGGCTGAGTTAACCTGCTTGCTTCTCCCGCCCCTGCCCTTGCTGACATTTCTAGCCATTATCAGGCCAATTGTATCTAGTTCATTTAGTAGTGACGAGACTCTCCTGGTTGTCAGTGGCTCAATACCGATCTTTGAGCATGCCTCCGAGTAAGTCCTGTATATCTCGCCCGTGGAAATGTTCCTGAGCCCGTTCTCTTCGTTTAGGCAGATTGAGAAGAGGACTAATTTCTGATGAAGAGGTAATGTCCTAACCACAGGAGTCACTTGATCATACTCAAGTTGACTCTGTGCCAATCTAACATGCTTCGTGTTCACTTTAGTCTGTGCTCTCTGTTCGGCCTTCTGTACAGAAATTCTGAGCAGATCAAGTGCTCTCCTAGCATCGCCGTGCTCCTGTGCAGCTAGGGCTGCACAGAGCCTAATCACTCCCTCTTCAAGGACTTCTTCTCGAATGCCCATTTCAGCTCTCTCACTCAGAATATTTTGTATCTCAGTTGCTACGTATGGATGGAAAACCACGTCTTCCTGACTGAGGCGGGAACTAACTCGAGGGTCAAGGTGTTGGGTGAAGTGTAGGTCGTTGCTGATTCCAATTATCGAACATCTCCCCTCGCTTAGTAGGGTATTCAAACTAGTTAGCGCATACAGTAGGTCGTCTCCACCCTTGTCCACCAAATTGTCCACTTCGTCTAGGACAATGATGTGAACTCCACCCGCTCTGCTCATCCTTTCCACCAATGTTTCCAGAACCCTGTCGGTTGGCCATCCAGTGAATGGGACTGGAACGTCACCGCGTTGGGATAGTTGGGTGGCTATAGACTGGACAACCCTATACTTTGTATCCACGTTTCGGCAATTTATCTCGTAGGTCTTAACCAACTGTCCCATCTCTGCACCTTTTTCTCTAAGCTGCCCCAATACGAATCTGGTTACTACGGTCTTACCCGAACCTGGAACTCCGTAGAGTAGCATATTGGAAGGTATGTGCCCATTCAGTGCGTCTACTAGATTCATGACTAGAGCATCCACCTCGTGCTCTCTGTGAGGAAGCCTCATTGGCTCGAATGCATGATCAAAGGCCTTGCGGTCAGTGAATAGGCTATCCTGGCCGAGAATCTTCTCGAAAATATTCCCGTCCATTTTTTTTCACCTTTGTTTTTTCTTCACTCATCGCGAATCCACCCCCCCATTGGGTTCATTGCTAGAAGTGCGTACCACCAAGCGAGGTTGACAGTGGTAATAAGAGTGTCTTGGGAGATGCCCAATTACTGTTGTTTTGACCGGTACAAACAGTTACAATTTCAAATAGCCCTTTCTAACATAGGAATCTTTTTCATTATTCCCCAGTCAATCGTTTGTGGAAATTTTTTTCCAGTGTAAAAAAAACATCTGACCATTGTTTTGCCTGCATTATTGGACCTTACCATTATTTCGCCACAATTCAGTTTTGGAATGACCAATAATTTGTGATTCGTTCAGTAGATCACTTCCACATTAGCAATATTTTTTCTTCCAATATATATACTAGTAAAGAAAAAAATTATTTTCTTAACAATGAAAATTGCCCCGATTCGGAAATTTTCAGGCGGTCCCCATCTTCTACCTGTAAAATCCCCTCTGGTAATTCCGGAATCTCGAAGCCAACTTGAGAATCATGGGACTTTGAGAAGTTGTGAGTCACTAACACAGAAGCATGAGGGTGACGGATTTGGAAGGCGGCTACGTCAGATGGGTTGTGATGATGTGGACTTTTTACAAAATCTGGAACTCCCATTTCAAGGATTATTATGTCTGAATTACGGGCTCGCTGCTCAATTTCTTCGCATGGCCCCGAGTCTCCACAGTGCAATATTGAGAGCCCACTTTTGTGAACTAATTTGTAACCATGAGGATCTGTCTCAGGCGTGTGTCGGACTGGGAACCTCTCGAAAATCCAATCAGTAGGGGTGAGCTCTCCACTCTCCGACTCGTTCCAGGAGCATCTTTCCTCAATCTCTTCAGCCAATGATCCAGGAAAACCAATCTCGCATAGTTCAGTCAATCTCTTTCTTCCACCGGGCCTGCAATGAATCTGTAGTGTACCCAATTGGCCTTTCATCCCTCCCATTTTCCATCTGTCTAGCATTAAGAATGGAAATCCGAAACAATGATCAGCATGCCAATGGGTGATCAAGAGGTGACGAATTTGAGACGGCGAGACCCCAAAATTATGCATTTGGGTAAGTACTGTCGGAGGCGCATCAATCAGAATCGAATCGTCCAGAAGCGTCAGTGCATGCATCCTTCCGGGTGGCGAGAAAGCGTTTCCCGACCCTAGGAACCTCAACTCCGCCACGACTCTCGTTGGGGTGCCCATGACTTGATGCTTCCTTCTGCGGGAGTCCTCACATCCACATTCGTTCTTAAGCGATGAACAACTCCAATGGCTTGGTAATAGGCATGTCAGACTGGAGTGCTAAGAATCCATACATGACTACCATTTCGCAAAACTTTGTCCTCAATGGGGAGGGATCACGGAAGGAAACTCGGCACATTGTTTTCGAACTCAAGGACTCGGGTCTCGATTACAAGGCTGGAGACGCATTAGGTGTAATCCCAAGATGCCCCCCGGAGTTGGTGGATGGGATATTGCTGGCCACAAATTTCTCTGGTGATGAGGAAGTAGAAACTCATTTGGGACCCTGTACAGTAAGAGAAGCATTAACGGACCGATTCGAAATCCACAGAGTCTCCAAGAAATGGATCGAGAGTCTAGCAAAAAGGGTCCCTGGAGATTCTGAGCAAGTAACGATTAGTATCACCAGCAGGAAGAGGTACTCTTCAAAGGATGGACAACTCCTTCTAGATTGGTCCGGGTCAGGAAACGAAGGGGACCTTCCAGAGGGGTATGTGGAAGTTGGCCCTGTGGGGGAAAGCTATGCCACTCTACTATCTGATCTAACATCCGATTCCGAAGCAATGGAAGATTACATTTGGTCTAGGGACTACATCGACTCGATTTCAGACTTTGGCGCAATGGGTTTCACACCTCAACAACTGGTAGATGGAATGGACCGTCTGAAACCCCGCCTATATTCCATAGCTAGCAGCCCTGATTATGAGAAGGGAACTGTCCATCTAACTGTAGCCATCGTCAGATACAGCCATCATGGTAGGGACAGAGCAGGCCTTTGCACCGGATATATGGCAGACGAGTGCGAGTCCAACTCAACAGAGGTTGGCGTTTTCATGTCCCCAACTAGGTCATTTGTATTGCCAGAAGATGGCTCAAAGGACGTCATCATGGTCGGTCCAGGAACTGGAATAGCCCCCTTTCGGGCCTTCCTCCAACAAAGAGAGATTGACGGCTCAACGGGGAGGAACTGGCTATTCTTCGGAGACTGGACCGAGGAAGGTGAGTACCTATATCGGGACGAGATGAAGAAATGGAATGATATGGGCCTCATAACAAAACATGATCTGGCATGGTCACGGCAAGGTTCCGAGAAAGTCTACGTACAACATCTGATGAAGAATAGCGGTGAGGAGATCTGGAATTGGATTGATAAAGGGGCTTACTTCTACGTCTGTGGGGATAAACAATACATGGCAAAAGATGTGCACAGCACACTCATTGGAATATGCTCAGAATTTGGTGGGATGAGTCTTGAAGAAGCAAAGGAATTCGTTGAGACAGGCCTCATGAAGACAGAGAAGAGATACCTAAGAGACGTTTACTAATTGTCCGATTCACTGATACGAAAGTGTACCCAGCGAGCCAATGTGTTCCGCCGCGTCTTGGTCGCAAATCGAGGGGAGATTGCTCTTCGGATTGTTCGTTCTCTTAGTTCTCTGGGAGTCTCATCAGTAGTGATACACGGAAGAGAGGATCGCCTATCTCTTCCAGTAAGGCTTGCCGATGAAGGATATTTCATTCCCAGGGATGACCCACTTGCGTCCTACTTGGACATTGAAGCAATTGTTTCAGCAGCAATAGAGACTGGAGCGGATGCAGTTCATCCGGGATATGGATTCTTGTCGGAAAACGCGTCTTTTGCTCAGAGGCTAGCAGAAGAAGGAATAACCTTCATTGGCCCGTCTCCCGAATCACTACGTCTCTTGGGGGACAAAATTGCAGCGAGGAAGGCAATGTCCAATGCCGGGATCCCCGTAGCAAGAGGAACCGAAGAACCAATCACCAGTACAGAGGAGGCAGTAAAAATTGCTAATTCTATCGGCTTCCCACTAATGATCAAGGCCGCATCCGGAGGAGGCGGTATTGGGATGCAGGTGGTCCACGACAAGGATGATTTCGATTCTGCATTGAGGATGTGCCAAAGCAGAGCACTATCCGCATTTGGCGATGACAGGGTTTTCATTGAGGAGTTCATCGACAGAGCAGAACATATCGAGTTCCAGGTTGTGGCAGACGGAAGAAGGGCAGTGCACCTCGGGGAAAGATTCTGCTCTATCCAAAGAAGGCACCAGAAGATAATCGAGGAAGGACCTTGGCTAAGTGACGACGAAAGAGAAGCACTAGGGTCAAGAGTAGTTGCTGGGGCTGAGGCAATAGGGTACAGTGGCCTTGCTACCTTTGAGTTCCTGAGGAATGTAAACGGAGAATTCTACTTCATGGAAGTAAACCCTCGCGTCCAAGTAGAACATACGGTAACGGAGATGATCACCGGCTTAGATTTGGTCTCGATTGGAATCCAAATTGCCGCAGGGGAGCCAATTCCTATTTCCCAGTCCGAGATTCGATGGTCGGGCCATGCAATCCAGGCAAGGATAAATGCCGAGAACCCGATTACCTTGGAACCATCACCTGGAAAGCTATGGGAATGCCATTGGCCTGGCGGGCCCGGAATAAGGGTCGATTCTCACGCACATTCTGGATATGACATGCCCGGATCATTTGACTCACTGTTGGCGAAAATTATTGCGTGGGCTGGAACAAGAGAAGAGGCGATAGAAAAGCTAGATTCTGCTCTAGATGAGACGATTTTACTTGGTGTCGACACTTTGATTCCATTACACAGGGCCATATTGGAGGAGCAGGATTTCAGAGAAAGAAGGATTACCACAGACTACTTGACCAGTCATCCCACGCTATTGTCAGGAGGGAATTAGATTGGTAGAAATGGTGATCGTTGGGAGCATAGGTTACGATGACATAGAGACCCCTGTGGCCAGTGGCTCTGACATACTAGGTGGCTCAGCCGTCCATTCGGGAGTTTCCTCTTCATTCCACTTACCCAGGGTTCCAGGAGGGCCCCCTAGGGTGGGCATAGTAGGGCCAGTGGGGGCTGACTTCTCAAACACGCACCAATCGATATTGGAGGGTCTAGGGATTGACCTCTCCGGGGTCGAACGTCTAGATGGGAAGACGTTTCGTTGGTCTGGCAGATATGAAGGAACCATGGAGAGCGTAGAAACAATATCCACGGAAGTAAACGTCCTCGCCGAATTTCAACCCGAGATTCCCCAACCATGGATTAATCCAAACATTCTCTTCTGCGCCAATACTCACCCATCCTCCCAAGTTGCTGTTCTTGACCAGTGTCCCAGTGTAGAGATTTCAGCAATCGACACGTTCATGCTTTGGATAGAGCAGGAATTCGAAGCACTCTCCCTAGCCCTTCGGAAGGCAGATATTGCAATATTGAACGAAGAGGAGGTATGCGCGATATCCGGAGAGCAGGTATTCACCCAGGCAATCCAGCCGATCATGTCTGGTGCATGCCTCCATGGTGGGAAGGAAGCAGGTAGCGGTCCAAGGGCACTTATTGTGAAGCGTGGATCCTCGGGGGTCCTTGCCAATCTTCCATGTGGGATCATTGTTCTGCCCGCCTTCCCAGTAAATGAAATCGTAGATCCCACTGGATGTGGAGACTCATTTGCTGGTGCCCTTCTGGCGAACATGTCGGGCAGGAAAGGGATATTGAATGACCTAGAGGGAATGCGTTCAGCAATGGTTCATGCGGTAGTCACTTCATCCTTTACTCTAGGAGGTCTAGGCTCGGAAAATCTGCAGACACTTGAGAGGGGGATATACCATGGCAGGATGGACCGCTATCGTAGGATGGTCGGCCTCTAACTAGCCTAGTCTCCGAAGACCGGGTAGTGGATGCGGGTCTTCTTTGGAGGAAGTGGGCCTTAGTTGGTTGAATCTTAGTGAGTTTCCGGGGACCTCTATCAGCCTTGGGGCCTCCTCTTCTCCGCTTTGAATCCTAGATACTATCGAATCCAGTGAATCCTTAGCCGAAGAAAAATCAGCTGCGTTCCTCATCCCCCGTATTCTTACACCAACCTCTGCCTGATGATCCTGGTCGCTTCTGAGCCGCATGTGCTGAGAACTCTGGAAACGCGCTCTTTCCTCTGAAACGACCTCGGATTTTTGTTTTGAAGCACCCTTCTTTTCGCTTCGTGTAACCATGCCACCGCTTGGCCTGAGAAGCCTTCCTAGCCAACCCGAGGATGATTTATTGGAATCTGTCCTGTTAACAGACATTCTGGTGGAACCCATTGAATTGGCTAGTCTGTTAAGTGCCGGATACTCTTCAAGACTGGCGGGTTTTATTGACGACTCGGCCATGTTATTGAGGCGAAGCTCTTGCTTTGCTCTTGCCTGTCTAACAACTCCTGCCCTGCACTCCTCTCTTACTGCTTCGTCAGTCGGAGGGGGGAGCATAGGTCGAACATATGGCTGTTCAGGGGCACCGAAGGAATTGTGGGCCCGCTTAATCATTTGAGAACTAGACAGCTCCCTCTCCCTATGCTCTGTCGAGTCAAACAATCCTCCGAGCACCCCAAAATCGCTATTTTCGTCTTCCTCAAACTCACTTGTCTCACTTGGAGAAGTAGCATCAAAAATTCCTCCTGGGGCAAAGAGGTCCATTCCTTGAGATGCATCGCTGAGGGCCGAATCAATTCTGTTCTCGGGAGCGTGTGCAATTTCCCTTTCTTTGTACCATGACGGAGTACTATCCACCCCCCAGGCTCTTTCGTACGCATTTAGCGAACTTTGCTCCTGAGTCACAGCTGGAACTGAGAAATCGCTAATGCTAGTGCTATCTGGAAGTATTTCGTGCCTATTCTCTACCGATGACTGTAGTGGAACTGGTTCCTTAATTGGATCTACTTCAAATGACCCTATGTTCATCATTCCCGACGGAAGTCCAAGATTCCCGATATTTGATTGGGTTTTTTCATCAGGCAATGCCAGGATCCCCTTCGCATCTCTTATTGATGGGAATGTTGGTAGTCCAGTTTCCAGCTCCTCTAGTCCTATTCGAGCCTCCTCCAAGTTACTTCCGTGCCTTACTCTATCGACCATAAGACAAAGCTTCAGTAGATTGCCTTCGCTCCCTGAGATTAGATGCCTTCCACCCGAACCAGTCTCAATGGCAAGAATCGAGTACCTGGAAATGAAGTTGGATAGTATAGCAGTAAAACCAACTCCAATCGACACCCAACTCAGGGGAGACATGATTGTCGTTATCCCCAGATAGATTGCGATCCCCCCAAGAAGATAGGTCCCCGAAGGCAATATCGGAACCTTCAGATGTCTCATTCTATCTATTGCAGCCAAGTCTAGCCTCAGTCCCTTGCCATCGAACCTCTCAATGGTTAGCTGACGCTCTGTTAGTACGGCGCAACACTTCCCCCTTGTCCCGACTAAGTAGAGTTCACCAAAAAGCTCAGCATTTCTCTTCTCCGTCGGGCCCTTAGGCCCGGCTAAGTACATCCCGAGCGCGGAGCGACCAACATAGGGTATAAGTCCATGGGATATTCATTGTACTCAGGGGCCTTCTTCCATACGAGATTTTTTTCTCCAGAATTCTTATTTCCCACTCATCTCATGGCTTCGCGAGCCGCTTCTGCTTTCGCCCACATTTCTTTCTCTTCGTCAGAACTTGGGACAAACTGTGGAATCTCTACTGGTTTCATAGAAGAGTCTATTGCGACCATGAAAAAGAACCCCGAACATATCTCTTCGCCAACCCATTCTGATCTTGAAAGCCTGCATGAAGTAACATGAATACCAGCTGTCCGGGGGGACGTCCAAACCACTCTAGCCGTGGTCCGAATAACATCTCCTTGGAAAGCCGGCCTTCTGAACTTCAAAGCGTCCACTGATACTGTCACAAACTCCCTATGCGCAAACTTCGATGCAGACATCCCAGCTGCTGTATCCATGATTGACATCAACCTGCCACCAAACAGGGTATTCAATGCGTTTGTGTGCCCAGGGAATACCTCATTCAGAAGCACCACGGGCTCAATTGAGAACGGCCCATCAGCTGCCATCGAAACACTTCGGAAACTCATCACCCTTGAATCCTACAGTAATTGGGGAACCAGATGGGTGATTTCACCGTCGTATTGAACCGAGGGAGACGTCTCGGGGGAACGTGTCCATCCCGGAATTACGATGGGAACCCTCGTCCATTGAAGACCCCATGGGGGGGACGATCCTTCTCTGGCCCTATCTTCCATGTGTTAGGATGCCTTCTGCACTAAGGCCCAGAAATTGGGACGGCCTAGCTTTAATTGCATCACCCGATGAACTCTTGGCAATCAGAGACGAAGAAGAGCAGGACAAGAATAGCCCTGGGGTCCATGTGGAATCAGCTGCCGCTTCAGGGACTACACTGGGGATGCTAGTCCGTGATCTCAGGGCCTTGGAAATCGCTGGACCATCCATTCCAGATCCTGAGAGGATCCGTCTAATCCGTCATGCCGAGAATTCTCGCGGTGGCCTTCCCATATATGCAATTGAGCCAGGAATTGACGATCAAGATTGGCTAGAATGGCAATCTCGCTGGGCAGACGAGCAGGTTAAGTTCAGAAATCTCCTAGCAACATTGGGTCGAACAAAGCGGTGGTCAAGATTAAGAAAATCAGCAATAAAAAGCGTATCCTCGCATAACTCCGTCAATGCTGACCTTGGTGCAGCGGCTACAGTATGTGCCGCATGGTGGGCTGAAGAGAGAATCGGGCTAACCTCTTCATTAATTCGTGAAAGAGATAGCCGAATTTCCTCCAGGCTCAGGGGCGCGCTCTCAGATTTGAGGGAATCTAACTCGGACGCCCCGGTTCTTCTTGTTCCAGTTCAGCAAGCTTACCTGCACTCCCTAGAGAGTAGCCTAAGTACCTGCGATTCGCTGGAGAAGGTGGGGAGAGAGTAATGCCTGACGGAGATTTGGTCATTTCAGTAGAAACCCAGTCATTCAGAGTAACTCCTCAGAGTCCAGTTTCTCTTCAGGATGCAGTGAGCCTATGCGGGGCTAGGAGTAATGGGGCCTATGCGGTTATTGAGCATGAAAACCCAAGATCAGTGATTGTTATCGAACCAGAGGGAACATTGCTAATTCATGGGATTTCTAACTCAGAGGCAGCCACTTTGATCGCAGAAGAAATATTGCTTAGGATGGGGATGACAGAAGCAGGAATGTTGGTTGACAAGGGCGAGGTTCTCGCTAGCTTCTCCATTGGAAGGGCGGTAATGATTGAATTGGCCGCTGAGAGGTTCTCTGATGCAGAACATGACTTGAGACTCGATGCACTCCGAATAGATGCAAAGAGACACAATTGCACCATTCTAATGTTCAACAATGGTAGGGGTATTGTGCTGGGCCATTCATCTCGAAGGGTAGCCCAGATGGCTGCCAACTATTGGTTATCCCAACTTGCAGAAGAAGGCGCCTTGGCGTGAGATCATGTTTGAGGACGGAGTCTGGACCGGGCCAATAATTGATCAGCACATCCACTTGGATAGGAGGCATAGGTTCCTGGGGGCGGTCTCCGACTTCGTGAAATGCGGAGGTACGGGTATGTTGTTAGTCCACAAACCGGCATTCTCTGAATCACTTCCCGTTAATGACGATGAGTACAACGAGGCATACTTGGATACAATTTCCATGGCTAATGAAGTTAGAGACTCTTTTGGGATTGATGTGGGAGTAGCCTTGGGCCCACACCCTGTTGCCTGGGAGAAACAGATCGAGAAAATAGGATTGGAAGCCTCCACAGAATTGCACTTGTCAGCAGTTGGTCTTGCTATGGAGTACATAGATTCCGGCGAGGCTCATTGCCTAGGAGAGGTGGGACGCCCCCATTACCCTGTGGAGGCATCTACATGGGAAGCAGCCAATGATAACCTGCTGGAGATAATGTCGATGGCCTCTTCAGAAGGAGTAACGATCCAACTCCATGTAGAAGAAAATGGACCGACGACCTGTAGGGAGCTTAGCGAACTGTGCAATAAATCGAACTTCCCCATTGACCGGGCAATCAGGCATTTCGCACCTCCCAATGTCAGTTCCGAATTCACCAGTAATCTCCCTGCCACAGTCAGCGTCGGCAAAGGAAGTATCGAACAACTGGCTTCTTCCCTGAATGATTCTGACGCTCCATGGGGAATGGAAACTGACTTTCTTGACGATCCCAAAAGACCAGGTGCCGTCCTCGGACCTAAGACCGTTCCAAAGAGAACACAGGAGCTCTGCTCCCGTCTTCTTGCTGACGCCTGGACGGAGGAGAAAGTGGAGGGACTGATGCTCAAAATCCATCATGAATGGCCCAAATCACTCTATGGGGACTTTGGTTCTGAGTGAAATTCCAATACTGGAGGCGTGAAAATCATCAGACACCCCGCAATGAACATCGTGAGAGAAATTCCTAGGAACTGAAATTCGCCAAATGGCTCCATCCCTCGTGACTCCATAAACATCCTAAACAGGGGTATATTTATCGGGAAAAAAAACATTACCAGAAGAATCCCAATAATTTGCCTTGCCATCATGAATAGCCGTTTAGGCACCCTCTTTTCAAACCATTCAGTATACCGAATCGATTTAGAGATGTCATGAGCCCGCCCAGCTCAAGCGCCTGTAGTGAAGGGGTTATCACAAGAGGTTTCCAACCTCTTGTCCCGGGTTCGAATCCCGGCGGGCGCACCACAATCTGATTGCTAGAACCATTGATTTCTCGGGTAAGCATTGAAACGCCAACTACTGTACGATGTAACGTGACATCAAAGGGAAGTAATGGTGCAATTAGCCCCATCTCGATTAGCAAGGACGAATCCGATCTTGCGGACGAGAAGCAAGTTGTCGGGAAAAAGATTTGGCGAATAGTTCCCTATATTACCCGATACTGGAAGCAAGCGCTAGGTGGCGTATTAGCTAATGTGGGAGCCCGGGCATTCGATCTAATACCATTCATCGCAATAGGAATGGCCGCTGATTACTACCAATCAAAGACATTCACAGATTCCACAGTAGAGGGTTTTGTGAGATCTGAGTTTATCCCATCCCTTGGTCCAATAAATTCAATCGAGCTTGGCTTCGGACTATTGATTCTGCTTTCCTTCTCATTTTTGGCTGTTTTCCAAGGACTGAGTAACCAACTTTGGCAGTCAACAGCCTACAAAGCACAGCATGACATCAGAATGGACGCAACAAACTCATTATTGGCCATGGAGGCCTCATATTTTGAGAGCCGCCAATCTGGAAATCTGATGTCTGTACTTTCCGCTGACGTCGCGCAACTAGAGGACATAATTTCGGATGCAAGTACTAGTATGATCAGGATTGCAACTACATTTGGCACAGCATTTGCAATAATGTTCTGGATGTCTCCAACACTTGCTTTGATTCTTTTCGCACCACTTGTTCTTATCGTTCCGATGGTCGTTTGGTTCTCCACTCGGGTTCAGAGGAAATACAGGAAACAAAGAGAAAGTACAGGGGGGATTGTTGCGATACTGGAAAACGTTCTCTCTGGCATCACAGTAGTCCAAGCATACAATGCCACCAGATTCGAGGGCTCCAGAATTGAGGGGCAAAGTGGTGATTATAGAAACCAGGCAATTCAGGCCGCATTTGTTCGAAATCGATTCATCCCCGGAATCTATGTCGTTGCCGGCATCTCATTCTGTCTTCTTGTTTCAGCAGGTGGATGGGTCATGGAGTCAGGAGAAATAACCGTGGGCCAATTTGTTACTTTCCTACTCATCTCCACAAGAATGACGATGCCCATGTTCATCCTCGGAATGCTGCTCAACCAGCTTCAGAGGGGCGAGGCCGCATCAAAGAGGGTTTTCGCAATTATCGACCTGGAACCCTCGATTTTTGACAAGGAGGGGGCAATTCCCTTGGACGGCCCGATCTCATCGATAACTTTCGATGGCGTATCATTTGCATACCCGTCCTCAGGAGCCAATGTTCTGAACGAGATTGATTTCTCAGCTTCTTCAGGTGATTTCCTAGGGGTCATGGGTCACACCGGAGCTGGAAAGAGTACTGTCCTCAAGCTTGTTGAGAGATTCTACGAGCCCCAGAGTGGAAGGGTGATGATCAATGGCCGAGATATCAATGAGTTCCAAATCGAGTCGGTCAGGTCCAGAATTGGATTCGTTTCTCAGGATCCATTCCTTTTCTTCGGGACAGTCAGAGACAATGTTGCCTATGCCCGCGATGCCACTGATGAGCAGGTCCAAAATGCACTAGAGGCAGCGGGTGCCTGGGAATTCGTCTCGCAAATGTCTGGGGGCATGAGTACCATGGTCGGAGATAGGGGGGTGATGCTATCAGGTGGCCAGAGAGCTAGGGTCAGCCTCGCTCGTGCATTACTGAATGACCCCGATCTATTGATCCTAGATGAGGCAAGTGCTGCGCTGGACGCCGAGACCGAGAAACGCATCCAAGAGTCACTTTTCGGCGGCGGTTCGAATGGGGGCAAGCAAAGGATTACCATTGCCGTAGCCCATCGGTTGGCTACAATCAGGAATGCCGATGAGATAATTGCGATGGTCGACGGAGCAATTGTTGAGCGCGGTACCCATCATGAGCTACTTGACAACGAGAATGTGTACGCCTCACAATGGTCAATACAGACTGGTGAACTTGGAGAGTCGGAGGAGTAAAATTGGGGACCCCCCCTATTTCTTGGGCAGAGGTTGCACCGGGTTCTGTACTGATGGGTTCTGATGATAGATCGATATTGTTTGGTGGGATTGGTCCCAGGCACGAGGTGTCAATTGGATATAGATATAAGATCTCAATGGAACCATTGGAGCCCAATGATGCCGAAGACATTCTGAACTCCCAGGTGGCCGAGATTGCTTCGGAATCTGAATGGGAACTTGCATATTCCATGGGTCTGATCTCTGGAGGTGACGGGAACTCAGTCGAGGCTCTTGCCGACTTATCTGAAAACTACTGGGGAAAGGCATGTGATGGTAGGCCTATTGCGAAGAAAGGCTCCAGGAATGGCATCATCAGGGTTTGGAAATCGGGCAAACCGACACCTTCCATGATGCCTATAGAAAAAATCCAAAGCTCTGAGAACAGCATAAAATTTCGCCTCGTTGTCCGCGAACTGACCGAGTGGCCAAATAGCCCCCTTCTTCTACCGAAGAGACGCGACAACTCACGAATATTCAGAGAGGAGGCGATAATTTCGATATTTTTCGGCATCATTCCTTCATTCGCTTGGGCATTTTTTAACGCCAGCCCTACGTACATCTCTGAGGGATGGTTGAACTTATTGTTCGGCGGAATCTTCTTCGGACTATTCACTGGCATATTCTGGCGTCCAAGGCAGCCCACCTGGTATGTCGAATCTGGTGAAATGGTTCGGCGGCCCTAATAGCTAGGAAACCCTATTCCTATCGTCGATCTGAGATAATCTAACGCCTCTTGCAACTGCCAATCTTCCCTTTATTGCACCAATTCCATAGTTCCAGTGTAGCAAGAAGGATACAAAAGATGACAGAAACACAGTACTTGTTGACTTGTTTGGAGAACTACTCCTTGCAGCTCCTGTCCAAGCAATTAGATTGTACAAAACGGCCAAAGTGGGAAGTTGGTGTACGGCGATCCTCTCAGCACCAATGGGGACCGACTTAGTTGAGATATCCCAGAACTCAGGCCACATTACCCCTCCATTGATTGAACCCCATGAGAAAAGAGCAATGGATAGAAGAATCAGTGGCGGGAATGCCGAGACCATTGAATGGCTCCATCCCCACAGGATCGGATACCTATGGCCAGCCAGTTTTCGAACTAGCCCATAGTTCCTGATCTGCTTCATCACTCTGCTCAGACCCCTCCTCCTGTGCCACATGATTGCACTTCCATCAGACCAGAGTCTATGTCCTGCCTTCCTGATTCTCAGATCCAGCATCACATCCTCTGCTCCAATGGCACCTTTGTCAAAACCCCCAACTTCTTCCAGAATCGCTCTCCTGTAAGCCGAGTTAACTCCGGGGAGTTGCTCTACTTCTTCCAATTCGTCACCCGCGACTCTCCCATAGTTGGTTCCCGCTGTGAAGAACTCATTGCAGAATGCCACGTCTATCGCCTTCTGCCATGTCGTGGAAATTTCGGGTGGAGCGAAGTTAGGCCCCCCCACTCCAGCTACCTCAGGACGTTTGAACCATCTGACGAGATTTTCCACCCAATCACCTGGCACAATCACATCGTCATCCGTGAAAAGGACAAGCTCTGATTCGGTCTCTCTGATTGCTAGGTTACATGCATCTGCCCTGGTCTTGGATTCACCCTCATCCAGATACCTAATCCCTCTTTGTCTAGCCACATCACTTCCTGGATCCCTCTCTGGCCCAACTACAACAATCTCAATATCGGCGAATGTCTGATTACTTAGGCCGTCCAATGCTACAGCTAACTCTTCCGGGTTGCCCACGGTGGGTACAATTACGCAGACCCTGCAAGGCACGAGAACTCCTAGGGACAACTCATTGATGAGTTCACGGGTCATTCATTACTCTAGGGGCTAGGAAGTATGTCCATTTCGCCCCACCGTCATTGCTCATCCAGGTTAGCCTCAGTGGGTACTTCTCCTCGAACTCTAGTGTTATCTCGTTCGTAATCCCTCCTGCGAGCTTCCTAGCCAGTGGATCTAGGAACTGCAGAGAGTACGTCGAATGTGTTGGCGACCCGCAAACCAAATCACTCAATTCTCCCGATTCGAATTTTACATTTACTCCCTCGCCTGCTTCTACAGATACGGAAACAGTCATCTGGTTCTTGTCCATGCTAAAATCTACTAGCTCTCCTACGAACTTCGCTGCCCTCAAAGCCCTGGACAGCTTTTCAGAATCTATTGTTGCCTTGGATTTGAACTCAAGTTTAGGCTGATTGGGATTGTCCATAGCATTGGTATCTATCCCCCTCAAAATCCTGTGGACCTCCCCTACTCGAACGTTGATTGCACCCACTGCATCGTCATAGTCCATCTCAACTAGATCACTGGCCCCTGCTAGGCTCAGGAGATCCCTCATCTTTCCTAGTTCCAGGCCAATCTCGACTGGTTCTACCTCATAGGTCTCGAAGCACTCGTCAGCTATAGTTAGCGACAAGAGGGCCACATGCGAACCGTCGACTACGCTCACCCCTAGTCCTTTCTCCCCCCATACTAGTTTCGCCTCGTCTGTTAGGACCGACAGGACATCGACTATATCCTTCATCAACTGCTGCTTTGCCGTGATTCTCAACATCGTAACCCCTCTACTGCCCCTGTCGATAATTGAAGGCTCTTGATGCTTATTGGACGCTTATCGAAGGATTGTTACTGATATTCCCTCCATCTATGCCCGCAAGTCTCGCATGTGCAGATCTTTGTTTCCGGCTCATCTGACGACCTAGTCTGGCGGAGTTCGACAAAAGTCCTGTTTCCATCGCATTTTGGGCAGATGTAGTCGCCCACTCGCAGAGTCCCCCTTGGGCCTTCTTCTTCTACCACCTCAGTTAGGTGTTTCAGGGATTTTGAGTCCGTGGTTGCCCTAGTCTTTGAGAGATCTATAGTCTCTCCAGTCATCGGGTCCGTGAACTCAGAACCTTTGCCATCAGTGCCAGAAAGAGGCCCCTCATACCCGCACTTGTAGTCTGGGCATTTTATCCAACCCTTGCTATCAGGATAAGAAAGAGAACCACACTCGGGACAAAACATACTCTCACGTCCATTGTCGCAATAGCGCTAACCGAGTCACGGTGGACCTGCCGACTATTCAACTATTCGATATGGAAAATTCACCTTCCGCACCGTTCAAGCCACTGACCCACTTCGGAAGAACGTGCAGATTCACTACGACTGGAGGCTCGCAAGAGTAGTCGACGAGGAAGGCCATGTGTTGGACGAGATGGCTTGGGATGGGCACAGGTCTTACTCAAGCCTGGCTGATAGGCTGCAAATGATAAAGGAAGGCCGGGCTTTGAATGAGGTTAAGGATCTATTGGAAAGGTTCCCAGATGCAGTTCCGGACCGAGTCGCTTCGGTTTCCGATCCTTCTTGGCCCCCTTTCGGAGAGGAAGACGAGAAATTGCTCCAGGGAGCGTCGGAACTACTTGCCAAGAGAGAGATTGCCAGAGCGGCAGGGGATATGGACCGCAGATTGGACATGCTGGTCTCTTCCACGGTGGAGATGCGGTCCTCTTGGATTACTGCGGAAGCGCGTTGTGTTGAGTGGGCCGGGCTTTTCATAACCGAAGCAGACCTCGATTTACAGAGGGGAGAGATTCCCCGGGCCGTGGCGGATTCTGAGTCAATCTCTGAAGCTGCCAAGATTCTGGGAGTTGGAGAGCCTGCACACGAACCAGGGGATTCAGAATGGCTAGCACTGAAGTCTCTGGCCTCTGGAGTAACAACATCTTCAGATATCCTGATCGGGCACGAGGAGTCGATCCGCGAGATTTCAGCAACCTATCTGCCATCCCTAACTGCCCTAATGGGGCCAATTTCTGCAGCCAAGCTTGTCGTGCTGGCAGGTGGAAGGGAGAGACTTGCCAGAATGCCATCGGGCTCGCTTCAGGTTCTCGGGGCCCATGCTGCCATGTCGGCACACAGGCGTGGGGCGCCTCCTCCAAAGCACGGAGCCATCCTATTCTCAATGCCCCAGGTGAGTCGCTCCCCTCGATGGGTCAGGGGGAAGATCGCCAGGTTCCTAGCCGGAAAAGCTAGCATAGCAGTCAGGGTGGATCACTTTGGAGGGGATCCATGGGGCACAGAAAAGATCGAAGAGATAAACAAAGAGGTAGAGAACATCAAGTCAAAGTTCCCACGCCCGCCGAAGAGGAAGTGATAGATTGTCGCGAAAAAAAGTGCCTCTTGGATGGGGCGCAAAGAGAGAGGGGAGGACCCTGTGGACGAGGAATGCAGTAAGAGGAACCTCGGTGAGGGGGGAGAGAAGGAAAAAGGATGGTCGGATTGAGTGGAGAAAGTGGGATCCGACCAAGTCAAAGATAGCTGCTGCATTACTAAGGACGAAGCAGGACTCAGTCGAAATTCTCCCTACTCCCGGTTCCACTTGCCTATACCTTGGAGCATCCAGTGGAGGTACGGTCAGCCATATCCACGATATTGTCTGCGGGGCGGACAACCACCATTGCGGTCAGGTTGTGGCAGTGGAGATATCCCCTCGAATGGCCAGAGATCTGGTTTCTCTAGCTAAGAAACGGAGAGGACTCGTTCCGGTATTGGGCGATGCCAGGAAGCCATCCGAAGTGGCCCCCTTCATGAGATCTGGTGCAGACTGGATACACCAGGATCTCAGTATTGCAGATCAGGCAGACGCATTTGTTAGGATGTCAGAGGCATTCCTGAAACCCGGAGGTACAGCCATACTAAGTCTGAAGGCCGCAAGTGAAAGGACTTCGGATGGGGATGACAATTCCCGGTTCAAGAAGGCCGAAAAGAGAATCCTCGATTCGGAGCTTAATCTTCTGGAGAGGATTGACCTGAGTGGGCTTGAGGAGCAGCATGTAGTCTTCTGGTGTTCCTCAGGCCGATGAAGATGCAATAACCGCTCCGAAAACCAATACATAGAATCCGATAAGAAGCACCCAAATCCCTATGGTTATCCAACTAACAATTTGTGCAGCTCTGGCAACCCCATGATCAGGATGGCCGGGTTGCGCCTCAGTTTGGGCCAAAGCAGTTTGAGCCAGGATTAAGCCTGGAATTGCCGTGCACAGACCACAAAATACCAGTCCGACTATTGCCAAGACGAGGGCTAGGACGGCATTTGTCTGGACATAAATCCCCGCTGGTCCGCCATGAGAGGCATGTACGAAAATCTGCTCGGGCTGAGTGGCTTCTACCGTATTTGGGGTGCCTTCGAAAATTACAGTCTCTTCGGGAGATTCAGGTTCGGAATCCGTCGTCACCCAATCGGGAACACCCCCGGAGTCCTTTTCCATGAGGCATGTAAGGTGCCAACTCCAATAATCCTAACGCACAAACGATTGCAAACAGTGATGGCCCTGTTTTCCCAATGCTAACACATGCCCGAGTTACCAGAGGTGGAAACCGTCCGAAGGGGGCTGGAAGGCCATCTGCTGGGTCGGACTATTGCAGATGTAGAGACTCTACGTGATGACCTAAGATTCCCCTTCCCTTCTGGTTTCTCTGAAATGCTGAAATGCAGAGTCATCGAATCAGTAAATCGGAGGGCAAAGTACCTACTTATCCGCCTGAGTGGGGGGAAAACATGGCTATGCCATCTAGGAATGAGTGGAAGGTGGACTCTTATCGGAGACGGTATAAGGAGTCGCCCTGGAAGGTTTGCAAACGGAGCTCCAGTTGGCAGTGGGGATGGGCCGCACGATTGGGTGATTATTCATTTGGATGACGGAAATAGAGCAGTCTACTCCGACCATCGCAGGTTTGGGTTCATGGATTGCTTCCCTACGACGGAAGAGGACAGTCACAGGTTGCTGTGTGGCATAGGGCCGGAGCCTACACCCAATCATCTGACCCCCGGTGAATTGGCTCTCAGGCTAAGGGGTCGTAGATCTCCGATCAAGACAGCTATGCTGGACCAGAGGAATGTGGCAGGACTGGGCAATATTTACGTCTGCGAGATTCTCCATAGGGCGCAGGTCTCCCCTCGTAGGTCAGCAAAAAGCATAGCTGGAAAATCGGGAATCACAGATAGAATAGTCAGGATTACGGGCGCAACTCATGACGTAATCACAGAAGCAATAGACGCTGGGGGCTCCACATTACAGGACTTCAGGGGAGTAGACGGCGATGAAGCGATGGGATACTTCACACACAACTTCCTCGTTTATGGAAGGGAGGGAATGCCTTGCCTCAGGGGAGGGTGCGAGGGAGAGGTGAAGCGGATAGTGCAGTCCAACCGCTCGACCTTCTACTGCCCGTCTTGCCAACGCTGACCTTCCTAGTCCAAGTGGGAGGACATCTCAATCCCCCTCACCAGTGCCTGCAACATTTCGTTTCTGGGTGTTGGAACGCCGACATCCCTTCCCCTTTCGATCACAGCACCACACAGTGCATCTACCTCCGTCTTTCTTCCGGCCATAAGATCCTGAAGCATCGAAACCCTATTTTCAGATGTCGATAGAACCACCTCCCGAAGGAAGCTCTCCGGCTCGAAATCCCCTAGCTCCACGCCGGAGGCAATAGCCACCTCCTCTGCCTCCTTCATTGCCTCCAAGGACTGTTCCCAGAGTTCAGGAACCTCGGCCAGTGCGCCGTTCCTGACTCCAGCAATTGCGCATACCGGATTTATTGCCACGTTGATCAGGAGCTTCATCCAGATCACGCTTTCTATGTCGGACGACCAACTTGGGTTGAGTCCAGAATCTTCCAAGTAACCTAGTAGGGATGAAGAGGCACCAGATGGTTCTGAACCATCCAATTTTCCCATGCTAATGGAACCTCTCCCAGACCAGTTTACTGCCCCGTCTCCCTCCCTCCATGCAGAATGAGTCGTTGATCCGGCTAGGACCCTCTCTCTTCCGATTACATGCGATATATTCTCGGCGTGACCCAGTCCATTCTGAATGCTCATCGCCACGCCAACTGGGGATAGCAAATCCTTCGCAATCGAAGCCAGTACGGCTGTAGAAGAGGCCTTTCCAGCGATTATAGCTACATCATATGAGCCCATCTCAGATCCGGGTACGGGCCCCTTCTCGCTGTCATGTAGGGCGAACCTCCCATGAGGGATCATCTCTACTGCTCCTTCTGGGGTTTTCAATACGAGACCGGAATCCAGGGTTGCTGCAGTTTGCCCCCTGGAGACGCATAAGATATGTGCATCCGTGTCCGCTAATGAGCCAACTATAATTCCCCCAACGGACCCAACTCCAAGTACGGCTATCCTCATTCAGCAACCACCTAATGGGCATCTTGCAGAGAGGTGTACGATAACCCCTGTCGAATCGGCAGTTACCCACACCGACCTTTCTAGTGGCAAATCCCCCATTGCCGCAATTTCGAAGTCACCCTCTTCGTCTGGGCCTATTGATTCGGGCTTGGAGACGTTCCATATTCCGCTTTCAGGAGAATTCCCGAACCACTCCAGAGTAACCGGGAGCTCCTCCTCACCCCTGTTGGTCACTTGGAATGAGGCCCCCCCATCTTCCAAGTTTATTCTGCTTGGGAAGATTACATCAATCCCTTCGATTAGGTTGTACGTCTGCAAAATTCTGGACTCTGTGCACACTGTCAGCCAACCTGTTCCATCTATCTGCAAGAAACCGCTCCCTCCGAATTCACCAGTTAGCCTAATTGCAGAGTAATCATCCATTATTACGCTCCAGTTTGAAGCGTCGGTATCCACCTCCTGGGCCACGCTGTTCGATGGGCAGAAAGGACTGCCCGAATCCGCGTGGTATAGGAGGCTCCCAACTTCTGCAAAGCTAGTTGGCACTTCCCACCTGCCATCGTAGACTAGCAGAGTTTCCCCAGTCCCCTCTATTGGGAACTCCCATGTGCCCATGGTGGAGTTTCCTTGTTCAATAACAATCGTGGGGCCGAAGGACCTCCCTAGATGATCGAGTTTTTCCGAGAAATGCAAAGCCCCAGGATGACCGACCATGCAAACTTCATTGCTCCCCGCACTAAGCTCGGTTGAGTTGGCGAAGTACCAATATGGATCATCTGAGCTAACGTTCGCCCCCTCATCAGAGATCATTAGCGTCGTGCAGATTTTCGTACTACCCGAATCCGCAGTCATTTCCCAGAGCGGACTCTCCGGACCCTCAGCACTCGAATTGAATAGTTTGATTTCATGCTGAGACTCTTTGCCCTGAACATCAATGAGTATCCTGAGGACATGGGGTAAGATTTCCCCTTCAGGGGAGCCTAGGAAAATGCTTAACGAATCTGTGTTGGATTGTGTCAAATCTTGGAATATGCAAATCTCAGACCCATCGGAGCAGGAGGGGGATATGGACCATAGTTCAGCTTCCGCCCCTTCGACTCTGAATTGCAGCCATCCTGATATCGGCATTACCCCCATTGGTTCCAGTTCGAGCTCGAATTCTACTTCGGACCCAGGTGAAACATCCAACTCTCTGATCCATTCTTCTGTGCCAAGTCCAGCATCATAGCCATCTAGCTCAATCGAGGGTGTAGCTCCTGGGAACCCTGCAATGAGAATTATCAATACAACAGAGGTTATCCTTGCACTACTCCTCTCATCTAGGCCAGAGTGCTCATCGAGCACTATCGGATGCGGGATGCTGTCAGGGTAGAACCTCTGCCAAACCCCTATGGCAGCTAGGAAAATCCAAGGAGAGTAGTCCGAAGTGGAGAAGACTAACACAAGAATGCCAAGGAATGCAACGAAAATCGACGTCTGGAACCCCCCATCTCTCATCTTGGATGGACCTACGATAGCATGCATCGCCCTATCCCCGGGGAAGCCGGGGATGGGGAGCATCAGACCCCATCCAATTATCGATAGTCCTATGCCGGCAATTCCAGTTGGGTGCAACCATTGTAGCCTAAGCCCAAGACCTTGTCCCAGCCAGGTCTCCGAAACCAACTCCACCAGAAAGCTGGTCTGGAATACTACCGGGGCTTCATCTAGCTCTGGAGGACTCTCCGGAGTCAGCAATAGGCCGACAAAGGTTAGAATGCTTCCGAAGGTGAAAAGGACCACTGGAACAACTGACTCGATTATTCCCAGTGACCTTCTGTCGGGAACTGGCACAAGGTCACTGCGCCTCTGGCCTAGTGTCCCAATTATTCCAAATGGCCACCAGGTAGAGATTGGCAATACAATCGGAATGATGTGCCCGCTTTCGACTCCAAGCCTACTGGCTACCTTCTTCTTGAGTACGCTTGCTCCGAGAACAGATGCCACCATCGGGAGGGCGAAGTACAGGGTCGATTGCCCCCAAGTTCCGACTCCCAGTGGATTGCTTCCGTGGCCATAGCGACTAACCCATTGTGCACCAATAATGGTCAAGAGTCCTGACATGGCAATCCAGACCAGTGCCTGCTGCCAATTCCTCAGAACTACCTGTCCACTAGGTAGTCTGGAGATCGACAAAACAGGGGGGTTTGAGTCCTCTAGGGTGCCAACCATCCCCATAGGGGCAAGATGCCTGTTCAGGACGACCAATTGCTCGCCAGGAGGCCTGCCGTCCTTTCCATTAACCTCCCAGGAAGGGGGCATGGGACCTTCATTTCCTAGATCGAAGTATCGTGAAGATATTACCTCAAAAAGCTCCATTGCACCCCATGTCTCTGAGTCCACAACTATGCTTTCTGTAGAATCCACTGGACGCCCCCGCACTCACCCTGCCGGATGTCTGATTTGACCCCTCGCTCGGAATGGCAAGCCGTAATTGATCACTTATTCTTGAATCTCTTCAGACGGAAGGTCTCTTCCCTCTCCATTTCTTCAAGCCTCAGCTGGATGAAAGTCTGCGCCTCTTTCATCTCGGGAATAACCTTGAATTCTAGTGCATTGACCCTTCTCTTTGTTGCTTCAATCTCTTCTAGCAGCCTCTTCAGTGTGGCCTCCATCTCTGCTGCCTTGACTACTTTCTCAACTAGCAGAGAATACGAGTCCGCCGCTTCGTCGATGTAGGGGGAACCACCTACAATCCCCAGCCCCCTGTCCTCTGCTGATAACTTCAGATTCTGACCATCGACCTGTGGCACCACAACTCCCATGATGTTCCTCTTAGAAACAGTGACCTCGGGGTGCTTAGATGATGCAATAGCAGCACTCTTCACCGCCAGTCCGCCTTCTATCGAGGATGCAAGGTTGATTGCCTGGAGTGCTTCTCTATAGGTCACAACGAGCTCTTCACGTGCCTCAATCATCTCTGAAAGAAGGGTTCTGAACTCGTGAAAAAGACCATCCCTTTTCATTTTGAGGAGGTTGTAACCACTCGAGGTCTGCTTGATCCGCCTCTTTAGGTTGATCAACTCAGACCTAGTTGGTTTGATGTCGAGCGCCATTCAATCCTCTCCAATCCCCTCAATTAGCTCTTCTTCTCAGTTGGGTGATACTTGTCGATCCATTTCTGGTCCAGCCTAACGAGGAATTTTGTGTCTATGTTGGACAGGAGGCTCCATGCCAGATCGAGGGTCCCTTCCTTGATCGACCTGTCCTCATCCCTGCTTTGCCTGAGGAATTGATCCTCGAAGATGTCTGAGAATTTCAGGAGTTGCAGGTCTCTTTCGTTGAGTGCGTCCTCTCCAACGATTGCAACCAGCCCCCTCAATTCCCTTCCTTGGGCATAAGCTGCGTATAATTGGTCAGAAACGGACTTGTGGTCTTCCCTTGTCTTGTCCGGCCCAATTCCTGCGTTCATCAGCCTGGATAGGGATGGTAGTACGTTTATTGGAGGGTATATTCCCTTTTGGTGAAGCTCTCTCGAGATAACAATTTGGCCTTCTGTGATGTAACCGGAGAGATCCGGAATCGGATGCGTGATGTCATCACCTGGCATCGTCAGGATTGGGAATTGCGTGATTGAACCTTTCTTCCCCTTGACCAGTCCCGCCCTTTCGTAAAGCATCGCAAGGTCAGTGTACATGTATCCCGGGTATCCACGCCTTCCTGGAACCTCTTCTCTGGCTGCCCCAATCTGCCTCAACGACTCGCAGTAGTTTGTCATGTCAGTATAGATAACAAGAACGTGGTAATCATGCTCGAACGCCAGATACTCAGCTGCAGTTAGGGCTAGCCTAGGTGTGATTAGCCTCTCAACTGCTGGATCGTCTGCTAGATTGACGAAAAGAACGGCGTTTTCTAGAGCACCTGTTCGCTCCAGATCGTGAACGAAGAAGTTGTACTCCTCTGCTGTTATCCCCATCGCGCAGAATACAACGACGAAATCGTCGTCACTGCCTACGAGCTTTGCCTGTCTTGCAATCTGCAGAGCGATGTCATTGTGGGGAAGCCCGCTGGCACTGAAAATAGGTAGCTTCTGCCCCCTTACTAGGGAGGTACAGGCGTCTATTGCTGAGATTCCAGTCTGGATGAAGGCCTCAGGGCTCTGTCGCGAATACGGATTGATGGCTGCACCTATGATGTCAGCCATCTCGTCAGCGACTATCTCGGGCCCTCCATCCCTAGGCCTACCCGCGCCATCTAGAATTCTGCCGATGAGTCCCTTGCTAACTGGGAGCTTGAATACGTCTCCTAGGAACTTCACTCCGGTCTGCCTGTCGACTGAAGCGGTTCCCTCGAATACTTGGACGATAACCTGATCGTCAGAGGTGTCGAGAACCTGCCCGTTCTTCATTGAACCATCGCTCAACCTAAGTTGCACAATTTCTCCATAGGATACTGGCTCAGTTTTGTTTAGGAACACCAAAGGTCCCTTGACATCAGTAATTGTTCTGTACTCTTTTCCACTCATTGTATCACCTCAATTGGCCTCCATGCTTGCCGAAATTTGCTTACCCATATCCGAAACAAGTTCGCCAATCCTTTCATCGTAGCCCTTCTCGAACCTTCCTCTCATGAGGTCAGTCCTAGCAGGGACGTTCACAACGTCTTCTAGTTGGGCTCCACCCGCTATTGCCTTCTTCGCCTCTTCCTGGAATGCCAGAATCGCCTTAGCCATATCGTATTGCAACTTCAGATCGCTGTATGTGTCCACATCATGGAATGCATTCTGCTGAAGGAAGAATTCCCTAATCATCCTAGCAACCTCCAACGTCAGCTGCTGGTCTATCGGTAGTGCATCTGAGCCGACCAACTGGACGATTTCCTGAAGCTCTGCCTCTACTTGCAATAGGGTGCTTATCTCGGTTCTGACTTCGGGGAAGTCCGATGAAATGTTGTCTCTATACCATTGGTCCAGAGACTGAGGGTAAAGGCTGTATGAGCTTAGCCAGTTTATTGCGGGGAAGTGTCTTTGCCTGGCTAAGCCAGCATCAAGTCCCCAGAAAACTTTGACGATACGCAAAGTGCCTTGGCTCACTGGCTCTGAGATGTCCCCTCCGGGAGGGGAGACGGCTCCGATAACTGAAACGGATCCATCATCCCCTGACAGTGTCTTCACCCTGCCCGCCCTTTCGTAGAATTCTGCAAGTCTGCTGGAAAGGTAGGCCGGATAACCCTCCTCTCCTGGCATTTCCTCTAGCCTCGATGAAATCTCCCTCATCGCCTCTGCCCATCTGCTTGTTGAGTCTGCCATAAGGGCTACATTGTAGCCCATGTCTCTGAAGTACTCCGCGATAGTGACTCCAGTGTACACGGAAGCCTCCCGAGCTGCGACAGGCATGTTGGAAGTATTTGCAATCATCACAGTCCTATTCATCAGGGGCTTGTTCGTGTTAGGATCAATCAAGTGTGGGAACTCGTCTAGGACCTCCGTCATCTCGTTACCCCTCTCTCCGCATCCGATGTATACGACAATCTCTGCATCGGACCACTTCGCTAGTTGCTGCTGCGTGACCGTCTTGCCGGAACCGAATGGACCAGGGATTCCTGCCGTACCTCCCTTTGCGAGTGGGAATAGGAAGTCTAGGATCCTCTGCCCTGTCATAAGGGGGACGTCTGGTGCATACTTCTGTACGAATGGCCGCGGGTGTCGGACTGGCCACTCCTGCATCATCGCCACTTCTGTCCCGTCATCAAGGGTGCAGATCGCTTGAGTTATGTTGAATGACCCAGATTCGATGCTCTTCACAACACCCCCTGATTTTGGCGGGACCATCACTCTGTGCTCGATGGTCTCGGTTTCTTGGACAATTCCAATTACCTGTCCCGGGACTACTTCGTCACCAGCATTCACGCTTGGTTTGAATTCCCACTCCTTCTCCAGGTCCAGTCCGTCTGCGTCAACACCTCTCGTGATGAAAACTCCCATCGTCTCCTCTAGTTTTGGCAGTGGCCTCTGTATCCCATCGTAGATCTGAGTTAGAAGGCCTGGTCCAAGTTGCACTGACAGAGTCTGACCTGTTCTCACTACTGGTTCGCCTGGCTTTATTCCCGAGGTCTCCTCATAGACCTGAATTACTGACTGATCTCCGTGAAGCTCGATTACCTCCCCCATTAGCCCCTCGTCCCCAACTCGTACGACTTCGTACATTCGAGGCGAGATACCTATCGCTGTTACAACTGGCCCGGAAATCCGGTAGATTACTCCATTTTCTTTACTCATTTTTTCACTTCCTTGTCTCTTTTGACTCTACTTCCATAGATCGACACCTAGTGCCGACTTGATTGACTCTCTGAGGGTATTGTCCTCCTGAGTCCCTATGCCCAGTACTGTGGGCGTGACGCTATCCGAGAGTTGCTGTCTAAGCCTCTCTGGAAGCCTCATTAGGTCGATGTTGTCTACAACGACAACTCCGACCTCATTCTGATTAAGTAAGGAGCGAAGCGTATCCGCCATCTCCTCGTCATCAGAGGGGTTGAATAGATTCTCAACCCCTGCTAGCTGGAAACCAAGTGTGAATTCCAGCGGTCCAACAACTGCTATTTCCACTATCTCACCTCAGTAATCCATGTGCGCTTCTAATACCTCGTCTGGGAGGCCAACCGCCTTGCCGCGCACTAGCAGGCGGAGGTTTCGAACTTCGAGCGACTTTCGCTCGATGTAGTAAATTATGGGGAAAGGGGAAACTGGACTGAGGTAAGCGAACCTCTTGAGGATAGCATGCCTCTGGTGAGAGAGCAATTCCGCGTATGGGTCCAAACTCCCCATCTTCTTAGACTCAGACATGGCCTCATCGAATCCAGTGTCGTCGAAAGACCCACTTCTGCGAAGTGCCTCGATCAGCTCCTCATCGCTCTCAGCTTGTGCTGCTTGCCGCATTGTTCCCGCGTCAATCTTCCCACCAGGGATAATCATTGATACTCTCTTTTCGAAATCCATCTCCATTCTGATTGCTCTGAACTCGTTGATAATATTCCGGTGATCTATTTCCATTCTTAGGTAGCGAAGCAGCCTCGGGCCGCCATCTCGTCCCCTGACTGCTTTCAAGGCGTCAGAGAAGTATTGCATGTCAAGTGCATTTTCCATTTCCTCAAGCCCGGGATCGCCCTCTAGATTGGCAAGAGTTCTCCCCCAAGAAGTACCAGACATGGCGTCAACCGCCTCCTGTAGCCCTTCTGTGGACCTAACAATGTTCAGCCAGGCCGAGTTCCTTGGATTCTCCGAGGGGAGGATCTGGCTCTCTATTATTTCATCCGATGCTCCTCCGTTTATTGCCCGAAGAACGGTTTTGGCCTTTTCGTAGTCAAACCTCTCAACGTATATGGCCACCAACGATTTTAGGTGACCTTGGCAGAATCCCATTACTTGTGCCAGGTCATTATCCAGATTGTGGAATAGGGCTGCTTCTATTGCATCTGCGCCATCCATCCTCGATGCATAGAGGTCCATCTCGCTTCTATACCCGAGTTCACCGATACTGACTCCGATAGAATCGGGTCCCTGTTGGATGAGTTGCCGCATTCTTGTCGTATCGATTAGTGCCGCCTTGCGTGCTTTCGCACGTGCGGAGGCGTTGTAGATATTCGAACGACCATTAGCAACTCTAGCCATCATTTCACCTTCTCATTCTCCGAATAGTATCCTGTTTACTTCACCTAGGCTTGCCTTCCAAGCTTCTTCCAATTGGTAGTCGAAACGGTAGTCAAGGACAGTCGTACCGTCCTTTGATTCTAGCACGAATCCGCCCATTCCCTCTATGTCATCGCCTATCTTGAAGCCACTCTTTGAAAGGGCGCCCCTATCCGTTTTCACGGGACGGAGGATCATTTCATCTTTCGAACCCCCTGCATCCTTAAGCAAGGCGTCGAGGATATCTTTTCGCCCCTTTAGTTTGGGGGATGAAACCTCTTCCTTCACAGATTCCCACGTGATATCAAGCTCGCTCCTCTTGGCAATAAGGGCCCTCTTCTGGTTAGCCTGCCTGGCAGAAGCCACAACTTCAACAGAGAGTTGTTGGCTTTCTCTAGCAGCACGAGCTTCTGCTGCGGAAGCAGTTTCTGAGGCCTGATTTCGTGCCTCATCCTCTATTCTTCCAGCTTCAGCTTTGGCTTCCTCAATTATTGACCTAGCCTCCGCATCCGCCTGACTGGCGATTTCGGCCGCTAGGGCATCCAGTGTCATCATCTCACCTCTTCCTATTCCGTCGTCGGTCTCGCAGCCTGCCTAGAGCAGGAACAGTGCGAGGAATCCGAACAGCACGATGGTCTCTGGTAGAGCTGTGAAAATCAGCCCGGTTACGAACTTGCTCGAGTCCTCTGCAATCATTCCGACAGCAGCAGCCCCGATTGGCCCCTGGCTAAGTCCAGTTCCGACACCACACAGTCCAAGCGCAATTCCAGCGCCCAGCTTTGCGGCCTCGAAGTGGTAGCCAGTGGCATCGCCTTCGTGCGTATCATCCTGGGCCTGCACGCTTGTCGCCACTAGTGCGATTGCGAACAGAACAGCCAGAGTGCTCAGTCCTTGTACCATTTTTCTCTTGTTCATCCTTTTTTCCTCCATATTTTTTGTCAAGCCTAGGCTTGGAATCTGATCAATCAACCTCCACATATCGTGAACGCATGCCGAAAGGTGTGAAAGCCTCTCCGCTAGAGTCGTAGTACTGCCTCATCCACTCTACGAAGTGAAGACGAGCAGCGTGAATGTTGGGGCTGAATACTCCCAGACCCCAAGCAAAGAACTGAACGGCCAGCCAGCCAATTACCAATATCGCAGCCATAATTGGGTCTTCGATGCTGATATTGGCGAATAGCATCTCGTTCCCCGTCTCTGCAATCTTTACCCCTACTACCCCTACCGCGAAAAGGCGCACGTAGGATATCACAGTAGGCATCATCCCAACAGCCTCAATAGGCGCTAGGCCAATATTGATCGGAAATGGCACTCCATGATATCTGTACAGCGTCCACATTAGCATCACCGTTGCCGTGATTGCTATACCTGCCCCTGGTATCATCATTCCTTCTGCTTCGTCAGGTCCGATGAATCCGTAAGCGAACATGAAGCCGCCAATTAGCAGAACCATCCATGTCCCCTTCTCAAAGAAAGCGCACACTAGTCCAAAACCACCGTGGCCATTCCCAAATAGCAAAATGTCCCTGAAACCAATGGCTAAGCCGAGGAATACGTGGATCACACCGAGATAAATGGTGAGCAGAATCAAATGCTCAAGATTCCCATGGTCGTCTACCATCACTACCCTGTGGAATGGGAAGGCCAACTCAATTCCAAGAGGCAGAGAAGCATGCCATACATGGTACGCTCCGTCGGGAATCGCCGGGTATAGGACCTGCAGGGCCTCCGCCGGGTTGTGTGCATGATGGGGGAATATCTCCCATCCAGCGAATTCGGCATAGAGATATCCGAAAACCACAGTTCCCATTCCAATATACATCAGGAATTTGCCCCCTAGGCTCAACATCTCATTGGTCCCAGAACGACTAACCAGCAACAGGCCAAGAGCCATGGTTACTAGGCCATAGGCCATATCTCCAAGCATTATTCCGAAGAAAATGGGGTAGGTCACGAACATGAAGATGGTGGGATCGATTCTGCCATAGGCTGGCCTCCCAACTGCATCAGTTAGAAGTTCCATGGGTCTGCTAGAGCTCCTTTCTTGGAATGCAATTGGCGGCATTTCCTGTTGGTGATGGTGGTCCGAATGACCGTGCCCCCCTCCACCAGCCTCTATTTCGAAGGGGGTAATTTCTGTGTAGATGCAGACTTCAGATAGTCCTTTCAGAACTTCCTCTGAACTCTCAAGAACAAGCCAACCGTCGATTAAGAAGGCGTGCTCTGAGACAGCTACCCGAACCGGCGCAGTGAGCACGTCATGATCTCTCTCTAATACCTCAAGCCCACATACCAGATCTTGGCCGTTCGCATTCTTCCACCCCTCTATTCGCGCATCCAAGTCAAGCTTCTCACCTTGGAGGGAACCCTTTGCCTTCCTGACCTCGGTCAGCCGCTGGTCAGCCGACCCCTCTCCCTCTGGGACCTGTACAGACTCGAATCCAGCCTTATCCAAAGAAGCGGCAGCAGTCCCGGCAGACTCGCTTCTCACGAATATTGCCACAATCCCATTCTTGCCCTCGAAAAACAAGCCCTCTGCTGCTGCCTCCCTCGCCTGATTCAGATCATCCACTGTGCCAATGAAGGAGACGAGTGACTCGAATCCGCCCAAAAGTTCGATGTCTATCCCAAGTGGGGAGACCAATGACAGGCAAACCTCCTCTTCGCTAAGCGTGGAAATCTCGTTTTCTAGGTCGTCAACTCGAGCACTATCCGCGAGAAGGGCCTCAATCTTCGAAGGAAGACCCGACTCTAGTGAATCCCTAACGGGCGCTTCAGGTACCGGGCTATCCGGTCCCGAGGCTTCTACTATCGAAGCAGCCGCCCTTGCCTTTACCAGATCCCTTCCGACCGATTCGGATTTAGGATTCGGAGCCCCCAAGGAGAACCCATCCTCCCCCCCGTCGTAGTCTATGATGTGCAAAGCCTCTAGCCTTGCGAGAATCTCTATTGCCTCGTCCAGCCTGTCCTTGTTTCCTGCCGCAACCAGCCTCCCCATTTGCTGAGTGTTAACTTGTGACATGGACAACCACCGATCTATGAACGGAATGCTTTGAGTACTGTATCCACAGCTTCCTTCCTCTTGCCTTCACTGCTTTGCTGGATTGAATCGATGGACGAGTCTCCTTCCTTGGAGACCTTTTCTGCCTCTCCTTCGGCTGCTTGCCTAGCCTCTGTGATCATGTTTTGCGATGATTCCTCCGAATCAGATCTGCCCGCTTGGATTATCTCTGTTGCAGAAAGTCGGGCCTTGGAAATTATCTCCGAAGCTTGGGACTCCGCTTTGGCCACGGTAATCTTCGCCTCATTCTCTGCGTCTCTAATTGCTCGTAGCACTTCTTCACGACCCATTCTATGCACCTACGGTGCATTCGGCGACCAATGAGGAGTTTATGATGATAACCTTGCGAGTTCCACTGTACCCAAAGACCGCAATGGAATCCTACGCGGGAATCTTCCAAATACGGGTCGCTTCGGGAGGGGTCCATGGACACTATGAAAATCGAGGAGGAAGAGTGGGATGAGCTACAGAAAAACCTCACCGCCACCATCCCGGTTTACGATCGCGTCAATCGTTTCGCTACACTCGGACAAGTCGGCAGGTGGAGGCGAATCGTTAGGTCGATGCTACCTCAGGGAAGATTATTGGAAATCGGATGCGGGCCGGGTAGTTTTGCCGAAGATGTGCAAGGCAGGGAATTGGTGTGCCTTGACCCAATTCCCGAAATGATCGAAGTCGCTGAGGTCAGGGTGAATCTGGCAAGAGAAAGTCGAGGCGACGCTCCAGCAACCTTTGTGGAAGGAACTGCTGAGAACCTACCCTTCGAAGACAACTCGTTCGACTCGATATGCTCACTATTCTCGTTCAGGGACTGGTTCGACAAGAGGGCGGGACTCCAGGAGTCCCTAAGGGTCCTGAGGCCCGGAGCAAAAATCGTGATTATTGACCCGGCAAAGATGAATCGGGCTCACGGATTGATGGGCGTCCTCTGGATGAAGGTCTGGGTTGGGGCATATGCCAGATTTGTATGTGGAAAGAGGGATCATCCATGGAAGTGGCTAACTAAGACCTATTCTGCATTCGGGACAACAAGGGATTACGTCCGAATGCTAGAAGAAGTTGGCTTCGAGAATGTTCAGTCAAAGGTACTATTCCCTGGCATGGCCACAATCTGGAGTGGACAGGCTCCTGATTCAGACTAGCCAGAACATCTTCCTGCAGGTCACTGCCCTCCAGATTATTCCCCTTGTGAGTCGATTGAAACCGATGTTCAGTATCCAGTCGGGCAGCCTGAACACAAGGCTCCCTATCCGAAATGCCCTTTTCGAGTTCCTCATGACCTCCCCCATCTGCTCTTCCCAACGAATCTCATATTCCTCGAGTGGTAGCCCATCTCTGAGATGCTCAACGATGACCTGCCCAGCGATTCTTCCTCCAATCATCGCAATTGTGATCCCTGCCCCATTCGATGGTAGGACCATGCCAGCCGCATCCCCAACCAGAAGGTAGTTATCTTTGACAAAAGACTCGATCGTCCCGGACATTGGAAGGGATCCTGCCCCTCTGAAAGAAACCTCTCCATCGAACCTGGAGATGAAGTCCTCCGCATACTGGTTCAGGCTCCTGCCACCTGCCATCTTCCTCTGAATCCCCAGCCCGATGTTTGCTTGGTCTTCCTTCGGGAACACCCAAGCGTACCCCCCTGGTGCTACAGAACCAAAGTGCAGCTCAACCGATTCGGAAGAAGATGCCCCCATTAGGACGAACTTGACAGGAATATTCAGCGTCTCCTCCTCCCAATGGAGCTTTCTGATCGGGTCGTTGTGCCCCCCCGCTCCAACGATGACTCTGCCTTCCAGTTTCTTTCCCCCTCTGAGGAAGACAGTGCTGCCATCGACATTTTCCACCCATGAGTCTAGCAGGTACTCGGCCCCTGTAGATGCAGCTAGTTCAACCAGGGCTTCGTCATGTGCGACTCTGTCTAGGACCATCCCCCCGAATTCGTACTCAAGTGCCTTTCCACTGGGGGGCACTATCCTCATCTTGTCAGTGATTCTGGAAATTGCGTGCTCGGGAGTTCTGAACAGATCATCAATTTCCGGCACATCCGGACAGAGTCTGGACATTTCTTCATTCGTCGGTACTAGTTCTCCGCACTGGAGGGGAGAGCCAATGGGGTCCCTACCGTCAACAACGAGAACACTCAGTCCACCCTGGGCAGCATATCGTGCGGTCGTGCTTCCTGCTGGACCCCCACCAACGATGATTACGTCCCAGAGGCCATCCTCAGGCATCAAAGGCCCCCTGGTTAGGATGTCCTCGATCTCGACAATTCTGCAATCTCGATAAGGAGTAACTTGGCATTGGTCTCGGGCAAGACTTCTAGATGCTCCAATGCCCTGTCGATATGGTTGGAAATTAGCAACCTCGAATATTCGAATGACCCGGCCTTCTCGAGTAGTCCAGTCAGCTCCTTCAGCCTCTCATCACTGAAGTTAGTCACTACGTCTGCTAGCTCCGCCCTTTCGGTACCACGTAGCATTGTCAAAGCGTAAATAATGGGCAGGGTCATTTTTCCTTCGTGAACATCAGTCCCTCTTGGCTTACCTATCCCCTCGTCTCCCGTTAGATCCAATAAATCATCGACTAGTTGGAAGGCCCTACCTATCTCCATTCCAAAACCCCACATGGAATCAACAACCCCCCTATCGGCTCCGGCGATAATGGCTGCCGAGGACCCTCCCGTGGCGAATGGACCGGCAGTCTTACCGTCAATGATGGCATAGTAATCCTCTGGTTTGGTGCTCAGATCATTGATGTGCTTGAACTGGAGAATTTCTGATGATGCCATCCTGGAACAAGAGGCTCCAACCCTGTCAATAATCTCCGAACCGAACCTAGCACCCATCTCGTATCCCAATGCGAACAGGTAGTCCCCTGCAATGATGGCATGGGAAATCCCATGGGTCATGTGTATGGTGGGCTTGCCCCTGCGAATCTTTGCCTGGTCGTAGACATCGTCATGAACGAGAGTGGCCGTGTGTAGTAACTCTGCTGAAATCGCGAAGTCGATGATATCTGACTCGTCCACCCCTCCTGCCGCCTTGAAGCCGAGCATGCTCATTATCGGCCTGTATCTCTTACCTCCTGCAAGAAGGACGTCTTTTGCAATCGACATTGAAGGCCTATCTACTTCAGAGCTCATCTTCTGTAGGACCATTTGCTCCAGGGAATCCTCGAACAGGTCCCTGAACGATTCCAAGGTCCGATACCGGTCTTTGAGGACGCCCATGGGAATCGAACCCGAGGGTCGCATATATCAACAGGTGTGCGCGCGGTTGACACGGGCACGAGGCGTGCCCCCTCCCTAGAGGTGGATGCGATGAAGGACCGGATAGTTGTCGGGGCACTGGAGACGGCCGATTGCCAGGTCCACTCACAAGTGGAGAAATTGCTCCATTCGTCCGATATGAGGGATCAAGAAACGGCCTTGATCCGAGTGACAAACCTAGAAGACGGCCTGCAAAGCCTATCCTCCGGTGACGTCGACATCGTCGCGATGACCGCAACCACGATGTTCGGCAAGGAGCAAGAAATCACTACCTCGGGATGCCAGGTGATAGGGGCCATGACGCCGAGAAGGCCCAACTTGGTCCTGGTTTCCCCCAATCGCCTCTTCTACCAGCCACATGGGGCGATTATTGTCACTGAGTCCCAACTAGTCAGCAGACAGCTTCTGAGGGCCAGGCCGGATCTACAGGTGACTTCGAGCCAGACTCTGAATGGGCTAGGTATTGAGGGTGAAGCCCCTGAAGGCAGTCTGGACAGGGCACGATGGTTGGGTTCAGAGCTAAGCGAGGGCTCTATCGATGGGTTTGTCATTTCAAGGGCAGAATACGAGAATTCCGACCAGACCGAGAGGAGACACACCCTGATGCCATTCCCGAAGGACAGGGGAGGGCCACACTTCCTACCTCCTCCGTATTCCAACTTAGTAGTCTTCGTGACTAGGACTGGATTCCCCAGCAGGTTAGCAACAGAAATCACGGAGCCAGAAGGAAACACGGTCCTCTGGGTGCAAAGCCGGATTCTGAAAGAGCTGGGGGAAACGACCCGTGGAGTCCTGGGCTTGCAAGTTCGCCATCGGCAGGTAGGTTCGCTTCTAAGACAGGCAGAGGATGAGAAGGACCTGGTCCTATTGCAAGCGTGCAGCAACCCAGACGGTGAGATCATCGAAGAGGAAGTCAGGGTGGAGGTCAGAATGGAGACCATATCGGAAGATGGCCGAAGGACCCTTGCCTTGGACAGGATGGTGACATTCGCAGACTACCAGCACGCCATTATCACACTCTCAAAAGATTGGAGCTCGATGATCACTCAGGCGACAAGACCAGTCCCCAAGGACCACCCATCCGACGAAGATGCCCCTCCATTCATGAGAATGTAGCCGTTTGTCCCTAGATTGTGCAAAATCGGCAATTACACCGTCCCGATTAGGGCAAGCGATAACTAATGCGCCAGCACGCGAGACTCGCTGGTCCCATGAGAGTCGACTCCGATTTGCTCAGCACAATATACACCGGGAGGCTGCAAAACCTCAGGCTCAGGGCCGAGGAATGTGGGATTCCGAAGACCGGTTCAGTTGAGGTCCTGAGGGCGAAGCTGATTTGCCAAGAAATCCTCCCCGACCTGGACCTCTCCTGGGAAGGAATCCAGTCAATGTCCCACAAGGAGACCGGAGAGGTCCTCAAGGTGTTTGGCATCAAGTCATCTGGATCCCACAAGGAGAGAAGGCAGCGGCTCTGGCTCCATCTGAACTTCGACTCCAGACGGCTCACAATAGAGTTTCTAGCAGAAATGAACAGGGATGACTTACACGAGATGTGCAAGAATCTGGAGCTTGACTTGACTGGTAACCGGACCGTATTGATGGGCAGAGTTGCAGGGGTCCTGACAAGCCAATTAAACGGGTGGGGGAGGATAAAGAGGAGCCTTAGGAGAAATGGAATCCAGACTCCTATGTTCGAGATTTCTACAATTGAACCCGAGGCTGAGAAAACCGATCCCCCTGGCATGGTAGAGGTTTCTGGGGAGGACTTCCAGGCCATTCCATCCACGGCCACATTGGAGGATGCTAGCGACTCAATGGTAATGGGCATAGACAAGCTAGAGGCAAGTACCCAGGGGGACCTGCTGACAATTCAGGCCAGGACCGAGGACTTGGAGAGGATGGTAGGCACCATTCTAAGGGGGCACGGAGGGATTTGGGGGCCCGAAGAGAAGGAACTCCTGATGAGGCTCGCAGAACGCAGAGGATGGCCCCTCTCGGAGCAATTCGTTCGAGATAGGGTGACCACTGTGGCCACCAACATCGCTGAGGTGAAGGGAGCGAGGATGGACTCTTCCTCACAAATCCCCTACGTCGGAGAGGAAACGGAGTCAGTCATACGAAGGATTAGAACCAAAATCACAGAGATCGATGGCTAGGGGAAACCCGTGCAACTGTTTTTGTGGGATAAGTTCTGCCCCGGGCGATGAAGAAAATCAATTTCAAGGAGAAGTTGTCCAAATTCTCAGACCACTGGTCACCGAAAGTTATTGCCGAGTTGAACGACTACCAATTCAAATTGGTCAAGGTAGAGGGTGATTTTGTCTGGCACAGCCATGAGGATACCGATGAGGCATTCATTGTGATCGAGGGAGAAATGTGGATAGACTTCGAGAACGATGCAGTTCATCTGGGCGAGGGGGAGATGTGCGTAGTCCAGAAGGGAGTTAAGCACAGGCCCAGGTCGTCAAGTGAGTGCAAGATAATGCTGGTCGAGCCTCGAGGCGTCATAAACACCGGAGAGTCAGAAGGAGAGCTAACTGCCAGTAATGACGTTTGGATTTAGGACCTTAAGCCCACGACAGGTTAGAGTCAACCCACCTTGCCTTGTTCTTGCTTCCCCTCAGCCACCAGTATAGGGAAAACGTGACGGTGCTCAGGACCAGAGTCTTCAGCCATACCATGAAAAATCCTCCAGCGTTGCCGGTGAACTTCAGGGACTTCCCGTCTATGCTGACTTTCTGCGACCATGCGTTGTAGTAAATCACAGCGGTCCAGGGGACGGCCAAAAACAGGGTCATCCCAGCTAAAATCCTGAGTCCCCAGCGCAAGAAGAACTTAACTTCAAAGCCCACCTCATTCAACTGATGAATGAGTACGACGTCTTCATTGCCCTTTGCATGGGCATCGGCCTTTCCGCAGCCGCTGGCTTCCGGGTCTTCATGCCACCGTTCCTCCTTTCGGTGTTGGTAAGAGCCGACACCGTTGAAATTGACGTGAAAGGCACCGCCTTCGAATACTTCGACTCGGATATCGCTGTCTTCCTCCTAGGTTCGGCGACACTCGTCGAATTATTGGCCTACTATGTCCCATGGGTGGATAATTTGCTTGACGGCATTGCAACTCCGGCTGCGGTAATCGCTGGGTCGGGAATGACCGCTATGCTGCTGGAAGGGTCAACTGATCCGGTGCTTCAGTGGTCTTTGGCAATAATTGCCGGAGGAGGGGTTTCCGCCTCCATCCAAGGTGCCACAGTGATTACCAGGGGTGCGTCAACCATGCTTACGGGAGGGATCGGAAACCCCGCGGTTTCGACTATCGAGAACATCGCCAGCATCATCTTCGCCTTGGTAGCAATGCTTCTTCCATTGATTGCGGCATTCGGTGCCGCCTTTCTGGTGACAGTTGTAGTTAGGAGGGCGATTAACAAGGGCAGGAATCCGGCCAATTCAGAGGGCCCCTCAGGTTGACAGCATACGCTAGCGGCTATTTCAGAACAAGAACGGGCCCATTAGCAACCATATCCCAAACACCGTACCGGCTACAACGTGTAACATGAATACGAATTCATTCCCCTCCCTAGCCCCCCATGCAAATGTCTTACTCGTCAAACCTATGGGTCCTCGAACCCATACCTTCTGATTGACAAAACAGAATCCAACATAAGCCAGTATGAATAGGCCAACTGCGGTACGAACCAGCTCTTGAGTAGTCAAATCCATACCAATCCACTATTCAGGGCCCTTATTATCGATTTCACTCGCTACCGACGAGCTTGTAATCATCGGAAAGCGGGGTTGCCCCGGTTTCCATCGAGATGATCTTCCCATCCTTGAATCGGAGGAAAGACATCACGGCCTCAGAGGTCGAGCCATTGGCAAAGTGCACCAAGGAGTGGGCCACCCCAACTTCGTCATTTTCGAACAGAATCCTATCGTTCTCAGAACGGACCGCGCCATTTCCTGCAATCCCCATCAGATCAGCCTTGCCCATGGTCACGCCGCCAACATGTGGGTTGAAGACAAAGTCATCATGAATGACTCCGTCGAGTGCTTCTAGGTTTCCATTTTGCAATGCTTCGTTGTAAGCTACTATGATTGACATGTCCCTCTGGGGGGGGCTCACCACTTCATATTGCCCATCATTCTTCTTCGTCGCTTTCGAAGCTGCTAATGCTCAGAGTCCACAGTTTGCACATCTAGTCGCCGGCTTATCTCATCTTTCCAAGCCAGGGTTTTGAACCCTGTCAGTGATTCGAAAAGATCCAGCTCTTTGCACAACTCTTCCCCACAAGTCAGGTAGTGACTGTCGTCTAATGGAAAAACAACCCCCTTTCTGCTTAGCATAGGCAATTTGTAGATATTCAAATCCCTCTTCTGCAAGTATCCCACAACGGGCGATTTGATCATTTTCGGAATGAGCGAGAATACGCGACTGGCGAAAACTCCGAACCCCGTCATGGGCCGCCTTGTCGCAGCGCTATTGGAGTGCCTTGAGGAAACCAGATCATATTCTGCCCCCTCTAGATGCAAGAACCCCTCAGCTTCCCGCAGGACATCGAGTGGCTCCTCCCTCAAACGAGAACTGTCAACCAATAGGAACCGATCCAAATCGAAATGTTCCAGCCACCTCTTCATCGAAGTGCCGTACATCGAGTCCGCTCTCAGACGCTCATCGGCCCAAGCAATTTGAAAATCGGCCCAGTCCGTGCCGTTTCCAACGTCTGAACCATTGCTTCTTACCATATTCCAGTGGCTGACAGTCCTGGATACGGGCTCACGAAGGCACAATATGAACCGAGCTTCGGGACACCTTTCGCGTATTCGCCCTGGGGCCACGGGACAAGCGAAGGTGTGTACAGAGGCATCGAGCTTCAAACCCTCACCGCGAAAGCACCCCTCGTATTTCGACCAGTCAGGCTCGTCTTCCACTCGGAGAAAGGTACCTCTGTGCGAAGCGACAATGTTGGGCTCCTTCGGATTGGATAGGGAAATCCCAGGATGCTGGTTCAGTGCATGGCCAAGCCATGTCGTTCCGGCCTTAGGAGCGCCGATTAGGAACGCATCAACCTCTACCATATGTTGCAGCCCGATGGGGCGAGAGTGACCATCTTATTTATTCCCGGCACTGGTTCAATTAGGCCTAGGGACGACTCTTCTCTGGAAGAACGATCTCCGAGGGGGATATTCTGTTCGCTTCAAATCTGTTAATTTCGCTCTCTCTTGGATATCCGACACATATCCCACAGAGAAGGGAGTAATTTTTGCTGATCTCAAACTCCTTTCGAACCGCATCTTCCCAAACTGCGATGGAGCCTTGAGCACAAGTCCCCAATCCTTTCGAATGGGCTGAAAGCATTAGATTCTGCATGAAAAGGCCAGCATCAGAGGCTGCGAACTTGCCAAGACTTTTGTGAGTGAACAAGAACAACTCCACGGGTGCGCCGAAGAATTCGTAATTCCTTGCCCAGAATCTATCCCTAGCATCTTTGTCGCCCCTGTCAATTCCCATGTGAGTGAATAATTCCTTGCCAATCCTTTTGGATCTTGGCAGTAAATCCTTGTGATATCTTTTGAGAACTAACCAATTGCTAGTGGGCAACCCTTTCCTACGAATTAGAGCCTTAATTTTTCCAATAAAACCCTCTCCTTGTCCCGTTTTAACTAACTCAAATCGACTTAGAAATTCCGCAGATAAACGGTCTCTGACCTCGCCTTTTGCTACTGCTACCACGAACGGCCGGGTGTTACTCCAACTCGGTGAAGTCAGGCCCGCAGCGATAATTTCCTCGATTACCTCATCGGGAACTGGTGTTGGAAGAAAGTCTCGAGTGGATCTTCTAGAAGCCGCGAAAGTGCTGAAATGTACAACGTCGAACCCCCTCCCCATAATTTCACAAAATGGGGCTGTTATTTCATATGGTATGGGCCTCAATAGTTTGCGGGCATACATCAGGGTAACGTGAATTCCACCGGCATCATCGAGGGTGTACTGAGCGACCCCTGAGTTACAGAGCCCATCATAATGGGTCTGTAGGTAGAACCCAGGATTATGGATACGTCACAAAGCAACCGTGGTACTCAGGGGCATCATCTTCCCTAGAGAAGTTGATGCATATGTCATTAACCCACCCCCATGTGGATGTATATGGATGAGTCTTCGGAAGGCGTTGTCAGTAATGACTTATGGTGGACCGAAGAAGATGAGAGCCTATATTATGTCATAAAGAATAACTACTTCTTCCTCTTTCTATCGATATTTCTCTACATTCTCGCTGTCATTAATGCCCTAGATGGGACCGCCCTCGAATTATCTTTTGTGTGGTCTATTGCTGGGACTGTCAGTCTTTTTATCC
>JASMLH010000004.1:96102-97968 GCA_030748775.1 Candidatus Thalassarchaeaceae archaeon | reverse complement strand
GCTGCTGGCATATTCACCTCCGAGGCATACGACGCGGTCATGATGATCGGCGCCGCAGCCAACATGGAGGCGGGTGCCAACATGGCCTCGCACATAGACATGGTCGGAATGGACTACGCCGGAGCCAGCGGCTCCCACACGTTCCTGGACAACGGGGACGTCGGCGGCGCAGGCTACGACGTCTGCACCTTCCACCACATCCCAACGTACGGCCAGTACTTCAACTGCGACCGAATGTGGACCGCAACCGCGGGCCTAGCGGATGTCCCATGGGAAGGCGCTACGGTCAAGATAGGCTACCTGAACCCGATCACCGGACCAATCGCGGTATACGCACCAGGCTTCACCGCCTCGGCAATGATCGGCCTACAGCTCGCTAACACCCTGGCGTACAACCAGGGCGTGCAGTTCGAGCTGGTATTCGCTGACTCTGGCTGCGACGGAACCGCAGCAGCAACCTCAGCGCAGACCCTGATTGACGCAGGCGTGGTCGGAGTGGTCGGAGCAGCATGCTCCGGTGCAACGATGGGCGCCAACGCCGTCCTGTCGGCTGCTGGAATACCCATGATCTCGTACGCGAGCACAAGCCCAGCACTGTCCGACGCAACGGCGTACCCCGATTTCTTCAGGGTAGTTCCAAGCGACGCACTGCAGGGCCAGGGAGTTAACGCGGTTGTAGCCGCGCACGGTACCGATGGAGGCGACGCAGTCGCTCTGATACACATGACCAACGCGTACGGCGCCGGTCTCGCTGACGCCTTCAAGGGCGACTACGAGTCAGACGGCTCGACGCTATGTGCTCAGGTTGGATACGATGATTCCACGACTACGGACTTCGCTGCAGTTACGCAGGCAGTCTCGGACAACGGCTGCACTACGGTCGTCATGGTCTCATACGCCACTGATGGCGCTGCTCTCATCGAGCAGCTGGCCGCAGACGGCTTCACCGGCCAGATAATCGGAACGGACGGGATCGCAGAGGAAGGCATCGCCGACTCGATGTCGGACCAGTCGCTGCTGAACGGCATCATCGCCACTAAGCCAGCGTCTGCAGAGTCCAACGAGGTCAGCCAGACGTTCCTGTACCTGTGCTCGATGAGCGCAGACTGCGCTGGTGGAATCTTCACCGCCGAGTCTTTCGACGCGGTGACGATCATGGCCTTCGCCGCCTTCACCATGATGGCCAACCCAGGGATCACAATGTCCCAGGCCATCGCTGGTACAGGCGCCGGATGGGTCGGAGCCTCGGGCACCACGACGTTCCTAGCGAACGGCGACGTGCCAGGAGCTGGATACTGCGTCGGGACCTTCACTGCTGATGCCAGCACGGTCTCGTACGACTGCACCCAGCACTGGGACCCAGCCAACGGCCTGACAGATCTTTAGACTGAGCAGGACGTTAACGTAAAGCGCTCCGGCGGGGGAAATCCCCCGCCGGAGCGCCCCCAACACTGATTACATCAACGCGACACCAACGAAGGGGCCACGGGCCCGCGGTGTTTCCATGCTTCGATCTGGATTTGACTGGGCCACCGGAGAACTCCTGCATACCCGGCTCAGGCTGCGGCTCGTGATGGCCTCTCTGATCTTCTTCGATGCCCTCGTAGGACTCCGCTACCATAACGGATCTCTGAACCTGATTGATTGGATGGTCCTAGGCAAACTTCCCTATGACATGATTTGGTTGATCCAGTCCTTGCAGGGCATCACGGCCTGCTTCGGCTTCGTGAAGATCATTTTCGACGATTTCCCCGAGGGGCCCGCCCGCAGTATCGGGATTCTACTCTCCCCCCTCATTGTTCTCGTGGGGGCGCTCTTCACCGCCGACCAACTACTGTTCGGGCTTCCAGACGTGAACTACGCGGG
>JASMLH010000004.1:0-96003 GCA_030748775.1 Candidatus Thalassarchaeaceae archaeon | reverse complement strand
TCCCCTCATTGTTCTCGTGGGGGCGCTCTTCACCGCCGACCAACTACTGTTCGGGCTTCCAGACGTGAACTACGCGGGCGAGGTAGTATCGCCACACTCATCCGCCAGTTTCGCACTTGACCTTGTCAGCATAGGCGGGGACACAATGCACTATTCGTCCCAATACCTGCTCATTGCGATAGGACTTACCCTGACCTACAAGGTGCAGAGGTACGGAAACTTCGCCCAGGCTGAGTTGTTCATGATCGGCATGTTCCTCGGCCTTATCATCGCGCTCTCAGATCAGTACTACTCGATCACATCATCGGAATTCCACGTCTTCGAAGCTCCATATGACGGCGTCTTAACCTGGACCGTATTGCTCTCGACATTGCTCTTGGCTTTCGTTCTCACGGGAATCGTCGGGGTGATTATCGATAGGCTGGTTTACCGGGGATTCAGAATTAGGGATGCCTCACCGCAGACGATGATGATTGCATCTTTGGGTGTGGCTCTGATATTGCGCTCGATATTTTACCTTCGATTCGGCGCTGCGTCAAAATTGTACACCCCAGACGCGGATTGGAAGCGCGCTTCTGGTTTTCGGGACACAGGGCTATGGCGGCTCGACACCTCCAAGATGAGGTTTGTACTCGGGGATCGTTCCATTGAAGATGGATCGACATACCGTCAGTTCAGCTGCGAGGAGACCATCGACGAAGCAACAGGCGAGGCTGTCCTGACGCGGATCGTGACCGAAGGCTCAAAGCCCGCGATAGAGATCTACGACGTCACTACAGCGTGCGCACAGGCCACGACCAACTACCCTCACTACAAAGGAATCTCAGTCTTCGTGATTTTCTCCACTGCACTACTCCTACTGCTGTTACTGAACAAGACCCGTCTGGGGAGGAGGATGAGGGCCGTAGCAGACAACCCGGAGTTGGCTGCAAGCAGCGGCATCAACGTCGAGAGGGTCCAGATGACCAGCGCTTTCCTATCAGGTGCAATTTGCGGCGTGGGAGGGGTGATGTATGGGATCACGGTTGGCAACTTCGAGCCAGGGGACGCCTTCAAGCTCCTCCTACCTTCCTTCGCAGTAATCGTCCTCGGGACCATCGGATCCATCCGGGGGGCCATCGTCGCTGCGGTCATCATCGGCTTTTCCCGTGCCGTCTCCAACCCCATTCTAGGAGGCGTGGGGAACAGCATTGACAGGGGGGCCTGGATGGCACTGTCCGAAGTAGTGCCCTACGTGCTCATCATTGCAATACTGATGATAATGCCCGAGGGAATAGGCCATGCCTGGGAGAAGTGGAGGATCGACAGACTGAGGAACAAGAGGGAGTACATCCCCGAGGAATCCTCGAAGACGACCGCTGCGCTCGCAATTCTGCCCACGGGGGCATTCGGACTCCACCACTGGCATAGAGGCCGTTCGGACAAGGCATCCACCTTCTCAGTTGCAACAATAGCGGCGTATATCTTCCATCGATTCAGCAGATTCGTGAGCAGGGAGTCATTCGCCGAAGGAGCATGCAACGCAGTATGCGACTTTCCGCTGAGGGAAATGAAGGAGGAATTGGAAGAACTCCTGCTAATTCCCGAGCCCACCACCGTCGATGCTAATCGAATCGAAGAGCTGAGGAGCTCAATAGATCAGTTCTCAGTGACAAATCTCGAGATGTTGACTGAAAGGGACGACGGAACGCTACTGCTGGAGGACTCGCCCTTCTCCTTGGAGGACTCGCCGACGTTCTCAGGAACGGCAACGGCCGAGGACGAGGCATGGCTATCAGAAGTGAGCGAATCCTGGTTCGACCTAATGCAAGCCGAACTCGACCTAGTGAACCTCATCGCAGACCTGGGGGACCTAACATGGCCCTTGGTGCCATTGCTAATCTGGGCCTTCGCAGCCTACGAGGGAGCCAAAATACTCAGAAACATCGACCACCAATCATCCGAGCACCCTCCGGCTATTTCGGCCTATATGACAATGCGCCAGTCGTTCCAGAAGACATTCCATGAAACCATATCACCGGTCAAGCAGACATTCACCGGAGCTAGCGAATCGATCTCTTCTACCTGGCATAGGATTGACAATTGGCACTCCGATTTGATCGACAGGTCTCGAATTTTCTCCGCTCAGGAGATTTTCAAGGAATCCATTTCTGGGGCTATACCCGAGTCCGCATTCCCCTATGGGAGGAGAGGACGGAGGGGGTCCTGGTTGGCGTTCCTCATCGTCCTAGCAATCCTCGTCTCTTTCATGGCGTGGCTGCCGATTAGCCCCTCCGTGGATTCTTTCAGGTGGTCCAAGGTATTGCAGGTTTCCAACATGATGATCACGCTATCGATTTTCATCCTGATGGCCTTCTCTTTGAACCTCCACACAGGATATACTGGAATGGTCAATTTCGGTGTGATTTTCTTCGTCGGCATCGGGGCCTTCACCGTTGGCATCCTGACCTGCTCAGAACGCTTGGGCGGGTATGACTGGGGAGTCCTCCCTGCAACTGTGTTAGCCATCCTACTCGCCGCAGCATTCGGCTGGGCACTGGCATATCCAACGGCGCGATTGCGTACGGACTACTTCGCGATCGTGACCATTTCCCTCGGAGAGGTACTACGGGTTTTCGCCACAAATGAGCCCCTCTTGTGGGTGGGATCAGTTTTCAAGTCATTCGGGGTTTCCGCTTACACTCTTCCCTTGAAGAAATGGTGGTTTTGCGGTCCTGGCGTGGAGATAGGCGACGGGACCCCCTACGCCAGCGCCAACGACTGCAGGGAGGCTTCCATCCAGTCCCCTTCCACTCCCGATGGCTGGGATCCGACCCTAGCCCACCCCTCCTCCTCCATGTCCCAATCAGTAAGCGATCTCCTGGGGTTGGGAAATCCCGCTCCCTACGAACTCCTTCTGGCCGTATTTTGCCTTCTTTGCGTTGCCCTTGTCTGGGCCCTACTAGAGGCACTAATGACTTCTCCTTGGGGCAGGATTCTCAAGTCCATCAGGGAGGACGAGGAGGTCGCCCAGCATCACGGGCACGATGTGCTAACCCACAAGGCTGCAAGCCTAGCGCTAGGGGCTGCGATTGCGGGCCTTGCAGGAGCGATTTGGGCATGGAAACTAAATGGCTTCGAACCCGGTCCCTTCATGTCTCCGGCAAAGTCCACATTCCTAGTCTGGGGAGCATTCGTGATTGGCGGGGTCGCGAACAACCGAGGGATGGTGGCCGGCGCGTCGATCATCATAGTCATGGATTTCGTCCTCAACGCCTTCGCGGCAGCAAGCTCCCCGGACATGCCACTTTACGAGTCTGCAGGCAAAGTCAACGAACTGCTCATTTGGTTGGTCACGGATCAATGGGAAGTGACCAAGGCTTTCCTGCTCATCACTGCAGTCGGGATCGCAGTCCGTTCCCGTGGCGTCTTCGAGCTTGGGTTGTCCGGAGCATCCATTTTCGCCTTCTCACATGTATTCTTCAGCGAAACAACGCTTCAATTCGTCTTTGACGTGTTCGGGGAAATATCGTTCGCAGGAGCCCCAATGAACCACGTAAAGGTGCTATTGGTCGGCAGCGTGATGCTCTTCTCCCTCAAGTACAATCCAAGCGGGCTGATCCCAGAGGTGCCCAGCAGGCCAGAAAGGCCCAATGGGGGTGCGGGGGGATGAGCGCGGCTCTGAAGGTCAGCGGCCTCCGCAAGGAGTTCGGCGGACTAGTTGCTGTAAACGAGGTATCTTTCGAGGTCGGAGAGGGGGAGTTCGTTGGCCTCATCGGGCCAAACGGCTGCGGAAAGTCGACCACCTTCAACTGCATCAGCGGGCTCTTGGACCAGACGCAAGGCACTGTCGAAGTCTTCGGCACCGACGTCTCGAACCAGCGGCCGGACCAAATCCAGAAGCTGGGTCTGACACGCACATTCCAGCACACTAGACTCTGGCGTCAGATGACCGTAATAGAGAACCTGCTGGTCCCCCCTCGCAAGCAGTTGGGCGAGACCCTGAGGGAGTCACTCAGAAACCTCATTGCTCCCTATGGGAACCCCTCCGAGGACATCCTGCTGGAGAAGGCATACTCCACGCTCGAACAGCTAGAGGTCCCCCACATGGCCTTCAACATGGCCAGCGAACTTTCCGGAGGGCAGAGCAAGCTCGTAGACATCGGCCGTTCAATGATGGGCGAGCCACGACTACTCCTCCTCGATGAGCCAGTAGCAGGGGTTGCTGGCCCGCTTGCCATGAAGATATTCAACAACCTGAGGAGGATCGTCGACGAGACAGGAATCTCGGTCCTGATCATCGAGCACAACATGGACTTCATCCTCAGACAGGGAGTGGATCGCATCATCGTGATGAACGAGGGAGAGGTCCTGATGATAGGGACTCCCGACGAGGTTAGGGGCAATAGGTCAGTCATCGAGGCATACCTCGGCGCTGCAGGGTCAACGGAGGGAGAGGAGGAATGACACGAGTCCTGGATGTCAAGGGCCTAGAGGGCGGCTACGGCGCGGTACAGATTCTGTATGGTATCGACATTCACGTAGACGAGGGGGAGTTCGTCACAATAATCGGCCCCAATGGCTGTGGGAAGTCGACTCTAATCAAGACCATCTTCGGAATCGCGTCCTACTACAACGGAGATGTCGAGTACCGAGGGCAAGACGTCTCTGGATGGAGGACTGACCAGCTCGTGAACCACGGGATAGCCTACGTGCCCCAGGTAGACAACGTATTCCCCTCACTCTCGGTCAAGGAGAACCTGCAGATGGGAGGCAACGCACTTTCCAACAGCGTTCTGAACGAGAGGATTGCGAGGGCCATCGATATGTTCCCCGACCTCCGCTCCAGGGAGTACGACCTGGCAGCCTCTCTTTCCGGGGGCGAGAGGCAGATGCTAGCTATTTCGCGCGCCCTGATCTCAGATCCCAAGTTCCTTCTCCTCGATGAGCCCACAGCCGCACTCTCACCTCTCTACCAGCAGCAGATAATCGAGAGGATCGACTCGTTGAGGGAACAGGGAATAACCATCCTGATAGTCGAGCAGAACGCCAGGCTGTCCCTGGCTCGTTCTGACAGGGGCTACATCATGGCGAACGGCAAGGTCGTACACTCTGGTGACGCACAGCACATACTAACCGATCCAGAGATCGGGGAGTACTTCCTGGGATCAACGGGCCATTAGCCGCTCGACAACTCCTGGAATCAGACCCAGGGTCTCCTTCATCCTGTGGTTGTCATCGACTTCGTGCAGCTCAACAAGGTCATTCTTCTCCGCGACCTTTCGAGAGCAACTGATAGGGACGATCTCGTCGTACTTCCCATGCATTATCGCCGTGAAATGCGCTGGGACTGGCCAGGACATCCTATCTGCCGCCTCCATGAACTCCCATGGCAGCACTATGTCGAGCTCGAAGCCCTTGTACCTCCTCTGGTCAGTCAGTTTCCAAGCCATCCTGCCAGATTCCTCCATGCCGTCCCAATGCTCGGCCAGTCCGAATGCAGGGGCAATGAGGAACACTCTGAAGCCCGCATCCTTCCTCATCGCCGAAGCGTTCGCGGCGGCTAGCCCTCCCATGGATGAGCCAGCCACCAAGTCGAACTCCTCGGAGTCGAGGTGCCTAAGAAGCACCTCGGTCTGGCTCTCTATGCTCCATCCCAACTCGGACATCAATGGAGCAGTAACGTCCCACCCCAGTGCCTCTCTCATGTATGTCGGCTTTGTTCCGGTTGCGCTACCCTCGAAACCGTGAGCGAATAGGACCCTCAGAAGCTCACCCCATTTCGCAGAACGAGATTCTGATGAACTCACTGTCAGTGTACTCCCTCTCCATGGGAGAATCAGCCTCTCCAAGAATTCGCATGTGAATCTCTGCAGTCACCTCGATCGTCGCCTCAAAAAGATGCCCCCCGTGAACCACGTGGTCATCATCCGAACCAACTAGGTGTATGTGTGTGAAGGGCCCCTCTGGACCCGGTGCAAGGTTGCCCTGCATAGAAACTAGCTCCATCGGCTCATCCAAGGTGACCTTCTGGTACACTCCATTGGAGTCAAGGTATCCGATTACCGTCCCGCGTATCCTCCCTATCCCACTGGTTATCGCTGCTGCCGTTATTCCCTGTTCGCTCAGGCTCCTAATAGACTCGTGAATTTCTTCGCCTCTGTCAAGCCTAACAAACAGGTCTCGCCCTATCCGCCGGTAATCCATGGTGTCCGATTTGAATGCGGGACTTGAAACTCACGCTCCACGTACATGGATTCTGGCGCCCTCCACGGGGCCCCTGCACTAGAAGTCCAATCATGGGCTTCTGCCTTCCTGCGCTATCCAAATTCTCCACTGGAAGCAAGGGGGTTGGGAATCACCAACCCTATGGTTATAGGCTGTGAATTCAGGGTAGCAAAGCCCGGCGGTGGATTCTTTGACAATGGCAGCACATGATGCCTCCTCGAGATGGAGGACCTTCCTAGAGGAGGCGAAGGACTCCGAGGTCATGGCCCTTCTTTCCAGGCAGTCGAATTATCCTTTCCTCGCTATCCCGTTCCACGAGTTACAGAGCTTTGACCCAGATTTCGCCGAGGACATTCTGGAGAGCCCAAAGACCATCCTTTCCTCTGGTTCAAGGACACTAGTAGAGATTTGTAGGGAGAGGGGGGAGGAAATAGATGCAATGCTCCGCGTCGGAGAACTCCCAAGCGACAGCAGAAAGCCGCTGCGTGAGATTGGAAGCGCAGATATCGACAAGCTCAGAAGCGTGGATGTGATAGTAACCAAGATTTCAGAGATCAAGCCCAGGATCCATCGAGCCGTGTTCAAGTGCGAATCATGCGGACATGACATCGATATCGATCAGGAGAACGAGAGAGAGCTAAAGGAGCCACTCAACTGCCCCCAAGCCCTCGGTGGATGTGGCAGCTCTAAGCCAGCCACCAGGTTTGACCTAGTCTTACTAAGCTCAAGGATGGTGAACAATCAATGGATCGAGATTCAAGAGCAACCGGAGAATGTCCCTGGTGGCGCTCAGCCTCGTAGAGGAATGGTCCTGATCGAAGGGGACCAGGTAAACAAGCACCTCCCGGGAGAGAGGATTACCGCCAATGTCATTCCCGTCGTGAGAAGCGAAGTAAGGAACCGCAAGAAGACCCCGATGTTCGATGTTATCTTCCATCTGATTAGCTCAGAACACGAAAGCACACCGTTCACTGAGATTTCTATCGACGAGGAAGACAGCGCCCGCATAATCGAGGTCTCGAAAAGAGACGATTTGATGTCACTGGTTCAGGACTCAATAGCACCCTCTGTATTTGCCACCGGTATCTTGGGGCATGTGAAGCGCTCTTTGGCACTGCAGTTGTTCGGGGGCGTCTCCAGGCGCTTGAACGACAAGACAAGATCCAGAGGGGACATTCACATCTTGCTGATGGGTGACCCGGGAGTCGCCAAGTCCCATCTGCTGACATTCATCTCCGAACTCTCGCCCAGAGGACGATTCGCTACCGGTGGGGGGGTCTCTGGAGCCGGGCTAACTGCAGCTGCGGTTAGAGATGCCTTCGGAGACGGACGATTCGCTCTGGAGGCGGGAGTCCTCCCCCTATCCGATCGGGGTTTGGCAGCAATCGACGAGTTCGACAAAATCTCGGAAGAAGACAGGAGAATGATGCACCCGGCCATGGAACAACAGCAGGTACACGTTGCCAAGGGTGGAATAACCGCCACACTACATTCGCGCTGCTCGATTCTAGCAGCAGCAAACCCAAAAGACGGACGATTCAGCAAGAGGGGTCCAAACCAGAGTGTAATGCGTTCATTTCAGGAGACTGGACTGCCCCCACCCCTAGCATCTAGATTTGACATTATTTGGATGATAAGAGACGAGATCAGGGTAAGGGACGATGAGAGGATTGCAAGGCACATCCTCGAAAACAGGACAGCCGGGAGGACTGAGATGCTGATAGAAGGGACCATTGAGCTCAGCGAAACAAACCAGGACTCTGAAGCCATCTTTGCAACAACCAATCAGGGTGTTGAGCATCTGACTCAAGAATTTCTCAGGAAGTACATCGCATATGCCAAGAGAACAGTACACCCCCAGTTGAATGATGAAGCAAAGACAGCGATTCTGGATTATTACACAAACGAGAGGCAGTCTTTCGGACGAGAGGACCAATTCCAGTCCGATCAATCAGATCGAGAATCCATCATTCCAATTACCGCTAGGGCTCTAGAGGCCCTAATTCGACTGACTGAGTCACATGCGAGAATGCATTTGCGAGATGTCGCTACGGCGGATGACGCAAAGGTCGCCCTTGCTGTGTTCAAGCATTGGAGGGAGGAGTCGGGAATCGAAGACGAGTCAGAACTCCACTCGGGAGTTTCAGTCAGGGCTAGGTCGAACAACTCAACTGTCAGGCAGATGGTCAGGGATGTCTGCTCCCAACACGGAGGCGTGGCCGAGAGGTCCCAGATATACAACCTCGCAATAGACAAGGGAATCTCAGAACACGAGGTCGACTCCGTCCTCTCGAAGATGCTGACCAGCGGGGAGCTATGGAGTCCTAGGATAGATCAGTTCTCATTCGTCCGCTGAGCCTATGAGCCCAGCCCCGTTCCAGTGACTAGAGATGGAGCCGATTGGAGATCCGAGCGTTCCCGATTCGTTGGACCCAGTAGCGCTAGGATTCATGTGCGGACTGGAGATTCATCAGCAACTTGCTACAGACAAGCTGCACTCAAGGATGCCCAGCGAACTGTTCGACTACAAGATAGATGAGATTCCAGTGGACTGGAATCGCTCAAAGAGAAAATTACGAGCCTCAGAAGGAGAAGGCGGCAGGAAAGACGTGGCAGCTAGGTTTGAACAGAGGAGGAACCGCTCCTTCGAGTACGTGCAGACTCCGAATTCCGGACTAATTGAGCTAGATGAGTCACCCCCAGAGGGACACGACAAAGATGCGGTCGATGTAGTCCTGACCATGGCTGCGATGATGGACGCAAAACCCATCCCATCGCTCCAGGCAATGAGGAAGACAGTGGTAGACGGCTCGAACACGAGTGGCTTCCAAAGGACCACGCTAGTCGCAACCGGTGGAAGCATAGAGACCGATTCGGGTAGTGTTGGAGTCGACCTCATCTCCCTGGAAGAGGACTCTGCGAGAAAGCTAGACACCATCCTCTCGGAGGGAGGAGAGACTGTCGTATACACTCTGGATAGGCTGGGAATGCCTCTGGTCGAGGTAGCCACAGCACCCGAAGTGAGGTCTCCGGAACATGCGAAGCAGACCGCTGTGTCTCTCGGGAGGCTGCTAAGGGACACTAGACAGGTTAGAAGGGGACTCGGGTCAATCAGACAGGATCTGAACGTCAGCATAGCCTGTGGCGATCGTGTTGAGATCAAGGGTTGCCAGGATCTTGATTGGATTCCGAGGATAATCAGGCTCGAGATGGCACGGCAACTACACTTCTACCGCCTAGCAAACGAGCTGAGACAGGAATCATCCCTCCCCGCACTGCCGCCAAACCGCGAAGAAGACGCAATACCTACTGAGAACAGAGTCCAACTTGCCGCAACAAACAGACTCCCGCTCGAAATTAACGATCTTACTGAAGCCCTGTCCGAATGTGAATCCGAAATGGTCCGCAAGTCCGTCGATGCAGGCGCATCGGTGCTCGGGGTGGCACTCCCAGGCCTATCTGGGAAACTAGGCACAAAGCAACTAGATCAGGACGGGGCACAGCTACCAAGGCTGGGCAGGGAATTGGCCAGCGCCGCTCGTCTTGCTGGGGTGGCAGGAGTTTTCCATTCCGACGAACTGCCCAATTACGGGATTTCGGAGTCCGATGTAAGTACTGTACGGACCACACTCTCCCTGGAGGAAAAGGATGCATTTGCCCTATGCGTTGCACCAGCATGGCAGTCCGAGCTAGCATTGGAATCGGTCGTCAATCGAGCGAGGCTGGCATATCATAGGATTCCCAAGGAAGTAAGGAACGTGGTGATCCGAAAGGGGAAACCGGAGGATGGAACAACAACTGCACTAAGGCCTCTACCAGGGAGAGCTAGAATGTACCCGGAAACAGACATCCCACTATTGCTGATCACGCCAGATAGATGGGAGAAGATTCGCGAAAACCTCCCTCCTTCCTCCGAAAAGAGAATGGAGCGCCTGCAGGAATTGGATATCTCTTCAAACCAGGTCGAGGCAATCCTGAATGCAGAGCTAGATGACCTGCTTTTCGAAGGAATAGATGGCTCACTGAGACTGCCCGAAAAGGCATGGGCCAGCGCACTATTGGAGTATGGAACCGAAAGGCCAACGGCACTATCCGCTGCAGTTCACCTCCGAGAGACCGGGGAGATGACCAGGGAGGGAATAGAAACCCTAGTTTCCGAGGCTCCGATGCTAGATTCTGATCAGATGGTCGAATGGATGGCACAGGAGGCAAACTCCAGGGGATTCGTACCTGCTGACAACTCCAGGATAGAGACTGCAGTCGACGAAGTGATCAGCGAGAGATCCGAGTTCATCGAAGAACGTGGAATGGCGGCCATAGGCCCCCTAATGGGGATGGTGATGGCCAAGCTAGGGGGATCTGCAGACGGTCAGGCGGTCAGCAAGGTACTGAAAGAGAGAATAGAAGGAATGACGGACTAAACCCATCCCGATAATGTTGATAGGCTATTCTCGCCAATAGAGAGTCCTGTGTCTGACAAACTCAAACCCGGGTCTCTGCTAGTCTTATTCGCCGTGATTCTACTGGCCCCCGTTATCCAGGATAGGCTATCGGAGGAAGCGATAAAGTACGTCGAGGACAACGAGTCAGCACACGAAGGAATGCCCATGGAATGGGACGGCAAGCAGGTTTTCTGCACGCTCTTCCCCGAGGACTTCCCTCATGCCGAGTACTCCACAGGAGTGACGATGATAGACTCCAGAGGCTCAACTCTGGGAGTTAACGAGGAATACAACGGAACCGGCGCTTGTGTGGGTGGATTCGAGGGATTCACCCAGGGCATGGACTTCATGCTAAATGCATCCGAAGTAGTAGGAAACAGCCTGTATGTCGGTTACGATGTCGGGGAATGGGGCCCATTCGTACACACTATTGGTGGCATTAACTCAAACAACATCACTGGCGATTTCAGCAGTGCCTCCTGGAACCTCGAACACAATGGCGCTCCTTCAATGGTCGGGATTGGCGATCTTGTAATGTCCGATGGAGACGTAATCCTTTGGAGGATTTCCACTTGGTGATGACATAATACTATGAATCGGGTTCCTTCACAGTGGTCTACATGTACGACTTCCACAGCATCTCACTTTCTCCTGCCGAGATGCTAGCACTGAATGTGGCGACACTTTCCATCATTATGCTCGCCCTGTACAGGGGAGAGAGACACCTCGATTCTAACAGGCCGTGGGCCATGCTATCACTTCTAGCAATCTTCGGAATTTCCGGTAGGATCCTTCTCGATCCGCTGCCAAACATACAGCCAGTTACGATGCTGGTGTTGCTTGCTGGAGTCTACTTCGGCGGATGGCGTGCGCTCGCACTAGCGGGGGCAATCGCGTGGGCCTCCAATGTCCTAGTTCTCGGACATGGGCCATGGACCCTCTTCCAGGCATTGGGCTGGGGCGCGGTTGGCTTGTCCGGAGCGGCCCTATCGGGACTCTTGCTGGATGGGGGGCGGATCAGGGCTACCCGACTCGCCTTCGTGTCGGCGGCTTCCGCATTCCTGTTCGACTGGATAGTGTCACTGAGCATCTTACTGGAAGCAGATACCTCGATGATTGTCCCTTACCTGATCAACGGTCTAGCCTTCGACCTGTACCATGCAGCGGGCAACGTGGCCTTCGTGGCATGGATGGCAGTTCCATTGAGCGAAATGATTCTTCGGCACAGTCCCGAACCTGCTCGCGAGGCGGTGAGCGAAGTTGTCGCGAACTGAAGAACTTACCATGGTTCTGGTGACTAGAAACGACCTCCAGCTGTCGAAGGGGAAGTTGGCTGCCCAGTGCTCTCACGCTGCGGCAGAATGCGTCCTGATTGCAAAGAGGAAAGGCCCTAGGAAACTTGACCAGTACCTTAGGAACGGAGCTAGAAAGGTAGTCTGCAAGGTCCCAGATATGGTTTCTCTGAGACAAGTCCTTGCCAGAGCAAAGAAGGCGGGCTTGATATGCCATCTTGTTACCGATGCTGGCCATACAGAGATTCCCCCTGGAACCGAGACCGTGGTGGGGGTCGGTCCCGGCCCAAGAGGGGATATCGACAAGATAACCGGTGATCTTCCTCTGGTAGGATGACTCCCATCAGAAGAGTCATGAGCGAGCTTGCTCTGGGCCGCTCATGGTTACTCAGACTCTACTTTCACCCGATGAGCGCTCGGCACTTGCCTCGGAGTGCTCTGGAATTTCCGGGTTAATCGAATGGTTGGATGGCCTGGACAGGAGGCCCGGACTCCCCGAGCTTGACACCCGACTATCCAATCTGGATGTCAATTTGGAGGCAATAGAGAGGTGTATCGGTTATTCAGAAGATGGCTATCAGCGAAACGTCATCAAGAAGACAGAGCACTACGAGCTAGTGGCAATTTGTTGGACACCGGGCCAGGAAACGCCAATCCATGACCACGTAGGCAGCGACTGCGCCTTCCTTATTCTGTCCGGAGCCTCAACGGAAACGGTATACAAGACCAATGAGGAAGGGCTGGCATTCCCAGTATCATCTAGGAGGTACGAACCGGGAGAGGTCTGTGCTGCTGATGAGCCTGATATACACAGGGTCTCAAACGAAGAGCGTTCGAAACTGATAAATCTCCACGTATACACTCCACCACTCAGTGGATTCAACATGTACGCGCCATTGGAGTAGCTTCAGCCTCTCTCTGCTAGGAGCTGTATCGCCTGCTGGACCCACATCATCTTGCCAATCCTTCCTGGCGTGAACTCCATTGCGTCATTTACCACTTCTGCTGTGAGTGGGTCCATCTTGGCAATCTGCTGTAGGGTGTGGATGCCGAGAACATTCAGCTTCTTCTGTCCGAATTCGTCGAGCCCCTGGATTCTCGTTAGGTCGTCGGGCTTCTCCCCCTCCCCCTCACCTATCTGGTCCCAGTTGATTTGGACTGCCTTCAGACTGACCCTCTCTAGGATCAACTCCTCTCTCTGGAGGAGATTGGCTTTGAGCTTCAATTCCTCCTCGTAGGCCTCTCTTTCGGCCTTCTGTGCAGCCGTTTCTACACCGACGAGATCATCCTCCTTGGACTTCATCTCTGTCTGGATTCGGACGATGTCCTTCTCTACTTCCTCGGCCTTCTGTGCAGCCTCTGACTTGAACTTGTGACTGTCTTCGATCTCCTTCTCGACCTTGGCCTTCTGGGCCTCGGCCTTCTGGGCCTCGATCTCGACCTTTGCAATCTCCTTCTGCTTGGCCTTGACGTCCTTCTGTAGGGACTTCGCTGCCTTCATCTCGTCCTTCATCTGGTCCTTGACTTCTTGCAGGGCGGCCTTGGACTCAGAGGCGTCTGCCTTGGCAGCCTCCATAGCCTCCTTCTTTTCCTCCATCTCCGTCTCTAGCTTCTTCTCGGCCTTTGCCCTCTTCTTCTGGAACTCCTCAAGCTGCTCCTCGGCCTTGGACTTCATCTTCCCACTGGCCTTGATCTGCTTCTGGGCCACCTTCCTCTCCATTTCCGCCTTCTTGAGCTCGGCCTCTGCCTTGGCAGCAGCCTTCCCCTCCTTGGCCACTTTCTTGGACAGCTCCTTCGTTTCAGTTGCAGCTGACTTTGCCTGTGCACTAGCGGCCTTCGCAGCTGCATCCTCTTCTGCCGCCTTGGCCTTGAGCTCTGCCTCCTTGGCCTTGAGCTCTTCAGGAGACATGCCTGAGGATGACTTCATCTCGTCTAGTGCCTTCTTGGCTGCCTTTGCCTGCTTCTCTGCCGCCTTTCTTCCTGCTTCGGCCTTCTTCGCCTCTATCTCGGCCTTAGCTACAGCCTTAGCTTCCTTTACAGCGGCCTTAGCCTCGCCAGCCTTCGCCTTCTTGGCGGCCTTCAACTCGGCCTGCGCTTCAGCAGCCGCCGCTTTGGCTTCGGCCTCCTTGGCCTTTGCATTTGCGGGATCGGGCGACTCCTCTGGCTCCGCCTTCTTCTTTTTCTTCTTCTTGGGTGCCTCTTCCGGCTCGGGCTCGGGCTCGGGCTCGGGCTCGGGCTCCGCCTTCTTCTTAGCGCTGACCTTTCCGTATTTCTTTTGGAGGCCCTTCAGCATGGTGCCGTAGTTGCCCTCGAACTTTTGGAGCAGCTTGGGGATGTTCCCAATCTGCTTTGAACGCTCTGGTTCCTCTAGGAACTGGTTGTAAGTTGCCTCTGCTATCTTTGCAGCCTGTTCAGCAGTTGGTCCGGCCACGGTCTTCTGGGGTAAATCCCCCACTTAAGTTTTTGACCGTTCGGACATCCATTCTGGCTCATGAACCCAACTTGGAAACCAAGAATCCCTAGTTCAAACAATCTCAAAATCAAGCTTGTAATCTTCTAGAACTTCACTGAACAGCTGGACATCGGAATCAAATGTTTCTGGCAACAAAGGTCCGAACGAGAAGCGGAAGAACCGGGAATAAGGAGTTTCATAGCCCGGGTCCTTCGAATGCGGGCGGGCCATGTCGCAATCCGAAGCGCATAGAATTGCAGCCCCGCGCTTGAACAGGCGCTTGTTCAGCTCCGAACTCGTCATCCCTTCGGGTAGCTCTAGCCAATGGTAGAATCCACCGTTGCCTGTGAAAACACCTAGCCCCATGTCCTCGAAAGCCTTCCCGTATCTCTCCCTTTGCCAGTTGTAGTGCTGCTCTACAGCCTTTCGAGCCTTCTTGACACGACCAGGCTCTAGGAGCATGAGAGCATATTGCTGCGATGGGTGGCTGACCCCGCCCATCCCGAAGCTAGAGTAGTTGGACATCGTCTCGATGTTCTTCCTGCTTGCGATCATCCAACCGATTCTGATTCCCGGTGACTGTAGGCCCTTGGTGCAGGCTCCTGCGATGAACACGTTGCTGCTGTCCAAGTCCCCTACGTACTCTATGCCACTTACGGAGGGGGAGTGGAACATCTCGTATGCCTCATCCAGAAGTATGCCGTTCCCAGGCTGCTCTGCCATCTGTAACAACTCTTTCAGCTCGTCTCCTGATCGTGTCTGTCCCGATGGATTCTGGGGGTTGGATATGACAGGCATCAGACGTGTCTTGGCGTCTATATTGGAACGGTCGAAGTAAGATGCATTGCTAGGGTGGAAGTTGTTCTCCTTGGTGAAGGGGACAACTTCGAACTCCGTATTTGTCTGCTCCATTATGTCGAGATATGCGGGCCATTCTATGTTGCCAATCCTCACTTTGACGTGCTTCTTGAGGAAGGCCATGACGGTGTAGATTCCCGGCCTTCCTCCTGCGAAGACCATTACGTTCTCGGGTGAAATTCTGGTACCATATTGTGTGTTGTAGTAATCTGCAATGGCATCGCGCAACTTGGGATGCCCCCATGCCTTCGGGTAGAATCGGTCCTCCCAGGTCACTTCGACGCTGTCCGGGAGGGAGGGGCCTCCAAACTTCTCCAGTGGAGTGGTAAGTGGGAATCCCTGAGACCACGGGTGCGTGCCCTCAGTACCCATGAAACTTCCAAACGAGTCCCTGAAAGCATACAGGGTTTCGTAGATCCCCATCGGTGGACAGTTATCAGAGAGGAAGGACTCATACTGTCCCCCCTCCAAACCTGCCATGCTTTCCGGTGGGGTAGCACACAAATGAGTTTGACCATGCAAGCTCTAGGAAATTTCGAATCCGAAATAACCGTTAATACTTCCAACCTAACTCGGGCATCATGAGAGAACCATCTGCGTGCAGCAGAGCCCTGTCAATTACTCTAGCCGCACTCTTCATCTTGATGTCTGCTTCGTCGGGACTACAGGTTGCCGAGAAAGGGGAATTGGAAGAAGTAGCCAGTCCTATGAACACCCATTCTGGACTCAGCTTACCAGGCTCAACCGTCGGGTCAATATACTCTCACACCGCATTGGGGGCATCATACAACTACACTTGCGTTGTGACGGACATTAATCAGGTTCGGTGCTGGGGAACGGGATACTTGGGGAATTCGCAAGGCCCATGGGCACCCGAACACACCCCAGTGAGCGTCAACCAGCGCGACTCAACCGATTGCTGCCTAGAGGACGTGACGGAGATAAGCCCCGATGGCGAACACACCTGTGCCCTTACAAACGGCTCCGTAAAATGCTGGGGTGTAGACACAAACGGTCCTATAGGACACAACCACATTAGTTGCGGCGGAGCTTGCAATCAGCCCCATGGCCCTGCTGTAGTGAGTGCGTCCATGGTGACCATTGTTACCGGCTTTCACCACACATGCGGAATCGCTGACGACTCCACCCTCTACTGCTGGGGGGACAACGGATACGGTCAGCTAGGAACTGGGGATAACTCTCGCCGGGTCGCCCCAACACAAATCTTACTCCCTTCCGGACGAACACCTGTTTCCGTCAACGCTGGTGGGAATGCGACCTGCGTCATCCTGGACAACGGCAGCGGGATGTGCTGGGGCCAGAACATCCACGGCCACCTAGGCGACGGTGCCTACAACGACAGGAACTCCCCAACGCCTATTTCGGTGCTCCCAGCAAACCGTTCTCTAGTTGCGATGGATATTGGCTACGGACACACCTGCGGGATCCTAGACGACGGCTTGGTCTACTGCTGGGGCGACAACACCCACGGACGATTCGGCGATGGCTCCGAGAACTCGTCAACATACCCAAGGGCTACATCTCTACCCGCGGGAAGGACCGCGATCTCGATTGACGTGGGCATCGGCCATACCTGCGCTATATTGGATGACAGTAGCGCGCTTTGCTGGGGTAGGAATGACTACGGGCAACTCGGCGATGGCACTACCGACAACAGTACAACCCCCGTCGTCGTATCAATGCCAGCAGGACTCGGAGTGGGCGAGATTTCGGCGGGCAGCTACCACACCTGCGCGGTTGCGGCCAACGCGTCAGTATACTGCTGGGGGGCCCACGAAGAGGGCTCACTAGGCCTAGGCGAGGGGGTGGACAGCAACGTCCCGGCGTACGTTGACCTGGGCAATGGCAGCCACGCCCACATGACAGAGAGGGACAGCGACGGTGATGGCATCCCATTCCTCTTCGACCCGTTCCCAGAAGGATGCCCTGCCGGGACTTACGCTTCTGACGGGATTTGCGAAGATGCCGTTCCAGGATGGTACGCAGACGGAGTCTTCCCATACTTGCAGTACCCCTGTAGCATAGGAACATTCCAACCATCGTCGGGCTCTTCGAACCAATCGGATTGCATCCCCTCTTCGCCCGGCTATTACGTGAACCAGACTGGCTCGGTTAGTCCTACTCCTTGTTTACCAGGGACCTACCAGCCCAACCAAGGACAGAGCTCCTGCATTTCCACATCTCCGGGTAACTATACCTCATTGGAGGCGGCAGCCCAGCAAGTCCAGTGCTCGATAGGCTACTATCAGAATGAAAGTGGAGCCATCGACTGCATGCAGGCTTCCCCTGGCCATTTCGTGTCGACAGTCGGGGCGCACCACCATTCCCCCTGTACTCCAGGAACCTACCAGATGCTATCTGGGATGACCTCGTGCTTCAACGCAAGCCCGGGATACCAGGCCCCATCCGCTGCATCAACCTCTCAGGTGCCATGCGAATCAGGGACTTACTCATCTTCATCCGGACAGCCGCTGTGTAGCGATGCTTCTCCAGGATACTACGTTTCTGAGCCCATGATGACTTCCCAGTCTCCCTGCCTGCCAGGGGAATACCAAGGAGAATCTGGACAGACCTCCTGTCTCATCGTCCAAGCCGGACACTATACCGATTCAGAGGCATCTGCCAATCAGAACCCATGCGAGCCAGGTACATTCCAACCCGAGTCCGGGCAGACATCCTGCATAGCTGCTGATCCAGGGAGCTTCTCTTCGTTGCCCGGATCGACTGGTCAGATCCCATGCTCAGCCGGGTCATTCACCTCGGAACCAGGACAGGATGAGTGCACTCCGGCCGAACCGGGTAACTTCGTTGAATTGGATGGCGCAACAGGTCAGATGCCCTGCCCAACCGGAGAATACCAGTCTGATACGGGCTCTGCTGGATGCGAGCAGGCCCCAGAGGGACAGGTGGTCAGCGCTGATGGCTCCTCTACATCACCATGCCCTGCAGGGAAGTACCAACCAGGAGGTCAGCCTTCTTGCATAGAAGCATCACCCGGGCACTTCGTTAGCGAGCCAGGGTCTTCAGAGCAGACTCCATGTGAGACTGGAAACTACCAGCCAGATTCAGGACAGACAGCGTGCTTGGAAGCTAGCCCAGGTAACTTCGTGGCTTCCTCTGGCTCCTCCAGCCAGACAGCATGCTCCAAGGGGACATTCCAGTCTTCGGAAGGACAGACAAGCTGTTCAGATGCTATGCCTGGGCACCATGTCCCAGAGGAGGGGGCCCTTTCCCAAAGCACATGCGGTGTCGGGACCTACCAACCCGATTCAGGCAGTGAAGGGTGCATAGACGCAACTGCCGGAAACTTCGTCGGGCAATCAGGATCTCCCGCCCAGACACCGTGCCAGCCCGGCACTTTCCAACCCGAATCTGGAATGTCCTGGTGCAAGAACGCAGAACCGGGTTACTTCGTTGACGAGGCCGGTTCCACAAAGCAGACAAAGTGCCAATCAGGGTATGAGCAAGAGATGAGCGGGCAGATAGGGTGCAGCAAGATCGAGAGGCCCCTATGGATGTCTATACTGATGTTTGGCATTCCCGCAGTGGTACTTGGGACCATGGCCGTCCTATACATCTCCAATTCCAGAAAGGGCAAGGGACGAACCAAAGATAGGTCGTACATGTATGCAGAGGACATCAGGAAGAAGACTTGATCCCAATCGCACTAGTTATGTGAAGCACGCAGTTGGGTGACCATGCGTGAATACCCTGGTGACCGGGTAGATCTTCGAAGTGACACAGTAACCCAGCCAACCCCGACCATGAGGGAGGCTATGTCTCATGCTACAGTCGGCGATGACGTGCTTGGGGACGATCCCACAGTAATCGAGTTGCAGGACAGAATGGCTGCCATGTTGGGCAAGGAATCTGCCTTATTCGTCCCATCGGGAACCATGTGCAACGCCACAGCGATTAGGGCACAGACGGAACCGGGAGACGAGATAATCACTGAGGCTCACAGTCACATATACATCTACGAGGGAGGGGGGTTCGCCGCGCTTTCAGGAGTCTCGGTTGCATTGGTTCCCGGAAAGATGGGGATCATGGATCCAGCAGAGGTGGCTAGGGCCGTCCGCAAGGGAGATGGTAGCCTAGGGCACTTCCCAAACGGCTCCATGATTTGCGTCGAGAACACTTCCAACAGGGGTGGGGGAACATGCTATCCATTGGATACAATGGATGCGATAGCTGCTGTAGCCAGTGACAATTCCTGCACCTCTCACATTGACGGAGCCCGAATTTTCAATGCTTCAGTCGCAACGGGGATCGAAGTCTCTAGGATAGCCAGGGATTACGACTCAGTTTCCATCTGTCTTAGCAAGGGCCTGGGTGCTCCCGTGGGCAGCGTCCTGGTCGGAACCAAGGAAATGATATACAGGGCGTATCGATGGAGGAAGATGTTCGGAGGGGGAATGCGTCAGGTGGGAGTCCTAGCCGCTGCAGGGATATATGCACTTGAAAATAACATAGAGAGGCTAGGGGAGGACCACCGTCTGGCCAGGAAGCTTGCCGAGGCAATCGACGAGATGCCATCCTTCACAGTAGATTTGGAACAGGTCCAGACCAACATGGTGTACGTCGGATGCGAGGAGGGAGAAGCAGATGACCTAGTCTCTCGCCTCTCGGAGAAAGGAGTAGACACGCTTACGATTGACGACTCATCAATCAGAGCAGTCACACACCTGCATATCACCGATGAGGACATCGACAGGTCAATTGCTGCATTCGAATCCTCCCAATGACCCGTAAGCGTTCAATAACAGTCCCATCTCGAATCACATATGAGGGCTGTTGGGGCGCTGGCAATCACGTTGCTCTTGCTTCTTCCTATGCAAGCCTCAGCTACTAGCGAAACCCTGTGGGATGATGCTAGGGTGGGAGTGAACGGGGGCACTATTGGGGGTATTTCCATTCATCTTTCAGAGAATATGACGAATACATCGATTTCCAGCGGAATCGATGATCTTCCAGGAGTGGTAGAAGTCTATACAGCAACATGGTGCATGAACTGCATAACCTCTGAGTCAGCACTGGACGAGGCCATAGGTGACGATGATATTACACGGATCCACTATCACAGGCACAAGTTCGAGACAATGGACCCATTCGGAAGCAACTCAACCGAGGAGAGATGGGAGTCTAGCTATGGGACAGCTTCAACCAACATAGGAGGACTATCTCGCCTAGCGCCAGCGACTGTTTTTGACGGAGAGAGGATGTATATGGGTACCAATCCCAAGTCGGACAGCCTACAAACAGACTACTCCACCTCTATTGCATTTGGATCAAGCCACCCATTCGATGGTTCGGGGGAACTAACCCTTGGTGTGGAAGCATCGGGAAATGCACTCAATTTCCATTGGGATTTCGATCTTGGAGAGCACTTCCATTCCGGAGAGGAGAGATTCGAGGCATGGATCCTCTTTGTTGAGGACAACGCCCACTATCCTGAGGGGTCTAACGGAGTTGAAAACTATGGGCACGTCTTGCACGAGGCAGTTCTTCTCCCGTTAGAGGGGAACTCCTTGGAAATCCAAGCTCCAGATCCTTGGGAAGGAGAAGACATGTCCGCCGTCCTCGTAATAGACTGGGAGATCATAGATGCCGAGTCAGGCATGTGGGACGCTCTTCCAGCACCAGGGGTCTCTACATTGCTGTGCATGCTAGCTGCATTGGTGCCTCGCCGCCATGCCTCTTCTTGTTGAAAATCCATAGGATTTTCAGTTGGGTTGAATAACCACCGTCGTGCATGGCGTATGCTCGGAGATGGCTAGGTGGGGTCCGTGGTATATTCTGTAAGCAATGAGGAAACCAACCCAGGGCGACTGCCGAGGTGGTTGCATGAGCACATTCGGACACAAGCGCTGAACCCCAGCGGTCCTGTGACAGGCTCTCCAGGGAGAATAATGGTGATTTATCCAAACGAGGGATCCCGCAGAGAGACATTGTCCGAACTGGGCCTTAGTGGGGCTATAGACACGACCCTTCACCATACGCTCGACTCACTAACAGCCTCCTTATTGGCCGATTTCAGGCTACCTAGGGTAATTCCCAATGATGGCGCATATGAGATTATTCTCCATACGGAGTGTAGCAGGGAATCGGCAAATCTGGGATTCCCGATGATCAACCCTCTTCCTGAGATGAATTGGGGAATGGGAAAGACCCGTGCCTTGGCAGATCTTCATGCTATACTCTCTAGGGAACTAGCACTCGAGAGTTGGGAAGGCCCGGGAATGCCCACTTTCAGAAGAATAATCCTCAGACTTGAGAGAAAGCTCGGAGGAACCCATCCAGACAGGGTCGTGCCTAGGATAATTAACGAGCTAAAGGGGGGAAAGGAGCCTTTCAGCATATCAGACATAGATGGTATTGTCCTATTGGATCACGCTCCTGGAATGTGCAAATCCTACTCTGAGATGCTATTGCAGATTTCCCGACTTAGACCAATCCATCAACTGTCTTATCCAGGAAGTTTCCGTCTTGGCCATCATGGCCACCTTTTGGTAGACGAGTACCCAATTACCAATCCCGAAGAACTCCCGGAATGGATAGTCCGTTCGGAAAGGGGGAATGAACATAATGGCTCGAATGTAAGGAGGATCCTTCTCCGGAGAGAGAAGCATTCCTTCGAAACTGCAATCAGGCTAACTCAAGAACGGCTACTCGACAAACCCAATGCTACAGTGATGATAGTCGATCCGGCAATCGAAGAAAATAGAATTAAGTGGGAAAGATTGCTTTCCGAGCTTGGAATTCTTATCAATCGGTCAAGAAGAAACCTTACCTCTGACAGTTATGCCCATTGGACACTCTTCCTAGCAAATCTCCCCTATGGGCCCGACTCTTTCTCACTTGAGTCCCTGAGGGCACTTTCTCTTCAGCAAGCCATTTCACCTTTCGAACTCATCTCCGAGCACCCATCAGACAGTTCTCTGAGTCCCATGGCAGATTCAGAACTACTGACTAACCTTGCAAGGGAAGAACACGTTCTCGGTGGCCCCGGGGCTCTTTCCAGATGGCTTTCGACAATGTCGAGACCCCCTTCAGAGGAAAAGAACGCCTTAGCAAAAGAATGCACTCAATGGTGGTTGCTTTGCATCGCCAACTCGCTAAAGCCTCTATTGCGGCCAGAAGACAGAAAGGCACTGGAAGAAGACTCGGTTTCCGTTGGCTGCGTAACTGGAAATAGGCTACCATTACCAGAGCCACCGCATGATGGGGACGAATGGCTTCTGAACACACTATCTTCATTCGATATTTCCTCTGCAATGGAAAATCTCGATGGTGAATCTACCTCTCCAGCCTCAGTAATTCAGACAATTTGGAGAGGTCATTCAAGTCTTAGGGAGATGCAGGAACACACAGGACAGAAGGCTCCAGCAGGCGGGCAAGATTGGGTTGCAGAATTCACTTCCCTCTGCCTCGAGTCCTCCATAAGGGGAAACGCAACCGGGGCAACTGGCAGAGTACGCTTGATGGGGCCTAGCGAGGCGCTCGGTTGTAACTCCGATATCACCATTCTATGCAACTTATCTTCTTCATCATGGAACCTCAGGGTCCCCAAGTTTCCCTTCATTGGAGATGAAGAGCGGAACTCAATGGACATCCTGAGGCCAGATGGTCCTATTCGAGATGCACGGCACCATCTCAAGCATCTGCTAAATTCGGCAGCTGAGGTCATCGTCCTAGATCCGACTCTAGACGAAACCCGTCCCCCGGCCGCTCCCATCAGAGAGTGGGCGGGGGCCTTTGACCCAGATGGAACCAAGTCAGAGATCAACCCGACTGAGGGGCAACTGGCAGCTCCCAGGGACTTTCGCCAGTTCGACGGGAACCAGATTAGGAATAATCAGCCTCCTTCAAGGCCTCCAATCAATCCTAGTGCAGTGTCGATAGGTCTAGACTTCGAGATGCAAGTGGACCGCCAAAGACGACAACCCTTCAGATCGGAGGATGATGGGTACCTTCCCTCTTCGGCTTCACCCCATGTCCTCTCGTTCGAGAGGTCCAGCCTCAATGCAAGAACTCCCGAGGGCGTGGCCCATCCAAGAAATAATCCAAGATGGCCGGTAATAGGTGGGGTCAATGATTCAGGCAAGCATTCCCCAACCATAGACCCGAGGCCATTCTCGCCTGCTCCCACTGGGTCATTGGTCAGTGACTCCAGGCATGGACATTCAGAAGGAGCCGAGCAGGACGTTCGCGTCTGGTCGCCAACCAGACTCCAGAAGTGGCTAGAGTGCCCTAGAAGTGGCTGGCTATCCAGAGGCCTGATGGTAGATAACGAGGAGTTGATTGGAGAGGAAATTGATAGCAGAACACAGGGCAATCTACTCCATCTAGTCCATCATGACATCCTATCACGAGTACTGGGAATCCCCATGGGGGATGAGAGGGATATATCGGGAGTTGAGAAAATACCCAGCATCTCTCGATCTGGAATCAGCGAGGGCGAATTAATGCAATTAGCGTTTGAGTCACTAGACTCTAGGGCTCCCTGGCTGGAGCGTACAGATGCTGTGGCAACTCACAGTCTTCGTTCGCTGACGGGGATGAATCTCAAGCAGTGGGGGGGTTGGCTGGCCGAACCGACTCAGCTACCTGTATCTGGTCGGATAGGCACGATTGTCTCATCCGAATCGTCATGTGCTGACTCCTCACCAATCTCACTAGAGTGGAGTACCGATAACTTCCATGAAGATGGGGTGGAAATCTCCCTCTCTCCGGAGTTCACTAGCGGCGAAAAAATCCCACCAATCAAGATCCGGGGTTTCATAGATAGGGTTGACCTACTTCCGTTCGATGACCTGGCCCAGAATTGGCTAGATGAAGAAGGAGACCTCAGTGTTGCCCCGATTAGGCTGCAAGGCTCAGACTGGAAACCAAGGCGAATTATTGCTATCAGGGACTTGAAGACCACTGACACCGGGTCTTCATCGAGGAGGCACCTCAAGGGACTGCTCGAGGAACTCCAACTTGCCATTTATGCCAGGGCTTGGGAGGTTTCTCATCCAGGTGATCTAGTTTTAGCGGCGGGGATTTCCCTCTTCGGTCATAATTCTGAGCACCGCTTGGAGATATCATCCAACTACTCCGAGAGCCTACCGCAGCTCCGTCTTGGAACTAGGACTTCCATCACCTCAAGACTCTATAGGTTCTCGGACGAAAAACCACCTTCCACAAGTGACCACTTCAGAGCCTGGATGGCCCATCGAATTTCCGTTGCACTGAGGGTCGCAGCACAAGCATCCACTGGCAGAGTTCACCCAACTCCCTCTCCCGGTGTCTGTCAGTACTGTTCGGTTAGCAAGACTTGCCATGTCATGGAAGAGGGTGACTTCAGATGAGACTGAACACTGCTCAGCGATTGGCTCTGAATCTAGATTCACATATCGTAATCGATGCTGGAGCAGGAACAGGAAAAACCAGCACCATTGTAGATCGGGTGATTGAGCACTATCTTTCAGAAGACCAGAGAGCTACTAGGCTTCTTCCAAAACCAACCCGTCCAGCCAAACTAAGATCTGGGACGATTTCATCTCCTCCATCTGAAAGGATAGACCTTCGAGAATGGGGGGGATTACTTCCGGGAGAGGTTGTACTCCTGACGTTTACCAACAGAGCTGCAGATGAGATGAGGGACCGACTCCGTAAGGAAATTTCTCGATTGAAACCAGGACCAATAGGGGATAATGGGAGAAATAGGACAGATCCAAGGATCAGGAATCAGGGATTCATAGAACAACTCCTCACCCTATTGGAGGATGCGCCAATTGGAACCATTGACTCATTCTTGAGCCAACTGGTTTCTCCTTTCCGAGGAAAACTCGGCGATGCTCTGAGCAGGGAAAATGTAACTGATGCTGGCAGGAATATACTAGTCGACTCTGCCCTCAGGACACTTTGGAGACTTCCCAGCGCCAAATCAAGAATTGGAGATGCAGTAGACGCCGGAATTCCGGCGCAAATTGTCGCCGATGTGCTATCAGCAAGAGATAGAGTTTCACGAAGCTACTCCGGAAGTCGAGCCGCTTCTAGGGTTCTTCGAGGACTTGCTTCGAAGTCGGTGTTCATCGATGAGGCAGCTCGGAAGATAATGAAGGAAGATGGGACTGTAGATCCCGATCTATTGATGACTAAGATATTGGAATCAGCAGATGAGCAGCAGGTCAAGAAGCAGGCCGAAATATTGCATAGTATCGTATCCAATATTTGCCAGATTTTCAAGGATCACATCCAGTCTCCTTCTTCAGTTGGATGGCCAGCGATCTCCAGAATGTCCTGCTTGGACGAGTTAGACAGAAGCGGTCCACCGGTGGAATTGTGGGGCAAGCTCCGATGGATGGGACAAGTATTGGTGTGTACAGTCTCAAAATCGACTCTGATGAGCAAGAAAATGACATTCTTCCCCCGAAACCAATTCCCCTCCGACGACTGGGCCCCAGGTGTCGAGAGTTACTCAAAGATTTCAGACAAGAACACCAAGGAGAACTTCCTAATGCTTCTAAAGGAGCAAATCTCATCATTTGGTGAAATTTGGTCCGGAGAGACTGATAGGATACTACTGCACTTCGTTCGTGCCGCAATCACTCTAGAAAACTCGAAACCCCCAGGGGTATCAGACGACTGGGAGCCACCAAGCTCCCCACTCCCGCTTTTCCTTCCAGAAAGGCTAGATAATCCAAGGGGGAAATACCACTTCACCCTAGAAGCAGAGGTCAGGAACCTAGGTGACCTTCACCTATTGCACCTAGGATTCCAGGGAATCCTGAAGCGACTCAAGGAACGAGAAGAGGTCCACGACTTCGACGATGTGCAGAAATTGGCTGGCGACCTGCTTCTGACGAATTGCCCAGAAACATGCAGACCGTTCTATCATCCTTCAATTCAGGTTGCCTTGGATTCTTTGGGGGAGAGGCCTTGGAGGGACGACCACATTTCCAGGGCCTTCGAGGCCCTGACGATTCTGGAAGGAGACCCCGCATCTTCTGGAGCCTCGGCATCATTGCTGGGGGCAATTAGATCGGACCTTGAAGGAAGATACAAACTTCTACGTGAAATTAGACGTAGGTACAGGGCATTCATTATCGACGAAGCCCAAGACAACTCGCCTCTACAGTGGAGAATTCTCTCACGTCTATGGGGTCCAAGAGAGATTGGCGAGGAAGAGCCCCCCGTTCCTGATACTCCCTGGCAGCCGACAGTATGCTATGTGGGGGACGTAAAGCAGAGCATTTACGCCTTCAGGCAGGCCGAGGTTACCGGTTTCGTTGAGTTCGCACAGACGCTGAGAAGAATAAACACACATGAGCTCAACAGTGTTGATGAGCTGACAAGACATCCTGCCCTTAGAAGAGAATCCCATAGCAGAGATCCAAGGAATGACCACTCGATCTCAATCGCCAAGGCATCTGAACACATGGAAAAGGGAGGCCGCGATCTCGTCTCTTGGATTCCATTCGACTCCACCGATAGGGAACTTCCCGCACCAGGAAGAGCAGAGGTAAGGGATAGAAAAGAAGGACTGATTTCCCTTCAGGTAAACTACCGGACCGAGGGAGGCCTTCTTGGGATAATGAACGAGTGGTGGGAGGACGTATTCTCCGACAGGCACCACCTCCTGAGAAACGGGGACTTCTACGCCTCGCCTCAGACGCTATTCCCATCTCCTGACAAACGTGGAAATCCTGGCTCAGTTGAGTGGATTTGCCCCATCGACACCCCCGAAGGTGACAATCCACCAATTGACTTGGGAACTCACCTGGATCCATTCGGACCTGGTGAGAAAGATCGTCTGGAGAGGCAGGCAATGCTGATTGCTTTGAGGGTCAAGAGCCTACTGGAGGGAACCTCGGTACGAGCACTTTCATCAAACGGAGACTGGCGTCACTCAGCAGAACAGGAGCCAATCAAACCCAGCGAAATCTTGATCCTTCTTCCTAACAGGGTGAAAATTAGGGACATCATCGTCAGGCACCTGCACGATATGGGGGTGCCTACCCAGGTCGACATAGAGGGAGATATCCTAGATAGGCCCACATCCAGTGCTCTTGAGGGACTGTTGCAACTAGTTGCAAGGCCTACATCGAGGCACAATGCAGCATGGGTCGCACGCTCGTGCCTAATTGGCATGGACGATGGACAACTACAAGACTTCCTAGAATCATCAAAGAAGGGGACAAACCTATTGCTCCAACTGTCGGAAAAAGGCCTGTCAGAACGCCAGAGGTCACTCGCAAAGAGATGGTACCATTTGTCCAACTCTTCTAACCTGGTAGAGATACTCGAGGAGACAATCGACAGATCAGACCTGCTCGTAACCTACCCGGACGAGGTATCCAGGCAAGACTCAGAGCAATTTGTCGAAATGGTCCGTAGGATTTCTTTGGAAGTAGGAGGCGACCCAATCGTTCTAGCCGACAGGATAAGGGAACTCCGGGAGAGGAGCGAGACCCCACTGGTGGCAGAGACAACCCCTCCCAGCGATGCTGTCCGAGTTATGACAATTCACAGTTCGAAGGGATTGGAAGCACGTGTTGTAATCATTGCGGATATTTTCTCAAACCGACAGACAAACATGAGGAATGAGCAGAACAGTAGGTTAATTGTCAGCCCGGAACTTTTCGCTGGACATCCGAACCCATGGCCTTCGGATGGTACCTACGCCCGTTCAACAATCTGGGAGCACGTCTCAATTCTTCATAGGGCAAGGAAGAGCGCAGAGGCGAGGAGACTGCTATACGTGGCCGCCACCAGGGCGGAGGAGAAATTGATCATCGCCGGATCGCCTAGGGGATCCGAGTGGGTTGAAGGCGAGGGCATTCGGCTTCCATGGACATATGACACGTCGATACCCCAGCTCGGACAGATGTGGGCAGAGTCGCTAAGACAGGGTTCCATAAGGAGGGAAGAGCAAGCCTCTCCATGGAACAGTGGTTCTACTCTGAGTACATCGGAGGGCACACCGACTTCTGGCTCACTAATCATTGACCCCGGTTTGATGCTGGACCGGGCCTACCTCGGCAATGAAGGAAATCATGGAGGAATGCTAGTTATGCACGAACCCTCTTGCTTCTTGAAGGAAGAAAATGAGCACCAGAAAATTAAGACACCTCTACAAAGAATCGAGGATATCGACAAGTTCTCCCGCTATCAGCCAGATTTGAGTGGAACGGAGGCACCATCAGTGAGAAATGAGCGAATCACCAGAGTTAGTATCAAACCAAGCCAACTCCCAGTGTTCCAGGATTGTGCAAGGAGGCAATGGCTGGAGACCCGTGGCGGAATTGACCCAGAACCAGTGCTACCACACGCTTCTGCAGGGTCCAGCTACTCAAATCCCATGAACCTGGATTCGGCCACCTTCGGAACCATCTTCCACAGGATAGTGGAGATTGGAATAGGTAACCCAGGACCCGGTGAAGGAGCAAAGACCCATCCGCTACCTCCTTCATGGACCAAGTCCAGTCCAGATTTGCTATCGGATGAGAGCCTTCATGCCACTGTTTTCGAGGAGATGCTCCCTCCCTCTGCTAATTCTTCTGAGGTTGCGAGAGTAGCGCGAGAAATGGCCGAAAGGATAGGAGGGGGAAAGATAGGCGAACTCGTTGCAGGAAGGGAAGTCGACGAGCACTCACTGGATGGACTGAGAACAGAAATGCCATTCAATATCCAAGTTCCAGTCAATTTTGACGAAATCGAGAGGAGCAGGTGGACCCCCGATGGGTACGAGACTCTTGCCACAATGGACTCATCGGTCATCGAGATGAGTGGAGTCATTGACTTGGTCCTTTGTACAAGTACCTCATCTGGAGAATCCAATATCAGGCCAGTAGATTTGAAGACAGAAGGAGCAGACAGGCTTTCCGAACGCGAAAGAACGGGCTTGCTCGACGCTTTGGGATGTACGGAAGCAGGCCCAATGTGCGAGGCAGAGGAAAGGATGCTCAGGAAGCACAGACTACAACTTGCCCTATACCACCTAGCGCTATCTCGCACGGAGGCAGAAAAGATGGACCGCGGAATACCTCACAGGGATGTACTTTCACCGGCTATACTTGTGGGAGCTACTGGAAGGTTGGTCGAATATCCCAGAGAAATGCTCCAGGAGTCAATCTCCGATCTTCATACACTTCTTGCCAGGTCCGCTAAGATTGCTCTTTCCTCTCAACTGCCTATCGCCGAATTCCCTCAGTTGTCTGGTCAGGCCGCATCTGCTTGCGAATCATGCCCATTTCATAGTGGCATGAAGCCAATATGCGGGCCCGCTGAGTGACAACTCACAGTCGAAGGGTCCATGAGCGCATACTCTGACAACGTCACATGCAGCCAGACTTGGAATCGATGATGAGCAGAAGCGACGAGATTTGGGAGAACTCGATCCTACCCAGCCTTTCCGATTTCATAGGAATCAAGGCCCTATCGCCACTCTTTGAGCCACATTGGGCCGAACTGGGTGAGCTCGATGAGACCATTGAACTGTTTTGTCGTTGGCTCGACGATCAAGGAATATCTGGGATGAGCTATCAGACTCATAGGATTGAAGACAAGTCTCCTGTCTTATTGGTTACCGTAGAGGGAACCGGACCTGGGGAGGTGATATTCTACTCTCACTTGGACAAGCAGCCATCAAAGCCAGAGCTATGGTCTGAAGGACTGGATCCGCTAAAGGCAGTGCGAAGGGATCCATGGCTATACGGAAGGGGCTCAGTAGACGATGGATATGGGGGATATCTCTGCGCAACAGCCGTCCGCCTGCTTCAGGAGGAGGGAATCCCCCATCCCAAGTGCACCTTCCTGATTGAGACCTGCGAGGAGTCAGGCTCGTTTGATTTGCCTCCGTATTTGGAAGCGCTATCAGAGCAGATGGGCGAACCAGACATGGTGGTGGTATTGGACAGCGGGGGACCTGATTACGAGCACGTTTGGATGACCGAGGCACTCAGGGGGCTTGTTTCTGGGACTCTGTCGGTCAAGGTTTCTCACGAGGGGATACATTCTGGCAACTCGGGGGGTTCGATACCATCTTCATTTAGGATAATTAGGATACTATTGGACCGGGTGGAGGACTCTTCAACTGGAAAGGTCCTAATTCCCGAGATGCACGTAGAGATTGACCAGGAGGTCCACGAAAAGGCCACTGCTCTAGCTGAAGTTGTGGGAGATAGCATCTGGGAGCAGTTTCCTACCGTAGATTCCTTGGAGCGAGTTGCAGACTCCACCGAGGAGATGATCTTGGCTATGAACTGGGAGCCAACCCTCTCGATAATCGGCGCAGACGGAATTCCGGCTGTTCAGGTTGCAGGCAACGTTCTGAGGACCAATACCGATCTGAAACTCAGTTTCAGAATTCCCCCAGGTGTTGACTCAGAGTCTGCGATCTCCATTGCCAAGGAGATTTTGGAGAAGGACCCTCCCTTTGGCTCAGAGGTATCCTTCACTCCAGACTCCTGTGCAGACGGATTCCACGCCCCGCCTATGGAGGGCAAGGTCCGCGAAGCGATTCACGAAGCTTCAGTGTCACTTACAGGCCTCCCTCCTCTAGCTACGTGGACAGGGGGTACGATACCGTTCATGGCAATGATGCAGCGAAAGTACCCCGATGCGATGTTCCTTTGTACCGGAACTTCCGGTCCTGGGAACAACGCTCACGGCCCCGACGAGAAGCTCCACATTCCTTCTTCAAAGAGGCTAACTGTTGTGTTATCCTCAACAATCGCCGCAGTTTCCGGAAACTCCTGATTTTACATTATTGTATGACTCAGATGCCGCCGGGGTTATATCGGGGTCACCTGTGGACCGTAAGAGATGATGGGGCAAGACGACCCGACCGGCGGAAATCCTCAGGACCGCATTAACCAGCTTGAGCAGCAGGCTGCAAAGGACAAGGACGCATTGGATAAGCTACTACTTGCCTACCAGGGCCAGGAAACCGAGATTTCAGATTTGAAGGTTCGGATAGAGGCACTGAATCGAGAGATCAGGGACGGTATTGTCGATGTCGAGAGTAAGGAGACGCTTCTCTCCAACCTCCGAAGGGAGAAGGACGACATGGAGGTCCAGCTTGCCAAGGCCAATACAAAGATCCCTTACTTGGAGGACGAGCTTGATAAGACAAAGGAACTGCTCTCCAGAGAGACCGCCAGACTCGGCTCAGTCATTACCGTGGCAGAGGAGATCGATGAGGAGAACAAGGCCGCAGTAGCCGAGTTATCCGCTCGGGACGATTGGTACGTGCAGCACATGCAACTGTTCGAGGATCTAAGCGAGGCCATCAAGGTAAGGCATGACATGATAGACAGGGCAATCGCTGCAAGCAAGGAGATCCAGTCCAAGCATGAGACCTTCCGCGAGCAGAAGCAGGCCGTTATTGAAGAGATGAAGAATCTGGAAACCGACGACGACTCGGGCAGCGACGACGGCTCAGAAGAGGAAAATGAGAACGAATAGTCACCGCTATTCGACTTTCTTGATGAACTTCGCAGGGATCCCTCCCCAGGCCTCTCCCGCGGGAATGTCGGTCCATTTCGGGACTACCGCTCTCGATGCAACAACCGCTCCTTCTCCTATTGTACAACCCGGTTGTACAGTGCTTCCCCCGCCAATTACTGCATTTTTTCCTACCCTAACTGGGGCAAGGACGATCTCCCCCCTCTCCACCAGGTGGCCATTAATCGTAGCATTGCCCCCTACTACGACGCCATCGCCTAGGGTCACCATATGGGCGTCGTTCAATGAGTCGGTGAGAATCTGCACGCCCTTTCCGATATTGGCACCCATCAGTTTGTAGTAGATATTTACCTGAAGTGATGGTACTATGTTTTTGATGAACATCTGGGCAACCTTGTGAAACAGCAATGACCAGGCCCAACCGATAGTGACCCAACTTTTCAGAGGGTATCTACCTTCTCTGAGCGGTGGTCGGAGAAGACCCCCTAGAATGCCGCAGACTAGTAGAAGAACTAGCCCCCACAAAAGATATCCAAGTCCCAATCCAATGCAAATGGCCAAGGCCTCGGTCCAGAGGACATGCCCCTCGGACCAGTTTTTAATTTCCAAGAACATCAGATAAGATGGAACAGCACAAACCCCCCAGATTACGGCAGCAAAGATTGCTGCGGGCACGGTTAACAGGTGTTGGACCAGTGCAAACCTCATCCCACTCACTCCTATTCTGAAATTAGCCCTGCTTCGATGTCCTCTTGCCTGGCTACTCTCATGCCCTCCTCGACGTCAATGAAGATGAAGAACGACCACCCGATTAGGATTACAATTACTATGCTAAATACTGCCATCCTACTGCCCATAGTCGCGGCAGCAATTGCATACACAATGGGCCCGATGACAGCCGCTGCTTTCCCTATGAATCCGAAAAATCCGAAGAACTCGGTCGTCCTTGATGCGGGAGTGAGCATCGTGAACAGGCTCCTGGCCTGAGCTCCTGCAGTGCCCATCACTGCTCCGACCATCATCCCGAGCATTATCCACTGAAGGCTCACTCCAAAGTTCAGGGGACCCCACACGTTGTCTCTCAGTAGGTTAGGCCACCAGTCTGCCATTCCTCCTTCAATAATTGTAGGATGCTCGTCTCCAACGGATCTGCTCCCATCTTGGCTCCCTCCCTTGAATGAGAAAGAGAACCTGTGCTCGCTCATCACATTCATCTCTGCCACGATACCTGCTGCCTGTTCTTCAGTGATTGATTGAATAACGACATCTCCGTCGTTCCATCTACTGTTGTTGACTCCGTCTGGTTTCGCTTCAAACATGTATTCAAAGAACGACTCCCGAAATGCAAGGTCCCCTTCACCGGCCTTGCTAACCCAGCCCTTAACTCCCCTGTCATACAGGGTAGCCAACTCGTACTCCCTTGTTTCTTCGTTGAAGTCGTACTGGAAGTCGTACCTTTCGTGGTCATCCTCTAGCTCCAGAGGAGCGAACCCCACTGCCAGTATGGCAACTATTGCATAAACACCCAGAGACCATCCAAGAACCCTCTTTGTTCCGAATCTGTTTGCAAGTTTGCCCCCGACAACGCTCATCGGCACTGCAGTAATATTCACCATTAGCAGAAGGACGTAAGTCATTGTTGGATTCAGTCTCAGAACGGTTTCACCGAACGCCGCAGCCATACCACCGATAGTGTTTATACCATCGAAAAACAACAGATATGATACCAAGTAAATGGCTAGAACTTTGAATTTCTTTATTTCACCGAAGGTCTTCCTAACTTCTTTCACTCCATCCCTGACCGCTTCCATTACCGAGCCGTACTCTTTGGGATCGGGAATTCCAGGTTCAGGTGTATGCCTGAACAACTGCATCCCGAATCCAAACCACCACATTGCGCTGGTCGCGAAAATGAAACTCAGTACCCACGGACTCCAGGGTTCCGCAATACCGAAGAATCCAGTCATGCCAACAATTAGATGGACAATCAGGATTGAAGATCCGCCAGCGAATCCGTACGCATACCCCCAACTAGAAACGTGATCCATAGATCCTCTGTCTGCGAGATATGGCATGAATGCGTAGTAGATCACATTCCCTCCTGCGAAGCCGATGTTCCCAATTACTAGGCAGAACGCGAGGAACTTGTATGCCGAACCAGCCTCTAGGTGTGGAGCTATACCCATCATTGCTGTGAACAATACCCCAACTACAGTGTACACCCAGAGGATCTTCTTCTTGATAGGCATCCTGTCAGCAATTGCTCCCAGGACCGGACTGACAATTGCCACCAAAAGGCTTGCAGAACCCAGCACTATGGCGTAGAATGTGTCTCCAGTGATCTTCAAATTACCTACTTCTGAACCACCTCCCGTCGATAACTCGAACATCCTAGAAAGTATTATCGGAGCCACTACTGTGAGTACAGTGAGAGCAAATGCTTGGTTCGCCCAATCATACAAGTACCAACTTTTGAGTGCCTTGTTTGACTCATTACTCATCCCATCTATCGTTCCGAAGGCCATGCTATCACTCCCATCGAAAGCATACTTTGAGTTTAGTGTATTCTACAACATTTAGTGTTTCTAACGAGAGGGCTGAACACGGCAATATCAAGAGTAATGCACCAAACGCGTTTCATGGCCAACTCATCCGGGATTCTCGGGGACGGGACAAAGGCGGTGAAGATTCACCATCTCATCAAGGCTCCAGAGAATACTCCCGAATCAGTATCATTCAGGGAGTCGTGGGATGCTAGCAAGCCCGTAACAGTATACAAGACTCCAGAGAACCTTCCAGACGGAACTCCCTGTACTGCGGTAACAGTGATCCTCAGAACCAAGGGATGTGCATGGTGGTGGAAGTCTGGATGTACATTCTGCGGCTACTTCAACGATGTAAGGGACGATGTCTCAATCGAAGACATGTTCTCCCAGTGGGAGAATGCGAAAGAGCAGACCAATGGCTTCGAAGGATGTGAAATGGTCAAAGTATACACTTCTGGGACATTTTTCGAAGACAGGGAGAACCCACCAGAGTGGCAGGAAGCAGTTCTAAGGGAGACATTCGAAATGGGACTACATCTGGTTATAGAGGCCCAGGCTCAGATGTGCACCCCTGAGAAAATTGCGTGGGTTGCCGGCCATCATCCAGGCTGTACTGTTGCTATAGGCCTAGAGGCGTACGATGACAAGGTACTCCGTTTTCATGTCAATAAGGGATTCACGACCAGACAGTGGCACAAGGCAGTAGAGATGCTAAAGGAAAACAACCTCAGGATCAAGACATACCTCCTCTTCAAGCCCCCGTTCATGTCCGAAGCAGATGCACTGGAATGCACCACATCCTGGCTAACCGATGTAGCCCCATATTCTGACGAGGTTTCCATTAATCCCATGAATATCCAAAGGGGGACAGTGGTAGATCGTCTATTCAGGAACAAGGAATACAGGCCCCCTTGGCTTTGGTCTCTAGTGGAAATGATTTCCAGGGCGCATCCCGAGATATCTAAGTTGGACTCCAGAGTCATTGTCCACCCTACAGCCGGAGGAAAGTTGCGCGGGTCTCACAACTGCGGGGAGTGCGATCGCGAAGTAGTCGCCGCTATTGAGAGATATTCTGTTTCAGGGGATATTGACGAGTTTGCTACAATAGATTGCAAATGCAAAGACACATGGAGGGCTGAGATCATCAATGACTCGGCACTTCCAACCCCCCTTGGCTCAGGCTCCTTCAGGAGGGGCAATCCAACAGAGCTGGCCCGTGCTCCTTGAACCTCCCTCAGACCCCCTCTCGCCCAATGCTTAAGGGCGAATCTCCGGTGGTAGGAGCATATATCGTCAGAGACAGGGGTGACTAGGTGATGGATGGAGAAGGAGCATTAATCGGCGAGTTCTTGCAAGGGGAGAGTGAACCCAACTCTTCGTGGATTCTCCTGGTCCTGGGTTTTGTATCGACACTGATATTCTTGATATTATTCAGCATCTTGTACCCAAACAACGACCTGCCCGTAATTTCATCCGTTCTACCTGTTTTTGAAGGAGTATTTGACTCTGGGATTTGGTTCTTCATTCTAGGGATAATGATCGGGGTTTTCGCTATATTGGGAACAATGTTGACAGAAGCGACAAGCGAGTGATGTGATAAGATGGGACTGTTTTCAGCAATGCTTGTTTTCTGGGTCTCAATGTTCGTTATTTTCATAATGCTGAACCGTGGAATCTGGGTTTTCACAGACGTTAGCAAGAGCATGAGCATGTTCATGCTAGAGAAGGCATTAGGCCCAGCAGCAGATTTTGCAGAGGGAAGGAAAGGATCCGGCGCCAAAACCTGGATAATACAGGGAGCCCTCTGGCTAATCCCGGCATCGACCCTTACATTCTGCGGACTTTGGCTCAGTCACGACCCTGTGGCCCTCCACAGCCTATCTTCATGGGGACTAAATCCAACCTCTTCCTCTCTTATCATGGCTGGAAATCTCACAACATTCTATGGTTCTGTTGGGATGCTGATGATCGGAGCAGCACTCCACATAGTGCCAAGCCTCGGAGCAACAACACTGGCTAGCGAGAAGAATGCCTCGTTGATGTCCTTCGTTTGGACTCTTTCGGTCCTATTCCTAATCATTGGCTCAAACAATCCCGAAGTTTTCGGAATCAAGCTGCTTCTGGTTGCAACCGCTTTGCACACATTGTCGTTAATGGCAGTCATAGTCAATATGCTTCTAACCGCAGCATCAAGAACAAGGAAGATGGCGCTTCCTGCATGGCTTATCATAATTGGATTGATTTCTGATCCACTATCTATTGTGGTTCTTGCATTGGCCGGAGTCCTGGATACTGGTTCGGGACAATGGCTTGCCGTCAGAATTGCTGCGGGCGGCTTCTTCTTCATGCAGGCAGCAGGAATTAGCCTATATGCAGCATCTAGGGGGACTGGAAATCCGCTCTGGTCGCGTTCTCTTGCAGCAGTGACGATGCTAGGTGCCGTACTGACCATCAACCCATTGGGCTACACGGACGGCTCCATAGCCGCTGACTTATTGGGAATGGCCCCAGCCTCGCTTGAACCGTCAAGGAATGATATTATTGCAGGCTCATTCCTAATGTCTCTCGCTGCAATCCCAATTATCGCCCTGTCAGCAAATATTCTGGCTACAATGAGGGGGGATGATGTTTTCATGGAGAATCCAGACTATCCAGGAATGCCTGAGATAAACCTTGGAGCCTTCATGCTTCTACCTCTGGGGATAGGGGCCCTATTCGTGCAGACTGATCACTTGACTGGTACCAACGAGTTGGGAGGAATATCAACTATCCTTGTCATAATGGTTGCATGGCTAGTGATGGTCCCCTTGGCACTGGGGTCTTCTTTGTCCATTTTCCCAGAGGTATCAGGAAGGAATGTCCTCTCACAAAGCAGGTCAAGATGGGCATACTGGGCCATGGCCGGAGGTGCCTTTTCGGGCTTGATTATCACCATGATGTCAGACTTCGCTGACATGTCCCTTGCAGAGGCTGCGGTAGAATCTGAAACAACAATCGGCAACCGTCTGAGAGTTCTTGGATCCGTCCTATTCTATGGTACTGTAATAGGGGCAGTGTTGCATTGCCTGAATATGATTAGTGGCTCTTTCAGGGGAACCCTAATTGGCAAATCATCCACTCCTTCTTCCACCTCGATTTCAAGCCCATTCAAGTTGACGGAAGAGACCACGGTTAGGAAAATACTCGCGCAAAGGGAGGGCAAGTTGGACACAGTAGTAGTACCAGAATCCAATTCCGAATCTCCTGGAAAGCCTACCGAACTCTGAAAGCCGACCTCATTCTCCCTCAGGATAACCCTTGTTGACTTGAGTGGTATTATGCGTATTGGCCTAGTTGGAAAACCAAACGTGGGTAAGTCAACCGCTTTCTCTGCGCTTACGGAGATGCCAGTTGAGATTGCCAACTATCCCTTTACGACAATAGAGCCCAATGTTGGAGTTACTTGGCTCCCACTTCCAAGTGCTTGCGCCTGCCAGACCCTGAGGATGCGAAAACAAGAATCTGGAAGGATTTCTAAGGATTCAGATGACGGCAAGAGGGATGGAAGCATTTGCTCTCCTAACTCTGGCTCATGCCGTGGCCATCGAAGGCTCGTTCCAGTCACTCTTGTCGATGTCGCAGGGTTAGTACCCGGGGCCCATGAGGGAAGGGGAAGGGGGAACCAGTTCCTCTCAGACCTATCTAGATGCGACGCTTTGATTCAAGTTCTAGATGTTTCAGGTTCTACTGACATAGAGGGAAATCCAGTGGGTTCAGGTGGCTCCGATCCCATTGAAGAGCACCACTTCCTACTAAGAGAACTAGACTCTTGGCTATTGGGGATCATCAGCAATGGTTGGGAACGAGCATCTAGAAAGGCCCAAGCGGAAGGGGACAGGGCAATATCCAATCACCTTCTTGGTAGGATAACTGGAATAGGTGCAACCGAATGGCACGTTTCCTTGGGACTCTCTGAGGTAAAGAGGGAACACCCATCATCGGCAGACTCATCCTCCTGGGGCGAGTCAGAACTCTCGACATTGGCTTCGGCAATCAGGAAGGCACTCTTCCCAATTTCCGTAGCTGCTAACAAAGCGGACAACCGAATTCTGAGTGGTCCCGAACTAGAATCCGAAGTCGAGTCACAAGGAGGAAAAATGGCCTATACCAGCTCAGAAGCTGAGTTAGCCCTGAGAAGGGCCTCCTCATCGGGGATGATTTCATATCAGCCCGGAGACCCAAGTTTCGAAGTAACTGACATTGGAGAGGAACAACTTTCGAACACTCAGCGAGTTGCTCTTGAATCAATTTCAGATACCATATCATCTTGGGAAGGTGGCGGATTAGTGGGGCTCCTAGGGCAGGTAGTATATGGGCAACTTTCGCGGATTGTGGCATATCCCGTTCAGGATGAGACACATTGGGTAGACGGTGAGGGCAATGCTCTTCCCGACGCCATCTTGGTCCCAAGAGGAACTACGGCCAAGGGACTTGCATATTCGGTGCATTCCGATCTAGGAGATGGATTTGTTAGAGCAATCGATGCTAGGACCGGTAGAGTAATTGGAGCTGAGCATGAACTAATTGACGGGGACGTAGTAAGCATCCAGTCCAAGAATTAGTTTTAGGCAGACTCAACAATCACCGTGAAGGTGACAGCAGTCCATGTGATGTCGAAATCTTCGTCACTGTCTATGATCCCTCCAGCGATGGGGGCTGCCTCAATTGAAGCAGTGATGGTGGCTGCCCAAGCACCACGTCCTTTTCCACCATCGCTCCATCTTTCTCTGATTTCCCCCTCGTTCTCTTCTTCTTCTGTATATTCGACTCCAGTGTAGTTTTCTGTCACGTCCCATCTCATTGTGAAGCCCCCCCCACCTCCTCCGGAGCAGGCTCCATCTGAGGTTTGGTCATCAATTCCTTCTAGGTCGCTCAAATCACTGGTCCCTTCGACGGTATCTGTGAATCCGGGACCTGGATCGTCGTTGTCAAAGCAGGAAACCTCCAATTCTACGTAACCGATGTATAAGCCATCCATCTCCCCTACTATCAAATCGAAGAACGTGTCATGCGACTCTCCATCTCCTAGGACTACAGACTCTTCTTGTGTTATTTCGCTCTCTTCGAATGAAACCAATAGTGAGCCACTTAGGCCCGAAGAACCACCTCCGACAATCTCGTCATCCACTAGAGCAGGCATAGCTGCAAAATAGATAGGAAAGGCAACTAGGAAGGCTACTACCCCTCCGAGAGTTTTGACCTTTTGAGGCGTATCTACAAGGTCTTGGAAGTCCATACTCGATTGCTCGGTCTACGGCCTGCCTATCAATTCCTCTCCCGAGTGCATGCTCGGAGACTCATTCTGACTCTGCTGTCACACCACTCCATGACTTGATGTCAATGCCCTCTCCCGAGAAGGCCTTCCTAGATCTTCTAAACTCTGGAAGTAGAGCCCCTATAATCGAACGCTCCATGAAGCCCCATTTCCATGGGCACCTAGGAAGAAGCTGAGTCCACTCTGCTAGGAATCTCCGCCATTCTTCTCCATCGAACCACTCTGGTATTCCGAATGAAACGAATGAGATCCTTCCCGCAGAACCGGGAACATAACTCCACGAGCGTATAGAAAGACCATCTGCAACTCCATCCTCAACCACGAGCCCCAGAATTCTGGCCCTTCTGGCTAGAGGGACGATAATCGCCCATCTGTGTACTATTGTGGACTCTTCTACTCTACGCATCCTCCAGCCGCGCCCCTCTCCGATTACCCTCATGGCTCTGATGGCTTCGGTGGGCACTATGCTTACTGGAATCTCAAGCGTCCGCTCCATTGTTCTCGCCCCATCCTCTAGGCCCTCGCCCATAGCGGCTTCGCGTCATTTGTTTCAATCGCTACTTCAGCCGAACAGGGAGCCCAGGCCCTCGAAGCCGCCCGCGTCTTCCTCGGGCTCCTCAGCAGCCTCCTCCTCAGCGGGAGCAGCCTCTGATGGCGCTCCTCCGGAAGAAGCAGACGGAGCAGCCGAGGCCACTGGGGCGGCGACCGCGGTCGCCATGGCCTCATCGATGTCAACCTCATTGAGAGAGGCTACTAGGGCCGTAACTCTGGCCCCATCTGCCTCTACTCCAGCGGCCTTCAGCACTGAGCTGACGGCCTTGTCATCGATGCCCTTTCCTGCAGAATGCAACAACATTGCAGCATACACATATTCCATTTCATTCACCTTTTTTTTCAACCGAAGAGGTCACCGAGTCCACTGAACTCGGCATCCCCCTCTTCCTCCTCTTCTTCCTCAGCAGGGGCCTCTTCGGCCTCTTCTGTTGTTGCCGCCTCGGAGGGTGCGGCTTCAGTGCTCATTGACGCAGCGCCCAAACTGGCGCGCAACTCGTCGTCAAGAGCATCGGAATCTAATTGTCCAGCTAGGGACAGAGCACGTGATTGTGCCTGTGATAGGATGTGGGTTGCCGTGGCATCGTTAACTATGCCTGCCTCAAGGGCGACCGACAAAGCCTCACTTGCTGCCTTGGAAATGAGAGTCGGAGAGGTGGTTGTCGAGAACCATCTTACGTTGCAAGCTAGGTTGTACGAGCCTGAAGTGGCCATGATGATGTCATTCCTCAGCCCATCAGTATCTAGATCAAGATCCGATGATGAGAATATGTGCCCGCCCTCGATTGCACCAGTTAGGATCAGACCAATCTCGATTGGGTTGATTCCAAGTTTAGCTAGCATGATTCCCAGATCTGCAGAAATCTCGTCACCCTGCTCGAAAGTCGTATCCTTCTGAATTGCAACCTTGCCCTTGTCAATCTTCGCTGGTATCCCCACGGCGTTGAACTCACCGACTATTGGTCCTGGACCGAACTCTGTTGGACCGGCAGGAATGGTAATCTGTTCAGGAAAGCTCTCCCCAGCTTTCGCCGGACGCCCCTGACGTGTTTTCTCAAGCTCACTGAAAATTTCGAATGCGTTCATTGAGTCGCTATGGACTACACACGGCTGTTCTGCACCTTCCAGAAGCCCCTCGAGCTCATCTGGATCTCTACCTGCCTCTGTCCAGGCAATCCTCATCAGCGACTTCTTTGCCATTGTTATGGACATCCTGCCTCGGAGTGTTTTCCGCATATCGATCATGTTGTTCGCAGGAACTCCAGAAACATCCACAACGGCCACTACTCCGTCGCTACTGAATATTCCAGCGAGCTCAGATACTCGATCCTTCTTCCATTCAGCGACCTTCGGAATCACAGAATCACCTCAACCTTGATGGAAGGGCCCATTGATGTCTTGACATAGCAAGACCGTATATTGCCAGCGCCCCTCTCCAGCTTTCCAGTGACTCTCTCCCAAATTGCGTAGGCGTTTGAGGTGAGGTCGTCTATGCCTTGTTCCCTAGATCCCAGGGCTGTGTGGAATGTAACCCTGTCTCGAGAACGAACTATGGCTGTGTCCTTAAGGCCCGAAGCCAATGCAGATGGATCCAAGGTGGGTGGAACTGGACGAGGCATCTTGCCTCTGGGTCCGAGCACGCCTCCGAGGAATCTACCAACGGTTCCCATATGCGGGATCTCAGAGAGGAAAAAGTCGTATTGCTTCGCAACCTTCCTGGCTCTCTGCCTATTCCCACCTAGGTCCTCTATTGTCGAGGGATCGATGATGTCGAGTCCGGCCGCCTTAGCCTTAGCAGCCATCTCCCCACCAGCAAACATTGCTATTCGTACAGGTTTTCCCCTTCCGGATGGTAGACGAACCTCTTCCTGTATTCTGTTGGTGGGAATCTTCAGATCAACGTCTTTGATAGTGAAGGAAATCTCAATCGACTCTACAAATCCCCTCTCGGGTGCGCCGTCGATGGCTTCTTGAATGGCTGTCTGCAGATTTTCTCTCATTTTTCCCACCTCTGCGGTAATCGAGGCTCACCTCTCCCGCAATTCGTGAACTCTAACTGAAATGCTCGTTAAATGCCCCCTCGCTCATTGCCTTCAGAGCTTCCTTTGGCTCCATCCCTTCTACTCTAATGCGCATAGCGACGCAAGTTCCCATTATCTCCCTGCTTCTTGCATAAAGTGACTTTCCAGTCAAGCGGTCCTTCTGAGACTCTGCCACGCTCTTCACCTGGTCCATTGTCATGTTCTCAGTCGAGGCATCCCAAGAGCCGTTGGACTTTTTTTGTCCCAGAGTCTGCAAGATTTTGTGAGGAGTCTCGTTGCGTGCTGACATGGATTCACCTCTTAACCGCGGGACTCGCCGACCTGCTCTCCCTATTTGATGATGATGCACGGTCAAAATATTGGACATTTGACTACTCGACCCTTTGGGTCACCCTTACTTGGTCAGCTCTTACTGTGAGTGCAACAGGAACAGCTGCCTCGAATAGCTCCACAGTCACTTCTTCCTTCGACTCAGCTACTCGTGTGACTCTGGCGGTCTGTCCACGGAATGCACCGCCCGAGATTTCTACAATGCACCCCTCCTCTATTCCCGAGGTGGCTGCCTTGGGCTCTAGATACGGTAAGACGTCTTCCAGTGGACTCTCCCCGTCAAGTACCTTGCTGCAATTCTTTAGGGGCGTCACTCCTACACCGACCCTGCCGATCAACTTCTGGACGTGATGCATGGCAGTAGCCTCAATGAAGATGTATCCCTTCATGAAATGGGGACTCAGAACTCCGAAAATCTTGTCTTGGATATCCTTCAATGAACCTGTCCCTGAAAGTCTAGCACGAATCTCAGTTGCCACATTCTGCTCTTGGCCTATGGAAGTCTTCAGAATATAGAGGTATGATGCAACGTCTCCGTACATCTCCTTTAGTTGGGGTGTTGAGTACTCTTTGTCCTGTATTTTCCCTGGATCGACCCACTCATAGCCCTTGTACAATGTTCCTGGGCTAACATCAACTTCCTCCGTCACAAACAAAATTGGGGTAACATCATTCAAGCGATTTCCATAAGCAAGACCCCTAGCCATTCCTGTTCTAACTATGTCCAGATTCTCTGCTGGAATTCCAGTACACTCCGTTATTCTCGAAACTATTGTATCCACATCTCCGTGATCCCCTACCCCGTAGATTCCGTCCCATGCGCCTGGGAAGTCGCCCACTTCGTCGGCACGCTGCATTAGCAGGACCTTCTCTCCGCTTCGGAGGTATACAGTGAAAGCCTCTGACAAAATCTCACCTAACCAGTCAACCATCCAAAGAAGGATGGGAAGACATTGACCATCAATGCGAGAATCAGGAATCCTATTGCGCCAAGAACGAACATGCCTATTCCGCAGACAATTACAGTCTGCCTGAACTCTTGCTTAGACGGCTTTTTCGCCATCTTCAGAATTCTGGCGTAAGAACCGGTCTGAAGGCCCTTGACCCTGCCCTCAATTTCGTCCTGCCAAGACTGTGCGAGCTCTTCGATAGGCCCAACATTGGAATTTTCAACAGCCATGCTACCACCAAGAAGCATCACGGCGACCTACAGACCCCATTTAAGGACAACGGGGAGATAGAATGTGGAATAATGGCAGGCTAGGCCTAACTAACAAATTCGACAGTGCGATTCCTCAGGTTCTTCATCTGGGTATGCAGGGCAGCACCATGTATCTGTTCGCTCTTCACTCCCGTGAGAACGAGTAGAACTCTGATATCGTTGCCCATTGTCTCGTCAGTTGTAACACCCCAAATCATCCTAGCATACGGATTGATGCTTTCCCTGATTGTCTTTGCACATTGCTCTGCCTCTCCTAGAGTTAGCCCCGGGCCCCCGACAACATTCACCAGCGCCCCTCTTGCATCGGAGATGTCAATGTCAAGAAGCGGAGACTGAAGGGCCTCCATGGTTGCCTTCTCTGCACCCTCTTCGGCTGTAGCCTCCCCAAGTCCGATCATGGCTACTCCTCCTCCGTTTTCCATTACCGACCTGAGGTCTTGGAAGTCCAAGTTCACTACTCCCTCCTTTGCAATCATTTCCGAGACTCCCGAGATGCTCCTCATCAAGAGCTCATCTGCTACTCTGAAGGCAGCATCAAGAGGAAGGTCTCTGACGCCATCGACTTCCAGAAGCCTCTCATTGGGAAGAACGATAACCGTGTCGCAGACCTCCCTGAGCCTTTCTAGTCCCCATTCTGCATTCTGTCTGCGAACTGCTCCCTCGGAGACAAAGGGATAGCTCACGACCGCGATTGTCAGGGCTTCTGAGGCCTTTGCGAGCCTGGCGACGACATGGGCACTCCCTGTCCCTGTCCCGCCGCCCAGGCCCGCGGTGATGAAAGCTAAATCGCACTCTTCCACCTCTGATTTTAGCACACGTTCTGATTCGTATGCCGCCTGTTCTCCTTTTTCTGGGTCGCCCCCCGCCCCCCTGCCTCGGGCGGAGCGACCAATCAGGACTTTGTTCTCTACATTGACTCTCAGTAGGTGCTGAGCATCTGTGTTGACCGCCATCCCCTTGACATACTCTCCGTCGAACAAACCCTCATGCTCTAGCCTTGCTACTGTATTTGATCCACACCCACCACAACCGAAGACCCTGATTTTTGGTTGTAGCGATTTCAGTAGGTTCTCGAGGTCCGGGGCGTCTTCGACTTCCGTAGCAACGGGAGCCTGAGTTTCATCCCCTTGAAGTTCGAGAACCCTCTCAATAAGGTGCTTCACAACTTCCAGGCGCGTTGAATAGAGGATAACCATTGCCCCCGAACCAGACCTCGCAAGACGGGTTTTTGCAGACGGTCCGGAAAGCGGTTAGTTTAGCAGCCCTCTTCTTGTTTTTATGAATCTGACAAGGAAGGTGTACATCCCTCCCCATGCCGAGATTGCCAGTGCAAAGGACATTCCATTCAATTCGTTGTTTCCTAGCATTGCCCATCCAACCAATTCGCTCATTCCAGTCAAATCAATTCCTGAGACTCCCGTCTGAGCCTGCCAAGCGGCCACCAATAGTGAGACTAGTGTGATTACCATTCTATCTGCACGAGAAAACCCTCCGTAAATCCTGTCAAGGCCAACGGATTGTGCTTGGGTGCCCATGTATGAACCGAAAAGAGTCAGAAGCGCAGCCAAATATCCGCTGCTAGGGTCATCAATGAATGCGGCATTCATTCCAATGGCAACCAGAAGACCCACGTCCACTATTCGATCGATGGTGTGGTCAAGGAAGTCCCCATAGTCCCCATCTACTCCTTGATGCCTGGCTAGAGCCCCATCCAAGCCGTCAAGAATAGCAGCAACTAGGATTACTACTACTGCTCCAACAATGGCCATGGAACCATTTCCATCTTCCTCAGCTCCCACTATCAAGTAGAACGAGACCAGTGCGAGGACAAGGCTGCTCCATGTCAAAACGCTAGGATCCAACCCCCCAAGTCTCAGGACTAGCGGATGGATTGCCTTCGTCCACCTTTCCCTCATTTTTTCGAACATTCAAACCAGTCCTCTTTCTATCCAGTCAATTGCGCTGCTCGGGCTCTCAGGCTTGAAGCCATCTGAGATCCAGTCCACAATACCTCCAACAACCGCGTCTGGAGGTTTTTTCGAGGTGTCGAACTCAATAATTGGTAAATTCGGATTAATCTCGTTCCATGCACCGCCAAGTAGCTCCCACTCAACATTTGCAATAGTCTTCTCTTCCGAGTAACCTCTCTCAACAAGACGTTTTCTAAGCTCATCAGGGGAACACCTCAGCAGGACAAATCCATCCACCGGCAGAAGGTGAGATAGATGTCCCTCAATCACAACCTGTGGGCCCGGCCCCGAACCCCACTCCTCACTAAGCTTGGAGAAGAGAGACTCGATATCCACCGGCCGAGCATCATCATTGGGATCCAGTTCTCCCAAGCACCCATGCTTCTCAGCCAGGGAAACAACCGAATCAACAGCAATTCCTGAACCGCCCAATTTCTCCGCCACCGTTGTCTTCCCAGTACCAGGCGTTCCGGTCAATCCCAATCTGAATCCCTGCTCCATGAATCCAGCGAGTGCATTGGATGCCATGAACACTACGTGATATAGCGTAACATTGACTTTTATCCGCACCGCCGCTATTCACAATGACAGTTGGCGTGAGTTGGATTAGAGCAATGGACCCCAGGGAGAACAAACTGAATCTTCTTCTGTTAGCAATTCCAATTACTGTATACTACAACTACTATGAGCACGACTCCTCAATGGCATTCTTCTCCTCTCTAGTCGCGATAATGCCTCTTGCTTTCTTGATGGGTAGGGCAACGGAAGAGATTGCCCTCAGGACATCAGAGTCTCTGGGCGGGCTCTTAAACGCAACATTTGGAAACGCAGCAGAAATGATAATCGCACTCCTTGCCATTTTCACTGCTTACCAAGCAGGAACAGGAACCGAGACAGCGTCCACAATGATTCACTTAGTTCAAGCCAGCTTAATCGGAAGCATACTTGGAAACCTTCTCTTGGTAATGGGGCTAGCATTCGTCTGGGGGGGCATGCACCACGCAGAGCAGAGTTACTCTGAGACTCAGGTAAGCTCCAACGGTTCCCTACTACTTCTTTCTATGATTGTCTTGATCATCCCAACTGTCTTCCATTCTACGGTGGGTGGGGAAGCTGGAGATAGAGGCGTAGAGGATCTAAGCCACATTGCGGCTGTTATCCTACTGTTGATTTATGCAATGTTCCTCTACTTCCAACTTCGTACTCACGTGCATCTTTTTGCCACAGATGGAACACATCATGAAGAGCCAGAGATGAGCCAACGAGACGCAATCACCCTTCTAGTAGTCGCAACTCTAATGGTATCATGGATGGCAGAGATACTGGTCCATTCGGTGGAAGCTGCAGCCGATGAAATGGGTCTCCCGCATCTATTCATCGGGGTGATTCTACTGCCTCTATTCGGCAATGCAGCAGAGCATTTCACGGCCGTGACAGTGGCAGGTAAGGACAAGATGGACCTGTCCTTTGCAATCTCAATGGGCTCCTCTACGCAGATTGCAGTCTTTGTTGCGCCATTGATGGTGGTTTTCGCGTGGATTCTGGGTGTCCCACTTACATTCGAGTTTGGAATGCTTGAGACGGTTTCTGCATTCTTAGCAGTGTTAATTGTCAACTCGATTGCTTCGGACGGCAAGTCGAATTGGCTCGAGGGGGCGATGCTTCTGGCATCTTACGCAGTATTGGGCGCAGCTTTCCTCTTCCATCCCTGAACTACAGCTCACGGTAGTATTCTTCCACGGAACTTTCCAATTCTTCTGAAACTTTAGTTTCGTCAAGAGTTAGAGTCTCTCCGTTTCTGCGGACAGCCTCCCCATCTACGAAAACGTCCATCACCTTCGTTCCTGTATAGATTAAGTTGGGAAGCAATCGCCTACCTTCTCGTCCCCAAGGCCTCATCCTAATGTCATCAAGATCCCATGTAATCCAGTCCTTCGATCCTTTTGTTGCTAGTGACCATGTCTCCTCGGGCCCCAGAATCCTAGCATCCCAGTGATCGTGCCTCTGAACAAGGCTAGCTGCCTTTGACTCGCTCCTCATGTCTAGAGAGTTGTTGCTGGCCGCTCCGTCTGTCCCGAGTCTGACATCCACCCCAGCCTCTATCATTGCTGGATATGACATGGTCCCACCGCAGGCAAGCTTCTGGTTGCTCGTAGGACAGTGAACGGCATGGGCACCGTGACCTGCCAGGATCCTCATTTCTTTTTTTGTGACCCACCCGCAATGTGCACACACCGTGCCTCCGTCACTCGCATCTTGGAAGTAACCAATTGAATCGAGATATTCTACTGGATACATTCCATGTTCGGAGAAGCAGTCAGCAACCTCCTTGCGAGTCTCGCTCGTGTGAATGTGCAGGATGCAGTTGTGAACAGATGCCATCTCTGATGCCTTCAGCAGTGTTTCTTCACTGCAAGTGAATACCGAGTGCGTACCAATGCCGTATTCGACTAGCTTGGAAGGCGAAGGTCCCCTGAGCAAACTATCCATTCTTTCTAGGGCCTCATCTCCTCCGGATGGATAGGAAGGGGTGGGGAAGTCTGTGATTGGTCCGCACGAAATCCCCCTTAACCCTGATTCTACCAGTACGTCTGCGACAACATCTGGATGGTAGTACATATCGCATGCGAAGGTGGTTCCTGTGGAAATCATCTCTGCCACTGCTGCTCTTGTCCCTGCCTCAACGAACTCTGAAGTCAGGCCTTTCTCTACAGGGAAAATGGACGATTCCAACCACTCCATTAGAGGAAGCCCTTCTCCCATCGACTTGTTTAGGACCATGGCCAAGTGAGTATGCCAATTCTGAAAGGACCTAGTAACTAATCGCGAAGAGCCGTCGATAACTTCCAAAACATCCTCGTCACCCTTGCTGTTGCTGAAGGAACCATCCTCGTGAAGTAGAAAGTCGCCTCTTCTGATTGAACCTCTATCTTCGACCAGCCATGTCGAGGTGATTCTCCTAGTACCAGGGGCCATGAATCACTCCTTCCTGCCTACTTGCAAACAGCACTTAGAACACTGGTTGTTTCATTGTCCATGTTCTTCATCCACGCCTCTATTCTATCTCCTGGCTTCATTTGCCCCACTCCCTTTGGGGTTCCAGTCCAGATCAGATCTCCTGGTTCCAGATCGTACCACTGTAGTAGATGGTTCATCAACGACTCAACAGTGTGAACCATTAGTTCTGTAGACTCCAGTTGCTTTGTTTCTCCATTAACAGATAGCCCGATCTCCACTGGCCTCTCATCCCAATCTGTCCATGTTCCAAGAACGCCAGAACCCCTGAATCCTTTTCCCTCTAGCCATGGCCATCCTTTCTTCTTGGCCAAGGTCTGCCGAGTTCTGTTAGTTGTGTCTATCCCCACGCACATCTGAACTGGAGTCAGCCCTTCTCCAATTCTGAAAACCATCTCCACCTCGTGATCTATATGGTCACTGGGATCTAGAAGAGTGACTATGTTCCCGCCCTCCTCATCTGCTTCCACCATCGCACTAGGGGGCATTAGGAAGAATCTAGGGTAATCGGTGACATCTCCCAGTATCTCCTTCGCATGGCCTCTGTAGTTCCTGAACACAGCCCAGCCAACTCCCATGTGACAACCAAATCGAAACCAGTCATTAGCACACCGGTCGCAGGTTCTCATTCATCAGGTTGAAGGGACGCCTCATCCAGAACTGACTGATGGCGGAGGACCCATATCGAGTTCTTGGCGTTTCGAGAGATGCTTCAGATGCAGAAATAAAACGCTCTTATCGGAAGTTAGCAAGACAGTATCATCCAGATAGGAATCCTGGAGATGCTGCGGCAGAAGAACGATTCAAGTCAATCCAGTCTGCTTACGAATCTATTGGTTCGGCCGAGGCACGAAGCGAGCACGATCAGCGAAGGAGGATGGAAGAAATGTTCCAAGGAGGCGGAACACGAACAACATTCGGAAGAGGATTTGGCGGAGTAGATCTTGGTGATATCTTTTCACAGTTCATGGGTGGTAGAGGTAGCCAGTATCCCGGTTCCGACATTCGGTACGAGCAAAGATCCGGAAATCGTCCACAGGATAAACAGAAATCCAGAGGTTCAGACATAGAAGCCGGATTGGACATTTCTCTTGAGCAGGCAATATCCGGAACAGAGGCAAAATTCAGTCATAGAAGGATGAGGCTATGCCCCAGCTGTAGAGGATCAAGTTTTGGTACGTCTAGGACTTGCTCATCCTGCAAAGGCACAGGTGTTCAGACGAAAGGCAGCACACTGACTGTGAAAGTTCCCGCAGGTGCAGAACATGGCCATTTGTTACGGCTAAAAGGAATGGGCCATGAACATCCAGAGGGCGACTCTGGCGACTTGCTAATTACTGTGAGGCTAGATGCAGAGGAGGGACGTCGTTGGGAAGATGGAAGATTGGTGCAAGAGGTCAGACTTCCATACACGACCTTGATTCTTGGGGGAAAGATCAGGATTACCACTCCCACAGGAAAGAGGGTCGAGGTAGAGGTTCCCGAGGGAACTAGGATTGGAGATCGAAGGAGATTGAAGGGCCATGGACACTCTGGAGGGCCACTAGACATTGAGTTCATTCTCTCAGAACCCGAAAAACTGACCAAATCCCAGAGAGACTCATTGGAGAAACTGAAGGAAAGCGGACTCTGACGCAAGCAACAAGTCAAATATTCCTAATATTGCGATAATTTCATGAGGGATTTCTCCAGAGTTGCGGACAATCTCATTCCTAGGAGAAAGAAAGTCCACACTCTAGTAGTCATTGTGACGCTGTTGATGATTCCAGGCATCATGGCAACTTTCGAACCGATAGATATCGAGTCCTATGATATGGAATCTCCCGAATTAGACGCAAACTATGTTCTGAGGGAAGAATTCACGGCAGCAGGCAATATCTGGGGATTTGGGGTTTTTGTCAGGGAACCCGGTTACTTCGGAGAAGAAAACTCAGACGTCTCAATGATTGCTTCATACCCCGGAGCCAATTCTGGTCTCGAAGACCCGAAAGGAGGAATTCTGAACCTATCCATATTGAGGGAGATAGACACAAATGCAGAAACTCTCCGCAATCATGAGATTTCGGAATTCTACCTCCCTCTAGCTTCAGAGATATCTGGAGATCCGGCTTTGGGCTTACTTGATCTGGCTAGCGAGTTTAGATCATTTATGTCAGGGAACTCTTCATTGACACAACCAAGAATCAACCCCTACAAACTGGCTATGACCTTGGACATTGAAGCCTCTACTGACCCGGCTCCAACAAATTGGACAGATTGTGGGGATTTAGAATGCCTCCAATTCGATGATCCGGGACTAACCCAATCCCACATTGATCTCGCTGCTCACAGGATGGCGAACAACAGCAATGGAGCATTTCTTAGATTCCTATCGAATGATCGTGCATTCACTCCGGATCCAGAGAGCGACATTATTGGCCCAATTAGCCACAGGGTTTCGGATAATGGCTCACTTTCATCAGAAGAGTGGGTAAACGGAAGATGGTCAGCATCTGCTGCATGGCTAATCGTGAATTTCAATCGAGACGAAATGCAATCAAACGGATGGACATTCTCTTGGAAGAATGCTAGTGGGGATTTCGGATATGTGCTAGACGGATTCAGCTTAACTACTGATCCCGTGAGGAATTCTGTCTCTGAATGCCGGGCGAGGGAGTCTTCAGGGGAGAAGTTGTGCTCGGTTGAATGGCTGTATCTAGCACTCGAGGAAGATCTCAGGGATAGCGATCAAGACATCGTAACTCTGATGTTTGCAGAGAGCGTTAATGTTGAGATAAACCGTGAATTGCTTTCCAGTGCTTACCTTGTAGTGCTCATGTCAATTGCGGTCCTGGTCTTGCTTTGGGTAAATCTTCGACGTTCATCAGATGTAGCAATCGTAGCGACTAGTTTGGCCGTTTCTATGTTCTGGATGTATGGGTTGATTGGGTGGGCAATTATCTTTGGAAATAAGACCGGATTTGAGATAATTTTCAGGTCCCAGTTTTCCAATCTCCTCCCGATCCTAATTCTAGCTCTGGAAATAGACGACAGCCTCCATAGTTTGCATCGGTACAAGGAAGAGAGGCGGAACGGCAGGGACCCCGTTCAAGCAGCGCACACTTCTATCAGCAAGGTAGGCCTTGCAATCATGCTCACATCCGTAACCACCATCGTCGCATTCATGGCCAATATGACATCCAGCATAGCAGCACTCAGGTCGTTCGGAATAGAGGCCGGACTTGGTGTAATGTGCGCATTCTTCCTTACTGGACTCTGGGTCCCATTGCTTAGGCTCGACGTAGACCAATGGCTCGATTCCAAGGACCGTCTTCAGGAAGAGAGGGACGATGTCGTCCACATGGTCCCAAAGTCGTGGCTTTCCAGTGTTACCACAGGCTCCGCCCGTCTTTCCCCTCTTGTGCTGATGTCGGCTCTTCTGATCACTGCCATTGCTACTCCAATCATGCTATCTTTAGAGGGTGATTTCCAAGTGGAAGACTTCATTGAAGAAGAATCCGATCTTGCAATTGGAGTTGGCCTGATAAATGAAAGATTCAGTGATGAGGGCGAGCCAGCATTCATTCTGATCGAAGGAAACATCTCCAATCCCAGAGTCCTTGATGCAATAGGAGAACTCCGAGAAAATATGAACACTCACCAGCCAAATGAGCCGGATCAGATTTCTCGAACTCCGGGAGGCGAAGTCGAACTCCTAGCAATCGATCAGATGCTTTGGTATACGAGGGCAGCCATGGCATGGGACCAAACTCCTTTCGAGAAGGCTGGGTGGAATTTCAGTGAAAATGACGGTGCTGTCGGTTGCGAAACAATCCTGATCCCCAATAGGGAAGGGCAATACATTTTCATCCCTTCAACCGAAGATAGCAAGTGTCTCAATTTCCTATACGGATTCATAATTACACGTGGAGTTCCAGCTAGTGGAGGTTATCCTGCTCTTTCCACCAGCATAGTGGGGGAATTCATCCAGGTCGAGGGAAAATTGGATTTCGATAGGCCCTGGTTGACCGAGTCAGGAAATGAACCAATTTTCCCAAGAGCATCGCTCCGGTTCGGGATTTCCAGCCCAGAACAATTTGCTCTTGTGGAACCTGCTTTGGAGAAGCTGGAGGAAGACATGGCACCTTTCCAGAACCTTTCCATGTCTCCCCTCAGGCAAAGAGGAGACATCTCTTCTGGATTCCAGGACGAGAATTATCCCATATCATGGGCAATTCCTACAGGAGAGCCTGTAGTTAGGTTCGTCGCCGCTGACTCAATGCAGGACGACCTACAATCAACCATTCTACTCGGGGTAATCATGTGTTTCGTAACGCTTTGGTGGGGTTTCCGGGACGATGAACCAATCTCCGAGAGGGTAACTGAGTTCAAACAAAACTCGAGAATTATTGCCTCCAGAGTCGTCCTAAACACCGTCTTGCTTTCGACTGTAGTGTTCCTCCTACTCGGGACCAAGATGGCGGCAATTGCTGCTCCTATGGCCATCATCCTCTCCATAATCTGGGGAATTCCCGCGTTTACTCTTGCTGCGGTTGCTACAATTCCAATTTTCCTGGCAATCATCTGGCTCTATGCAATGGTTGGGATTGCCGGATTCGGTCTCAATATGGTTACTGTCTCGATAGCCGCAATTTCACTAGGGGTTGGAATTGACTATGTCATTCATCTCGTGGAGAGATTCCGAGAGGAGATGGAAGGGGGGTCCTCACCAATTGAATCGATAGGAGCCGTTGGAGGTGCATCAGGACTTGCACTATTTGGTTCCGCCATATCTGATTTTGCCGGTTTTTGGGTGATAAAGCAGTCAAAAATGGGATTCTTCTCAACTTTCGGGTTATTCTGTGCAGTAATGATTGGACTCTCTTTGGTTGCTAGCATGATTCTTGCCCCTGCAATCCTCGGTCTAATTCATCGTGACCCAAAGAAACTCTCTTCGGCCTAGAAGACTTCAGAGGCGCCTATTGATTAGGAGGAAAAAACAAGCTCCAAGGACGTAGGTGTTTTATTTAGAAATAGGTTGTGAGAACACATGGTATTCGAATGCAACATAGATGCCAGAGGAAAGGCGTTTCGCCTTAGAATAGGAATTATTTCTGTAGCAATTGGACTATCAATACTTGGAATCGTATTTTCCGGAATTGTCGATATTGCCTACGCATGGCTTCTTCCAACCGGAATCATTGCAGGTGGGCTATTCGCGATTTTCGAGGCACGGATGGGGTGGTGCCTAGTCAGAGCACTGGGGTTCCGAACATCATTGTGATGACCTAATTCCACATACCCAGCGAGTCTCTAAGCGCAGATTCTAGATCATTGTGAAGGAACTCATAACCTTCGTCTTCGAGCCTCGCTGGAATTACCCGTTGACTATCCAGAGTGAGTTTCTCACCCATCTCTCCAAATAGAATCTTGACCACGAATCTTGGCAATGGAGCAATAGCAGGGCGCCTCAGGACCTTTCCCAGCGTCTTTGCGAACGACTTCTGCCTAACTGGCCGAGGTGCTGTGATGTTGTATGCTCCCTTCGAAGCCTCGTTCATCAGAAGGTGATGGATTGCATAAATCTCGTCATCCAGGGATACCCATGACATCCACTGCCTGCCTCCTCCCATTGGGCCCCCCGCTCCAAACTTGAAAGGAAGCAACATTTTCCCCAGAGCACCTCCGGTTGCGGCCAAAACAATTCCACTTCTTAGAAATACAGATCTTACTCCCGAATCTTCTAATTTCGATGCCGCCGCTTCCCATTCTTGGCACACTTCAGAGAGGAAGCCCTCTCCAATGGAACTATCCTCGCTAAGCTCCTCTTCCCCTCTGGCTCCATACCATCCTATAGCACTGGCAAGTATGAAGCACTCAGGTTTATTTTTCATTGAGCAAATCGCATCAGAGAGAAGCTTAGTGCTATCCACTCGCGAGTCTTTGATCATCGACTTTCTCTTATTGCTCCATCTCTTGTCCCCAATTCCTTCGCCTCCAAGATGAATAATTGCATCGAAACCCTCCAAGATAGTCCCATCCAATTCGCCAGAGGATGGGTCCCAGAAAACCTCGTTTTTTCCTTCACTAACCTCTCTTCGAACCATTCTCCAGACCTCGTGACCTCCTGTGTCTAGGAAGGCCACTAATTGAGTCCCAATCATTCCCGAAGATCCTGCCACTAGAATCCTCTTCCTCTTTTGCCCCGAGAAATCTGAATGCCTCTTCAAATCGCGCTTAAGACGTAGCTCCCTGGCCTTAAACATTCTAGAAATCCTACCTCTCACTAGCATACCTCCGAGAACCCTGTCCACTAAGTTTCCAAGAGGGCCAAAAGGAACCTGGTAAGAGACATCGTCTATCACCTTGGTTACTCCTTCAGACTCAGAAAGGTGATGGTCATGACTCCATGACCAAAATGGCCCCTTTACCATCTTATCAGAAAAAAAACTTGGAGGGTTGTATGCAGTATGCTCTGCAACCCATGTCATATTCAAAGGCCCCATTGGAAATCTAAACACTCTCTGAGAACCTACATCCAGAGAATCGTCTGCCCTAATTTCCTCTGCAACTTCCCAGGGAGGCATCAGTCTTCTGAAGGAACCCTCGTGCTCGAACCATGCGAATGTAGAATCAATATCAGCTTCTACCTCTGTTTCATGCTTGTAATTGTACATCCAAAACCCCCTGGAAATATGTTCATGGGCCAAAATTGCCCCTATTTCAGTATTCATTATGAGGACTATCAGTTAGTCCTCCATACTTATCCCCCATCCTTCTTTGGTATTTTCGCAATAATCAAGCGCAATGAACATAGCGAATGCACCCGAGGAGTCCACGATGTCTAGGGAAATATTGACTGATTTCGAGAGAGATTTAGAGGACGCCGTACTCAGGTTTGCTGACGACTCATCCTTCAGACTGTCCTATCTGACAATCCGCGCCCACTGTCAGTGTGCAAACTGCAAGCCGCGCCAGGAGAACGAACAACGCAGAATCGAGTTTGAGGAGGAAATTTCTCGTCTTAGGTTGGAAAAGCCCCGAGTTAACCCAGTCGGAAGATACGGGATACAACTTGAATGGCCCAGTGGATGCTCCAGTGGCATACACTCATTCTCCCACCTGAGAGAGGTCTGTGAGGGTTCTGGCATCCCAATTTGAGGATTTTCTACTGCGAAGGAGTCAAATTCTCAACCTTCTTCCCAGTTATGTCGTAGCAACCGGTTTCCCCCGGCACTACGTCGGCGATTTACATGGCATTGGACGAACCGGAGGCTGGGTCAGTTGAGATTGATGAGGAGGACGAGTGGCAACTTTACGCCTCAGCAGGATATGCAGCAATCGAACCCTCATTCGAAGAAGAAGAGGAGGAGGAGCCAAGCGAGGATGAAGTTTGGTTTGACGGCGATGACTTTGTCGTAGATGGGAAATCCATCAACTGGGATGCCCCTCCCTGCCCCGCCCCCATGGGAATTGCACACGTGATTAAGTTGGGCGTGTGTGATCACTGCTTATCTCGGATTGGAGGGGCCAGAATATCCGAACTCCCCTCCGGTTCATCGATTAGATCCCAGGCTTATGATAGGGATATTGAGCTATCTTCTAAGATCCTTCAGGACCTCTGCCCTCTATGTGAGAATTTATTTGAGGACGTGGACAACATTGTTGACAGGGTTTTCGAGTCCCTATCTGGAGTCGAATTCTCAACCATGCAATTCGGAATACACCTCCCAAAGGACCTTGTCCAGGAGGAGGATAGAATCAGGACAAAATACGGAGCTCCTGGTTCTAATCCACTCAAAGGCTCAATCGTTGAGGAAATCCACAATAATATCAGGAAGAGAGAGAGGAAAGTCGACTTCGTTAAGGAGAGGCCTGACGTCATGGTTCTTGTCGATGGACTAACCCTCAGGGTCGATGTAGATGTAAGGCCAGTGTTCCTGTATGGCAGATATAGAAAATTATCTCGTGAGATACCCCAGACCCGATGGCCATGCAGAGCTTGCAGGGGGAGGGCAGAGGGCTGCGAGTCGTGTGATGGTTCGGGTCTGCAATATATTGATTCAGTCCAGGATCTAATCGGAGAACCGGTCAAGCAAGCCCTAGATGCAGATGATACCTCTTTCCATGGCATGGGAAGGGAGGATATCGATGTAAGGTGCTTAGGTTCTGGAAGGCCCTTTGTCCTAGAGATAAAGAGACCTAGGAAAAGGAGATATCCTCTTTCCGACATAGTGAAGAAGGTTAACCAAAATGGCCTTACAAAAGTTGAGGTAGATACACTAGAGTGGTGTAATAAATCTAAGATTAACAAGGTTAAACAATCAAGGTCAGAGAAGTCATACACGATTAGGTTCAAGGTCGGAGAAATGGGAAAAGAAGAAGACATCATCGGAGCGATTCAATCGTTATCTGGACAGACTATTGAACAGGAGACCCCAAAGAGAGTTTCCCATAGACGTGCTGCCAAGATCAGGAAGAGGAAGCTCGTTTCTATCGAAAATGTCCAAATTGAGGAAGAAGAGGTCCAGGTTACACTCCGATGCGAGGCCGGGACATATGTCAAGGAACTAGTACACTCGGACGACGGACGAACTAATCCATCCGTTCAGAGTGCTATTGGTTCCAATTGTGAAGTAATCTGGCTGGACGTCGAGGAGATACACGCAGAATGACGACTTCACTCAAATCCGAGTCCTTAAGAACGCCCCACAGGTCGCCCGCTTTCGCTATAATGGAGTATTGGTAGCATGGTCACTCGCACTAAGGGTTCTAGAAGGGGCACCAGAAGCATCCTTAGGAAGGATAAGAGGGACAGGCGACGCCTCTTCATTGGTCGAGTAATGCACACCTATGAGGAGGGTGACAAGGTCGCAATTGTTCTTGACGGGGCCCAGCAGAGAGGGATGCCCCACCGACGCTTCCAGGGTAGGACTGGTGTTATTTCAGGTTCTCAGGGCAGGGCATACGTTATCCGCGTTGCAGATGGAAACATGATGAAGACAGTTGTAGCAAGGCCAGAGCATCTGAGACCGATAGAGTAGGTGAGAAATTGGCAGAGAGGGAGTTCGTAGATTACGCAACTGTCAGAGACAAGCTTCTGGAAGCTATTGAACGAAGAGGAGAGATTTCCTACGAGCAAACCATGGCTCTCCAGCATGCTCAATGGAAGGCGAGTGCAGGAGGTCACCCTACTGGAGATATCAAGACCGACCCTGCAGTTTACGCCAAGCTAATGTCCGCTCTAATGCAGAATGAAAAGCTTCGACTGCACCCTGAGGTTTGCTCAAAGATTGCAGAACTAGCGCCACTAACAGTCGCTGACGTTAGGGTAGTCATCGCAAGCAAGAGGGTAGCAATGGATACATCAGAAGTTGAGGAAATTATCACAATAATTCGTCAGCATGTCCTCTAGTAGAGATTCTGAGCCTAATTCCAAACAACTCACTTCATGAGGGAGAACCTTTCTGGTAGGGCCGAGAACATGATGCCTGGAGACGGAAACGACTCGGACGGGGACTCGGTGAGCCCGTACGATGGAGAGGAGCGACTCAGAGTTCTCGACATACAGGATAGGAGACCCATTGGCCAAGAAATACAATGCATTACCGAACCATCGTTGCATATCGTCAGATCTAGAGTCCAAGACTCGGACAACATCTCCACGGGTGACTGCATCGAGCTACCCTCTGAAAATTTAGGGCCTATGTCGGAAGTACGGCTGAAGGACCTTAGCGGCTCTGCCCAGCAGGAAATAGTGAGTGCATTGAGCGCTTCAATTTCAGCAGATAAGGACAGGCATCTGTCATTCTACAATAGCGCAGGCCCAATGTCCCTCAAATTCCACTCTTTCCAACTTCTTCCGGGGATTGGAAACTCTAAGGCAATGCAAATGGTCAACCTTAGGGGCTTGTCTGGCTGGCAAACTTTCGAGGATATTGACGATGCCTGCGGAATCGAGTCGGTCCGACTTCTCGCGGAGCGATATGTCAAGGAGATGGAAGATGTTGCCCAGACTCCCCGCTTACTTGATTTGCTGGTTCGCTCAGAGAACTGACATGAAGACGCTGGCTGGTCTCGAAGCTCGCCTCCTTGTCGATCTTCTTCGCGACAGAGTTAGACCACAGAAGTCACTCGGCCAGCACTACCTGTTAGAAGAAGGAGCAATTGAAAGGCCAATTTCTATTGCTTCGGAGCAGCAATCCCCTCTTGGAGAGTCATCACACGTCTTTGAGGTCGGCCCTGGTCCCGGTTCACTGACACTCTCTCTGCTCAGGACGAAGGCGCGAGTCACGGCAATGGAGGTTGACGAGGTGGCGGTTGAGCATTTGGAAAGGGTCTTTGGAGGGAGAGAATGCAACCTCGAAGTAATCCTTGATGATGCTGTCTCGTCCAAGTGGCCTTCAGGAATAACTCACGTAATTTCCAACCTGCCATTCCAGATTTCCAGCCCAATAATTGAGAGAATTAGAGACTACCACTCGAAAAATCCGATAGAAGCAGCAATTCTTCTAGTGCAGGAGGAGTTTGCGAATCGTATGGCAATGTCATCATTGCCGTATGATATAGGACCCCTAGGCCTGAACTTATGGCTGGATTTTGACGTATCTCTGGACATAAAGGTCCCTCCCAGCTCGTTCAGCCCATCTCCAAAAGTAAACTCGAGGATCGTATCACTACTACCCAGGGAGAGGTCCGAAGCAGAAGGCCTGGATAAGCCGATGTTCAGAATGATAACAAAGCACTGCTTCTCAAATAGAAGGAGAAAATTGAGAAACCTCCTATCTAAGAATCCTCCCCGTATCTCACGTATATCCGGTTGGCACAAGGACAGGTGGAAGACGGCAGTGTCGCGAGTAATTGAATCTGAAATAGAAGGATTGGAAGAAGGTTGGCCAGATCTAAGACCTGAGATGCTTGAACCGTCACAATGGATATCGCTAGTCAGGGAAATCTCCCTCAGATAGTGTAAAACAGCACAAATTGACATCGACTTGATAGAGGCCCCCCCTCTCCCGCAGTACAAGACCGGGCCGACGGAAGACCCAGGTCGAAGGAAGGGATGCAATGGCGAAGAAGGACACCTATCTCGCTCTTCTGCGAAGAGGAATAGATGAGACTACAGCGCAGATTCTCTCTGACGGCGGAATAAAGATCGGGGATCTCAAGAAGCTCGACTCCGATACTCTCGTTAACAACTATGGGATAAAGAAAGAAGTCGCAAATTCAGTTCTCGACGCAGTTAAGTCTGGACCCAGATCATCTAGCAGGCAGAGATTCCTAGCAGACGTACTATCAGATGATAATAAGAAGGTAGACAAGATAGAGGAAACCAGATTTAAGAGGGAACAGAAGGACATCTACGCAGAGCTCCAAGAGAAGAAGGAACAGCTAAGGCTTGCTAGGGTAGAGGCTTTCAGAAACCAGAAACTCGTCATGAATAGACTAGGCAAGACCATCGAGTTGATTGTGAAGCTTGAGAACAACCTTGATGACGAGTCAAAGGATGAGCAGAGGTCCAAACTAAGGGATCAGCTTGAGACAAGGGGCCTGGAAGCTGCAAGGGATCATGAGATGCTAGAACTTGCAGGAACCCCTCAGGACATCGTCGATTTCAGAAGGAAAATCGCCCCGATACTTTGCCTACACGCCTGCCCCCACTGTGGCGAGGAAATGGATCCCAGGGGTAGCAACATCATGGAAGACTCGAGAGACTTTTCATTCGTCTGCTGGGACTGTGAAGAGGAGTTCCATGCTCCTATGGCTGAGGCAGTGGAGGGGAGGCTGAATAACGGCTCCAGAATCAAGATTGACTCCAAGATTAAGCCCCGATTGAAGGTTGTCAGGCCTCCCAGGAAGGATAAATCCAGGTCCATAACCGATCTCATGAAGAGAGATCTTGAATCTGCAGGCGCTACAGCAGAGGAGCTGGAGGCAGCCCTCGAGTCAAGTAGCCTGTCCGGTGTGCTGATGAGCATCGATGAATGGATAGATCAGACCATTGCCGCAAAGGGATACATCCAGGCACAGGAGGACAGAGAAGAGTTCATCATCGCTACAGGAGCAGGTGCTACGAAGTTCAACAAATGGATGAAGAAGGCAGGACTGCGCTTCAACAAACAGACTGGGCGATGGACTCGTTGGGAGGACCGGTGAATTCCGGATGCCCACTGGTCTGCCCGTAGTCAGATTCTTCCGCGGCTCAGAAATAATAGGTTCCGCAGAGGCATCACCAGGTGCTCCATTGGTTGATGTGGCAGAGCAGGCAGGCATCGAAATTCCCACCAACTGCACTTCTGGGAATTGCGGCACGTGCCTAGTTAGACTAATCAGTGGGGAGGTGGGTCTTCCAGATGTCCTCCCTCCTGGTCTTGACGAAGATCTAGTCTCGGAGGGCGGAATATTGACCTGCTGTATTTCCCCCTTGGAAAATTGCGACATTGACGTCAAACCCCCTTTGTAGGTGATTAATTGTCGTATTTATCGGAACCCGACTTCCTTTTCTCACTGACAATTTCTGCATTGGGAATCTCTCTCATGTCCTGGTGGCTATTCAACAGAATTTCCCTGAAGCTAAGAGAAGTTGAGGAACGTAGCAACTGGAGGATTAATTCATCATCCGGAGAAAACGAGTGACAAATTTCACTGTTCATTAACAGCCGAAGTCCATCTTTCAGGCTGTGGAACTCCTACTATCTCCAAGTGGCAGGCGAGAACGCCCTTCTGCTGCAAAATCTCGCTTCTAAGATCAATCAAATCACCCAAGCAGCAAGGGCAGTGGGGATGAGCTGGCCTTATCCATAACTCTACAATTCCAGACTCGTCCACCTCAACTCCCTTCAGAATAGAAGGATCTGTAATAGGAGTCCCGTGTGGCTCGACCCTCTTCCTCAGTATCCTTGCCAATCTCCTTTGGGCCTCAGATTTATTTCCTTTCACGGATCTGGACATTTCACCACTCCGAAACCAGAGGAAAATCATCCCCTGCAGTGAGGCACTCCATCCCATCATCGCCCCGAACCCATGTGTCTTCTGTACCAATAGCCCCATCTGGATGTATTACCTTGGGCTCAATCGCCATAGTCCCGCCCCGTGGAATGGGACGATCAAAACCTCTTGCCACGACAGGAGTCTCGTCTAATTCGAGTCCCACTGAATGGCCTAGGAAACTTGCTTGGTTTGGTGAAATCCCCATTAGGTGTTCTGCGTGCCCCATTTCCGATGCCATTTCGAACCCATCATTCCATGATTCTGAGCACTCTTTGCCCTTTCCTAGCCAATCTACCAATTGGCTACTAATCTCACTCATGTCTTCTAGCCTATCCTCCCACTTCGATGCCAGTTTTCCTACAGCGAACATCCTGGTGCAATCAGAGACGTACCCTCTGTGGACATGGACTATGTCGACAAGAACAGGTTGGTTCCCTTTGACCTCATGGAAGCCAGCACCAAGGGACGAAATCGGACTCCCCCCTACTCCGCCAACAGCCGAATCAAAGTACGACGGAACAGCCCCAGATCTACCTGCCGCGATTACAACTCTGTCACAATCCATTGGCCATTTTCGCATCCTTATCCTCCCACCAAAACCAGCACCCCGACTAACTTCATCTGCTGCACCTGCCATCTCCAACTCGCTCTTCCCCAATCCACCATTTTCGAATACTGCATCAAACATCCTCCGATTAATTGCTCCACTTTCTCGAATCATGGAAATCTCCCAACTGGATTTTACCTCTCTTAGTTCATAGAGTAGTCCAGTGCAATCGGAAGGATCTCCGGAAACTCCACTCATTTTCGAAGATAGAAATCTCCATCTATCATGCGGTATTTTTCCAGCCAATAGAGCCGGTTTGACATTGCACCCAGCTCTGGCTAACTCCTCCCCAAGGGAAGACATCCGCGGATGGGGGCGGATTTCATGAGGACAATCGGTTCCGCCCGCTTCGAACTCTGCTCTTTTCAAAGATCTTCTAACCCAGTGTTCTGACTCAATTCCGGAACCCTCTGCTCCAATTAGAAGAACAGAATTCTGCCTCCCGCCTGTAAGCCAGTATAACTCGACAGGGTCGTCAATCAATGCGGACTCTATCCCCTCATCTGCTAGTTTTGTTGCAAGCCTTGCTTGCCTGTCTTCGAGTTCAGAGACTGGTACTCGCCAGTCTTCCCCCTCTGGCCCCGTTAGTTGGGATGTGGCCCATTCCATGTTTCCTCTTGGCTCGTCATATGGGAAAGGCATTTTGGCTCTTATGACTGCCAATTTGCTTCCACAACGGCCAAAGGGGGAATCTCAGTGGGACATGACGTGGAAGGCGTGCTGTCGCTGGACGACGTCGACCTTCGGGGACGTACTGTTCTCTATCGTATAGACGTGAATTCCCCATTGGAACCTGCTTCTGGGAGAATCCTAGATGATGGCAGATTTAGGGCAATTGTTCCAACCCTGCAGCGCCTTTCCGGTTCCAGGGTAGTGTTGCTGTCCCACCAGTCGCGCCCAGGGAAATCAGATTTCACCGACACCAGGGCTCATAGTAGGCTTCTTGAGGACATTACTGGTAGACAAATAAAATTCGTAGAAGACGTATGCGGGGAAGAGGCTATTTCGGCAATACAGTCCATGGAAGAAGGAGAAGTCATTTTCTTAGATAACGTCCGGTCTAATGAAGAGGAGTATGGGAACAAATACCACTCAAATGAGGAAACCGAGTCTACAGACTTGGTCTCAATTCTATCCTCGGTATCTGATGCATACGTTACTGATGCCTTCGCTGCTGCACATAGGAGATCACCAACACTGACTGGATTCACCAAGTCTTTGCCATGTATAGCTGGAACCCTAATGGAGAGCGAGATTGAGAGTCTAAGGACTGCTCTGAGGGATCCACCTAGGCCATATCTGGCCATCCTTGGAGGAGCCAAGTGTGACGACTCAATGAGAGTGGCAAGAAACTTAATCCAGAGAGGAAATGTAGACAGGATTGCATTTGTTGGAGTAGTAGGAAATCTAATGCTTTGGGTTTCAGGAAAAGACATCGGAGAGAGGAACCAGGAGTTCATCAGGAAGACTTTGGGCGAAGATTTCGTTCCCACGTGGGATATGGCAGAGAAACTTTACTCCGAGAACCAGGAAATATTTTTCCTACCACAGGATCTAGCAGTAGAGGTTGACGGCGAACGCAAACCGATGTCCTTGGAGGGTTTGCCAACTGAGAACCCAATCTACGATGTGGGAATAGAGACACTGAGGAATCTGAGGCCCATAGTTCAGGAATCTGGTTGCGTACTTTGGAACGGCCCAGCCTCCTACTTCGAACTTCCAGAGTTTGCATTTGGCACTATTGAAATCCTAAACATGTGTGTTGAGACTGAGGCCATGACCATTATTGGAGGTGGCCACACAAGTGCACTGGTCAACAGTAGGGGTGCTTCCGACGAGGTCACGCACAATAGCACAGGAGGAGGATCAACAATGAGCTTCCTTTCCGGTGATTCGATGCCAGTAATCGGCTCACTAAAGGAATCATATTCAGTATTCCGAGAAAACCTTGAAGATTTGGGATTGGCAGTTTGATGGAGCCACTGGGGAGATTCGAACTCCCGGCCTTCTGATTACGAATCAGACGCTCTACCAGGCTAAGCTACAGTGGCAGCGTCGCGGCCACTTTGGCGATTGGCATAAGAGAATCGGTGACTCGTTACTACTTTAGTTTCTCAAGGTCCACGATTTGGCCAATTCTGGACTCTACGTCTAATAGAATGGAATCTAGAGCCTCCTGGTCTCTGCCCTCCGCCCTCATCACTAGTATCGGCTCCGTGTTACTGGGACGGCAAAGGTACCATCCATCTTCGTACTTGACCCTGATACCATCAACGGTCGATAGGGGCATATCCGAAAATGCCTTAGCAACGCCTTCCATGATTTCGTCCCTGCCTCCAACCAAGGGGACTTTTCCTTCGTCCGTTGTCGGATATTCTGGCATGAATGCGAATCTTTCTGAGAATTTTGGCCCTCCTTGTTCCGGAGCAGGGTCCTTTCCTATAATCCTCATCAACCTAGCAGCGCAATATATCGAATCGTCAAAACCATCCCAGTGGTCATTCATGAAGAAATGCCCCGACATCTCTCCTGCCATTGGGGAAGTTGGATTATTCCGCAACTCCATCTTCATGAAAGTATGACCCGTCCTTACCATCCGAGGCAATCCTCCCAGACTCTCTATCGCCTCCTCCAATGCCATGCTGCATTTCACATCGAAGAAAATCGTGCGCTGCTCTTCAGTGGCATTTTCCGGTAGTCCTGATAGGACGTCTTGGACAAAAATTCCCATTAGCCGATCGGGGTGGATGAAAATTCCATTCTCATCCACTACTCCCAGGCGATCACCATCTCCATCCATCCCGATTCCGAATTCGGCTCCGTGTTCTAGTACTGCCCTGCCAAGGTCCACCATGTTCTTCGGTCTAGTAGGGTCAGGCGGGTGATTTGGGAATGAACTGTCCCAATCGCAGTATAGGGGTATGACATCTATCCCTAGCCTTTCCAGAACCTTAACTGCCAGAGGTCCCGGAACTGCATTGCCACAATCCAAAACTACCCGGATATCCCTTGAAGGACTTCCAACACTTTCTACTATGGAATCGATATACTTTGATTCATAGTCTTCCATGGACTTGTAGTTTCCATTACCAACTCTGAAATCCCCCGCTTCGAAGGTCCTTCTGATATCTTGCAACTCTTCCCCCCCAAGAGGCATTTTTCCTTGGCAAATCTTGAATCCATTGTACTCCGGAGGGTTATGGCTTGCAGTAATCGCCACAGCTACGTCAACGGGGAGGTCTACTGTCGAACGATATAGAACGCCTGTAGTGGAAATGCCCAGGTCTATCACATCTGCTCCTGCAGATAGAAGACCCCTTACAAACGCCTCATGGTACTCTGGGCCAGAATCCCTGATATCTCTTACAACAGAGACACATCTTGCGTCTAAGTGAGTAGCTATTGCCCCTCCAAGACGCTCCGCGAAATCCGAATCCAGCTCAGCCCCAGCTATCCCCCTGATATCGTAAGCCTTGAACACGCTCATGCTTCTTCGCCCCCGCTGATGCTACCTAATCTTCTTGGTAGGGAACTCTTCACTTCGCGTACTTCTCTGCGCCAAGGAAATGTAGGGAAACATAGTCTTCCTCCCCGACTACCCAACTATCATGAGGCTCAGGGCCGATATAGAATAGATCACCAGCCTTGAGCTCGTGAATCTCACCATCTTTGAACGCACAGGTCGCTACGCCTGATAACACCATACCAAGATGCTCAACCTCGCAGAAACCGGTCCCAGAAATTGGAGAAACATCGACAGACCACTTCCAACCAGGATAGTAAGTTGCTCTGCCAATCGTCATTCCTTCAAAATGCAAGATCTCAAATTTTCCCTTCTCGAAATTCCTAATCTCATCGGGACTTTCGAATCTCTTCAATAATATGTCGTCAACAGAATTCACTATACTAGAGCCTCCTCTAGCTCTGCTGGTAGGTCCGTTCTGAATTCTCCAGAGTTTCTGAAGGCCTCACAGACAATTTCGACCAGAGCTCCTCCAGGCAAGCGGCTGATTTCGTAAGCTGCTCTAGACGGGGCAATCGTGTCGCCGAGCCACTCAGCATAGATATCGTTAATCTTAGAATAGAATTCTATGTCAGTCATTAGTACTGTTACTTTCACCAGATCGGCCTTGGAGCTGTTTGCAGCAGCCAGTAAATCGTCTATCTTTGCCAATGTCCCCTTGGTCTGAGACTCAATATCGTCACCGGCGTCTACATCGATTTGCCCCGAAAGCCAGATGTGATCTTTCACATTGATCCCAGGGCTGTATGGCCCCAACTTTGTTCCTCCAGTGTCAATCTTCAGTTTCCTACTCATGGAGGCGCGAGGAGTTTCTCGGTATAGGGTTACTTGCGTAATTGCTCTATTACCTCGATGTGGTCTCCTGCCAAATCCTCACGCTCAAGATCCTCTATCAATATCCATTTGGCGTCAGCCGCGTCATCTCCAGCAACCGGTTTCGAAGAACCTTCCACATTTACAATGTAAAAAACGGAAACGATATGCTTCCTAGGATCGCGAAAAGGGGCGCCTCTAACTGTAAAAACCTCAGGATTAGAACCAGAGACTCCGGTCTCTTCCAATAGCTCCCTTAGAACCGCATCCTCTGGGTCCTCTCCAATGTCTACGAACCCCCCAGGGAAGGCCAGTTTTCCCTTCCATGGTTCCATTCCTCTTCTAATCAGAAGAACCTCAGTACCTGAATTTGAATTCCTAAGAGCGATTGCATCCACTGCCAGTGCAGGGCTTCTGTGGATTTCATCCACCAAATCTCCTCCTTCTGGCTTGGAATGTCTCAATTGCATCGAATAGGTCTCCCTTTGAGAATGACGGCCAGTGCACATCAGTGAAGTATAGCTCCGAGTAGGCAATCTGCCAAAGAAGGAAGTTGGAGACCCTTTCCTCCCCACTTGTTCTGATTACTAGGTCAGGATCGGGAATGTGGGCGTCGTACAGCCTCTTTGATATCTCTTCTGTGTCAATATTTTCTAGTGGCAATAGACCTGCCGAATGATCCTCTGCTACCCCCTTTACCGCATCAACAATTTCCTCCCTACCCCCATATGCAAGACAAACTGTGAAAGTGAAGTCCGAGTAGCTACCAGTCCTATCCTCGGCTCTATCGATAGCATCACGAACCCTCTGAGGCAGCATTTCAGTTCTGCCCGCGACTCTTACCTTGACCTTCTTTGCATGAATGCGCGGGTCCTCTGCAATTTCGTCTAGTCCCGTGACATAGAGGTCGTAGAGAGAATCTAGCTCCTTCCCCTTTCTTACCGAGATGTTCTCAGTCGAAAGAGCGTAAACGGTCAGATAGGGAATTCCCAATTCTAGAATCCAATCCATGACCTCTTTGAGCTTCTCCTTGCCGTACTTGTGCCCTATTTCCGTCCCTAGGCTTCTGTTCCAGGCGAACCTGCGGTTTCCATCCATGATTATTGAAATGTGATTGGGAAGATCAAAGGCTGAAATCCTGTCTTTCTGCCTTCTGACCCTTACTCGGTCGACTCTAGAGATCATGCTCCATGCAATTCTTGAGTTTGAGACAAGAGTTGCAGGAATTGCGAATATCCTGAACCGAAGAAGCCATTTTGCAAGGTCGTCTAACCTAGTGCCAAAGCCTCTTCCGCGCCCTCCCATGTATTCACCCGGTGCTACCACATGTTATGACAACTGACTTGAGGTGCTTTATTCGAAAATAATGTCCGCCTCATCTCCTATTCTGGTTAGAAGCCCCCTCTCCGGATTTACAACGATAACCTCTCCGGAATGCTTCCAGACGTCAATGTCGTGCTTGCTATTTCCAGCATATGCGAATCCCCTTTCTCCATATCTAGAGACTAGAGCTTCAGCCTTCTTCTCCCCCCTCAGATTGAATGACATGTCAGATGCCAATACATCGGAGAACAACCCCACATGACCAGCAACCCGCTCTGCAACTATCCTATCTGAGGCGGTGGCTAGAATCAGCTCCCTGCCCTTGGCGTGCTCACCTGTTAGCCAATCAAGAAAACCAGGATGATATTCTAGATCAGAGGGGGTAAAATCTAACCTCTCAGCTAGATCTCTCTTCCACTCCGCCCTCCTCCCAGAGAACTCCTTGAGAAGCATTCCTAGGAGCATCCACGGTCTTCTAATGATGACCTTCCTGAAACTCACCCAACTCATGTCTGTAAGTATCAATGTTCCATCCATGTCCACTGCCAGCGGCAGCCCGGGTGAGCTAACATTCACACCCCTCGCTAGGGCTGTTATGATTCAAGCCTTCGCAGACCGATTGAATGAAGCCATGCACCCTCTCCTAGTTACCGCAAGATGTCAGAGTGGGAGGGTAAATGGAGGCCTGCTGCACTGGCCCGGGTCAATAATGACGACAAGGTCCCAGTAGGATTCGAGGCATTGGGTTTCGCTGGAATCGGATTGTCATGCAAGATGATGGAGCCATCTTCGCTTTCGACTCCTTCGGACTGGGAATTACTAATTTCGGAGATGAATAGTTGGGGGGATGTGCCGGAACCCGATAAAATCGAGGTCTTGTCTCTAGGGGAGGACGAGAGAGGACCAAGTGCAATCCTAGGTGATGGAAAAGAATGGATTGCCGAGTTCTTGCCATGGGGTTCGGACGGGCTGATCAGAAAGCGAGCTTCTTCCTCTGGCTCTACTTCAATTTCACCTTGTGGGGGGTACTATTGGAATGGGATAGACGTTATTCTCTTGTGGGAATCACAAGAAATTCTATCCAATTCAAGAATGAAAATCTCGGAAGCTATGAAATCTGGAAATATTAGTTTGGCTAAGGAGCTCCTCTGGAGTTGCGGCGAAGCTCTAGCCACTTACCATGAAGAGGTGAAAGATTCACGCACAACCCCCCCTGATCCCAGAAGATGGAATCGGAGACTTTCACAAATCGAAGAGCGCCTCCGTGCAGACTCAATCTGGCGAGCCCAACATTCCAGGGACACTGAGTGCATGCTAAGTCTTGGAGATATTAGGCTAGATGACATTATCAACAATAAAATCAGGATTGTAAGGCCAAGGAGGTCAGACGTACTCGTTCCTGCAGATTGCCAGTACCCCGCAATCAGAGATTTGGCTAGTCTGGCACACGATCTTTCTAGACTTCATTACGAACTAGAATCCGATTTGCCAATTATTGAACTAAGAACCTCTTTGATCGAGGGATGGAGGGACAGTGCTCCAGAGAAATGGTGCTCTGACCGGGTTTTCTACTCGCATCGCGGAGGTCTGGCGATTTGGGAGTACGAACAGTGTTTGATTGATGTGCTGGAAGCCGTTTCAGACCAGTCTGGTCCCCCACAGCCAGCAGTTGGACTGATCAGATTTGTGAAGGCATACCAGAAGAAGATGTTCTCTAGCAGGCTCTTCGGATCTCTATCTATGATGACTGCATTCTTTGGCATCGTTTCGATAGTTCGTGACTTCCCGACATCTGTGGGCGGATCCATAACGCCCCTGGCATTCATCTCTGCAAGCTACTTTCTCTTGCGATACTACCGATCTCTATCCCCCCCACCAGAGATTCCTCTCAATGGAGTCGTTTGATTTCGCCGTCCTCGTAATCGTAGTGCATCGGCTCTCCGGTTGGTATTTCCAACCCAACAATTTCCTCGGCGCTAATCCCTTCGATGTGCATCACAATAGATCTCAGAGAGTTACCATGTGCAGATACAAGCACGTTCTTCCCATCCTCTAGATCGGGCAAGACCTCCTCGATGAAGTACGGGATTGTCCTCCCAGCGGTCATTTCTAGGCTCTCTCCGTCTGGTGGAGCCACATTGTATGACCTTCTCCAGATATGCACTTGTTCGGCACCGTGCTTCTCTGCCGTCTCCGCTTTGTTCAGTCCCTGGAGAGAACCGTAGTTCCTCTCGTTTAGCCTCCAATCGTACCTAGTTTCGACTCCCTCTGAGCATTCGTTGAGGCCCATGATGATCGCCGCAGTTCTCTGCGCCCTTACTAGGTCGCTGGTATGCACGACGTCAATCCTCTGTGAACTGAGATCTCGTCCAGCTTGCTCTGCCTCTAGGACTCCCTTCTCAGATAGGTCCACGTCAGTCCACCCAGTGAAGCGATTGGTGGCGTTCCAAACTGACTGTCCATGACGAATTAGAATGAGATTCGCCATTCAGCCCCTCCTAGAGTTGGCGCCTTTGCCTCGGCTCATGGAAACTCAGTTTGCATTCAATCCCTCTAGCCCTGCCCATCAGGAGTATGTCTTCCGTGAACTCCCTCTGAACCCTCGCACTGGACTCGCAGTAGAAGTTGCAAGAGACAGTAATCTTCGAAGGGAGGCTATCTGTGATTCTGACCCAGGAGTCTTCGGGTTTTGTTGCCCTTGGGTCAGCAAGCACCTGCTCACAAAGAGACTCACAGAACTTCTTCAGGGACGACTCTTCGCTGTCCTCCTCGAAATCGAAAGAAGGCCTGATTCTCCGAAACCTCCTCATTGTGAAGTTCTCCACAGCTGAGTTCGTAATGTTGGAGTTTGGCATCGTGACAATTGTGTCATTTCCTGTCCTGATCATTGTGGTCCTCAATCCAATAGTAATCACTTCTCCCTCCACTCCATCCACGATTATCCAGTCACCCACATTGAAAGGTTGATCAATTATTATTGAAATCGCGCCAAATATATTGGCCACGGAGTCCTTAGCCGCCAGAGCAAGAGCTAGGCCGGTGATCCCCAATCCGGCTATTAACCCATTAAGGTTCAAGCCAATGAGCCCAGCAATCACGAAGACGCCCAATACCACGACGGCAAGCCTTCCGATTGCTTCTGCGACGCTAGCAAGGGATCTTCGAGCGGCCATATTATCGCCCTCTACAACAATAAATGCATCTAGGTAATCGACCAATTTGTAGGCTGCAAGGAGCATTAGAATAATGAAAGCTGCTCTGGATAGCTCTGCAATGTTCTCCATCCAACCAATTCTCCAGATCGCCCCTCCATCTGCGGCAATGACTTCATCGAGAACCCACTCCAGTGACTGCCACATTACCAGTAGCCCGACCATCCACCCAAGCGATCTCGGTGCAAACAGGGTCCTCCCATCGATCCTCTCGGACTTTGAGAGCATGTCCATGATCCTTGGAAAGAGCACCCTTCGAGAGATTAGGCCCGAACCATAACTAACGACGAAAAGTAATGCTAGAAACATAATCCCATTTGTAGAGAAGCCGTACCCAATGTCGTCGCCGGCTAGGATTTCTTGAATCCAAGAAGCTGTTGCCATGGTTTTCCGACAACGTCCTACTCAAAAAGGAAACCCGGTCCTACGGACCGTTCTCCGTGCTATTCAATACGTAGAGGTGGCCCGGCAACAACGTTAGCATGCCTAGGCAGAGCCATCAGAGACCCGGGGTGAAACCCCTCGCAAATCCAGGAGTCCCAGTCGCAGCCATGCTTCTCCCACTCATGCTTAGCCTGCTTTCCCCAGTAGCAATCGCGCCTATCGCTGAAGCTCAGGAAGAAGACTCCGGAGCATCTCCGGAGGAGATATGGTCGGTTGAATATGCAAACCAGATTTTTCCCTGGGGGCCGCACGGGGACTCCGACCAACTTCAGTTCAGGTCATACCATGATTACTTCTCATTGAAGCAGAGGATGCAGACACTAGCCGCTTACTACCCTGATTTTCTCCAGTTCCACGAAGGTCTTCTAGGAGGGATAAACGCTAGAGGAGATCAAATGACTTCAGACGAGTACAAGGGTTGGTACTACAACCATGCCAGCCCATGGATGAAGATCACAGGCAACGTCCAGGGTGGAGAGTATAACGACTTCAATGGAGATGATGGGAACTACGTCGACCGTCCGGATGTAATGCTGGTAGGGAACCACCATGCTAGGGAGTGGATGTCGTATGAGGTCCCAATGTTCTTCTTAGAAACAATAGCATTCTACTACGGCAAGGCAGGTGTGGACAATGACGGAGACGGATTGATTGACGAAGACGGATGGGATGGCATAGACAATGATGGCGACTGCCTGAAGCTGAACTCGTCTTTCCAGGACAGCAATGGTGACGGGAATCCCTGTGGTCCCGGTGATCTTGGGGTCGACGAGGACTTCAGCGAGCAGTTCATTACAGACATGGTAAATACGCGAGAGATATACCTCATCCCTCTCCTAAACGTAGATGGAAACAGGTACGACAGGGAGGAATTCTGCGGAGAAACGGCTTGGGAGAACTGCTATCAGAGCGGATGGAGGAAAAATCTGCGAGACAACACCCATACTGGTGTAACTCCAATTCCTGACATCGATGAGGCAGTGGACGAGGGGTGCGATGGAGTTGATCTAAATCGTAACTATCAGTTTGAGTGGGGCGCTCCACTAGGTGCTACAGGACCCCTTTTTCCAGGCTTTTGCTATGCGGACGGACCTAACAACGACGTCTACAACGGTCCAGTGAACTACGAGGACAACGATGGTGACGGGCTAGTGAACGAGGACCACGTCGATGGCAAGGACGATGATGCAGATGGCCAGACAGATGAGGACTGGCTAGGGGGCAACACCGAGCCAGAGACAAAGTTCATTCAGGATTTGACAGAGATGAATGACGACGACTTGGACGGCTCCTCAGACTTCAAGTCCACACTTACCTGGCACTCTTTCTCGGAACTGGTCCTCTGGCCATGGGGGCATTGCACTAACTGCTACTCTCCAGATGACGAGTATCTGGTTTATCACGGGCAGGTGATGGGGCAGATGACGGATTACGCCCCTATGCAGTCTTCAGAGCTCTACCCCACCACCGGAGATTTCTGCGACTGGCACTATGGTGTTCACAACTCTTACTGCTATACAATTGAGATTGGAAATGCGTTCCATGAGAACCCGGAAGATATCGCCCACATCGCTGTGAGGAACCTCGGAGTACCATTCTACATGGTTGAGATGGCCGATGACCCCAGATACAGGGCCATCGTGGGTATAGAGAACACCACGTCAACACAGTGGCTGGAGCCCCCAGACGACGTGGCCGTACCATCCAAGGGAGACATCCCGATCGGACTCTGTTTGGATCCGACCTTTCCTTTCAGCCCGGACGAGGAAATGACACATCTAATGTGGCGGTTTGTAGAGCCAACTAGGCAACAGAACGACTTCGGCCCGACTGAATGGGTACAAGTTCCATGGGAGAGAACTGGTTTTAACGAGACCTTCGAGGATTGCCCGCTCCTGGACGGATCCAATGGGACCCGGCTGGTCAGCCAGATTCCTTTACCAGAGACTTCGGTGGGGAAAATTCAGTACAAGGCGATGCTGGGTACCACCAATGGTGCGTTCCCGTTCACTTACCCGTCCGTGGAAGATGGAGGAAACTACTACGAGTTGTCAATACCATACAGGGCCGGATTCGGGGACGCAATTCTGAGCATTCTGATGTTCCTCGTGATTGCTAGCTTCGTCTGGGGGGGCCTGGGATTCTCCCTCAGGGAGATGTTTTCGGAGGACGAAAGAATACTGGGAATGCCCTTGGAAGAGGCTCCAACATCTGTTCCGAAAAATCCCGGAAAGGGAAATTGAGGGGATAGGATGGATTCCGAGACTAAGCAGTCAAGCGACCAGTTCAGTGGTAGGCTGGGACTTATCTTCGCAACTATTGGAGCAGCGATTGGCACCGGGAACATCTGGAGATTCCCTAGGATGGTCGGTGCGAATGGAGGGGGGTCTTTCCTGATTCCCTGGCTAATCTTCCTCTTCCTTTGGTCGGTCCCACTGATTATCGCAGAATTCGCTCTTGGCAAGAGGAGCAGGGTAGGCACGGTTGGGACATTCAGAATCTTTGCTGGAAGGAGATTCGCTTGGATGGGTTTGTGGACGGCTTGGATAAATGTAGCAATAGGTTTCTACTATGCTGTTGTAACTGGATGGTGCCTGAACTACTTCCAAATAGCGATTAGAGGAGGTCTTTCGGAAGGGGTAGACACAATCGAGGTATGGAACACTTTCCTAGAGAACCCTATGCAGGTCATCTTCTTCCAGTGGATCACAGTCCTCATCACTCTGGCTGCCATTTGGGGAGGGGCTAAGGCGATTGAGAAGGCAAACGTGACACTGATGACTTCACTGTTCGCCCTCCTATTCATAGCACTCTTCCTCGCCTTCGTGATGGACGTGAAGGACGGATCTCTTGACGGATTCATCTACATGTTCAGCATCCAACCGGAGTATCTAGTCCAGCCCGAGACATGGATAAACGGCCTGTCCCAGTCTGCATGGTCATGCTCGGCCGGTATGGGCATGGCAATCACCTACTCAGTTTACATGAGGAAGGACGAGGACACCACTCTTAACGCGGCCACTATGTGTCTAGCTAACAACAGCATCAGCATCATCGCCGGACTTACGGTAATGATGGCGGTCTTCTCCGTTTCAGCAGACCCACTAGGATCCGTGAGCGGAGGCAGCTCTGCTATCACTTTCCTAGTACTGCCCGAGGTTTTCGCTCAAGCACCAGGAGGACCAGTCGTGCAGCTTGTAATGGTCGCAGTTTTCTTCCTGGCTCTTTCGTTCGCTGCTCTTACCTCGATGATTTCCACCGTGGAGCTATGCGTTAGGAACTTCGTTGATCACGGATTCGAACGCTCGCGCTCAGTCGCACTAACTGGGCTTGCAATCTTCCTATTCGGACTCCCTAGTGCCGTACTATGGATCAAGATGGACCCGACCACTGGGGTGCGTTTCCCACAGTTCCTAGAGGTCCAGGACCACATATGGGGGTACGGTCTCATGTTCAGCGGATTGTTCATGGCGTACACGATCTGGAAATATGGGTGGTCTAGGTACAAGTATTGGCAGGAACAGAATGATCTGGAGGGTTTCGACTTCATGGACTACATCAACCACGGCGTTTCGGCATTCCGTGACGACTTCATCAATACGGGAGACAACGACTGGTGGATAGGAAGATGGTGGGACATAGTGATGTATCTTGGATTCCCCATTATGTTCACCGTTCTGATGCTATCATACTTCGTCGACTTACTAGCCAACGTCGACGACCCCTGGAATCCCGCCAACCCCCATGGGATTTCCATCATCCTTTTGTTCTGGGGAGTCACTGCAGCGTTATTCATAGGTTTCAACAAGCTACTGATATCCCGACCCGTTTTCAGAAACGTCCCTGAGGGAGCCGATGTCCCAATCGACATGCTTCCAGGTGGGGACGATCCGTTCGTTCTGATTGCTGGCGAGGAAATCCCCGAGATTCCCTATTCCGATGGGAAAACAAGAGGCGGAAAGACAGCCATAGACGCTGAGATCGCCTAGGTACGTTGGTGACGATGACGGACCGCTCTCGCTGGGTAATGCACTGGGAAGAGGTCGCTGTATTCGACAAGAACGCCACCATCATTGGTATAGACGAGATCGAGCTAATGAAGGCGGCAGGGGAGAGCCTAGCACGCGCAGCCTCTGAAATGGTGGGGAGTGGGAATGTACTGTTCCTGTGCGGACCGGGAAACAATGGGGGGGATGGCTTCGTCGCATCTTGCTCTGCCTCCCTTTCCGGGAGGGCAACCGTATTAGCAAGCCACCGCAATTCCAAGACAGAACCTTCGTCATATGCAAGAGAAATGGCTGACAAATCAGTAGTAATCCACGTCTGGCCCTCGGTCCCAGAGGGAGACTGGGACTTGGTCGTGGACTGCCTCCTAGGGGCTGGGGGAGGAGGTCCGGGTTCGCCTCTCAGGGCCCCTATTTCGGAAATCGCTGACTGGGCAAGGAGTTTGGGTACGGCTGTCCTAGCTTGCGACATACCCTCGGGACTCGGAGGACAGGATTGCCTTGCAGCAAACAGCACTCTCACATTCCATTCGCTGAAGAAGGGGATGGACTCCTCAGATTGCGGGGATATTAGCATCTCGGAACTTCCTTGGCCCGATGAGGTACAGGACTGCGGTGAAGGGGACTTTAGCAGGTACCCTAAATTGCAGAAGGGAGCAAGGAAGGGTGATCGAGGGAGACTCCTTGTCATCGGAGGCGGACCCTACCATGGCGCCCCACTTCTCTCGGGGCTCGCAGCTGCCAGAAGCGGCTGCGATATCGTGCACGTCGCCATGCCAAGAGTTGCTGCTGATAGGTCTGAATGGCCCGCCAGCCTGATTCCTGAGGTGTTGCCAGAAAACGACTTTCTAACAATGGGTTCGGTAGATGCCATAGTAGATATCCTTGATTCGGGGAGGAGTCCAGATGCCATGGTCCTCGGTCCTGGCCTCGGCAGAGAGGCCCAAACTACGGAAGCGGCAAGGGTAATCCTAGAACTAGCATCGACCAGGAGAGTCCCGACAGTTGTAGACGCCGACGCAATTGCGGCGCTTCCCAAGGGCTTCTGGCCTGATGGGCTAGTGGGTGTTGCAACCCCCCACCAGGGAGAGGCCGATAGGTGGCTCGAGGATACAAGCCCCTCAGATGCACTATCCCGTTGCTCCGACGAGGACTCAACAATCGTGATCACTGGACCAATCGATCAACTTACGGGACCGGGGGGGAGGCAAAGCTTCGCAACCGGAGGAAATCCGAGAATGGCAGTAGGAGGAACGGGGGACCTTCTAGCCGGCACTATCGGCGGCCTGATGGCCCAGGGGATGTCCTCCTGGCCGGCTGCTAGGCTCGGTTGCGCACTAATTCGGGAGGCTGGCAAAGGCGCGGCCAAGGAAAGGGGACCCGGGATTCTCGCAGAAGACGTCCCTGTTCATATCGCCCACACGCTCTCAGACTGGATGAGGGGCTCTTGATGCTGGTAAGCGCTGAGTATCCATGGGCCAAGTTGCTCAAGGAGTACGCGATGTACTGTGCAGTGGGTTGCTTCAACGTAGCAATCTTCGCAGCTCTATACCTGCTCTTCAACAACTACAACTCATGGACTCCATACGTCGAGACCGTTGCATGGGCCAGTTCATTCCTGATTAGCTCGGTGCAGGCCTATGCCCTGCACAGGTGGATAACTTTCGAGTCGGACTCCGAAATCCGCTCTAGCTTCGCTAAGCTAATGACTGTGTACGGAGTTCTGTGGGCAGTTTCCACAGCAACCTTCCACATCATGTTCGAGTTTATCGGAATCAGCCAGTTGGTCTCGTGGGTGATCAACACTTCTGCATTCGGCTTCCTAACTTTCTTGGCTCTCAGGTTCTACGCATTCCCCCTCGCGGACGGTAGAGTCACACGCAAAGAAAGGCTAGATGCATTCCGAGAACGACGTAGGGCTTGAAGTGACCCCGTTCTTGGCGAAGCCGTGACGAAGGGCGTTCGAGGCACCCGGGACTTTTACCCAGAGGACATGAGAGCCAGGAACTGGCTTTTCGAGAAGTTCCACTCCGCTGCCCTTGCGCACGGATTCGAGGAGTACGACTCCCCTGTACTAGAGACCGAGGAACTATACACTAGGAAGGCGGGAGAGGAGATAACACAACAGCTCTACAACTTCGAGGACAAGGGAGGGCGCAAAGTGGCCCTACGTCCTGAGATGACACCTTCCCTAGCGAGGATGGTTATGGCTAGATCCGGGGCTCTGCCGCTCCCCATCAAATGGTATTCTATCCCCCAATGCTGGAGGTACGAGAGAACTCAGAGAGGCAGGGGAAGGGAGCACTATCAGTGGAACGTGGATATCTGGGGAGCGGAAGGGATAGAGGCGGATGCTGAGTTGCTATCGACTCTAACTCACTTCTTCCGCAGCGTTGGGCTGACCGAGGATGACCTCGTAATCAAGGTAAGCAGTAGAAAGGTGCTAGAGGAGGTCTTGGGCTCACTAGGAATCGAAGGGGAAGAGTTCGCCAAGACATGCATAATCGTAGACAAGATGGTCAAGCTTCCGGAGGATGTCATCCAAGCGCAACTAGCAGAATTAGGGATAGCATCCGAATCCATATCCACTATCCAGTCTGTGCTTGGAATCAGCGAATTCCGGGATCTCGAGGCAGCATTGGGCTCCGACAGTGAATCTGTCAGAGAACTATCCTCACTTTTCTCTCTAGTCGAATCCTATGGAATAGGAGGCTGGTTAGAGTTCGACGCCTCTGTAGTCAGAGGCCTCGCCTACTACACCGGTCCGGTGTTCGAAGCCCATGACAGGGCGGGTGAACTGCGTGCCATATGTGGTGGTGGAAGGTATGACAGGCTAATTGGAACCCTTGGTGGGAAGGACTTGCCCGCTACAGGATTCGGCTTTGGCGATATGGTAGTCATGGAGCTACTGAGCTCAAAGGGGCTCGTCCCTGATATCCCATCGTCCGTGTCCGACGTGGTTTTCAGCATGGGCCCAGAGTTACGAGGGGCTTCTATGCGAGTCGCGAGCTCTCTGCGCTCGAAGGGGCACAGCGTCGACCTGGTATTGGAGGATAAGAGAATGAAATGGGTCTTCAAGCACGCTGAGAGGATTGGTGCTAGAAGGTTGGTTATGGTTATGCCCGAGGAGTGGAGCAAAGGAAAGGTCAGGATCAAGGAGCTGGATAGCGGGGAGGAGTCTGATGTCTCCTTCGATGAGCTGTGAACGCCAAGCAAAATGCAGCCATACTCGAGAGCAGGCCGAAGCCCGGGGTCCCCTTGTCAGCCGTCATTGACTCCTCAACAATCTCTGGCGAGTCGGCTATGGGGAATTGGATCTGCGAGCGTAGTCCTTCCTGGTTGTTTGAGTAGTAAAGGCGGAACGAGCCACCACACTTGAGAATCTGCAACGCTCCACTGCAAGGGGTTCCTGATGCATCCCAGCCCACCTTGGAAATCTCGAACTTGACATTAGGCTCTCCTTCGCTTCTATTCCACCAGGTGGAGTTTTCACCCACGTCAATCTCCCAGGACAGCTGCAAGTCCTCGTTAGTTGCGACGTTGGGAAACGACCTCCTGTCGATTTCCGTGTTTCCCTTCATCAGGGTTATTGTCAAATCCTCGTCTTCTTCCGATTCGGCATCAGCGTGATCTAGCCTGAGTCCGAACTCGACTGCAATCTTCCCAGTTGGGTTGAGGTAGACGTTCTCCTCGAATGAGAACTTCATCCGGCATGATATGCTGACCTCGAGCCTCTCTGCATCGCCGCCATCCACTTCCTCCCCGTATCCCTGTTCTGCGGAACCCGACGTTCCTTGTGGGTCAAAGTTCTCCCAGCAGTCAGACGCGTCTTCGTTCCCCCAGAAATGCAGAATGTTGTTTATTGGGGATGGTTGACTGGAGTCGGACGACTGTCCCGATGAAGGTAATGCAGGGATAGAGCAGCACACCATGATGACCAAGAAAGCGCTCACCGACCTCCTTCCCATAGGTGTCCCATGAGCGACAGAAAGTTTGAGGTTATCCTTCAGGAGTGATATTGCTAGAGATGAGCGAAGTTACTCTTCTCTTGAACGAGCTGCCACGGCTGCCAATGCCATCGCCCCCAGTCCTGCAGCCAGACCAAACCCGGGCAAACCTCCTCCTCCTCCGGCTTCTTCTCCAGGCTCTTCCTGGCCAATCGGTAAGTCAGTCATGTTGATGACAGGGAAGTTTGCCTCTGCGGTCATCCCATCTTCATTGTTAGAGTAGTAGAACCAAAACTCTCCCGTGCAATCATTTAATGGAATCGCACACAGAATGTCGGTAACCCCTGGCTTAGAGAACTCCACATGCAATGCAGGCTCTTCCTGACTCCTATTCCATGAAGTCATGTTTCCATTGACTGGTAACTCCCATCTAATCTGCTCATCATCCCAACCAGTGCTAACCCCTGGGAATACTTCCTTTGCAACCTCTATGTTGCCTCTATAGAGGGTCATTGTGAAGTCCTTGCAGTTTGAATCCTGCTCTGGGTCACAGTCGTCCGAAAATATCCTCGTTCCAACTTCAATAACTATTGTTCCATTGGGATTCAGGTACATGTTTTCCTTGAAGTTCTCCTGAATTCTACATGTGAACGAGACATCTACCTGTTGACCTTCGGCGAAAACCATGGCTCCATGACCCTCTTCAGAAGAACCGGCGGAATCATTACTGTCGAAGTGAGTCCAGCAAGATGACAAGTCATCAGTCCCCCAGAAGTGCATGTGGGGGTTTTCGACCGAAGGCTGCTTGGGGTCATCCGCTGCCTGTGCTGAAGCAGGTGCCGCTACTACAGAAGATAGCAGGAAAAACGATAGACTGAGTGCCAATAACCTACTAGACATTGAATCACACTCCTGAACGACCTGTTTGAGGCTTATCCACTCCCGTTCACCTAATCGAACCTCTGGAATCCGCTGTCAGCCCTATCCCTGCCTCTCCTTGCGATGTTCAGTGCGTCGCCCAGCATGTCCGCGCTCATCATCTCCCTTTCCAGCCTCTCGTGCGCCACTCCGGTGATTATCGACATCACCTTGATCGTGTCACCGAACGCCGGATCCTGCCTAGCACCGAAAATAACATTGGCATTTGGAGAGAGCCTGGCTGTCATTAGATCACAGACCTGATTGGCCTGTTCGAGAGTCATGTAAGGACCTCCGGTAACGTGAATCAGAGCCCCGGTAGCCCCATCGATTTCGATGTCAAGGAGCGGATGGTTAAGTGACTCGTGCACCACCTCCTCGGGACCCTGATCGCTCTCTCCGTAGAGCATCATGGTCACCCCCCCTCCCTTCATTATCGTGCGGACGTCTGCGAAGTCGAGGTTAATCAGGCTTGGAAGAGTAATTGTCTCTACTACTCCCTTGACAATTTCTGCAATCAATTGGTCCATTATGCTGAATGCCTCGTCTAGAGGCAGGTTTGGAACGAAGTGCATCAGTCTGTTGTTGTCCAGAACCAACACCGCGTCAGCGGCCTTCCGAACCATGTCTAGTCCCTCTAGGGCCCGCTGCATCCTCTGCCTCCTCTCCACGGTGAATGGAGTGGTTACTACTGCTACCACAAGCGCGCCGGAACGCTTCGCCTCCTCTGCTACCACAGGAGCGATGCCAGTTCCGGTACCACCTCCCAGTCCAGCAGTAACGAATACAAGATCGGCACCCTCGACAATCTTAGTAATTACGTCCCTTCCTGCCTCTGCGCACCTTCTACCCATAACTGGATCGCCTCCAGCCCCGAGTCCTCTGGTGATGTGCCTGCCAACCAGTAGCTTTTGCATCGCCCTGGTATTGTCGAGATGTTGCTTGTCTGTGTTGATTGCTACCGTTATCGCACCTTCAACACCAATGTGCGTGATTCTGTTCATTGTGTTGTTTCCAGACCCCCCGCACCCGCAGACAAGTATCCTCGGATCTGGCGGTCCGAAGCTCTCGAGCTCCCTATCCGTCAGCGCAGTGGGAACCCGCGTTGGGGCTCTTGTATCGGCTTCTGGAGCCACTGAACTGCTAGGAACCTCTACCATCAACCCGCCTCGTGCATCCCAGGCATCGCTGCCTATTACGCCCCTTCAGTCCATTCTTCGCCTTCTTAACCGTTGAGGGAATCAATCTATCCCACAAGGCGATTATCAGACCCATCGCCTTTCGCGGAGGGGTAACCAATTCTCCCTCAACTCCGTGCAATTATCGTCTTTGACCGGAAAGCGACATAAAGCGAAAGTCCCCCCCTAACTCTACCGCGCTTAGCTCAGTTGGCTAGAGCACCTGACTGTAGACTGGAAACACATTGGTTGTAGGCAGCCATCAGGGGGTCCCCGGTTCAAGTCCGGGAGCGCGGACCAATTTCACCTCAGGGTTTCTAGGGGGACCTGAATACTGGGAACCTCGAACCCGAAGCTATGCCTGCTTGTCTTGGGAGGGAAAACCCCCTCCGATAGACCCATTTCGATCACCTCTCGCTTGCTAATTTTCTTCTTTCCGCACTCAGGCCATACGTCTACGGCAACCGACGAATCCTCTAGGTAATCCACTTTGACCACTGGCACCCAATCAAGATCAAGAACTCCGGCCGCTGTCCACTTGTGATGACCATCGAGAATCACCAAAGTCTCCGAGTCTACTATTATCGGCTTGTAGAAACCCTTGCTCAGCAACTTGTCAATACGAGTCTCTAGATTGGAATCTATGACTTCCTCGTGGCCCCTCAGGGTTATCCTTTCCACGATGTGAATGTCCACTTGCTCCTCAATCACTGAAATTCTCACAGGCAAGCAGGCTCATAAATGAGCTCTAGGTCGGCGGGCCGCTGGAGGAGTACCAATGGGACTGTATCAACACGTTAGGAGAATGTGGAAGCAGCCTAGGGACACCATTCCTTCCCGGCACCGAGTATCTAGGATGGCAGGTTGGAGAAGAGAGCCCGTATTCTCCCGAATAGAGAAGCCTACACGGATAGATGCAGCGCGAAGAGTTGGATACAAGGCCAAGCAAGGTGTTGTTGTGGTTCGAACCAGAGTCCGAAGGGGTGGCCTAAGAAAGGGTAAGATCCACATGAAGAGGAAGCCATCTAAGGCGGGAATAAAGAAGATCACAATGGCCAAATCAATCCAGAGGATTGCAGAGGAAAGGACCAGTAGGAGATTCCCTAACTTGGAAGTTCTGAACTCGTACTGGGTAGGCGAGGACGGAAAGAACAAATTCTACGAAGTGATAATGATTGACCCTTCTCACCCAGCTATAAAGTCCGACAAGCAGCTTGGCTGGGTTTCTAGTGGCTCCAGCCATAGGGGACGAGCACACAGAGGAAAGACCGGAGCCGGCAAGAGAGGCAGGGGTCTGCTAAACAAGGGCAAGGGGGCGGAGAAGCTCCGACCAAGCCTTAAGGCCAACAAGAACAGGGGCAAGTAACCCCTCTCTTCCGTCATATTGATGCTACATGCTTTGGGGCATGAGGCGATGGCAGACCGTCACGCTTCGGAAATCAGGGGGCTCCCTGTGATAATCCCCGATGGCCGGCTTCTTGGTACAGTCCATGATACTGTCATTGATGTTGGCAACTGGTCATGTACTCACATTTTCGTCTCTGACCCGCCTGAGGGGCTAGTCGAAGGCAGGACTCATGTGGCAGTACCCTGGGGGTGGGTAAGATCGGTCGGCGACGTGGTCTTGCTGCGTTGGTTCCCCCCAACCCCAATTCCTAGAAATCTTTAACCATCTATTTCTACAATGGAATGAACGTGACTGCGATATCGTTCAAAAGGAGCGGGCGGACGGCCGCCCGATGCGCTGGTCCTTTCTGACAGCATTAGCACTCATACTAGTGGCTCCAATGGCCTCAATGGCCAACCCATCTGCCAAGGGAGTTATTTCTTGCACCAACTCCAGTTTGGACTCCCTCCCCTCAAACTGGAGCATCCCTGACCAGTCATGCATCAGAGTGGACTTAGGAGAGCTTCAGCCCGAGGAGACCTTGTTCTTCGAAGTCGATGCCGACCAAGATGTCGATGTCCTCCTCTTCCCGGCAAGCACCGTCTCGGTTTACCAGAGCGAGCAAACTTACCGAATCGACTCCGTTTGGCAGAGAGACTCTGTCTTCGAATCCTTCTCCGGCTCTGGCGAATGGCACTGGACAGTGCCAAGTGACAGAGAAGCCACAAGGTGGTACTTGGTGTTAGACAACATAGCTCACCCAAGCGACTCTGGACAGGGGTCCCAAGGTGGTCAGGTTGTGGAGGCTTCTCTCGACGCGGGGATAATCTCCCCCCAGGTATTCACACTTGCTGACTCAATACACCGTGTAGATGCAGGAAGCTATTCTTCAGCGGCCGGACCATTTTCAGTGGACGAGGGCACCTTTCTGGAGATTTATGCAAGAACCATGCAAGGTTCTCCCGATATATTCGTAATGACTGAGACAGCCTATTCTCTGTACTCTCCAAGTGAAAACTGGTCGTCCTCATCCAGAATAGTCTCCGCAGACATGTTATTGGTCACTAATGAGAGATACCTGCCTTGGGAAGTCATAGGGACGGAGGGAGAGAACCTGTATGTCGTAGTGGACAATAGGGCTGGACCTGGAGGGGGGGGAGCAGGAACTTCTCATGCAGCAGTAACCGTTACTGTCACGCTTACGCCTGTCCTTGATCCAATAATCACCAGCGAGACAGACCTGGAATCAGTAGATGTAGGGACCCCCGTCTTCCTTTCTGCCCTTGGTACTCCAAACAACTCGAATCAGATCCCCGAGTCAGGATTCTCATGGGACATCGACGACGATGGAGTCTCAGATTCATTGGGAACCTCGGTAACTCATTCCTGGGACTCCCCTGGAAACTACCCTGTTCGCCTATCAGTTACATCGATTGACTCGAGAAGTGCCAGTTCAACCAGAGAAATTTTGGTTGTCGACAAATCAGATCCCGTCGTCTCAATGAGCTCCAGTGAATCGATCGTCAAGGGGTTTGGAGAGTCTCTGGAAATCAGCGGAACCTTCAGTGATAACTGGGGAATAGAGAGAATCGATTGGATGATTGACGGAAACGTTCTGGAGTCAAACTACTCGGTGGATGGGGACTCTTCCTCCATTTCTATTGAGGTTTCAAACAACTATTCTCCAGGGACCCATATCGTCTCTCTTATTGTTACAGACAAGTCGGGAAGAAGCACCCAGGGTGACACAGCAGTATCCTTCGTTGACATCACGCCACCAGAAATATTGCCCTATAATTCCGAAATGGAGGTCACTGCAGGAGATCCAGTGATTTTTCAGATTTCTGCCGTGGACAACCAATCCTCAGAAATTTCTTACACATGGATAATTGGACAGGGTACTGAAGAAGAGATACAATTCAATGGTCCCCAAGTACTACACGAGTTCAGCAGCGAGGGTCCACAGAACGTCTATTGCCGTGTGGAGAACGAAGCAGGACTTTCCTCTTATGCTGAGTTCCTTGTTGTAGTCCAGAGCGACGGCGGCGGAAGCGGCCTAGGCACTCTTTCCATGGTGATTATTTCCATCTTTGCTGCCGGAATGCTGGCTGTTGGTGGTTTCGTCGCGTTCAATCTCGCAGTCAAGAGAAGAATGTCTGACATGGCCAAAGAGGAAGAGGGAGAGGAAGCGGAGGAAAAGGAGGAGATCACTCAAACACCGCAGAGCCAGATTGGAATGTGGGAAAATAGGGAAAACTCTCCTTTCCAGCCAGCCTACCAATCAGAAGTCCAGAATGAAGTTGAAATTGACATTAGTGATCTGATTGATGTAACTCCTGATTTGGAAACGAAGATGGACCCACTTGAAGGTGAATTACCATCTGAGATAACCGACACGGAAGTCGAAGAGAAGGTGGAAAAAACTGAGGCAGACTCCTCAAGAAGTCTCAGGAAGGACTGCTCATCTTGCTCGAAAGCATTTGAACTCGAAATGCCAGAAGGAATCGATACAGCATACACAAATTGCCCTCATTGCGGGTCTGAAGAGTTGGTCAGCCTCTGAGTACGTTGAAACGACGATACTGCATGGTGCAAGCAGGGCAATACCATATAGCGCACCTCTAGGAGGTGCGCCCAATATGGACGACCCAGTAAGCGAAGGCAGGAATCCCGAACCTTCAGTAAAAATCGCCATAATATGCCTAGCTTTGCTAATTCTACCACTTTTCTCGCCGTTGAACGCAGTGAGCGGAGAGGCCAGGGTCGAATCCAAAGATTTCGGAGTTCTAGATGAGCTAGAGGAAATGCTCCAAGAGCGTAGTGAGATTCTCAATTCAAACTCCATTTCATCTATTGCGGAACCAAGTATCCAGCAGGTCATCGACTCAGTAAAGGAATCTGACACAGAGAGCCCCATTTCATTGGTCGGTTCGGCGATGGAGGGAGCCTCTATGACTAATACTTCTCCACCTTCTCCTATCCATCCCGCTCCCTACGAAATGCTCCTGAACCCCGGAATCAGACCTCCAGCTTTCGTTGAGAATATTTGGCAGACCCTGTTCAACATAACCGACTACGTAATTTGGACCCAATATACAGACAGCAATGGCGCCGTAGTAGAACAGATTGAGGTCGTCTCGTTTAGTGCCTCATTGCTTTCAATACTGAATCCCGAGACCGAAGCATTGCTTCACGCAGTGGACGTTGACAATGACGGCGACGATGACATCCAAGTTGGACTCAGCGTCGACGTCGAGTTTATTGGTGGGTGGGGGATAGAGGGGGACACTCTCTGGATTGAGCCCGGCATAGAGTTCACGGTAAGGGATATCGAGAACAGCGCATCAGATCCTGATTGGGACGATATGGAATCATTGCAAGTATCCCTGATCAAGGCATTCTCATACTCAGACTCGGGAACCATTCTGAATCTGGGAGAGGGGGAGACATACATTTGGGTGATAGACTCGAGATTCACAACCCCTCCCGATTTCTTCAAATTCGAAGTGGGAATCGAGCGCTTCTACTTCGACCTATCAGAAGCTGCATTTGGATTCGGGGATGCACTATTTGCCCTACTTACGCTGGGTATCGGAGGTGCACCTTCCGAGTCAGGGATTACATTCGCAGCGATATCTTCTCCATACTCACTCAGGTTTGACAATGGGGGCCAGGACGAGTGCCCGGACAGGTACAACTCCACTGAACTAAACTCCAAGTTGTCCATCGATATCTCATGCGGAGTTTCTGCTGGATTCGGCTACGTACACTTCTCTCCCCCTGATGACAATGGGAACAGGGATATGTGGGAACTGGCCTACATTGAAGTCAGGTTCCACCCGAATGGAAACTCCGAACTCCTGCCCAGAGAAGCAGAAGTGGTAATCAGAACAGACAGCGTCCTCCCCACCTCAGTAGGGATGGATGGAGAGAGGAGCTTAACGACCATAGAATACTGGGCGGACAGGAGGTCCGACTTACACATCCATTTCTACGAGGACCGCTCAAATCTCCCCCAGTCGGAGTCAGATGGAAACTATGGAAACACCACCGACTCGATGGGGTGGTTCAGGGGTATGCCAGCGGGGTCATTGACTGACAACCAAATCGAGAGAGTTTTCAGGTTGCTTGGTTCGGCGGACGAGCCGGAGCTGCCGGGGTCAATACCCGATAGGTTGGGTTTGATAATCGGTATCAAGAATTTCACCAGGGACAGTAGTCAGAACGTGGATGACCCAACTCTGCCAATAAACCCGGCAGACCCTCCTGAAAGCCTCATTGTCCTACGTTCTGTCCAACCACTGGAACTATTGGACTATACATCATGGTTCTCTAGAGGTGGTTCCGATGAAGATCACAGGAGAATTCACATTCATGCTTCTTCTATCCCAACCGCAGTTGCAGTATTCGGATCATTCGGACTGGGTAGTTCCCCCGATTCCAACAATTCACTTGACTCAGGCGACAATCTTGACTTCATTTCAAAGATAATGGATTCAGTAATCCTCAACATCGTGGACGTTTTCTTGGATGTTGGAAACGTACTGAACGACGTTCCTTCGACCGTCGTCAACGTAATCAGCGGAGGAACTGGCGCAGGAGGGATTGCCGGCCGGGACATCAATCTCCTGATGACAGACAATTGGCTGGAGTCTAGAAACCCGTCGTCATTAGAGTCCGTTACAATGCAGATTGGGTCATCGGATCATCCTACCGTTCCGGGTAATCACCTAATGCTTGCTCAGGACCGTGGTTTAGGGCAAATTCAAACTGACGATGGACTGAAGGAACCACTAGTTCCGGTTGCTGCCAGTATTAACTTCAGCGGCCTACAGGCTTTTTCATTCGCAGACTCAAATGACTCCCAGCAGCAGACAATGTCCCTTGACACATTTTCCTCTGAGCCAATAGCGTTTACTTTCGTAAACCATGACACTGGGAATCTTAGCGGTGCATACCATCAGTCACTATGGCTATCTGACCTTCCCAATAGCATCTCAGTAATCGTCACTCCAGAGGGTCAGGAGTACTCTGCATCGTCCCCGATAGAATCAATCGTATACACCGGCTCCGAGGGTTTCCAGAGGCAGGCCGCTAGAATAACAGGACTTCCTGAATCATTCTCCACCACTTCAGACGCCGTACTTTCATTTTCGTCTTCATTGCCAATTGGGAAGATAGAGGCCCAACTAAGCGACTCGAACAACCCCCTTTCCATGGAAGGCGATCACTTCTTGTTCCATCATGATCCAAACAACCAGACTTCGTCACTATCTGCATCGATTACAGGTATTAGCGAGGTAGGTTGGACACCTCCCCTGGAAGAGGGGGCGCAAGGGCCTTCAGGAATGGGAACGGCATTTGCAACATTCGAAGGCCGGGACCCCTTCTTGATCAATGTAGGAAATGCCCCGACTTCCGAACTCCTCCCTCTTTCCGTCTTAGCAGAGATAGACCCAATGCCTCCCCGGGTGTCATTGAAGATCCCGACGGGTCCGGGCTCAGGCCCATCATTGGATATTCCAGAGTTGAATACATCAAATGGGATTTCAGGACTTGCATTCTTCATCGGCGGCTTTGCAGACTTGGGCAGATCAGTTAACGGAGTCTTGGCGGGAATAACGACAGACATCTCCACAGGCTCTGCTTCTGGGGAAGGGGACTTCTCTTTCGGATTAGGACTGGATTCTGTCTCAGAGTTCGATCTAGTGGTTCAATCCTCAATGGGAGAACCTTCAGTAGATGAGCCCGAATGGGTTCATGGAGTGGCCCTGAACTCTGCGCCGTCGGGTATTTCTGATGGCTTCCACCTAAAGACATGGATTCCAAACCTACCTGCACAGGTAGATCTCTCCGTTTCGAGGACTGCGATAGAGGAAGGACAGTTGTGGGACGTTAGCCTTGGTCTTGTTGGTTGGAAACCATTCAATTCCGAACTCGTCATATCATACAAGGGAGTGAATGGACAGGATCTTTTCCTAACCCTTGAAGGCCTAGAAGTGGGGGAAAACACCTCTGTAGTACTCGACTCTGAATTCAGGATCGAGACAATAGGAGGAGTAACCAAGACCTCCACATCTACATTGTATGGGATGTCAAACCGGCTCGACTGGTTCCATGCACTACTTCTCGACAGGGGAGCCGGAAGCAGGACGGAGATAATGGTACAGGACATCCCTGAGTCGGTAGCAATCCAAGCAAGCATCGGTACTGCAATTTCTATGGATATGACGGTTCCCGAGGAGTACAGGACCGATGGAATCGGAGTCGGCTCGATAATGCTCCAACAGATGCAATGGATGGAAGGAGCTTGGTGGCCCGCAACAATGTTCCTTACCCAGGTTCCAGGTTCGATGAACCTAACTACAGAGCCGGACATGGACTTCGACATTACTCAGAATCTAGCATTCCAAGGATTGCCCATTCTGGACTTCTCCGCCTCAAAGGAGGGGATGTCGCTATACATCGAGGCCCAAGGCCGGGCGATTAACAGCAGGGGGGACATCGTTCTGTTGGCGGAGGGACTTTCCGACAGGCTCGCTGTAAAGCCCACCGAATCATATGGCCTTAACATAAGATCAGGGGGTGACGGAGTAAGTAAGTTGTACATCCGGGCAACAGACATTCCTACGGTTCCACCAGTGGTACTAGAAGAGATGGAGACCCTTGGCGAGAACCTGAAGAGCGCAACAATCCACGTTAGGGAGGTAGTTGGCCCCTACAGCATTATCCAAGTTAGTGATGTCCAGAGTGGCAGAATAATCGCCTCAGCAAGGGCATCTGCAGATGTCGGTGGCACAAACTTCGACCTCAGAGGGGTAATGTTGGATGCACAGGCAACAGGAGGGGTGCCCACAGGAACCACACTCGGGGTTAACGGACTCGCTTCTGATCTTTCTCTGTTACATATGATTCCCGGATTCTCTGGCTCGACCAGTCACATTATGGCACCAGAGCCAGTGTCATCGGGGATACTCACTCTGATTGCTACATTCGGGGGTGGAATCTGATGGGGTTCCTAGGAAGACTCAGTCCAGAGGCGAGCGAGAAAGATGTGGATACTGCGCACGTCATCCTAGAGAAGTTAGGAGAAAGGGCAATTGATGTCGTTACTCCCTCGCGGGTCGTATTTGCGTCCATTATCGCATTCTTGATTGCCTCCTCCTCGATTTTCGTTTTGATATGGATCGTCCCGTATGACAATGTGGATATGGATGTGGCATACATGCAATCGTCATCCGGACACGTAGTTTTGGCCGAACTGGACAATAAGGGAAGCCGCGCAATCGAGGATGTCACGGTAACCATGAGACTCCTCGACTCGGATGGAATCGAAGTTGGCCGACACGACTTCTACATGGAAGAATTACCAGCACACAGCTCTATCTCGAATACTCCAAATGACGACTTGGAGATGATTGTACTCGGACAGTCCGTGTGGGAACAATACACTATCGAGATATATCTGGATTACCGCTTCTACGGAGGCAGAAACTCGGAGGTCTGGAATCACGATGTTGGGGAGTGGACGAGGGAGGTTTTCGTAGACGAAGCCCAATTCAAACTGTTCTAGGAAACATGACTCGATGGAATGACGACAAACCCATAGAATCAAATCGAATTTGAAAAGGGATTGAGGAAGATGGGAAAGAATGTACCACTACTAATCCTAGTTCTCATGCTTTCTTCTTTATCTCCAATAGCGATTCACGAGAAAGGAGAGGGAGGGCAAATCCCCGATCTGGCTGCCTCGTCAAGCAGAATCGAGATTTCCCCTGATCCTGACAGCATTCGTGACTTGGGAAAGCCCGAAATTTCGACTGGAGAGGAGGGACATAGGAATCCTTGGGCCGACTCCTCTATTGGAGTTTTCACAAACGGGGGCCTTATTCTCACAGCTGAGATTCCAGATGAGCTCCAGGAAACCCGCTCAGACTTGCGAATTGTCGTTGTTGATGGTGAAACGGGGCTCTGGCAGGCTAGGAACGAAATCATCGAATCAACCGGGGCCACCATAAGATCCACAATCCCTCCATCCGGATTTCTGATTCAAGGTTCCGAAGGAGAACTACAGAAGGCCTCCTCCCTGAAAGTTGTTCAATCAAGCCACTATGTCCCCCTGGCCCTATTGGTCGACAAGCAGCTCTGGTCCGCCGAGCCACAATCTCAATACGATGTCGAACTAAACGGATGGAAGGACACTGAACTCAATAGGCTAGACACTACTGGATTAGGAATCGGAGGAAAACTCTCGGAACTGGCTACTGAGTCGCTTGGGGGACACTGGTCCCCAGGGACCGGGATTCACTTCGGGACCGTTGGACAAAATCAAGTCGTCGAAATCGCGATGAATCCACAGGTTTCCTACATTTCCCTGACTCCCGACCTGTCTACTATGAACAATCTAGCTCGGAGCCACATGGAGATAAACACTGTAGAGACCTTCTTCTTCACTGGTCTGAATGGAAGCGGCCAGATCGTAGGTGTTGCCGACACTGGCATTGACCACGATCACGGAGACTTCGGCAATAGAATCGTTCAGAGGGTGGATGTGGCAAATGACGGTTCCACAGCGGACACTAACGATGGCCATGGAACCCACGTCTCATGTACAGTTCTGGGCTCTGGTTCGAGAACCAGCAGCTACGAGGGGGTCGCACCGGAAGCCCAGCTCTATATGCAGGCGATGGAGAATGACAACACTGGACAGCTCGCCGGTCCCGGAGTCTACTCACTGTTGAACTCTGCCTACAGTTCTGGGAGCGCTAGAATCCACACCAACAGTTGGGGCTCATTTAACTCGGGGGGAGACTACACCACTCAGTCCGAGGACGCGGACGACAGGACATCCACATGGGATCAGTACTGGCTGTATGATGGAATGACAGTTCTTTTCGCTGCCGGGAACGAGAGGGACGACGGAGTCTCCCCACCTGGTACCGCAAAGAACGTAATCACAGTCGGGGCACACGTAAACAGATACAGCAACAACGCAGCCGACGAGATGTACTACTGGAGCAGCAGGGGCCCAACTGACGACGGCAGAATAAAGCCCGACATCGTTGCTCCAGGGGACTACGTCAGATCTTGCAGGGCCCAGGAGGCAACCGAGGCCCCAAACAACATCAACGACCCTTGGTACGTCGAATACAGCGGCACTTCCATGGCCACTCCCGCAGCCGCGGGAGCATCTGCACTGGTTCGTGAGTACCTGATGGAAATAGCCGAGAGACCGGCCCCCCAGGGCGCCCTTGTCAAGGCCCTACTGATTCTAGGGGCCGAGGACATGGGTACACGTGACATCCCCAACAATGACGAGGGCTGGGGGAGGCTAAATCTGGTCAACACCCTCATTCCCGACAACGACGTTGGCATATTCGTTGACGACAGGTCTCGCCTATCGAGCGGGCAAGAGGCCTCTTACAACTTCGAAATTACTAGGGCGGGAGAGCCCCTGAAGGTAGTCCTGGCATGGTCTGACTACCCAGGGTCAACGTTCTCAGGGACCCAGCTAAGGAACGACCTGAACCTCGAAGTAACTTCCCCAGATGGAATGGTAACTTACTTCGGCAACGACTTCGCAAACGGGAAGTCAACCACAGGTGGCTCGAAGGACAACAAGAACAACGTCGAAGTGGTTCTGATAGACTCCGCATCACTGGGAATCTGGAACGTCAAGGTAAAGGATTTCTCTCACGGAGGCAGCCGTTCTCAACAGCCATTCGCAATAGCTGTAAGGGGCGTTAACGTGAATGACCTAACTCCCGACCCGGCAATCCTCCCCGAATCATTCGAGATTTCTACCCCAATCCCACAAGTGGGAGAGTTGACCCAATTCTCGGTTACTGTAGTCAATCAAGGTTCTGGATCATTCCCGGAGGTTTTCGTTTCGGCATATATCAACAGCGACTTGCTGGGAACCCAGAGCCTAGGAATGTCCCCAGGTGAGGACATCCAACTAGAGTGGGATTGGACTCCCCAATTCGCCGTAGACACTGAGATTAGGATCGAGATAGATCCAAATGACCAGCTTGAGGAGCTATACGAAGACAACAACGTCCTGACTCTGAACATCCTGGTAAGTGCACCTGGGATTCAGGCTTCAACCGAGAATCCCTGGAGAACACTAGAGGACGCTTCTGACACCACTACTGCTTGGGAGATTACTATGACCAACCTGGCACTTTTCGAGACGAATGCGACGATCGACGTCTCGAGTCCGATACGGACAATCGACGGGATATCCTTTGACTGGTTCAAATCGTTCGACAAGTACGAGGTTAACCTAGGCCCGGCGGCTGCAACAACAGTGAATCTGACTCTCGTCCACCCCGGTCCCCCAGATCCGGGGACATATGCAATGGTAGTGACAGCTACAGACATAGAGTACGATGTGGAATCTCAACTAGAGATTTTCTTCGACGTTCCAGTCCTGGCACAGCCCGAGGTCGTCCTGCCATCTGAGACGATACCTGTGGACACCTTCGATACCACCAATATATCCCTTGACATCTCAAACCTTGGAAACGGCGCTCAGACATACGACGTCGAGCTTGTCTCACCAGCAGGTTGGGATGTCGGATTCGACGAACTCGGGCCTTTTCCAGGCTCCAACCAAGGTTCCACCGGGACCATGGCAAAGGATGCCACAATATCAGCAGGAGTTTCTGTGATCCCCCCGGGAACCATGATCCAAGCCGGTTCCACATTCACAACGCAACTCCTAGTCAAGTCAAGAGTAAGCTCAGAGGTTTGGACATACAACCTTCCCCTGGTAGTCTCAGCATTCGACTTGATCGAGTTCACCCCCGCATCCGGGGGCAATGAGACCGGAGTCCCCGCTGACTCCCTGCACCAGATCCCAATACAGATTTCCAACCAAGGAAACCGAGACCTTACGATTACTCCGATTATCAGGTCTCTACCAGGGGGATGGTCGGTAGAATCAGGCCTCCAGGATCTGCAGGTCTCGAGGGGCGCGTCTTCTCAGTGGACATTCTCCATCCAGGGCAATGGCCTTGCTGCCGGGGGCCTTTTCGAAGTCAGATTTCTAGTCGAGGACGGTGACTACTTCGACTGGAACACTACTCTGGATGTGGTCTCTGGAGCAATTCCTAGCGTATCCTTCCACGAGGTAGTGTTCCCCCTTGGAACTAGCTTCGAATCGTCATCCAACCCACTTGGACTGGGAGCCCATCCCGTAGGAAACCCGGGCTTCGAGTTGGGGTGGAGCGTCGTTAACGAGGGCACTTCAAACTGGGAGCCGTCTGCAAGCATGGAGCTCCCTGACCAGGACTGGTCCTCATCCTGCTCAGTCAGCCCACCTAGGATAGGCCCGGGGGACTCATCAATGGTATGGTGCACAATCGTGATTCCGGAGCACGAAGATGCTGGTTCTGAGCCAGAAGTGGTAATGGTTCTTTCCGGGGAGGGGATAGAGGCCAGGAGGACCATCTCTCTGCTGGTCGAGACAGTTAAGGAGGTTGAATGGAAACTGGATAACTTCAACGAGGCAAACGAGGGATACTCCACCACGCTCTATTTCACCCTGACAAACACAGGAAACACAGTGATTTCGAACAGGCTAGTCACCAATGGACCGTCTGGATGGGACATCAGGATCCTCGATGGAGTACTGGTCACCCTTCAGCCCGGAGAGTCCAGGTCTGTACAGGTTGCATTCACCCCAAACTCCGGTTCAGATGATGAGATTTCCCTAATGCTGGCCGACGCAGATGAGGTTTCGGGAATGGAATACTCGATGCAAATCGACGTCATTCCTGACTCATCGGGCGATGGCCCATCCATTTTCCTTTACATTATCGGGCTATTCCTATTGGCCTCCTCGGCTGCCGGAGCAGCCCTATTCACATTCTCTAGATCGGGCGGAGACATCAGAGAGCTGTTGGGCAATATTGCCGGTTCCGGTAATTCTGGTGCCGATATGGCATCCGAAGCCCCCCTCGGGGGGACCGCGACCCCACCCCCAGTGGAAAACTCAACCAACGATAGCGGCCAGAGCAACTTGGAGAGCTACTCGGATTACCCCGGATGGCTATGGGACCCATCCAAGGAAGAATGGGTCCCAGACCCAGATTACGATGATGGGTCGCCCTGACTCGCATATCATCCGTCCCTCATTAATCGTGATAATTGACGCACTATGAGCCCGAAGCCCTTAGAGGGGCGAATGGCTCGGTCGGACGATGAGAAGGTCCGTTTTGGCGAACTTATTCGTCGCCCTGTTGATTGTCTCGGTGATTTCCCCTAGTGCCACTGCAGCAGCCTCAATGGCCATGTCAGCAGACTCCCTAGCCAAGGAGGCAACCACAGATGACCCTGCGGAGTACTCTATTTTCATCACGAATGACGGGGATGAGGATCTTACTGTAACTCTCTCCACATCCCAGGAGGCTGATGAATGCAATGGCTTCACCTCTACAGTAGACACTGCGCCTTTCTCATTGAACGAAGGAGACACAGAGGAGAAGACCCTGACAGTCAGCATCAATGACCAGGCCTCCGGAGAATGCCGCACTACTGTACTAGCATCTGGAGCCTATTTTGGAGGTCAAGCCGATGCGGATATCGAAGTCACCACCTCGGCCGAGGGAGGGGGACAGTACGCAGTAAAACTCAGTTACATCACCCCCGGGAATGGCAACATCAACTACGATGGAGATGAGGACAACGAGGAGTGGACCGTCGACGTAAAAAACACGGGAGAGCAGGATAACTCGAACATCCAGCTAAGCATCGCTTCTTCCAGCGACTGCGACTCCGATGGGCTCGAGGCAACGGTTGAGCCGCAGACAATGAACCTGAACTCCGACGAGTCTGAGACCGCCACTGTAAACGTAGACCTCCCCGATGGAAGCTCGACAGAGTCAGGTGAGCACTGCTTCATCCTCGAGGCAACAGTCACCAACGACCCGAATACGTTGGACCAGGCGAATGACA
>JASMLH010000003.1 GCA_030748775.1 Candidatus Thalassarchaeaceae archaeon | reverse complement strand
GACTGTTGTCAGGAGGTCCAATTCGGCAATTCGCGGATCAAAGAGATTCATGCCTCTCCCCGCGACTTATCGCAGCTTGTCACGACCTTCTTCGGCTCTCGAGCCGAGCCATCCCCCAATCGGGTTGTAGCATCGTATTTCTTATTGTACTCACTAATGTGAGGCCTCTGGTGTCCAGGCATATCAATTCTGGTTTCTCAGGCCACTCCGTCTCCCCGCAGGGCGAAGCAGCCTCGACCACTTACCCTGATAGTCAATCTATCAGAGCGCACAAAGCAGGCTTGCGACCGACCTATGGTATTTGAACAAGACGGGAGAAGTAGCCCCCCTTAGGGGGGCTGAATTATTCTCTATCTGGCGATTTCAAATCAACTGATGGTGAATGATCGAGTCCGAATATCTCCAGTTCGACAGTCGAATCCGTGGGAGCATCACCTATTCCGAAAGGTATTCGGGTGTCTGTTGCAATTACTTCGGAATCGTCTTTCGAGACTTCGATATTGACTTCATTGTAGATGTCTTCCACATTCTTTTCATTTCTTTCAACGTTCTTGATTCCATTCCCATTCGAATCGATTGGTGAGGGTGTTTGAATTGGTTCTGAACCGCATGCTGGGCAGTTGGAGGACCCCTCGTGTACAAATCCACAAACGATGCAATCCATGTGGTTCAACAGGGGCATCGTGATTTGATGATAGCGGATGCAATGTTTAGGAGTAGAGGGCCCCGTGGAATAGGAACATGAAGATTGTTGCAACGACACACGTAATTATCATCACTGGAAGACCAGCCCGAACCCACTCACGAGTAGTGATGGGGTATGGTCCCCTCTCGCTAATGGCGACGGTCATCACGTTAGCACTGGAGCCAATTGGAGTGGCGTTCCCGCCGAATCCGGCCCCCATAGCCAGAGCCCAAAGTAGAGGTTCTGGACTCAAAGTACCGCCACTTGCCTCCGTGATGCTGAAAATTACAGGTATCATTGCTGCAGTGAATGGAATGTTATCAATCAAGGCACTGGCTATCGCCGAAACCCAAATGATTGCTACAGCCAACAATACATCATCATGGCCGAAATTATCGAAAATCCAGTTGGCGACTTTGTCGAGATAACCTACATCCCCAACCCCACCAACAAGCAGGAACAAACCGGCGAAGAATAGCAATGCCTGCCACTCTACCTTTTCTACTACGTCATTGACGAATCCTTCTCTGAGCTCTTCCTCTTGCGGTCTGGCAAAGATAAGGGCAAAACCTGCGCCAGCAAGTGCGATTCCATCGATTTCGATTTCTAGATCCATGAATGATTTTGCGGAGAAAGCAACTATTGTCAGTCCCAGGATTATTAGCGTCGAGTACATTAGTGGCTTATCCGTGATCGCATCCCACTCGTCCTCCTCCATCAATAGGTCAACGTGCGGTGATTTCTGTGATGCCCAGTCCTTGTAGTACCACCTGAAGTACGCCAGAGTCGCTATCCATGCAAAGAATGTTAAGATTCCAAGTCGGAAGAGAAACCCATTGAATGAGAATGCTAGCAAGGATTCGTCTGCAGCAGCGGCGGCAATCATCACATTGGGGGGGTCCCCCACCATAGAGGCGACGCCTCCAGTATCAGAGAGGATGGCTTCAGCGAGCAACGGAGGAACTGGGTTAATCTCCAATTTGTTGCAGATTCTCAATGTGACGGGAGCAATTATGATGATTGCAGTTACATTGTCAATTACCAATGATAACAATGTGGTAAATGTACCCAGGAGGACGATGAGCCTCCAGGGGTCTCCTTTGCTCATCTTTGAAGCCTTGATTGCTACATACTCAAAGAATCCACATAACTCGAGTATCGAAGCAAAAATCATCATCCCCAATAATAGACCTATGACTTCCCACTCTATCCATCCCAACATGGTATGCTCCAAGGTGTATGTTTTGAGCAAGGCACCACTAGCATCGTACTGCTCGTGGAGATGGAAAATTCCAGTATAGTGCCCATAAAGAAGCATTAGAACTGAGCCGAACCATGCTGCTATCGTCCTATGCACCAATTCGGAAAGAATAAGGGCAAATGAAAGGATGAAAATTCCCAGAACCACTTGCTCTTGAGTCACCATTGGTCTTCGCGAGTTTTGAGGCATCTAAATATGTGACTATCTACAAAGTTCAGAATGACTAGTAATTGGGAGTCATTTACTTTGCCAGAATACAGCGACGTTGCCTCTCTGGAAAACCAGCTTTGAACCAGTAGCTTCAGCAATTGATTCGAAAATTTCTCTTCGTCCTGAACTGTCGTTTGCAATTCCTTTGTTTGCCTTGACTTTGACTAGCCCCTTCCTTCTTAATTGGTCTGAAAGTTCGGAAACCATAGCCTCGGAAATACCCCCCCTTCCAACTCTCACCGAGACTTCTAGAGAGGGGTCTTTAGCAGATTTAGCAATTGATCTGGGGAAATCCTGAGACATGCTATTGCCTCTCAACTTTACACTTTTCTCTGTGCACTCTGCTACAGCGAAGGCAGGTCGTAGTAATTACGTGCGATGTGACTCTGACTCGTGAGGTTCGCCCCGGAAGCATCGACTTTTTGCATGTCCTACAAATCATCCCCCTGATGCTTGGATCCGCCCTTATTCCATGTTTCTTTCCAATACCAATTAACTGCCTAGCGGCATTGTCTGCAATTGTTGATTCGTCTGATAGACCCGATATGAGAACCTCTGAGAGATGGTTGATTGCTTCCTCTGCATCTGCATTCCTAGCGGTTCTTGTCCGCCTAGATCTCCTGTTTCGTCCCATAATTACCTCAAAGTTCCCTTACGGCTATAGCAACCGATTTGCTGACCTCTTCTATTTGCCCGGTTCCATCTACAGGGATTAGAAGGCCGAGATTTTGATACCAATCACCAAGTGGCTTGGTCTGTTCGTGATATGAAGATAGTCGCTGCCTGACGGTCTCCTCCGTATCGTCCTTCCTTTGTATTAGGCGATGGGAAATTTCTGATGGAGGGGGTCTAAACGAGATGTGGAAAATCTCTCCCGTTTGGGGATCCATCCTTCGGCCAACAATTCGTTCTACTATGTGCTCATCAGGAACCTCGATGGAAATTACAGCCGATACATTCGTGATATCCGCTAGAGCCTCGGCTTGAGGTATAGTTCGGGGAAATCCGTCGAATAGAACGCCATTGCATGCATCAGAAGACTTCAGTCTCTCCTCTATCAGGCCGATAATTATCTCATCGGGTACAAGGAGGCCTTGGCTCATGAAATTCTGGGCTTTTGCACCCAGGTCAGTCCCTCTTGCAACTGCATCCCTGAGCATATCGCCTGTTGAAACCTGAGGCTTTCCAGTGATTTCAACGATTATTGACGCCTGGGTTCCCTTTCCCGCACCCGGTGGGCCGAACAGTACAATTGAGCCACTCATGGGATGTGGTATGGGGGATTACAGAAAAATCACTCGCTTCTAGGGGCCGTTTTGTTCCCACCAAATGTGACCATAGGCTACCCATTGTTCCATAGTCCATCCTTCTGGCAGTCCGGAGAGGGGGAGAGGGGGGGTCCCGTCAGGCAAATCTTGCGTAGGCAGTGAGGGCAGAGTTTCCTCAAGTGCGCTTTGTATTTCGGTGTCTGAGACTTCACCAGTTACCACTTCTCCTGAGGTAGAAGTTTCAAGAGCAGCAGCCCTTCTTTCTGTTGCAGAACCTGACTGCAATGCAGAACCCCGAGGAATAAGTTGTTCTTCGGTTGATAGGGGACTGAATTCTCGTCTGGCCTTTATTCCCAATGCAGCAATTCCCGATAGCGAGAGAATGAAAACTATTGCTATGGTCCAACCTGGTAAGCCTAACTTCTCAATTGCTCCGGACAAGCCTCCTGAGTTTGATTTTCTGGCCTTACTAATCTCGACCTCCCAGGAGGCCTCAGTAATCGGAACCTGATCGTTTCCAATAGTTGAGTTGGCAACAAATGTAAGCTTCTTGAGGCCATCATCAGCAGAACCTCTTGGACGTATTGTGGCTGTAATCTGAGCAGTCTCGCCTACTGCAAGTTCGGAAATTGTATTTGGAGAAATCATCACATCCCAGCCATCGGGGGATTCGGATGAGATTACAACCCCAGAGGGGACATTTCCCCTGTTTGTTACGGTTATCGAAATGTCTGTTTCTGAGTCAATTCCCTGAATCTGAGACGTCTCGCTTTGTACTTGAAGCCAAACTGATTCTACTACCATTACACCAAGATTTACAGTATTGACTTCTACGTTTCCACTAGGAGATGTTGATTCAATTATCACTGGAACAGATTCGGGTTGCAATCCAGGCTCTATTCCTCCCGGAAGTTCGAGTCCAACCAAGACCACAGAGTCCCTATTCATGTCCATAGAAAATTGCTTTCCGGAAAGAAACCCTCCGAACCACCCTTCAGGCAGAGTACCTAGTGTAAGGTCGATAACAAGAGGGACGTTGCCTGAGTTGTGTAGATTGATATGGGAACTCGCAGTTTGGCCCATGGCAATGGAAAATCCAGAGTTGCTTTCAACGTCAAGTGTGGTGACCTCCCTTACTTCCAATAACGTACCATTATTCACTGTGAAGTCATCGAGTGTTGTCTTGATCGTGATGGTGTTCCTATCGCCTTTCTGGGCAGATAGCGGGACAATTGTAAGAATGGTCACAGTTTCAACCATTCCTGGCTGAACTACAACCTGCAGAGTGTTCACTTCTCCCAACGGAGGCTCTTCGGAGGACATGAATGCCTGAATTGGCCATGTATTACTTGATGATAGTGCCCTAATCTCGAACTCTAAGGGAACATTTCCGGCATTTGTAATTGAGAGGTTTGTTGAAATCAACTCCCCATTTAGAACGGCCTGAGACACGGATGCTGCGAGCGGGCCCAGAGCAATTCCTCTTGAGTTGAAAATTTCAGTAATGAAATCCCTGCTCTCATGAACAAATACCTGGGCATATTCAGTAGTAGTCAAGGTGGGGTCATTTACAGAATTCGTGGTACATGAAACCTGATTTGATGCCCCTGCGGGGAGTCCCTCGGAATTTGGGGGTATCTTTACACGTATCGGGACGGGTACGAATTGTAGCCTGCTAAGTGGATCGAGGGTAATCGTGGAAGATTGGCTATTTCCAATGTGGATAATCCATCTGTCCTCAGTCTCGCAGGAAACTGTATACTGAGTGGGGCCATTTCCTATGTTCTTCACGGATAGTGTGAATGTTGCAAATTTCCCAGGGCCCGCTCCCAAATCCTCGGTACCCGCTGGAATAGTGAAGAGACCCTCGACCCTTGCTACTTCCACCGAAAGCCGTACGGAATGAGAAATTGTTGGAGCCATACTGTCGAATAATGTCAGGTCTGTAACAAATCGGCCTGGGAGTGCGTACCTTGCTTCCGAAGAGTCAGAAATGTCGGCATCCTCATCAGTCAGGGTTAAGGAGATGGTGATCCTATCTCCTGCCTCTCCAAAAGGTGCGAGGACCCATGGGGCAGTTTCATTGAGCTCTTTGCTCCACTCATCCAGCGGCTGTTCGAGAATTCCTGATTCGCTAACTTCCTGGACCGCAGTTACAGATAAATCAACGGTAATCTCTGATGTGCCCTCGTTTAGCAATTCCAATTGGAATGTTACCAAACTTGAGGTGCTTGGTTCAAGACTTCTAGACTTTGCGATTTCTAACTCCTCAAATGTTGATGGTGCTGTTCCGTCATCCATCAGAGGAGTGATTCGAACGCCTATTTGTGATACCTCAAATGCTAATTCGTATACGTTGTTATTGGATCCGGATATTTCGTCATTCAGCTCATCGACCTCGGAAAGGTAATCCAGAGTCAAACGCAAGACATGCTGTCCTGTTGTTGAAAACGAATGGTATAGTGAGAATGACTCGATGGCACCCCCATTGAGTGAGGGCATCGAGAATGTCCCTACCTCATTTCCCACCGTAATATCGCTAAGAGTAATCGAATAAGGGCCGGTTGGAGCCGCGGCCTGGTTGATCCAAGAGAGTTGAATGGATATCGTATCGCCTTGGAGAGGGTTGATTTCTGAAGAAAATATGGAGTTGCTGACGACAGTAAGATCTGATTCCAGTAGTTCCTCACCTTTGGCACTTAGCACAATCGAAAAATCTTGCGCGAATCCCCCGGAATGGCCAATCTGTACTGTCCAAACACCCGATTGTGCGACATCGAGCCTAACTCTCTCGATGTTGTTTACTTGGTCACTTGACCCTCCAGTAGAGCTTAGGCCATCTGTGAAGTGGTTTCCAAGATATATTGAGCCATCGGGAGCTGTGATAATTAGATCCAAGTCGCTAACCAGCCTACTGGCATTCTGATCGGCTGAAACTGAGCCCTCACGATCATTCCAGGCGAGGGTTGCATCGAATCCAAAATCTCCCGAGATGTCGAAAGTATAGATGAAACTGTGGCCTGGGATTATCTGCCTTTCAAAGTCATAAAAGACTGAGAGGTTAGCCTCTCCCGTAGTAGGGAAGAGGCTGTTTGACAGGTTCAATTGGCCCCATCCCTCGCGATTATTTGGAATGTCGGGAATGCCCAAATCATCGGCCCCATTTACCAATAGTGCCTTGATGAAGTCTGATCTGGGAGATGGGATTCCTATCTCCTCTCTGAGATACTGTCTCGCCATAGCTGATGCCCCGGCAACTACAGGTGTAGCCATTGAGCTGCCACTAAGGGTCATGTATGACGGCGTCGTTCCGTCCTGGTGATAGGAAGTTGAGCATTGGCCTCCTGAAGCAAAGGACGCTTCAGAAGCTCTTGCAGAACAAATCATAACACCGGGAGCGACCAAATCAGGCTTGATTCTCCCATCGAGTGTCGGCCCGATAGATGAGGAATTTGCCACTTCTCCAACTTCTACTGAACCGAATGCACCAGTAGAAGAAGACCCAACTGATAGGACATTCTTGGCAGTGCTTGGAGGACTAACTCCAGAGCCAGACAAGTCTCCTGCCGAGAAAAGGACTAGGAACTCTGGATTTTCGAATGCGAATAAATCTGCTGAACGTGAATCGGATGTATATTGGCCTACGAGACTGTCGCTACCCCAACTATTGGTCTGAATGGTGGCGTCGTTCTGCATTGAGTGCTGGAACATCTCATACAGTGATCCCCACCTTGCCAGAATTCCAGAGCTGTCAACTTCTAATTGATAGAAATGAAATGTTGATTCAGGTACCATTCCGGTTGCATTTGAGTCTCCAGTTCCATCTCCTAGAAGTGTTGCTGCAACGTGTGTTCCATGACCACTATTGGTGTCAGCACCGGAGCTATCGGGCCCAAATAGATTGTATATTGGGCTTCTGAGCCTTCCATCAAAATCCCCATGATCTGAGTCCAATCCAGTATCTGATATGGCCAGAACCTCTCCTAAGCCTGTAAGATTGCCCATTGAAATATCCAGTGCCTGGGCTATTCCGGAAATTTGGCTCGCATTGGAATTATGTATGGACAATACAGGCCCGATATCTATCTTGAGCACTCTCTTATCAAGGGCCAATCCTATAATTATTGAGGGGTCTGAACCGCGAACCTGACAAAGGTGCAAGTCGCAATGATGGGTTTTGTAGTCATTGGAAAACCGTTGACCAATATCATTTGATAGTGCCTCGATCTCGTCCTGGAGTAGATTGGGCAAAGGAGTGATATCCAAGTCCACTTCGGCATCAGAAATTCCAACAATTGGAATCAGTGATGGGGAAATCTTCCAAGTGTTTGGAAGGGGAGAAATCCACCTGACTTGGGGGAGTCTGCTGATCTGCTCAATGTAACCTTCATCCGTAAATTCGGGGATTGATACTAGGAGGGAATAATCTGGAAGGTAATCAACCACTTCCGTACCTATTGATTGCAATGATGACTCGAGAGACTGTAAATCTGCATTTTCCGACTGGACCACGTAAACATATTCTTGGTACGGGGAAGGAATTCCAAGCTTTATCCACGGACCAAGTGGAATTGGATCATTTATTGGATCAAAGGGTCCGTATGGGGATTGGATATAACCTGAAATCTCGGAAATCCCGTATGCCTCAACAATGGGATTGGAAAGACGATGCCATGACTCTTCGTCTTGGTCTGATACAGAAGGATTTGGGGACTCTGTGTATTCCTCGAAGATTGGGGATATTGATTGGACTACCGGAGATATTAGCAGTATTGAAACTACTGTCAATACAGCCTTGGCACTAGTCATACGAAATTTGCGACTCGCGAGCCTCTTTTCACTATTGACTCTAGACGAGTAGAAAAATACGGCTTCACAGGGAGTAATATCGGTCAATGGCACCATCAGTAATCGAAACTGATTTCTTCCAGTCGGATTCTGTCCCCATCATTGCCCTTATGCAATCAATATTCTCTGGGATTACATCGCTCTCTTGGTGAATTGCTTGGAAGTAATATAACCTGTTTCCATCAAGTTTGACTCCATCCTGCCAAACAAAAATCTCGTGCAAATCTCCCCATTTACGGCCTATGTCACGAGCTAATTCCATTACCTCTGCGGTTGAAGTAATCCTGTTCTCTTCACCGTGCATTACAATCACCCTTGGGGTATCCCTCCAAAGCTGAATTATTGATTCGGTAGACAGTCCATGGCCATCCGGTAAATCTGCAACAATTGAATGGACGTGCATTATTGTGGTTGGAACTGCAACCGCAAGGGAGTTGATGGATATACCTGGAGCCACCGTCATCAGATCCGGACCATGATGACTGGGGACCTTTAGAACAGGTTTTATCGCATTTATCGGTCCCTTATTAGAATCCCCTGGATCCGCAGCTCTTCGAATCATTGTGCACTCAACCCGTAGTGAACCGCAGTGGTTGAACAGTGGAACCAGAGTTCTTGATAGCCCTGTAGTGTTGCAAGAAACCACTCGAGAACAATCGGCATTGAGGTTTTCTTCGTGATTGGCACATGAAGTGTATGACATTTCCGTTAGAGAGTGTTTCTCGCCACCTTGGAATATGTGTTTGATTCCGATTTCCCTATACTTCTCTATGTTCTGTGAGCCCAACTTTCCCGGTGCGCAGTCGACAACTATGTCTGCAATTCCCAATAGATCTGAAATCCCACCCCTGCAGTCATACCCAGAATTCTCAAATGAGGAAATCATTTGCTCTGAGTCACTGGTGCAGTATAGAGGGAAGCCCTTCTTAGCAGCTAGATCACATCCAAAGCTGGGGCCTGTCTTTGTTACTCCTGCAACCTCCATATCTGGTTGGGCGTCGACTGCATCTGCCACTCTCTTGCCAATGGTTCCAAATCCATTAATGGCAACCTTGATGGATCCCATTGAGACGACTCCTAGGCCCTTGCCTCGCTCTAATTGCGCCTGAAGGCCGCCTATGAACCTAGCGAACTAGGAAGAGTCAATAATGAGTCGTCCGTTTCTTAACCAGTGGCCGTCCAGTAGGCCTGAGGGAGACCATACATGAGGGCGTTTACAGATGATAGTGTAAAGCTCAATAGGGACTTGCAAAGGTACGTAGAAAGGGCACTAGAGGAAGGTAGGCCGATTAAGATTGGTTGGGGCCAGGCTGGTGATGAGAAGCCAAAGAACGGGGAGATTGGAGTCATTACCCATCTCCCAGAAGGAGCGAGGGTCCAGTGCCTGGGAGATCTTGGAGAATTTTCCGGTTCTGCAAACTTGGGCGGAACCTTCACACTTCTAGGAAATGCATCGACAATGTTCGCTGCTTACCACTCATCTGGAAGGACCATAGTTGAGAAGAGCGTTGGCGATAAATTAGGATTCAAGATGAATGGAGGAGAGGTAACGATTCAAGGATCGGTTGGGGATGATGCTGGAGCAGGGATGACTGGGGGCATAATTTTGGTCAAGGGTCACGCTGGTTCTGGACTTGGTTCAGGAATGGCAGGAGGTGAAATTCTAGTTATGGGATCAGTAGGTTCTAATCCAGGAATTGGCATGAGAGGAGGAAAAATCGTTGTTTCAGGTAGCTGTCCACCGCCAGGAACAGGAGTAAGCATGCGAACTATTACAAAATCAGAAATCGCTGAATTCTCTGATAAGTTGGATGTCCTAGGAATGGCATTGACCGAAGATGCATTGGTACTTGAAGCATCCAATAATGGCATTACAGATAGTGAGGCTCCGGAGCCGCACATTTCGGAAGGTTTCGAAAAGATTGCACTAGTTCCCAATGAAGATGCGTTAGAGGAAAATTCCTCACTGGACCATTTCACCCTAGTAATCCAAGGAAACTCCGAGTCAGAAGGAATGCTTCTCCAAATCCCATGGATTGTAGAATGCGAGAGAACCTCTGGGTGGGAATCTGGCATTCTTGGAAAATCTCCCGCCTTGGTTCGGTCTCGTCCAAGGGAAATCGATCTTCTGCTAGTCGACGAGAATAATTTGCATGGGGTGGTTTCGGAAGTTCAAAACTCCGCTGGAGTGGTACTTGATACAACCTCATTCCCTGGACTTAACGATGCTGAAATAGAAGGAATTCTGGTGTCACTTGTTAGTAGGATTTCGAGTGAATCACTGGTTCTCTTAAAGGGAAGCATTAGTCGAGTTGAGAGTCTTTTCAGACTCGTGACCGAGCTAGAGGCGGGCGGGGCTATAGTGGACTGTGCCTCTGCCGGAGGAACTAGGATGGCTGCAGCCCTTCCAAGAATTGGGCTTGCAACAAAGGCGATGAAGATTAGAGAAACGGGAAAGTTTGTTTTCCTGGGTGTTGATCAGCAACCCGAAGCCAAAGATTTGCTAGTAGCTCTGGCATCGGGCTGCAATGGCATAGTCGCACCCTCATCAGAGAAGAAACCAGAGGAATACATGGAAATTGTCGGTAATAGATTGAGAGGTTGGATGAGGGAGATTGGAATAGATAGGATTGAGAGGATAGGGAGGAGGAACCTATGCGCCATAGACTATGACACTGCTGCCATTTCTGGACTTAGGCTGATGGGTTACGACCGGCCGCTTCCAATGTGGTTGGAATTGGGGTGAAGTATGCCAACAATCGAGTTAAGTCACGAGTCGATAAGATACATTCAGAAATTGAATGGCGCTAGTCATGAGCCCTTTGATTGGTCTGAATGGCTACCGATAATGGGATGTCCGGTTGACGTAAATAACGAAGATACGATAGAAATTGAAGTGTTTCCTGATCGCCCAGACCTATTGAGCCACGAGACTATGGCAAAGGCTTCGAGATCATTTCTTGGAATTGGTAAAACTGAAGTTGATTTGGATATCCATGAAGGGGATATCGACGTAATCGTTGATTCTTCCCTGGCTGAAGTCAGACCCGTCATCAGGGGTGCAATAGTAAGGGGCGTGGATATTGGATCGGACCAGAATCAAACAGATGGCTTCATTCAGTCATTGATGGATCATCAAGAAAAGCTTCACATGACCCTAGGAAGGAGAAGGCACTTTGCCTCAATTGGGGTGCACGATCTATCCTCCATAAATCCACCATTTCGAGTTCTAACTGTCCCATCAGAGTATTCATTCTTACCTCTAGCAGGGGATGAGGAAATGACCATTGCCGAGATATTAGAAGAACATCCCAAGGGAGCAGAGTATGCGCATCTAATGGAAGGTCTCGATAGGTTTCCGGTAATATTGGATGCAGATGACAGAGTCCTATCATTCCCACCGATTATTAATGGATCCCACACCACTGTAAACAGCGAAACAAGAGATTTCTTCATTGATGTGACAGGTTGGGATGAAAGGGCATGTGATGCATGCCTGCTACTAATTTGCCTTTCTTTGTCAGAGAGATGTGGGAAAGTGGAGAGTGTGAAAATCATAGGAGATGCGAGCGAGGTTTCCAGTCCAAGGGGAGATCATAGGGTGCATAGAGTTCCAGATCGACTAATCAAGAAGATTCTTGGGTTAAGCATGGAGTCTGGTGACCTTGCTGAATCATTGGAAAAAATGGGAGGGAGGTTGGATGAAACCAGGACTGTCACCGATGGCCCGAATGAATACCAGAGGTGGAGTGACTGTGCTGTCGGTGAAAAGGAACACATTGTCTCTATGCCCAGGTGGAGAAGCGATATCATGCACCCAATTGATATTATCGAGGACATTGCAATCGGTTATGGATTCGAAAATCTGCCAATGCAGATGTCCTCACTACATTTAGACGCAGTGCCACTGAAGTCATCACAACTCAGGAGGCGCTTTGGAGAAAGCATGAGGGCCTGTGGCCTTCAAGAGGTTCAAAGCCTGACTCTTTCAAACGAACGAGACCAATTCTCAAAGATGAGGTGGGGAGAGATTGGGGGCACCGCTACAATTGCAAACCCAATTACTTCGGAGCACACCATACTAAGACAGAGTGTCCTTCCCTCATTACTTGGACTTCTGGCAGCAAATAGGCATCATGAGTTGCCCCAGAGGGTATACGAGCTTGGAACTGTAGTTCGGGATGTAATGAATATGGTTCGAGGAAGTTGGGCGTGCGCTGAAGTAGGTAGTGGGTTTTCTTCTGCAAAGGGTATTGCTCAAGCTGTTCTAAGAGATATGGGTGCAGAATTGTCGGAAGTGGAGTTCCAAGCATTGGAACCAGGATTCGGTCCCTGGATTCCTGGAAGGGGTGCATCAGTTTCAATTCGAGGCGAAGTTATCGGAGAATTCGGAGAGATTGCTCCAGAGGTAGGCCTCTCATTTGGACTCAAATGCCCCATCCATGCTGGGGAATTTGACTTAGAAATGCTTGGAAGGCTAATCCCTGATCCAGTTATCTAATTCTAATCTTCCTTCTTGCTAAGTATTTTCATTGCGTCCAAGAATTTTCTATCCTTGAGATGGTTTTCTTCATCTGCTGCCTTGCTGTCTTTTCCGGACTTTCTTTCGTATTCGACTACGTTTTTCACAAATTTTGTCCGGGAAATACTGGGTTTGGCGGGTTTCTTCTTCCTGAACGGCCAGGCTGGTACCATGTTGTGCCAGCAGCGACTGTAGACATCAGTATTTCGCAAAATTGTATCGATTTACAGTAGTTTCAAGTGATTTAGGTAGTATTCAGGTCCGTGGTAGCACGTCAAATTGGTGTGGACGAAGCTGGTCGGGGACCGGTAATCGGGCCTTTGGTAGTTTGTGCCTTGGAAATTCCAGAAGAAGACCGAGGGATTCTATTGGAAATAGGTGCAGATGACTCAAAGAAACTCAGCAAGTTCATCAGAGAGAGGATTTTCAGGGAAATTTTTTCCTATTCTAAGTCTAGAAAATGGGGACTTGGTGTGATAATTTGCCCACCCAGTCGAATTGATAGGGAAATGTCTCGCATTGGCCTTAATTCTCTGGAGGTAGGGCTGTTCGCTGAAGCTATTGAGTTCGCGGGGGATGCGACTCAAAATCCAGAAATTCTACTTGATGCTTGTGATGTAAACGCCGAAAGATTTGGGAAATCTGTTTCAGAAGAACTTGGTCCAAAATGGTCTCACTGCAATATTCGCTCCGAGCACCGAATGGATTCTTCGGACGTTTTAGTTGGGGCCGCTAGCGTTGTCGCTAAGCATGTTAGAGACTCAGAGATTGCGAAGATTTCTGAAGAATTGGGGATTGACGTGGGATCAGGTTACCCATCTGACCCAAAGACGCAGCATGCAGTGATTGAATTATGCCGAGAAGGTAAGCCTCACGACTGCCTGAGGTGGAGTTGGGCAACAGTTGTTGGAGCATGGAACAGCCTCAGAAGCAGCCCTTTGCCAGAGAGGTTCGTAGGACCCGGGGGGTCCTCTCAATCTGCCCTGGATGATTGGAATTAGCAAGAATGGTGAAATGCCACCTTTGCTCGGTCAAATCGAACATCATGAGCGAGAATACTCCTTGGGACGACGAAGTCGTGAATACAGTTCGCAAATATGCATTGCAGAACTCATTGGAATACGATGGAAAGGGAGAGTCGGGGAGTGTATTGGGAAGGCTCCTATCGGAGAGAGAAGACCTGCGGGATGTGGCTCGAGAATTGAAGGGGATTGTCGACAAAGAAGTTGACGAAGCAAACGAAATTGCTGAAAGTATGGGACTTGCCCATGTGAGAGTTCTATTAGAGAAATTAGCCCCTGATGCTTTGGAAAGAAAGAAGCAGGAAAAATCGGTTGGACTAAAGGATCTTCCAGGCGAGTCTTCGGAGGTAGTCCTTAGGTTTGCTCCAAATCCCAATGGGCCGCTATCGCTAGGACATTCAAGGGGAGTTGTGATCAATTCTGAATATGCCAAAATGTATGGTGGGAAGGTAGTTCTGAGGTTTGATGACACGGACACGAAAGTAAAGCCTCCAATCCCCGAGGCATATAGTTGGATTGAGGAGGAATTTGAGTGGATATCCGGTAGGTCTGCTGACGTTGTTATTAGGGCTAGTGACAGAATGCCAGTGTACCTCGATTATGCAAGAAAGATGATACAGGGGGGTCATGGGTATGTATGTAGATGTAAATCCGAAAGTTTCAGGGAATTCAGGAACTCGAAAGAGGAATGTCCGTGCAGAAACAAAAGCATAGAGGGAAATATTGCTGACTGGGATGCAATGAACGAAGGAGAAATTGAGGAGGGGGGGGCCGTTGTTAGGGTCAAAACGGACATGAACATTCCAAATCCTGCACTGAGAGACTGGCCTGCACTAAGAATTCAACATAAGCCCCATCCGATGGTGGGTGATAGATACAAAGTCTGGCCTCTTCTTGACTTCCAAAGCGCAATAGAGGACCACGAACAGGGGGTTACTCACATTATTCGCGGAAAAGATCTGATGGATAGCACCAGAAAGCAAACCCTGCTGTACGAACACTTCGGTTGGGAATACCCATCTGCACTATACTGGGGCAGAGTGAAAGTACACGAATACGGAGGATTCTCCACATCGAGTATTCGGGAGTCAATTGATTCGGGGGCCAAAGAAGGTTGGGATGACCCTCGTCTACCTACAATCAAAGCACTTCAAAGGCGTGGATTCTGCTCTGAGTCACTCCGAGAATTCTGGATCGATCTAGGACTTTCGCAGAAGGACATATCAATTCCTTTACAGACGCTGGAGTCATTCAATGCCAGGATTATTGATTCTAAGACTGAGCGTAGGGTCTTCGTAGGAGACCCGCGTGAAATAAAATTGCAGGGCGATTTTCCAACATCAAATTTGAGTCTGCCTAGGCACCCAGAGAATCCAACAGTGGGGAACAGGTGCTGGATGGTTGGAGGTCCTGTAGTCATTCAGGACGGAGACATAGGTGACGGTGTTTTCAGACTGAAGGACTTTGCCGACGTGAAAATTGTAGATGAATTAGCCAACATTGAAAGTTTCGAAAAATCTGACGAACGACGAAAAATTCACTGGCTTCCACTGGAAAATTCACGCAAGGCGAGACTGGTCATCCCCGATGGGGATGAAATAGATGAGTTGGACGGCCTATTAGAGGATGTAGATCTGGTCATCGGAGACGTATATCAACTCGAGAGGGTCGGTTTTGCAAGGCTTGATCGGTTTGAAGAAGATTTGACGGCAATTCTAATCTGGCTCCATGGCTGACATGCAATCATTTGGCATAGCGAGGTCAAATCCTTGCGTCGCATTGAAGGGCAAGACATCAATCAGAGGCACGATGGAGGGCTCACGTGTCCGAATCTTCGGGATTGTTCTCGCACTGATGATGGTTTCAGTAACCATACCAGTTTCTTCTAGTGCTAGCGAGTCCAGCTCGTGCTGCCCTAGTCAAGATTTCGAACTATTCATTATCGGGGATGCTGACAATGGACAACTGACTCCTTTTGAGACGGACTTAGAAGAAGAAAAGTCGGCAGAAGTTACGTCATCAATATTTGGAGAAGTGGAAGTAGGGACATGGAAACTAACCTGGGGTTCTGACGGCGAATATTCACAAGGAACTTGGACATTCAGCATCCCATATCAGGTAGAAGATTCCACAGGGGTTTCTGGAAATGCCACGGTTCTGGTAAAAGTAGGAGGTAGCACCTACGAGAGCTCATCCGATATTCCGGCTTTCTACCTAACGAGTTCCGGAGAGCTAATCGTTTCGGTGGAGGTGGAAAATGGACAGATTTCCAAAGGTGATAAGATTGAGTTAATTTTCTCCGTTAGGAGCGTAATATTTTCCAATCCAGGAGGAGAGGCAGGAGTACGTTTCTTCTGGGGCACAGCTGAAAATGACGCTTCGCTGACTCTCCAATTCCCCCTAGTCGACGTCCAACTAAGAGACGCCAGCGTCAAAGGTAGCCTAGTTTTCTTACCTGTCAGGCTTACATCTGGATTTGGAGACAAGATTTGGACAGCATCAAATGGTGGATTGCAGGTTCAGAACGTAGATGTCTCAGAGAGTCCCATTACTACGCAGAACGAAGACTGGGTAGATGTTACTTTTGTTTGGGATGCATCCAATTTTGAAGGTGGTGCACTAAGGACGGATTTTTTCCTTTCGCCTCAGAATTCTCTGAGAATTGATGTCGATAAGACCCATGAAATCACTGTAGGTCAAGATTCCGGAGACAATAGTTGGTACCCAGAAGAGGAACCTCCAAAGACAGGAGGATCAAATCTGGCAATAATCGTTGATTGCAAATATGACGGGGACACTATGGATAGAGACACCACGGTAAGATTCGATGGGGCAATGTCCCAATGGATGAGGTGGGGTTTGGACAATATTGGAAACAGAAGTCTTGGTTCGAACAGCTGGTGGAAGAATCTCAATTCATACTCTAACGAAGTAGGTTCATCGGACAAGCAAAATGGCAGGGTTGATGATTCAGAACTATTGGCTTTAAACAGGCATCTGGAGGGATCAAAATCAAATCTAAAGTCACTATTATCTGAAGGACTAATGATAGAGCCAGAGGCAATATTTGGTGCTGATCCAGTTGATTTCGGACCTTTGGATATTTCAATAGACTTCGGAAGCTCCAGAGCGTTCAATTCGGACGTAATATCGATTAGAGTGAGTGCTAAATTCGATGTCGACCAAGATACAAGACAGACACTAATCGAAGACTTCGTGAGGAATGGTGGATTTGATTATTGGACCAATGTTGAGCTTTCATTCGAGATTAGGGCTGGGATGCTCGCAGGACTTGGGGGTGTATACTCCGATAACGAAGACATCTCCTATGAACATCGCAGATGGATTGTTATGGAGATTCTATCTATCGATGAGTCAGAAATAGAGTCAGACACTGACTTCAGAGTGGAGTTTTCTACCAGTAACTCGCTTCTTTTCAGTCCACTTGTTTCTGCAATGCTTGCAGTTTTCTCACTTTGCATGGCAATTGCAGCAGGAATGGCACTGACTAGGAGCAGGTCAAGGATTCCAAGTATGGCAATGATAGGAGTCCTAGGGGTGCTAACATTCTCTATCTACTGGTTCGGACTTCCAATGCAGATTGTCCTAGGAGTTGTTGCTTCAAGTATCCTGCTGGTATTTCCAGCTGCCTTAATTTCCCCGCCAATTGATTCGCCCACAACCGGCAATGTCAGGCCAAAGCCAGCAGGGAGAGTCAGGTGCCCCTCATGCAACAATCGTATTTCCGTTGAGTCGGCTGTAAGGCCACTTAGAATCGAATGCAGTGACTGTGGTAGTACTCTAAGACTTGAGTGATGTAATCCTGCCTGTTGAAAGAATTGAGTCAGAGACCAAGTTTGATGCTTCCCGTGGTACTAGTTCGTCCCAATACCTGTGAGCTCTGGTAATTTGTGAGGCTAGATCTGCATCCCAACCAATTCCCAGTATGCATTGCCAGAGAAGCCCCTCCAGTCTAGGAGTGGATGGAATGTTTGGCAGTAGTGAATGCAGGGCCAGTGCAGACATTGCCTCCGATCTCTCATCTAGTCCCATCTCTGGCCATGATTCGCGGGTCGTTAGCAATTCATCCATATCCAACCAGGGATAATTTTGGGGTTCTGGATCAGGGACCTCTGTGACTGGGACAACTCGAATTGATCCTTCGGAAACGAGAAAATCCCTGATAGCAGAGAAAACTGGATCGTATGATGTGTCTAGAGCTTTATCAATCCAATTTCCAGACAGAGCCCAAGGCCTCATCATTCTCAGCCTCTTACTAGATGGGCAAATTAACTGGGCCATTGCGTGTGACTGTGCTACGGGGCTAAGAGGGCCCTTTCTAACGTCTCCTTGGTGTCCCGTAAGTCCATCAACAACGATGGGCGAAAGAGTGAACCCTCCCGATGTCTCGATTGGCATTTCATAATTTGAAAGCAAGACGTCGGAAACACGAACAAATGTCCCGGAATTCGGGATTTCAGTACTAAAACTCCTCCTATAGGGGATTCCAGAGTCGATTAAGGCACCCTCCAAGGGGACTAGAGATAGTGCCCCTTCCAGTGTTGGTGATGAGGACAGGAGGACCCGCGAAGATGCCCCCAGTACAAGCCTCGCTGTTCTTTCGAGGAATTCAGAAATCTCGAAGAATGCAGCCTCGCGGACTAACTCCCTCATAGCTGGCCACTGATGCAGGGAGTTCTAATTCCTACGTATCACTCGACCATTAGCCTCAGTTGGTCACGCTTGTATGTCCAGTCTGACTCAAGCTTGTTGTTTTGCTTGTAGTATCGGGACAGGCGCCTAATCTTAGACTCGCACAGCTCCAATTGTCGCCTATTGTGGATATCCTTGCCATTTTGTGAAAGATGGTCGATTAGCCCAAGAGCACGTCTCATCAAACTCATCAGGTCTTCGGGATATCCGGTTTCGACGTTCATTCTATCAAGGGTTTGAGAAATCCTCTCTCCGGTTACCAATCTCACATCTGGAACTCCATGCTTATCCCTCAGTATTGAGCCTATCATTGCATTGGAGTGGCCCTGATTAGAGAGTTGTACAATTGTCTCTTCGATGTCCTTCTTGTCTGAGTTTGACCATTCTGGAGGCTTCGTTGAATTCGGCTTGGATGAGCCACTCTTTCCCTTGCCTCTGCTGTGCATCCTTGACATGTCTGTACCTCGGGCAGCCGGGCGAAATACTCTCCCTCTTTAACCACTACGTAGCAATTATCGGAAGAAAATTAGTCACAGACGGTGCTTTGCCTTTGCCAACTTACCGGGCCCATGAGGCCATTCCCAACCCGGAGCAACAGATCTGGCAGAACCAACCAATCTAGATTTCTGGAAAACCAGAAGTTCTTCCCCAGCCCTAATCATCGGATCGAACGAGTCAATGTAGCTGGGGAATATATCTCCCGACCAGGAGACTTCGTCATTCAGAACAATCCTCTTGAGAACTCCCAATTCATCCAATAACTCAAGGCTTGACTTTGAAAACGAGAACATCCCCCTCCTAGGATTCCACTTTGCTATCTGGACCCCATTAGAGAAAATGGTCAGGATTGGTGGTCTTCCACGAATTTCAGAACCATCTAACCAAGAGTCAGAGTCGAGCAAGAATCTAGAAATTGACTTCAATACCATCATCCTATGTCTTTCCTGGAATTCCATCAATTCAGTATTTTCCAGTGCACCCTCAACTTCATTTTCAAGTCTTGAAAGAGCACTTTTTGACCCCGCCGTTTCTCCTTTCCTAGTGTCAACAATATCGATTCCTTCTATCTCGAAATCAACTCCTGAATGGTTTACAATTGATGAGTAGCCCACCCTTTCTACTAGTCTGGATACCATATATCGAATATAATCCAACTCATCGGAATCCCATTCTCCGGTCACTGGAATATCATAGTGAGCAGCGGGCCAAATTTCTTCCAGTTCTCTAGGTACCAGTCCCAAGGGAGCAGTTACCATCACCTCATGGACATACGGGCTCCTCAGTGACCTCCTGAACCTAGAATGGCTCTGGGACAATTTGTATGGCTTCTTTGCCGAGCAGGGCAATAGAACCAGTATCTTCCTTTGATGTTCAGGGGGCATGTGGTTATCTGCGACCCTAGTCCTCCAATCCTTCACTACTGGGTCATTTCTACTTTCAAAGGAGTAGCACCTTAGCTTCCCTCCGATATTCTCGCTCATTGGAAGTATCCCTATCTCATTAGAAATCTCACAAGACAATCGATCATGCCAGCGAAGGTGCTCTACAGATCGGGGGCTGGATGTAGAGCTTCTTTCTGCAAGTTCCCTAAGTGAACCATTGCGAATTGCTGCTCTAGATTGGGAAATTGCGGACAACCAGTGTTCGCATTGAGATTTCATCGATGAATCCTCGCCCGAGGTCTCCTCTGGAAGCCTAGGGCCGGCCTCAGTAAGTAATACTCCGAGAGAAGACGCATGCCTAGATCGTGACAAATCGAATAAGTCCACACCCATCCATGACAATAGTGCACAGTTGTCTGGCCCCGCTATTCCTGGAGTCCAAACCAATGAGGCTGGGAAATTTTTTCGGATGGTAAGCAAAGCCCTTTCGAGCATACCGGGAAGGTTGGCTAGTTGCGGAGAATCCGTTAGAACCACTATGGACGGTTGGAAATCTATAGTGGCAATTCTTTCATCGTGATGCAACGAATTCCAAGAAATGGGCAGCAACTCAATCCCATCACCGAACTCGCCGGAGTCTGATTCCACAAGACTTGGAGGTAGGACTAGTCCTTCTTCCATCTCCCATCTATCCAAAGAGTCGAAGGGGAAACAAAGATTTGAGCGAGTTGAAATTACAGACTTGGCTGGGAGCCCGTCGGAGTTTCGGGAAATAGAGAAAGGGGCGAAAGCCAACGGTAAATCCGGTTCGTCTTCCGAGAGTATCAGGCCCGGAGTCCATGAATTTGGATTTCTTCTATCTCCCACCGAGAAAAGTCGTGCAAAACGATTCCTGGAAACTACATCCCTCCCAAGTGCTCGCTCGCCCATGCACCCCCATGGATGAGTTTCGCTTGAAGGATTCTAAACATAGACGCCATCCGGGCAATAATGAGGGGTGTTCTCTTGGCATCATCAATTGCAGTGTTTGTGCTGCTTTCTCATGTCTCTTATGCAGAGCAAGAGTCTGAAATTATCCAGATTACTCAGGAAATTGTCGATGCTCCTGACTCAATATGGGGAGAGGATAGCCCTGACCATGGATGGCAAGTAATCTTTGTTGGTTTCCAAGTAAACGGAGGATTTTCAGAAAACGACTCAGTGGATATTTTCGCGTTGAAGATTAGTTCTTCAAACGGAACGAGAGTTGAGATTGTTTCCAGTAGCGAAGGGAGTATCCAGATTCAGTCACTAAACCAGACCAGCTGGAAGATTGAAGAGTCGGTTAGTATTCAAAAATCAAATGACTCCGAGAATGGAAAATCTGGTGAAATGAATCTTTCCATGGGTTATCATGCGGTCAGAGTTGAGAATCAAGGAGATTCCGGACAGGAAGTGAATTATTCGTTTAGATTAATCGACAAAGGGCCGGCTCTGAACGAACGACAAGAGTTTGAAGACCTATCGTGGATGTTCATGAATTTCTACATCTTTGCAGGAGTTTTTCTATTGCTTCCTTTTCTTACTGTGCTTTGGTGGAACAGAAATCAGTGGCTGGCGGAGAAGGAATCTAGTGGGATTGACAATCAGGAGATAGGGGTGCTTGCCTCGCTAAGGAAGAGGTTCGAGGATGAGGAGGGGGCTTTGGTGGACAAGGGACTGATAGAAAGATCTCTTAAGAATCTTGGAGACGATTCGTGGGAGTATTTCGTTCGAGAGTTTGGAATCCCGAAAATCAATTACAAAACCGACAATTCAGAAACCCTGATTTGGACTACTTCTGTGCTAGGAGAATTTGGAATAGGGATCAAGGTCAGCGGAAAAAGATGGGACATGGCGGCTATAAGGGCATATTCCCCACATGGAGAAAGAGTGGAAATCTCAAGTGTTGAGCCAGAACATATGTTTCAAAATGACGAGGTGTTTCTGAATTCGCTCGAGCCCGATGAAGAAAATTTCCTGAGGATAATTATTCTTGGTAGTGTAAAAGAAATTAGATTCCATCTGTCTGGAATCGTAGACGGAATACCAGTGGCATCCTCCCCGAACGATTCGATAAAACAAATTGAAGAAGAATAATCAGGACTTTCTCCTTTTGCTTGCGTCTCCTCTTACGCGATCTTCCAAATTTGGGAGTTCGGATTCCATTTGTTCCCTTAACTCCCTGATGCTCTTTGTTGTTGAACGAGAAGGTTTCTTCGGCAATTCCAGCTTTAGGACGACTGTGACATTGCCTCTTCTCTTTGAAGAAAGGGGATTTGGGAGACCACGTCCACGGATAGTTATTGTTTCTCCGGGAATGGAACCAGAGGGGACCTTGACCTTCAGAGATTCATTATCGATGTGGGGTAGCTCCACTGTAGTCCCTAGAAGCAAGTCAGCATAACTTAGGGGAAGGGCCATCAATAGATCGCCACCGTCTCTTTCGAACCAGGGATGGGGGTCTACATCGATTTCGATGTAAAGATCCCCCGGACTCCCATTCATCGATGTTGATGCCTCACCCTGGCCCCTCATCCTCAGACGGCTTCCCGAACTTATTCCAGGACGGATTGAAAACTTGACCTTTATTGATTGGCGTGATCTCCCATCACCCCTACATCCCTTGCAAGGATCGGAAACTATCCTACCCGAACCTCGGCAGGGTGAACATTCCTTTCTAACACGTTGCCTGAATGGTCCGATCATCGAAATCTCGTCTATTCTCCCTCGGCCATCACATGTCGGACATAGCCTAGAGCCTTCGGGATTCCTTGAACCGGTTCCCCCGCACTCATTGCATTCCTTCAGAACCTCAATCTCAAGTTCGTCATCCATTCCTTGGAATGCTGCCTGAAATGGAACAGAGTGACGCACCAGCAAATCTGATCCCTTAGATGAGTTGCTATGCGAGTCCCCAAAGAACTGACTGAAAATCGACTCGAAACCGCCGCCGAATAGGTCGTCGAAGCTGATATTGACGCCTTGGAAACCGCTGGAACCGAATGGCGAACCACCTGGTCTGTCGTGCCCGAACATGTCGTATTTACGCCTTTCTTGGGGATTGGACAATATAGCATATGCCTCTTGTATTTCCTTGAATCTTCTCTCTGAATCTGGATCATCGGGATTCTTGTCGGGATGGTGTTTTCGGGCAAGAGAACGGAAAGCCGACTTTATTTCGGTCTCCGATGAGTTCTTTTCAAGACCCAGGACATCGTAGTAATCTCTCTTATCTGCCATCATCCCACCTAGTTGAGGCTCATGACAGGGTCCTATCAACCGTTCCCCATTCAGCCGATGTACGAGCCACAAGATGTACAATAATCTGCACTTGGATAGTTGTACATTCCACAATCACTGCATATTCTGGTGGGCTTTGATGAAGCAGGCTCCTCTGGAACCATCCACTGTGAACCGATGGAAGGAGGCGCCTTGCCATTGCCTACCTCTATTTCCTCTTCTTTTTCCTTCTTGGATCGTTCAGTTCTCCTAGAGGCTGTTCTCTCTATTGCATCAGAAAGTTTGTTTGACCATCTAGAAATCAAGCTTCCTTTGTTTTCGGAAACGTCTTCGCTTTGTTCTGCACTTTGTTCGACCCCATCTACTATTATCGAAAACGAGGATTGCTCTTCCTCAGTTTGCTCAACCTCTATCGACTCCCGGTTAATTTCGCCAATACTACTCTGCATCCTCTGCCTTGCTACAGCTGCTCCTCTACCTTTAAAGTCGGAATAAGCCCTAGCTTCTAGTCGCTCAATTGCGGATTCTCCCTTTTCCCAGAGTCCCCTATCTTCCTGTCTGTATGTTCTGGAGAGCCGATCTATTGCCCTTGCCCTATGGTATTCGTGATCCTCAACAAACCTGTATCTCAGAATTGCGAATAGGCCGACCCCCAAGGCTAGAGCATGGGCCAATGATTCAATGATGATATCATTGGAGAGGGCTTCACTAAATTCCGGGGAAAGGAGCCTGAAAGAGGCTAAGAGCAACGTAGGCAAAACGAGTAGTGCAAGGGAAACGTATGATGACCTAGCCGCCATGTATGATGGCCATAAGAAGCCCGTTTGAATTATTCGTGTAAAGGAGGAAAATTCAGTAGCACTCTTTACCTGAAGTCATGTGGCTTCGTCATGGAACCGGCTGTGACCATATCGACTCTGATTAGACCTCATGAGAGTCCGGAAAAGGTAATTGATTCAGTTCGCTCAATTTTTCCAGAATGGGTTCCAGACACAGTTCCTATTTCGGATGTTTTTCCCATAAAGAGAGGAGAGGTAATGATTTCAGGCAGGGTTGATTCAATAGGGAATTTGATTTCTATCCTTAGAGAAAGAAGAGTATTGGACACTGCCATGGATGCAATGGGAATGGAAATGGAAAGGGGTATGGCAAAATTCCGACTTTCGAGGCAATCATCATTTGTTGGAAAAGCCTCATTCGCATTTCAAGAAATGACTTTTGGCGGGACAATTGATGTGAAAATAGAAGGGGATGACTTGGAGATTTGGCTGGAACAGCAAACCTGGCATAACGGAAGAGAAGGAGTCCCTAGAAGCACTGGAGACGAGCTCGCCATGACAGCAGAGGGAGAGCCAAAAGAGTGGTTCGACTCGAAAGGGCGTCGGACGATGAAATCAGATGATTCCGCATAGGCATTTTGAGATCTTCTTAACCAATTCCAACTGCAAATCTAGGGTTACGGCTTCCTTATCCGGGAGATGCACGAAAAGCACGGGCGTTTTTGGCTCATATGACGTGGAAACCGCCATTAACGTCCTGAAATATGTCTCATTGCATACAAATCCACCCGCATCCATACTCCAAGACACGAAATCTGAATCGCCAATGGCCAATTCAATTGAGCTGATCGGTGAGTTAGTGGATATTTCTGCTGGACCATTTGCAATAATCGGGCCATTTTCAATTCTCCTTCCCGAATTGTCCGGAATTCTCATATCGTACTCGTTTCTACCAATTTTTTCGATTTTAACAACATCTGAACCGGATGAAAATCCCAATTGTAGTATTGCTGAAAAATTCTCATTTCCTTCAATAATTTCCGAGGGCAACATAGAACCATTCTCATCCACGGTCAAAATGAGTGCTTTGATTTCTACTCCATTGATCCCCCTAGTTGCAATCTCATCTACAATTAACATTGAGATATTCTCGGTGAAGTTTGAAAATGGTTCGAAACCGGTAAGCAGGAGTCTTGGGAGACTCATGGCTTTCGGATAGTTACTCGATAGTTCTCACTTTCTATGCTTTGGGAGACGTCATATTCTTCAGTCCCAAATGTTGGCAACGAACGTGGCCGATGAGTACGTGGTTCAACTAGAGCCAGAATACGAGGATGATTCCAGCGCCCTTGGGGTCTTCTCTGCAATTTGGGCGGAGCTGAGCGGGGGCATTGGTCCTTGGGGGGCCGCAAGGCCAATATTTGCTGTAGCCCTAGCAGCCATTCCACTACTTTTTCTCGGCCAACACTTCAACCGGCAGCACAGGAAGGCTTCCGAGTGGTTTCTAATCCAGTTTCCACTCATCCTATCATTGGTACTTTGGCCAGTGCTGTACGTTTGGTCAATCGCTGATGCATGGTGGGTTTCCAGTGGCATCGTGGCCACGGCTAAGAACAAGGCAAGTCTAGAATCCCTCAGGGATGTCTAGTGGACTGAACAGATGTCCCGGGCTTGAAGCACTAGAAAGCTGGGTCCGGATCATCTTTTCCCAGTCCCTTAGTAGTGCTAGGGCATTCACGAAAGGTAGTTCTGTCCTGTTTATCGAAGTACGTAGGATTGTGTCGAAAATGTCCATCCGGTCTTTATCTGTCCTTTCGATTAGGGAATTTATGGGAAATTCAGAAATTGCCTTTTCCTGTTCTGAAATCGTATTTGTTGATGGACGGTTAAGGAATTGTGAGATTTCTTCGCCGTGTTCTGCAGCATTTTTTTCTAGAGAATCGGAAATGATCTTGAGATATTTTGAAACTACCAAAGAAACCTCGATTATGGGCATACTATACTGTGAAATGAAACTGACCATATTGCCCTGCAAGAACAGGAGTTTTTCTTCTAGGGTAGAATTGGGGCTTGGAGATTCGCCCTCAAGTCCTGCCATGTCTCCCAGATGGGGCCGTTGCAAATGAATTGATTGAAATCAAGTTGTCCGATCATCATAGCGAATTGGCGAACCGCTATTGCCCCTGATTCCATCAATTAAGTCATCATCTATCTCGAAGAAGTCGTTCAGCCAGTCCCCATCAGTATCCCACTTGGTGGGGTCTGTTCCTTCCGCGATTAAATCACCATCGATGTCCAGAAACCACCACCCAAATGCATACTCGCCGGAGGCAGGGTTTGGCAGATGATACCTATCGCCGGCCAGCCTATTGTATTGATCGGTCCATGCTCCATTTGAGATAACTACATCATTGCTTGAATTTACATCCTCGTAACTGATGTCGTGATCATTGATGATCAGAGCATAAAGTTGATCTCCATCGTTAATTCTGTTAATCCTAAGGTAGTTTGTAGATAGAGAGTTTGTACCGGAGCATGTGCCGAGAAGCGTCTCCCTAAGCTGCCACCATTCCTCTACGTCCTGTCCAGAGCAGTCGTATAGGGTAGAAGCACGGACCACCGATGGAGAAGAGAGGGTCGTATTTACTACTGCATAGTATTCCTGGAAGTTGTTGTAAGGGACATATTCACAACCGGAAGTCGTGCAATCCCACTCACCATCTTTGTCCGAATCCTGGGTAGCGTCGCTGGGGTCCGTGGGATCATGTGTGAACCAAGTCCAATCAAGTTCTGGTCTTGTAATAATCCCATTTTTTATGTCGATTGGTTTCCAGTTGTTCGGAGTGACCTCGTACCATTGAACCTCTATTCTCATGAATGATGACCAATTGTCGTTTGTCTCATTCCAACCCCTATAGTGCTCATAGAAATCAGGCATCATATCCCCATCGGTGTCATTGTCAAGAGGGTTTGTACCATACTTGAACAACTCAAGTCCGTCGGACAGACTGAAGTCTTGGAGATAGTCTGTAACCACTCCATCAGTAAATACGGGCTTCATGGCAATAGAGTCCCCGTCTGAGTCGGGTTCAAGGGGCAATGTCCCATTATCGAACTCCATTATGTTGGTGAAGTATAGTTCTGAGGTGCCACTGGAAATCTGCAGGTCTTCAGAGTAAGGGGAGAATTCCCTGGAGTCCCATTTTCCTTGTTCAGCAGGAGTGTCCCAGATTTGCCTATCATACCAACCATCTGCATCGGGATCATAATCAACATCAAGGGGATTCAATGGGTTTAGCGACCAATGTAGGTTATTTGATGGCAATATTTCTCGATATACCGAATAGCAGTATTCCCAACCGTCTGGCATTCCATCCTGATCGGAGTCGGAGTCGGTTGGATCACTGATCCCCGACAGTGTTTTGTTGAAGTTGTCAGGATCGAGCTCGTTAATCAGTCCAATCTTCTCGAACGATTTAGAACTCTTAGATGCAAACATGGAATAAATCTGAGCCCAAGCGGACTCCTCGGATAGTTGCAATTCATCCACCATTGCTGATACAGCATCATCCCCATAAGATACGGGGCCAGTCCCATTTGGCATATTGCCCACTTCCAGCCTTTTTCCATACCACCTAGAGTCGTATTCAGCCAGATTGTCGAATGATTCGGAGTCTGAAATCTCTCCATCGCCATCACAATCGAAAGAGTCTGAATCAGAGTCGAAATCCACATCTGAGTCAGTAAGTGGATTCATAGTCCAATGGTTCTGTTCAAGATTCCACTCGGTAAACCAATACTCGTATCCATCACTCATGCCATCACGATCTGTGTCGGCATCATTAGGATCGGTAATTCCCAGAATGGAGTCAATCATCGGTTTTGCTGGACCCCCGGCTCTCCACTCATAATACTGGTCCATTGCTATGTGGGCCCTACCTTCCTTGTTGAATAGAATACGGTATACTCTGTTTTCGAACTCATTTTGATCAATTAGTCTTGCCTCTTCCCAGAATAGGGGGGCACTTGGTGGTGAGTTGGCTCCGTTTATTGGACTATTAGTTGTAAGATTCAATTCAACAATATCGTTGATTCCATCTCCATCGGAGTCATAGTTTCCATCATTTGGAACCAATGGGTTCAGGGTCCATAACCCATCAGTAGAATTCCATGAAGTGAATATCAACTCCACTCCGTCCAGTAGACCATCCCCGTCGGAGTCGGGGTTGTTTGGATTTCCGGTCCTACCTGTCAATAATGCCTGTTCATCAGTCACAAACGAGCCAAAGGAGAGGGCGGACTCGGCTCCAATCCAAGGAGTCTCGAGAAGTACCCCTGCAGCATCAGTAAGATAAAACTGAGGAGATGAAATTGTTCCATCGGCCTCGCTAATCTGGCTATCAATTGAGTTATACTCTTCCCAATTAGACATGCCATCTAGATCTGGATCACCCAGTCCATCCCCTCCATTAACCGGATTCAATGTCCACTCTTGTGCAAACAGATCCCATCTGGCATGGAATACCTCCCAACCATCTGGCATGCCATCACGATCCGAATCAGAGGAAAGAGGATCGGATGAGCCAACATCACCTAAAGGAATTCCAGAGCTAAGCGATTCGTAGTATTGTCCAATAAATTCGCCAAACGGCCCCCCGGCTAAACCCTCCCATGACTCATGAGTCAATTCTGTGGAAATGTTTCCAGGATATGGTATCCCAGATTCAGTGTTGTATGGAAGAAGAATTTCTGACTTGATGTGATATTCTAGCCAGTTGACAAAAGACTCACCAATTTCCAATATGCCATCATTGTTCAAATCGAAACCATCGCCGTCGGGATTTTTTAGGGAGTCGGAACCGTTCATGGGGTTTATCCCAGAATTCTCGGCGGGCCAATGGCATGAGTATCGGGCCTCCCAACCATCTGGCAAGGAGTCCTGATCTGAGTCAACTGAATTGGGATCAGTGGGTATCCATTCTTTTGCATACTCAGAATTCTCGCCATGGGACATCAGTCCTGAGCTGATGGCAAGCGATCTCCTAGCCTCCCACTGATACTCACAAATATTGGTTAAACCGTCTCCGTCCGCATCTTTGTTGGCATCAGTAGGGTCACCGGGGTCCAGTGTCCATTCATTTCCTCCGGTATAGACGTCTCCCACCCACCTTCTATGGCGAATTTCCCATCCATCAGGCATGCCATCGCCATCAGAATCTGGATTTGTTGGATCCGTAGGAGTATCACTGCCCCCTCCTGAACCAGTACCTAACCATCCCCCAAGGTGTACCTCTCTAGAAGAAAATCCCAAACTCTCGTCACAGGCATACTCTCCGTTCAGGTAATGGCAGTCAAAGTTGGTTGAGTCGACAAACCAACCCCAGTACTCTTCGCCATCGGTAAGGCCATCACCATCAGAGTCTAGGTTTCTTGGATCGGTTCCATTGAATCCACCATCCGAGGTGGAGACAAATCGGTACTCATCGAGATTGCTCCAGAGCCTATTGTACTCAATCTGCCCGCCCCATTCTATTGAGACGCCGTCCGCATCCAAATCCCTTGTAGCATCGAATGGATCGGTTGGGTCAAGTCCGTAGGCGAACTCCCATCCATCGGGCATGCCATCTAGATCAGAGTCGGAGGAGTGGGGGTTCATCGGTGCAATGTTCATGAATCTCCCGGGAGATACTCCCACAAACAACCATGACTCGCCCTCACTTTCTAATGTGGCCATGGAAGAAACTAATCCGGGGATTTCTGTCTGATTATAGTACAATCCAAGAATTCCACTTGGGCCTCCCTCTAAGCACCAGGTTCCATCTCTCGAACCGACGGCTACCATCCCGTCTAGTTGCATAATTGAGTGAACGTCGTTTGCTCCGGTTAGAAGTCCATCTATGTTCAGCATCCTCTCGTTCTGAAATGCCCTCTCGGGTTGGGAAATAATGATGTCTAAATCAATCAGATGAAGGCCGCCCCCAGTCCCCATCCAAACATCATTGGTTCCATCGGAATTTGTTACTACCTCGATAACATTGACTGATGAAGACTTGGACGAGTCCAATATATTAGGAGTTACAAAGTCCTCTGAGTTGGCCCTATTGAAAATCCACCAAGGCAAACCCATGGACTCAGATCCATCAGAAGTGTTCCAAGCAATTAATCCAACATCGGTTCCGATCATTAGCATCGGTGATCGACCGGGCATCTCTATGTGTGCAGATGAAAATGCCGTTGCGTTAGAGTCCCCGAGCAAGTGAGAAAGAGACTGGATGATTGTGATATCCATTGGTTCTGAAGGCCCCGAAAGGGCGCCATCCAGTGACATCTTCCATGCATTACTGCTCCCCATTAGAATCAAATCGATATTTTCTGAAGATGACTTCAGCGTAAGGATTTCAGAAACTTGGCCAATTTCAGAAGATTGTATAGAGCCCATTACAGGCAGCCCATTTTCCATCATAACCATATGGATTCCGATATTGGATCCTATCAGTAGAAAATCTGAGTCACCTACGAATTGCCTGGCAATAGTCAATGATTCGAGACCCGGAGCGAAATTGAATTCCGAGGTTGTTCCCCTGAATGGGTCAAGAACTGTAATGCCATATTTTGATCCTATGATTAGCCTCTCTCTTGCCTGGTCAGAAATTATTGAGTGGATGGCTGGGTCTACAATGCTTATTGCAGTAGAATGATCATAGCTCAATATCGGTTCATTCTGACCAGTGGCCTTCACTCCCCTTAGCCCGGGGATAACCCCTGTATTTTCATCATAATCAATCGCGTACTCCTCATAGTTGCTGAAGGACTCGCCCCAAAGTGCCGTTCCAGGTGTGATGTCAGGAGTAACATATCCATCTCCATCGAGGTCCCATCCGTCAGTGTCGGAGTCGACTATGGAATCGGAGGCATTCAGTGGATTAAGTCCGTGATGGAATTCCCAACCATCTGGAATTCCATCGCCTAGAATTTCGAGTCCATCGGGGACTAATGCATCCCATGAATAATAGTCTGAGTCACTATATCTCGGATCTGTCCCTAGCCAGCCTGAATCGCCAGTGGGCCTTTCGAACTCAATCTGACATGAGCCTGGTACAAGCCCTGATATCTCACCTGCGCACCAGAGGCCGTCTCGTTCAGTGATCCAATCACTAGGTGAACCAAAGAGATACTCTTCTGTGTTTGTGAACCGCTCTCCTTGATCAATAAATCCATTGCTATTGAAATCGAATCCGTCACCACAGCCCCAGCTGAAGTCGGCTTCGCATCTATCGAAGTCCGAGACTGAGTCGATCGGGTCGAGGGGGTCGAAATACCTGCACTCCCAGAAATTATTGGGGTTTAGAGGGTCATTTGGGTTAGTCTTGTACAATCCTCCCACCGTGCACATGTGTACCTCATAACCATCTGGAAGTCCATCGCCATCTGTATCTGAATTTCGTGGATCCAGATACTCTCTGAGTCCTGAAGATGTCTCTTCTGGAGGCTTTCCCGTCAAGCTATTCCTTTCTTCAAAGCACATATCTATGGTGTAGGGCCAACAATATTCCTGAAGGGCGGTTAGTCCGTCTCTATCCAAGTCAGAAGTATTGTCAGTAGAGTCTGAAGGGTCCAATCCAGCAATCGACATGTCAATCATTGGGCTGTCAACGAGAAGTTCTTCGCCGAATATTACCTCATATAGATCTGGAATTAAATCGCCATCCTGGTCAGTTACTGGAGATTCGCTTCCTTCTGCAAGAGTGGGGTCTGTAGACGACACAGGAGACTGTGGCCTAGTCTGAGAAACGAAGGCTAAGCTAGAAAGAATCAGGAAAGAAATGAGTAGGGCAGATTGCTTGCGCCTCATTTCACCCACCCAGGTGATATTTTCTCCACTTGAGTGATTTATCATGATGATGGAGCGTCGTTCGGACAAAGGCTCTGACATATGTTCCCGGCAATTTGTCGTAGAGAAGAAAATGTGTAGATTCCAGACAACATTATGGATTGGTTCAAAGGTTGTAATGTTCGGGGCGGTTGGAGAATGTCAATTCAGATTACACACTTGGGTTCCGGAAGTAGGGGTAATGCGACATTACTCAGCTCAAATGGGACAAATGTGTTGGTGGATTGTGGATTCAGCACGAGGCAGACAGAGAAAAGATTGGGGATTATTGGAGTGGAGCCATCTAGCGTAGATGCGGTTATTGTTACTCACCATCACAAAGACCACTCAGCCAGTGCCCTAAGATCCTCAAAGGCATGGGAGGCTAGCCTACATTGTAATCTCGAGACAGCAATTAGGATGGGTTGGAGCCCAACTGAGGATTGCAAGACATTCGGAAATCTCGAAATGGTGGAAGTCTCATCGTCCCTAAGTATGTTGGCAATTCCAGTTCCTCATGACGATGCAGACAACGTAGCCATTATTGCAAGTGATAGAGAGGGGGATAGAGCGGCAATTGTCACGGATTTGGGAGAGGCCCCCAATGATCTGATTTCCCATCTACGAGGTTGCGGACACATCTCAATAGAAGCAAATTACGATCATTCAAAATTGTTCAACGGACCCTATCCAGATTCACTAAAGAGGAGGATTTCGGGAAGGGGGGGCCACCTATCAAACAAACAGACCTCCCAAATTCTTAGAGAAGTCTGTAGTGAGAATCTGAATAGTATAGTCCTATGTCACCTTTCAGAGAAGAACAATGCACCACATATTGCAGAAAGTGAAGTTCTGATGGCAATTGGGGAAGATTTCTCAGGTGAAATCTCGATTTCAAAGCAAAGTGGACCGGAATTCATACACTGGACTGGGGAGTCTCAGGCAGGAAAGGTTGCTGCTGCTTGACTACTTTCCCATCACGGCTCTGTGAACCGAGTTCTGGACCTCGCGCATTCGGTCCACTGCTCCAAGTTCTCTGAATAGCGACAGGGACCTCTGAAGGTAGCTCATACGTTGTGAGCGATCGGGCTCGACTTCCCCCAACCTAGCTAGTAGTTCACCCTGTAGGACTCTGAAGTCATTTGCCTCTGCTACTGCGAGGCCGCTAAGATAGTGCTCTGCTGCTTCCTCCCTCCTCCCGGCATCTACCAGTACCTGGCCGAGGAGCATTTCAACCTCTACTGCACTTTGGGGGTCATCCAATTTTGAGAGTGTCTCAAGAGCTCCTGAATAGTGAAGTAGTGCCAGTTCGTTATCAGAAATCTTTGCGTAGAATCTTCCTAGCACGGCTCTAGACCTAGCGTGGAGGAATTCATTTTCCATTTCCTTGGTATCTTCGTATGCAGTTAGTGCATGCTCCCTAGCCCTATCTAACTCGTCCATCTCAATGAATGCCGAGGCCAACCTTATTCTGGCATCATTTAGTTCTGGATCATCCTCATTCTCCAAGAGTCCTTCGACGTTCCCGTATACCTCCATGGCCCTCCTGGTATCTTTCCTCCTCCGGAAAATGTGACCCATGTTGTTGTATGATCTCGCCGCTCCAATCGCATCCCTAATCTCAACCTGAATCTTCAAGGCGTTTCTGTGCAACTCAAGTGCATCGTCCATAGCACCTCTTTTTACAGCAATATCTGCTCTAGCTGAGAGAAGCCTGGCGAGCTCTCTGCTGGGCTTCCTGCTTCCAATGTGCTTTGCCGCTGCATCGTACTCAACTTCTGCCTCATCCCACCTTCCCTGAATGGAAAATATGTCACCTCTTAGTTCACGAATTAGTGCCCAACTCTTTGGGTCAAAGTCGCTGCTTTCCAGTGAGTTTAGAATTGAAAGAAGTTCCGTGTGTCCTGAACTAACAAGGCCGCGCCCTTCAGAAAGAAGGACTTCTGCCAGGCCGTCGTCATCTCCTGTATTCCTTAGGTGGTGAATGAATTCTATTCTGTCTGTCGCGTCGTTCCTATTCCTGTACCAATTTACTGCCGTTGAGTGTAGTTGCTTCCTTAGTTCTTCGTCCATTGAGCGCATCAAGAATTCTCTAACAAGGTCGTGGACATCATAGTTCTCAGCGTCCGATTGACGGGCAAGGCCCTTCTCAACTAATTCGTCAAGAAGATCAATTCCCCCCTCGGCCTGCTGAATCGCATTGATTGGAATTGGTTCTCTGAATATTGCGATAGCACCAAGTAGTCTTTTCTCGGCCGCAGAAAGTCTGCTGAAAATCTCCTGTTCAACGAAGGCTTCCAACGTAGCATGAAATGTCTCGGCCACATTGCCCCTGTTAATCAGCTCCAGTATCAGTGGATGACCGCGAGATAGCGTATAGATGTGCGAGAATTGCTTGGGTTCCATTCCCGGCAATGCCGTTAGAATGAGTTTGCTGGACTCTTCATCAAGGCCCTGTAATGGCATGACCAGAGTAACAATATTGCCTGATTGATCGGACTCAGGAACCACCATCCGGAATGAGCGTGAGAACATGACAAGACCGACTTCCTGCAGTTTTGGTATCCTTAGGGTCAGTTCCTTCAGGATAGTGTATAGAGTCTCATCTCCGACCTTGTGCAAATCATCGATAACTATCAGGGACGGGGATTCTGAGAGTCCTTCCTCGATTTGGTTGACTGCTAGAATAGGCTGAGGAACGGGGGTTGCTGAAAGATAGTCGGAGAGCCCGTTGTGGCCAATTGCCGAGAGCCATTCTGCACATGCTTCTAGGAATGACCGGGATCCTTCCCAATCTTGGCAACGATGGTAAATCAGATTCCTGCGGTGAGTGAATCTATCTAGTATCTTGGTAGATAGGGATGTCTTTCCGATTCCAGCAATTCCAGGAACGAGAATTGATGCGGACTTTGCTTCTAGCAAATCAGCCATTACATCGATTTCGGCAGCCCTCCCATAGAATCTCCTAGTCCTGGGTAAATCGTTCAAGTACGAAACAAGTTGTTTCTCTATGTGCTTAGATAGGTCTCTCTCGATAAGTTCGGGAGTGAGGCCCGTGAGATCTATTGTCCCTGAGTCGTCCATGTAACGAAGCATGTCCACATGTCTAAGTGGTAGGTTGGTACCCTCCAAAGCTGCTTGTAGAGTTATTGTCTCGGACAGTCCATCCGGATGGATCAGCCTTACTGAATTCTCTGAAACTCTTTCCCAAATGTCGTCAGCTACCTTTGCGCCTTCATCTGTTAGAAAGTATGCCTTTCTCTTCCTGGAAACACCGGTAACATGGGCTTGCCTTTCTATTAGGTGACCGGCCTCCTTCATTCCGGAAATTGCCCTTGGGACATTTGATCTGGCTATCGAAACGGCGTTTGCAATTCCCATCTGTGATAGGGCGAACGGTACCTCTACCTTCTCACTGTGGTCCATGTAGTCCCTCAGGTGCAGGAATATTCGTTCCTGGACCCCGGGTCTCGACGTAGCCATTGCAACCATGGTGCTCACCCCTCAGACTCACTCAATAATGTTAGCAGGTCTCGGACGCTGGTCCTACTCCTGGAATTCTGGATCGGGGACCCATTCCTCGGAATTGGCATCCCATAGCCATCCAGGGTGGTCGTCAAACCTCTCCAAGCCCGAAGAATCAGATAGAGGAGTGTCGTCCAAGTCAGCATCTATTATTCCCGACAAAGATACTGGGGACTTGCTGAATTCACCCTCTTCCTCAATCTCCAATCCAATTATGCCACTTACAAAGGCCAGAGCAACCAAGGCAAGTAGAGCTATTACGGCTATTCCCCCAACAACCATCCAGTCTGTCCCCCCAATATCCGGCTCTCCGCTGAAGATTGGGTTGACAAGTGTAGTTTGGCCGCCATAACTGAATTGCGGGGTGGAGGACTCTCCCTTGATCCTCGATGCAGGGATACCAAGCTCCCAAGTTCCGTCTTCTGAGACGACGGTATAGTTGACTGGCGTTCCCCCAATTTGAACTGAGACCTGCTTTCCGGGAAGACCAGTGCCAGAATATATTGCAATCTCGTCTCCCTCGACCCAATCCCTTTCTGGCTCTTGGATACCAAACTGCAGAGGAACAACAAGGAAAGTTACGGGTTCTGAGTTTGCCTTCGATTCCCATGAGTCGGTGGCAATGAAAATCACGTTATTCAGAGTCCAAGTTTCTATGTTTTCGTCATAGAACAGCATATCGGCCGGGTCATATCTGGCTATGCCATCACCTCCGATGCTGATCACGAGTGGGAATCTGTCGTCTGTTCCAGTGGATGTGTCATTGTAGACAGAGATGAATTCAATGTCATTGTCCTCATCACTGAAGAATTGGCGAAGATCGATTTCCACTGTTGTGCATCTGTTAACTGAGTTAGAATCAGTATCGCAGTACAGAATGTACTCGCTAATCCATCCTGTTGATTCGAAAACAGGCTTCTTGCTGTCTGCGTTGGGCGGATTGTCTGCAGTTATCAACAACTCAACCCAACTACTGAAGTCCAGTCCATCATAGGATCTAATCCTGACAAGGTAATCCGCATCGTGCCTAAGCTGAGTCGTGTCCCATACAATCTCCCATTCACCTTCCTCGGTGAACTCGTTAGTACTGGATGTATGGACAGTGATATAGTCATTTGAAACGTCCTTCACCTCTACGTCCACTCTTGTGACATCGCCATCGAAGTCCCTGGCGACACCCTTGATTAGAGTAGAAGAAGAGCTTGAAATCCGAGTTCCCGAATAGGGTTCGTTAACACTTAGGGTTGGCTGACTGTTGGAATTATCTATGCTGAGGGTGAGAACTACTGTTTGGCATTCGTCAATGACTCCTTTGCAGAAATCTGAGTCTGAGGCCCAAATTGTGAAGGTATAGGTGGCTAGCTCCCTAGGCCTAGCACTGAAGTCCCAGTACCACTCCCAGCTACCATCCTCGTTGGATTCAACCGGAGTAGTGACCTCGAAATTGGGACCCTCAATTCGCATGAATATTAGTCCGATGTCCTTGTTGCATTCAGTAGGGCACCCATAAGGATCCTGTGCAGAGCCTACGAAGTGGACAGTTCCCTCATCATGAGAGGAAAATGAGCTGGGTGATGATACGAAAACAGTTGGTGGCTGGGCATTGAGTTTAATCGTTCGAGTAATCACTGTACTGTAGTCGATTCCGTCGAAGGCCCGGAACTCGAATGTATAGTCGCCCTCCCCCGCAATTGCGCTAAGGTCAATCTCATAATACCAGGAGCTGAATGGTCGATCGAAACGTGTAACTTGTCCATCCTGCATAGCACTGGTGTCAACTGCCTGGCCAGCATCCTCCCACGAACCAGTAAATGGATCCTTCACCTGAACGGAATGGACATACCCCCCTTGGTCCCACTGAGCTAGTGCGTCGGAAGAGTAACTGTTCGCCAGCTGCCCATCATGTGCGCTACCAGTGATATTCACAACCCTTCGGAATGAGTGTCCATCCTCTTGCGTTACCTTAACTGTGGGTGCCTGATTGACCAAGTTGGTTGTCTCTTGATGAGTGCTCTCTTGCAGGATAAACTCGTCTCTTGAGTAACCGAATCCAAACTTGTAAGCTGTGTAACGATAGAGTGACATCTCCCTAGTTCCCGCAGAGTAGTCACAGCTGTCGTCATCGGTGTCTATCAGAAGATCCCCATCATTATCGATCCCATCCGAGCAAGAGTCCTCGTATTCGTCATCGGCAAATCCGTCAGGATTGTCTCCCCCTCCCAAGCCTCTGAAGTCAAGGTGGAAATTAGATGGCAAGGCAATCCAGGGAGTGAATCCATCTGCACCTGTTTTTACCGTGTACAGGTCATTTCCAACTGCGTCCTCGACGATAACCAATGCATCGTTGACTCTCTCGCCGTTGATCAGAGTCTGGAATCTTACGAGCTCAGCCCTGCTGACCTGTACCGCATAGTGAGTTGGTTGAGTTGCAATCTTTACCTTTGACAGATCTAGATTTGTCAGGTTTGCGAATGTGAAGACGGTCGAATTGTTGTCCAAACTTACACCGAGGGGGAAGTTTCTCGGAGTCATGTTGTCGCAACTCTCGCATTCCTTCACCGGAGTTGGCAGGATTGCCCCCTGGAACCCATTGTCTGGCCATGCCTCCTGGTCTGGCCATGATAGTTTAACTGGAGATTCGCCTGATGGTGGAGAGGGGATGTATTCGGACTGAGACGTTACTGAGCTCTTTGTGATGTTGTAAGTTACTTCGACTCCATCCCAGATGTTCTGAGAAAAGAATGCCAAGGAGCCGTACTGCTGAGAATCGGAATAACCTGAGTCAAAATTTCTAATCACGGCTCCTGTTTTCGGAATTGTGAATGTGTTCCTCTGGATATCTAGTAGCGAACCGACGGCCCTGATTCCATCAGCAGTTCCTCCGGCATCGATTAAATTGTCATACATGGTAACTCCGGTCATGAAGGCATGGAGGACCGGGCAGGTAAAATCGCCGTCCCAGTAAGTATTGCTACTGCATGCACCGGTTCCATCGTATGAGATTGTGTTATTGGCCAGTAATACCCTTGATGCCGAAGCTAGAGAGTTGGTATACCAACCCGCGACTACTGGCGTACCTGCTGTTCCGAAAATGGAGTTGTTCTCCGCGATTACATCGAATGATCCGCCTAGCCAAAGTCCGTTATACCCGCCTATAGGCCCGATGTTGTTTTCATGGATGAAGACGTCACTGGAATAGACTACTATACCGGACCCCTGAGAGGCGCCCGCTATGTTGTTGTTCGTCAGGGTTGCATAAGCACCACTAGAAGCGTAGATTCCACTTCTCTCTTGAGTTGTAATCTGGTTGTTGGAAATCTCAAATTCGAAGAATGTGGAGCCGATTGATTTCTTTCCATTGATGTCTATACCGTTGCAATTTGCGTTTACTTCTGAGTTTGTTACACTTCCTGCCGAAGACCAGAGCCCTATTCCGTAGTCTCCAGATAAAATTTCGGCATTTTCTATCTCTATGAATGACTTCTCCGCCCAGATGGTCGGCCTACCTCCTGCATTGTTCTGGCACCCATTACCCGTTCCAGTTAGTGTGATGTCAGAAAGTACGAATGGGCTAACTGATGAACCCGAGGAGTATATCTGTAGTGCGGGCCCAACTATGCTCCTACTCTCGTCGTTTCCTACTACAAAGTTTCCACCATTGAATGTGGGTTGGGCCAGATTTGTAGTTAGTACGCTGCTGGTATTGATGTCGGTGAAATCCAATTCCGTTAGTACTGGGCTCGCACCGTCGAGAACCAAGGCCCCATATCTGAACTCGCTGACTGCAGAAATGTAGTGGGGGACTCCCCAGGCGCCGTCGAATGTAACGTGCCTAAGTTCAGTCTCAGACAAGTCAATTGAACTCCTCATCAAGATTCCCTCACTGCAAGATGGATCGTCAATCCATATCTCTTGGTTGCTGTAGCTCATCCCATAGCATTCCCCAGTAGCGCTAGCATTTGCCGGTTCATTCCATCTAAGTGTGATCTTCATAGCTGGCCCCGCATTAGTTGGACTTCCACATGATGTCGAACCAGCACATAGGCTACCTCTGACATCTATGTGCGTCCCGTTGGGGAAGATTACAGTTGAGCCTGCATGGATGATAAGTTTCGCACCCGGTGCAATGGTTACGTCACCGGTCAAAGTGTGTGTTCCTGCCCAGGTCTCAGTTCCCGTGATCGTTCCCTCTGTGGTCTCATTAGAGGCTGATACCGTGTTTGCTGGGAGTGCCAATGAAACCACTATGCTCAGCAAGAATAAGCAGGAGATGGAGACAGAGCTTCGCTTGCGATACGCCGCCATGAACATGCGGGCGTCATCGGGCCGATTTAACCATAGGGACGGTGGGTGTCACTAACAAATCGAAGTTTTGTCAATTATTGCTGCTCGACTCCGAACTCAAGGGCTACTTGGTTCGCCCATTCTTCAGCATCCAGGAGGCCATATCCAATCTTTGAGTCATGAGAGGAAACTTGGTTTGGTGCGTCTCGAGCAGATTTGGCCAATGCGACCTTGACGAGTGACATCTCATGCGAGTCTATCCTGTCGTTTTCACCGGCAATTATGTCCCCATAAATATTCAGAATCAATGCTAGGGCCCCAGTGACCAGAACTGTAGAGTCACTGGTTCCGGAAGAGTATGCATAGGGAGGCTCATATTCGCTTGAGATACAGGACCATAGAAGTACCCCTGGAGCGAGAATCTCTGGCTTCTGGTTGGGGTAAACCCGTTCGTCTCCAGTGAAAGGGTCGATATCAGAACCAGTAGCGCTGTCCTTCCATGGATTGCCATCCTTTCCATGGGCGCCAACTGATATTACTCCCTCTATACTCGCGGGGGTGGAAACATCCGAGTTATTCGACTCGGGATCTGAGTTTCCAGCTGCGGCTACGATGAAGATTCCCTCATTGAGTGCCTCGTTAACAGCCTCGATGGTTTCTGAGGAAGAGGATACCCATGAACCTGGCTCACTTCCTAGGCTAAGGGAGATGATGTCTGCATTCTGAGAAATTCTACACCACCTTATGGCCTGTGAAACCATCCTCTCGTTGGATGACTTCCCAGAAGGCCCCAATGCGATTGCGACAGAAAGTGAAACTCCCGGAGCCGCGCCGATGAATGATTCATTTGCAACTAGAAGTCCGGCCATCAGTGTGCCATGGCTTTTGTCCCCAATGTCACGGGTTTCATTACTATTATCTGCATAGAAGTCCCTGAATCCAACAAGATTGATTCGTTCGAAGTCAGGATGTGAAATGTCAATTCCCGTGTCAACAATGCATACTCTGGTTCCTTCCCCAAAGTTCGCGTTATCCTGCAGATTCCGAATGCCACTATCCTCAAATGCCCACTCGGAATCTGGAAGCACCTCGCCAAGCAATGGGGCAATTGATGGATAAAGAAGAATGAATGTGACGATGGCAGAGGAGAAGCCAACTGCCCCCCATGGCCAGAGGAACCGGATTATTGGGCCAAATGGCCAGCGAAGTTCCCGGGCTTCCTCATCTGAAATGCCATAGGCTTCTCCGGGGTAGCCCGGAGCGTCAATGTCTACTGCGGTCAGCAGGTTTGGTTCCTCTGGCTCGGGCATCAGTTCCAAATGATTGATGCCCTTCATGGCCGCACCATTCACTGATCCTCGGCATTGGTATTAGAACGGGGCGCTCACCCTTCTTCCTGGACGCCTGGTTAGGTACAATAGAAGTGAGATGAGCATAGCAGCAAGCACCAGCCACATGTACTGAAGATAGGAATTGTCATCCGAGCTGGCCCCCAGTTGTGCCTCCAAAACACAGAATGTCTTTGTTCCTGTATCGCTACATGCCCTCAGTTTACCTGACTTCTCTACGTCTCCTATTTCGAACTGGATATAGAATATCTCTGAGCCTTCGTATTGTGTGAAATCCATATTGATGTAGAATGAGGCTTCGCCCATGCTTGGTACATCGCTAACGGCACTTGAGTTTACATTCTCGAACTTGTCGCAGTAACCATCATCATCTTCGTCCTGGATATCGCTACAAAGCATGGCGTGAAGGGTCACTCCTGTAGCATCAACATTTCCAGAATTTGAAACGTTGACAACGTACGTTTCGATGTATCCGTATCTTGCAGAGCCTTCACCGAGGATTGAGATTCCATCATTTCCACCGACCAAAGACAGAGATGGAGAGTCCAAAACTAGTGAGATCTGGAATTCGGATGTGTTGTTTATTGAGTCGGTGACGTTGAACCTCAAGATTTCCGAGTAATCGCTAGGATAATCTTCGGAGCCAGAGTAAATCATAGTTATCGAAGAGGTCCCCATTGAAAACGGAGCCACAGGTTGACTCAATGCTCCGGATACTTCCCATCCTTCTGGAGGGTCAAACTGGAAGTTTAGAATCTCGTCACTGTTGCCCAGATTGGCATAAGGTATCTGGAAATTTATCAACTTCTGCTCTGACTGGAAATACACTGTGTCCTCGAATTCATCACCGAGTTCTAAACCAGAATATCTTGGGATCTGCACGCTCATCTCTGTTTGTTCAGAATACCCCTGTTGGGTAGCGAACTTGACGAGTACTGTGTGTCCACTGGGGAAATGGTGTGCCAATGTTCTATTGGCCGGAACGACGCGGGTTGTTAGCTCGATATTGGTCTCGTTGTCTAGACCCATGGCAATTGAAGTGGATTCAACCCAGTCTTCTGGATCGCTAGAATTCTGGAACTCGACATCCCAATATTGCCCATCCATCCCAGTAACAGTGGCTGAGACGTCGTACGAATCGAATGGGTTGTGTCCCCTGTATGATACATTTATCGAAAATTCCGCAGATTGGAACTCGCAATCTGACTCGCAATCAGGATCCTGGAGATCTACTTGGACTATTCCTGTCGGTGAGACGGTGAGTTCGATGTCCTGCTTCGAAACTCGTTCGATGCTAAGTGTGGTAACTGGGGTGTCTTGTGATGCTCGTATGCTCACTCCCTGGCCTCCGGTGTACGACACGTTCCTGCCGTCCTCGTTCAGGATGAATTCACTGGAAGTCCCAATGTTGCCGGTTGGCAAGAGAATCATCAGAATTCCATCATCACCAAGCTTCTCAGACCAAGTAATTCCCATTCCCACGTTAATCTCTAAATCGTATTCATCGATTTCTGTAAGTTCGTGTTCGGCACCCTCGTAATCAAGCCACTGCGTGTCCAGTAACAGGTTCCCCCCTATTGAGAGTTCAGATTCTACGAAACCGCCATCAACGTCTACTGAGATTGGTTCTATCGATACCAAATACTGGCACTGGGACTGGGCAGTAGTTGAGGCATATGCAATCCAGCTGCCTGGTTCCAATGATGCAGTCCAGCCACCGGTCCAACCAGATGAAGCGTTGCCTGTCTTTTCAGCAACTACTCTATCACGAGATATCCCATGAGAGGGTATTAGCACAACTTCCCAATCGCCATTTGTTACGCAGCTCTCGTCGACGTAGGAGACTGAGCCAGATACACCCACCTCTCCTGCGTCAATTTCTATATTTTCCACTAGCGAAGACTGCTGTAGTGAGACAAAAGAAGATGCGTTGCCGTATTCATCCTTGTCTACACTGATGTTCCACGCACTCATTGAAGGAAGGAAAATTGACCATTCCCCGCTTTGCCCAGTTGTGAGTTCATGAGATGTCCCAGGAGTTTCGGGATTTCCCGAGCCAATGGTCACCGTGGCGTTTTCCAATCCTTCATTGAACCCCGGAGTTCCATCGTCATTTAGATCCCAGTAGACCTTTCCGCTGAGTTCGACTAGTCTTTGTACCGATAGGAATGATGAGAGGTTGTCAGATACAACAACACCCCCCTCAATCAACGACGTGTTTTCGACGAGAATCCTCACGCCTTCCTGGTTCGTCTGGTTCATATCGACGTTCCAGTGTCCTGGAGTGGTCCTAATCACAACAGGCTGATCGAATCCCATTGCCGATGCTGTGAAGTATCCCAATCCCTCTTGCGAAGTGAACTTCAGATACATTTCCTCAACTGACTCGCCTGCGTAGTCAGAGGAGAGGAACACCGAAACAGTAGCAAGTTGGGAGGTCTGGAAGTTTTCCCTGGTGGCTGCCGTTTCCTGGGAAACAGAAATTGCTTCCCTGAATCCCTCGTACACGCCTGGGAATGTCTCGAATTCATCCACTATGACAATCCAGTCACCCTCGGGCATATATTCGACAATCATGCCGTTTTCGTCCGTCGAATGAGTCTGCAACCACCCACTTTCCAAATTGTGGAACATCACATCATGATTCGAGAGATTATCTCCAAACTCGTTTCTGAATGTGATGTTTACAAGCCATAGGGGCTCGAATCCTACCGACCTTTCCACAATCACCGATGAATCCATGCCGACATCAAAAACTTCGTTGACGTCATACAGGGTATCGAATGGCTCGTCGGCAGAGGCGTTGGCCCGATCTATCACAATTCGGTACTTCCCTGGCTCAAGAGAGACCTCTGCCCTGCCTTCTGAGTACCACTCGTCACCATCAATGGCCACTGAGTAACCTGAGCCGTTTGATGTGAGTGCCTTTATTTCGAAAGGATATGGGACCAAGGTTCCATTCGATGCATTGTTATCCATTGAATCATCGATGAAGAGGTCGATTCGAACAGTGCTGTTATCCGCGAGAAGAATTAGTTCTACATTCACAGTGGTGTTTACCTCCTTCTGGACTGCAGGTCCGGTTCCCAGTTCTCCTGCATCAAGCATGAATGTCCAATTTCCTAGAGGAAGCAACATCTCGAAGAGACCCATCGGATTTACCTCCTCCTTCCAGAATCCTGTGATTTCTCCATCATCATTGCTAGCGATAATGTCCACTGGCTCCCAACCGAGGTATCCGGAGTTGTAGGTATTTGCCTCCCTGTTCAGGCTAACCGAACCGAAGACAACTACGGAATCAACAAGCTCGATTTCTATTTCCCCCATGCCGTCGGTGACCTCAAACCTGCTCCCATTGGAGAGGAAACCCTCGGCCCCCATCATGCGCTCTACTGTGACGTCAATCATTGCTCCTTGGGGAAGTATGACGCTGAAGTTCCCTTCTGCATCTGTGGTTGTTGAGAGTACGAATCCGTCCCATTGGAATGTTAGGTCCTGGAAGGGTACAGTTTGGATTGATTGGGCCTGAATGTCCTTATTTTGAGGCATATGGATGCTGCCTTGGACTAGTTGGCTACCTCTGAATTGGTATGTTTCTCCAATAATATCTAAACTGCCAACTTCGATAAGTTGCCAAATCTGCTTTTCGTCACCGAGGGTGTAGTTCAGAATCCAATTTCCTTCGGAGAGTTCTGCATAGTAAGTACCTGATTCGTTATCGAAAACTGCGATAACAGGAGAGAGGGACTGGTTGTCCGGCCTGAGTGTAATTTCCAAATCCCTAACGACAGAGCCTGAGTCCTCTAGTGAGAAAGAAATATCCGACATCGATGGGACCTCGGAGGGGAATTCTGCCATAAATGACTCATCTGGCTCAAATACGAATATGGATGATACTTCTGGGAAGCCGTCTTCGTCTACGTCGACTTCAAAGACGTATGAGCCTGGGACAATTGGTCCGACTTCGAAATTTCCTTCTGGATCAGGATTGACCATGCAAGGCGGAGATGCGGTTTCTGCGCACTCGACAGAGGCGTTGTCGACAGAGTCTGAAGTTGGGTAGATGAATATCGGAGTATCCAAAGCCCTTCCTGAAGGAAGGGAAACGGACCCCCTCATAGCGCCACCCGAAACCGAAATCGGCATATGTCCGGGTACTGGAGTAAGTGGAATTGTGAATGGTGTCGAGAGGTTTACGATGGTTCCGTTTCCAAAGTCAACAGAAATAGAATACTGGCCAGGAAGTGCATCAACTATGTGGAAGCTGCCCGGTTGCACCATTGGGCCGCTGAAAACCCCTGAGCCAGAGAACGTCCCAGTTCCGTTGATGGTGCCATATGAAGTCAGTTCCTCCGAAGTGTCAGTTTCGAAGGTACCAGCACCAATGAATGTTGCCTGGTTAAGAGACCTAGAGAATTTACTTAGTCCCTCGGATGTGAATTTACCAGTAGCATTTATTGTTCCGTTCAACAGGAATTTATCATCCCCGAGGGAACAAACAACACTCCCAACTGGAACCATTGAATCGGTGCATTCAGGAGTGGTGCTGTCATCAGTAATCGAGCCCTCGAGAGTGCCTCGTCCCTCGAACTGTCCAACTCCAGTGACGCTATGGTTGTCGTAAACAGACTGGGTGTGGGTGCCAGTGAATTCAGAAACTGAGGCTGCTCCCTCAGTTACAACGGTGCCATGGCCGGTGAATTGTACCTCTCCGATCCCGCTGAACTCTAGTGATTCGCCCTCCATCATACCATCGGATGTTTGTGCTGAATAGGGGGAGATGGCAACTTCTTCTGATGCAGGGGTTAAGATGACGCTGGCCTCGATAACTGGTTCTCCATTGAAATCCAATTCCCCTGACCAGGTGAGAACTCCCGAAGCAGTCGAGGGGGCTACGGAGATTGATGCGTCGATAAGCGATTGTCCGTTGCTGTGTCCGTCCTCTCCAGAGATGTTCACTATTGTCTCGGATAGCCAAGTAGAGCCGTAAACGTTGCCCAAAATTCCCGTAACGGGATTTACATCCCTGTTCGTGATTTTTTCATTGAATAGCTCGTACATGGAGTTGCCCAAACCTGACATCTGGATAGCAGCCCTTCCCGCGTCCAAGTCTGGATCTCCTGAGAATGCGGAAATCTTGATCTTCCCCGCAGGAACTGTGAATGAGAAATGTCCGTTCTCATCTGCTTGAGTGCTCCCAATTGGAATCCAGAATGTTCGGGAGTCCCTATCGATAACCGTTCCGTTCTCATCTGCTTCCTCTTCGCCACTGAATGCATCTCTTTCTATCAGTATGCGTGCGTTGGGTATTGCGCCAACACCATCGAGTGAGACTGTTCCCTCAATGGTGGCACCGCTGTAGTACTTCAGAATCTTGACCAGCCTGTTTGAGTCGTACTCTGTTCCACAGGACTGTTGTACCTTATCGCCTGTCGAGTTTAGTTCGCAATGACCGCCATCGGTCCTATCGTACCAGTTTGAAATTACGAAGTGGTTCATCATGGCACCCGGAAGTGCCATGGCTCCTTGCAGATAGCTATTGGGAGCGCCAGAAATATACTGTGGAGCCAACCAGGAAGAGGGCGTTTCCGCCGGTCCTGAGAGTCCAAGTGTCGAAGATCCATAGCCCACGTATGTCCTTGCAATCATTGTATCAAAGAAAGCGGGCAAGTGCTGGTAGTCGATATCAGTCATCTGAATCACTTCATTCCCAGTAATCACTCCTGCGGCCTGGTCTCGAATATCCGACAAATACTGCTCCTCGTACTCAGCCTGGGTCATACTTTGCACGTTGTTGTTTTTCTGGGTCTCGTATGTGGACGAAATGTAAGTCCCTATGTCGAGGCCCGAAAGGCGAGTGGGCGCGTGGAAAATCCCAGTAGTCTGACCTCTGTGGTAGCTCTGGTAATCACCGTAGTATAGACCACCTAGAGGGTATAGCTTGTTATCCACAGCAAAATACCTAATCTCGTGATTTCTACTGGTCGTCCCGGAAGACTCGTAGTCCGGAACCTCATAAGAATCAATGGAAGATATCCCGTCGTAAATGGAGACCAATTCGGACAGATCAAAGGCAGTTGTGAGGAACGCCTTCATCATCGCAAACTTCGCATTGATTCGATGCAGGTCAGAAGACACGTCCTCGTAGTCATTGATTAGGTCGGAAGTATATCGGTATCCTCCGAAATCATAGTAATCGGGGCTATCTTTGATTTCTGGTGTTGATGAGGAACCTCGTGCTTCGTCGAACTTGGCCATCGCCTCTGTCTCGTTGAGAACGGACTCGCCGAACTGTTCACCGTTGTCAAAAACCTTCCACGATTTATGGGTCTGGGGAATTCCGTCTGAACCTAGGGAATAGCCACTCAATAGTTCGGTATCCCCGTATACTACTGAAACCTCCATTGCCCTTTGAAGTACGAATTCCCTAGTGTTTGTCTTCAGTATCGCCTCGAATTCGTCCTTTTGTTCGGGACTCATATGAGACAGAAGAACTGCCTCGAATTCTTGGCTCAGGTCCCCACCGTTTTGTTTCCTATCGCCTTGAGCAAGGGTTGCAATGAACATCGCAAGAACGTCTTCCTGTCCCGCGGCCAGCAGCATGGCTCCGCTCTGAGGAATGCCCGACTGGAAGTTGTCTGCTACTGTAGGGTGCTGTCCCGATGTCAGGGCTTGGAAACCATAGTCCCACCATGAAACGAATGCTGGCCTCTCGCTGAATGGGACATCCGAGTCCTGTTGAGAAAGCCAATCAAATGCCTCATTCCAGCCAACCTGGTTGAAGCTCGGGCCGAAAGTCCCCATGTACCAGAGCTGCCCAGATGATTCGGGGTTGTACGTCTTGCTGTTAAGTACCGAGAACAGGTTGAAGAAGTCCTGCCTAAATATGTCTGGAGCTATGTTATAGATGTCCTCATCGATATCCACTGCATCTTCTGAACCTCGTGGAATTGCTGAGTCTATCCCATATGTGGCGTGTTGTGAGGTAACGAGCAATATCACCAGTACCATTGCAGGGATCCCAGGACGAGCCTTTGTGGCTGGCCAAATCGATCTGAACCTAGTTCTTGGAGTGCCGATGCCAGAGTTCCTCCTCACCTTGGTAAAGGCTGAGAAGTTCGCACTATCCCATAGCATGGATATTCCTATTCCTCCTGCGATGGCCATCACGGGAGTAGCGTTGATGATGAATCGACCCGCTGTCCAAGCCATGTACGTAGCAATTATTGCCCATAGGCCCAATAGGGTCAGACTTGACTTGTTTCTACGAATTCCCCTCCAAAGCAATACGAATGCACAGCCTATTGCGATAAGGGCAACAATCGGCCCGTATGATGCAAAAAGGATACCCCTGTCAGGGGCCTGTGCCTCACCAATTGTGCTGAAAATCTTGTTCTTCGAGAAGTAGAATCCACCAGTGAAGAGGATATCCCAACCGTTGTATAGATCGGCCGCCTGTAGTATGTAAAGAATGGCTAGAATGGTTCCGAAAAGGGCTGAGCCGCTAATCACAACAAGCAGCCACGGCTTGTCCCTGAATGAGCTCGAGACCCATCCTACAGCAAAGGTGAAGCCAAGGATGTAGAACATTGGCTGCATACCGCTAGGAGCCAATAGAAGGTTCATCCCCGGCCATGCATAGAACGGTGCTGGGAGAATGATGCAGGTTAGCATCATCTGAAGAGCGGCAGAAGTGAATTGGATGCTGTCCCGGCCCCGGAAAATGTTTACTGCTACCTGGAATGAATATGCAAGAAATAAAATCCCTGGGCCATAAACGAATCCCTTCCAACCTAATGCCATCACAGTGAATGCTATTCCAGACATTGTTGCATTTGCCATTAGGGCTGGATTCTGCCGCCATGTCTCCCTCATACCTGCAACGATGTACAGAGGATTGGGGCTCACTGACTCGAAGACCTTCTTGTGTTCGAGGTTCTCGAGCGCCTTGATCCAGTAGAAAAACGCAATTGCAAGGAATAGCATTGCAAATGAGTCGTGGTCAGCCATTGCAAGTGTAGAACGACTCATGTGCCCTGGCATCAAAGCAATCAACCAGGCTGCAATAATCCCGGAATTCCTGCTGTGAACGCGAGAGGCTATTCCAGAAATTGGGAAGACGATTAGAGCCCCGTAAACCGCTGGCAAAACAGCCATTGACCACCAGACTGCTTCCCCTGGTGCAACCTCGAGAATCCAAGAAAGTGCGAGCCCCCCAAGTGCAAGGGACCAGGAGAAAAGTGGAGGACGCGGGTTAATTCCGCCCAAAGGGTATGCCCTATCGGCATCGAAAATCAGATGGCTCCTTTCTGCGATAACGTAGTCGACGACTCGCTTCATGTACCAAGGGTCAGAGCCTCCGGTCAAATCCCAAAGACCTGTTCCCTGGGCGTTCATTGCCGGAATAATGTTCCATGCAGTCCTGACTACCAGAGCAGTGACAAATGCCATCCCAACCAATACTGCATAGGAGTTTTCTCCCCACCAGTTCCTGAAGACACCTTTCTCCCGTCTCGGTGCAATGTCTCCGAAAAGACCCCTAGATGCAAAGAAAATTGCAAAGAAATTCAACCAGAATCCAAGGAAGAACCATGTGAATGTACCAATGAATCCTTCCTCGGAGAACAGCGAGGGGAGGTTGTTTCCAATCTCATGTAGATGGCCGATTGTATACAATACCCAATTTATTGCTAGGACCGATCCCAATACATGCCAACCCTCGGACCTGAAGAATGAGTGAGTAATTACTACCAAAGCAGAGAAAATTCCCCAGACAAAACCAAGATGCTTTCCTTCCGAGAACTCTGAGAGGTCCTCAATCCTTCCCAGCCAAACTAATGGGATAATGAATGAAAGAAGAACTAGGGAGGAGTAAATCACTGGTGTTTTACTTTCAGAGAATACAGGTATGTCGGAGAAAAACTTTCCAGAGCCGCGATCCTGAAGTGTACCCCTGATTACCACCATAACTAGGAATCCTAGTGCAATAGAGGCGAGCCAGAAAGAGAGGAATGCAGTGCCTATTGCGGTTCTCTGTGCGTCAATCAGTTGTGAAGATGCTGGGTTGGAAGAAATCCCCAGACCCGCTGCGTAAGTCACTGAAATGTGCATTCCAACTATTGCAGTGAAGAATATTGAAGATTCCTCGAATCTCTTGCATTCGTTGAGGATTGCCGAAACGAAGCCCGTGATGAAAAACATCGTAACGAACAAGTGGTCAAAATTCGAGGGTGAGATGATATTCGCAATTAACGAAAATGCCAGCAGAGCAGAGGCGTGCACAGAAACCCGGAGTCCAGATGAGGAGAATGGAATTAGGGATGAAAAGCGCCCGGAAAGCGAAGATATCAGGATGGCTAGAGGAAGTGCTATGGCCTCGAAAACTAATTCGCCAACAAGGTCCCTTCCCTCCAAAATACAAGTTACAAACAGTAACCCAAGTAGGGCGATAGTTGCTATCGTTGGATAGGCAATATCGTACTCGATATTATGCCCAGATGTAGTATCACTCTCTGTCTCCATCCCATCCACCGGACCATCAAGCCTAGGGCTCAGCAGCGCCGCGACCTTCACGCTTGTTTTAACCGTTCGTAGAACGGTTGGAATCGAGGGCGAGTCCAAACACGGTAGAAATCAACGCGAAAGGGCCCTAAATCCGATATCAGAGCGATAGTGGGAGCCTTCAAGAGATATTCCATCGATTATCTGGTATGCTGCATCCAGTGCTCCTTCCAGTGTAGGCGCTAATCCAGTTGTTGAGAGGACCCTGCCGCCGCTAGAAAGTAGAAGACCATCGCTCTCGAAATTTGCCCCGGCTAGGTGGACAAAACCGGATACCTGCCCTTCATCGATTTGAACGTCCCAGCCAGAAATTTCCCTACCTGTGCAAACTTCTCCCGGATATCCCTCCGATGCCAGGACTACCGTTGCCGAATTCATAGGGCTGAATTCGACTTCCATCTCCGAAATCTCCCCTCGTGCCGAGGCCAATAGGAGGAGGGCTAGATCTGACTCAATCAGTGGAATTGTAACCTGGGCCTCTGGGTCTCCGAGTCTGACGTTGAACTCAACAACGCTAGGGGAACCATTCGAATCTATCATCAGTCCAACATACAGGCACCCCCGGTATGGAATAGATTTGTTTCGGAGAAAATGGTGCATTGGTTCCACTATCTCTTCTCTAACCCTGGTCAGAACTGTTGGAGTTGCAATGGGAGCGGGAGCATAGGCCCCCATCCCCCCCGTATTTGGCCCCTCATCACCATCGGATGCCCTCTTGTGATCTTGGCTAGGGGGGAGCATCACATATCCAGACTCATCCATGATGACCAGGACTGATGCTTCCTCCCCAGAGAGAAATTCCTCGACCAAGACGAATCCATCGTTATCTATTGCATGGAGGATCGATTCTGATGCTTCTGCCCTAGAGGAAGTTACGGTGACTCCCTTTCCTCCAGCTAGGACATCCCTCTTTACCACCCAGGGAGGTTCGAAAGAGTCCAATGCCGATTCGATCATCGATTGCTCTTTGACAATCTCAAATCCACCGGTGGGCACCCCCATAGATTGCATGACCTGCTTTGCATTCAACTTGGAGCCCTCGAGCATTGCGCCCTCGGAATGGGGGCCGAAGCAAGGAATGGATTGGGCTCTAAGTTGGTCTGCGAGTCCTGAAACAAGTGGTGCCTCTGGCCCCACCACGACAAGTCCAACTCCGAGTTCGAGAGAAAGGGAGACGATTGCATCAACATCCGATTCAGATACGTCGTGGTTAATACCGACCATTGAGGTCCCGGCATTTCCCGGGCAGCAATGTACAACTGAGACAGAGTCGCTCTGTGAAAGGCCAATAGCCAATGCATGCTCCCTTCCACCACTTCCTACCACCAACACGTCGAAAGAGGCCATGGTTTGCGCTAGTAATGTGGCTGATATGGATTCCGATATACTGTCTGTCTAGTATGGGACGGACTTGAGCCCAAGTCGATATCCAATGACATTGAATGACCGGTGCAAAATAGGAGTCAGAATAAGAAGAATGACCATCCCCATTAGTAGCTCCGAGCTTCCAACTATAGAGGGACTAAGGAATAACTGTCCGAAGATGAATGCAGAGATAGCAAAGGGAAGTGTGTCGAGCAGAGGAGCCTGCGAACTAACGTCTCCCTCTCGCTTGTGGCCTAGTCGACGCTTGATGAAGGACCCCGCTGAGTCGCCCACCAGGCACCCAAATCCAAGAACACATCCGATTGTGAATGCAGTAACCGATTCTCCTCCGAAGTAGAACCAAGAGTCTGAGATTTCCGAGGAGTTCGTCCCATATGTAGAGAGGGGGTCAAGGAATGGGGCAGAATCCACTGAATTTCCATTCGAAATTGAATGAGTTAGGACTCCCAATAGGCCCCCTCCTATGGTTCCCCCGATTAGACCATTCCATGTCTTGCCATCTCCCAAAACTCGGTTCCCATCTGACATCACCCTGCCTCCATCAATATTGAATACTGGGATTCCTGTCAAATCAGGAATCCACTTTCCTCCTAGCATTGCAGCAGTATTGGAAAGGTATCCTGGGAGATATAGCCAGAGCACCAGAAGTGGTGCGATAAAGGGGTCATCCCAAGGAAGTGAATTCGATGACATGCCCGTGGCAGTGAAATTCGGAGGATGAACCTTCGCACGATAACGGAAGAGGGAAATCTGTGGAAAGATTGAGTCCGGAGGGGTGATATTCATGGCCTACTGTCGGGACGGAATGGCAATGAACAGAAGAAATCCGATTACGTTGTGCCTCGTACTATTATTCTCAGTTGCCTTCATTCCGTGTAATGCTGTAGCGGAAGGAGATGACATCATCATCGAGTCGAATATATCATGGTCGGACGGCATGACGCTGTCACAGAATGTCAGAGTAGTAAACGGAGGTTCTCTATCTTTTGTAAATTCGCAAGTAGATATTAGCAATGGAGTCAATATCTATGTCGATTCAACATCCTCATTGACTCTAGAAAATTCGGGATTAAGTGCAAGCCAACCCCCATCTGGATTAGCCGGATTCGGATATTGTGACGAAGGGAACAGGTCAGCAGTATTGGCCTCTTCATCCGCCGACCAGAATGTTAGGATGTATGTACGACCGATTCAAGGATTCACGCTGGACGGCGTAGTTGCTCATTTTGGAAACGATACTAAGGACCTGAGTGGCGATGAGGATTTCATTCCTCTTGGAAACGGCCCGGTTGATACGTGGGTGGGGTTTACTGGTCCGCTTTGCCATCCGATTTCTCTTGGCGAGATCAGTGTTGAGAGGGATAGCCAAGAGAGGGTCTGGTCCGATGCTGCAGATTTCTCGCATAGGAATATGATGATTAATGGCGAACCTGGGTTCACTATCGATATTGAGGGTTCCATGGAGTCGATTGCCTCATCAGTATTCGGAGGACATATCTCCTCATCAGGAATTATTCACATCAACGATTCATCTCTTGATAGGGTAGGACCAATCATATTGACTAGCGATGATGCAGGAATTCACCTAGGGGGAAATACGCAATTCACAAACAGTACAGATGATCATGACGTCAGGGCCAAGGCACATTCATCAATCATCTGGGGGGAAGGGGTGAGCGGTTCCGGCGGATTAACCGACAAGTGGGAGAGGAGGATATCTGGTCAGAGTCTTTCCTTCGATGCAATGTTCGTCACATACGAGATCTCCGGGATGCATAAATTTCCTAGCTATTCCAACTTCAGTAACGAAATGGGAGTTTCCTTCATCGATGGCGGAAGGGAGAGAGTGGTAGAGATAGCATGGTCTGAGCATAATACATGGGAAGCCGATTCGATATGGGTCGAGCAGGCCTTGGTGACAATTACTGACTACAGGACGGCATGGAATCCAGAAGCCTCGGGAATAAGCAACTATGGTGGCGGCCAGTTTGATCTTGGTTTGGATTCTGTAGTCGTAGTAAACCAAGGCACACCCCACATTGAGTGGATTTCAGTTACCACCTCAGATGAAGATGGAAATACCGTAGATTCTGTCCAGATTGGAGAGTCGGTGGAAGTAGAAGCTGTACTTTCCAATTCCGGGACTGCTGCTGCATCGCTAGCCATCAACTGCGATTTGAATAGCACGGGAGAAACTGCCCAGATATCGCCTTCGTTCCCCAGTACTTTGGTGGGACCTAGTACCCAAGCCTCGATTTCCTTCAGTTGGAGAACAACTGCAGTGGGTGATGATTTCCTTTCTTGCAGAATTCTGACTCCAACGCAACTCGTGGATGATTCATCCTTCGGCGGGGGAGTGATGACAAGTGGACTCGTGACTTGGTCAGACGCAAGTGAAGATGAGGGAAGTGGATTGGTTGTGCCAATTATGATCGCACTATTGATTGGAACTGGCATTGCCGGATATGCGTTTGTAGCCAATTCTAGAGAGGACGAATAATATATTCATACAACGAGTAATCATAGTATTCCTTGGGCCATAGTTGACTCTGCTACCTTCAGGAAGCCAGCAATGTTGGCTCCAGCTACGTAGTCACCTGGCATACCGTACCTCTCTGCTGTCTCAAATGCATTCTTGTGGATATTGACCATAATCGCTTCCAACTTCTGATCGACCTCTTCCCTTGTCCAGCTCATCCTCAGGCTATTCTGACTCATCTCCAGACCTGATGTAGCTACTCCTCCTGCATTGCTAGCCTTTCCTGGGGCAAACAGAATTCCATTCTTCTGGAAAACCTCGACTGCATCTGGCGTGCAAGGCATGTTGGCACCCTCAGCAACCGCGATCACCCCTCCATCTACTAGCATATTTGCCTCATCTCCATTTATCTCGTTTTGAGTAGCACAAGGCAGAGCCACGTCGACCTTTGTACTCCAGAGTTGGTTAAGGTTTGGTTCTGGTTTTGACTCTGTAAATTCTACACCGTCAAAGTTTTCGGCATACTCCTTGATCCTTCCCCTGCGATTGTTCTTGAGGTCCATTATCCAATCTAGTTTCTCGCGGTCAATGCCTTTGGAGTCGAAGATGTATCCACTACTATCAGACATTGTAACAGGCCTCCCACCCAGATCTAGGACCTTCTCGCAGGCGAACTGTGCAACATTTCCGGATCCACTAATTGCAACGGTTGCTCCATCAAACGATTTCCCCTTAGTTGCTAGCATCTCTCTAGCGAAATACACCAAACCGTAGCCAGTGGCCTCGGGCCTAATCAAAGACCCACCATATGGAAGTCCCTTTCCTGTAAGTACCCCTGTAAATTCGTTCGCTAGCTTGCGGTACATTCCGAAAAGGAAGCCTATCTCCCTACCTCCAACGCCTATGTCTCCCGCTGGGACATCAAGATCTGCGCCTATGTGCCTCCAGAGCTCGCTCATGAATGACTGGCAGAATCGCTTGACTTCGGCGTCTGACCGACCCTTGGGATCGAAGTCAGATCCTCCCTTCCCACCTCCCATGGGGAGTCCTGTAAGGCTATTCTTGAACACCTGCTCGAAACCCAGGAACTTTAGGATTGAGAGATTGACGCTTGGGTGGAATCTTAGGCCGCCCTTGTATGGCCCTATTGCACTGTTGAACTGAACCCTGAATCCTCTGTTAACATGTAGCTGCCCGTCATCGTCATACCAAGGAACTCTGAACTGGATTACTCTCTCGGGCTCGACCATCCCCTTCACCACATCGATGTATGAGGGGTTGTCCTCTAGTGCCGGTCCCAGGCTATCTAGAACCTCCTCCACTGCCTGATGAAACTCAGGCTGGTCCGGATCTCTTGCTATCACGCTATCGTATACTGATTTTATCTCATTGTTCATCTGGTCACCATCGGTTTGACCGAATCCCTTGAAGTTCGGGCGAGCATTCGTGAAGAAACCCCCTTTTCAATGTTCCAAAGGTCTAATGAGCGAAAATAGACTATGAAAATAGATGTCGTTCTGCTATTTCTGCGACTTTCTTCTCCGAACCTTGTACAGTCATAACGTAGACAACATCCTGACTTACCTGCCTTTTCTTCAGAGCATCTGCCATTGGGGTCATCTCCCTCAACCACCTTGTTTTTCCATCATCACCTACTATCCTAACATCGACCTGTGACATTCTAGGCTCTGATAATAGAAGCTTTACACTGGGTACGTCAATTGCGACATATCCGGGTTCCAATCCTGAACGGTGGGCTAGATCGTCCTCAAGTGCCCTCCTGGCATTTGAGTCATTGGCCAGAGATGCCAGGAACTCAATATTTTCCTTGGAAAGATCCTCCTTTCTCCTACTAAGACAGACTTTCAGTAACTTTCTGTATTTCAAACGTGTAATCATGTCCTTGGCGAAACCCCCCGAATCCGAAAGGGCACCCCAGATTTCTGCATCGACTCGCCTCTGAAGATCAAGGGAGTCGGGGAGACTGTCTCCTGCCTTCTCGACTGCCCTTGAGAGCATGACCTCCGTAACTCTTGTTACACGGTGGAAGTATACTGAACTGTACATTAGCCCCCTAGCTAGGAGCATTCCTTCCAATGCGGAAAGACCACCCTGATCGACTACCACGTCCCCCCCTTGGCTCCCCAATGAGCCGACAAGGGGGTGTAGGTCTACCACTCCATGCTTTACTCCTGTGAAATGAGAGTCTCTGAGGAGGAAGTCTAACTGATCGCAATCCACAGAACCATGAATCAAATGCGCCATTGTTTTGTCATCGCCGGAGAAGTCCGACATTCCTTCTGTCCAATTGGTTAGAGAGCGCTCCTTTCCGGATGCATCTGGACCTCTAATTAGAGAAGCCACGTGTTTTGGTTCGAGCTCGTTTCTTTCCAGAATTTCTGGGATTGAGTCACGGTCAGATAACGGTAGACCCTCCCCCTCGATCAAAACATCGTAATCCCCCATAATTATCCCCTCTGTTACTGACATGTGGTCCTTGCCTCCCCTCTCACTGAGTATGTGCTCAAGCGTGTGCGAGTAGGGACCATGTCCGACATCATGCAGCATTGCTGCTACTTCTAGAGTAGCCTTCTCGTGTTGGTCCAAACCCACAGAGTCGGCCATCATCCCTGCGATGTGCGAGGCACCCATCGAGTGTTCAAACCTAGTGTGATGGGCCCCTGGAAAGACCAGGTGAGCAAGTCCCAATTGCTTGATGTGGCTTAGCTTATTGATCTCGGGAGTCCCTAAGAGTTCCTCAGTAACTCCCTCCAACTTGAACTGGCCATGGATTGCATCGTTGATGATTTTCACAGCATCACCGACCATCCCAAGAGTAGTCATGCCTTCAATAGAACTGAATTTCTGAATCATAAGCTATCGACAATCAATTATTTTGTCTTTCAAATGTATTTCAATTGCAATACAATTATATGCCACCCTAGTGTCTCGGAAACTCAGGAGGAACCGGAGATGGCAGGCAACAGTCCAATGGTATCGCTAAGAATACCAGAAGATCATCTTCTGGAATTGGACAGGTTGGTCGGATTTGACGGAATGAGGAATAGGTCCGATGTTGTCAGGGAAGCAGTAAGAAGAATGCTGGCAAGCCCCCTGCCAGGGCAAGGAGACAGGGTAGAAGTTAACCTTGGGCCCGACCTAACTATCCGACTACGGGACTACTGTAAGATCTACGGGGAGACTGCAGATGTCGTACTTAGGCAGGCTGCTAGGGAGATGATTAGCAAAGAAATGATCCAAGGGGCAACCGTACAGGAGCTCCTGAAGAGGCGGATGGACGATCTGCGCTCTAGATTTGACGAAGATTCGAACGCTTGAGGTGAGAGATTGAGCGATGATGGGATGCACAACAAAAACTCGGGGGAGCGGTCGTCCCGCTCCCCCAACCAAAATTCAACCGAGTCAAAGGGATTCGGTTCCGGACTTAGGAAGGTCAGGGACAGGGCCAAACTGTCAAATGCAGTAGGCTACGGTTCTAAGCAGGCACCAAGGATCCATGGGATTATTGACAAAAATTAGACTCAGCACACACACACGTCCCGCACTCTCGTGCGGGGCAACCCTCCGGTCTTCTGAAATGCGATGCCGCTCACGGAGACATGACACATGGACGGGAGTATCTCAGACTGGAACAAGTTCGAGCGCCTGACGCCTTACCGCATAAGGGAGGTTCTACTGGTTGCTAGTCAATTCGATCGATATATTCTCGAAGAGTCGGGTTATCTTGCAGAGATCCTCCAGGAGGAATACTCGATTCTGAACCTATCTCAAGCTCCTAGGATTATTCATAGCCCTGATGCAGAGGATGCCATGAGCCTTCTGAATACTAGGAAATTTGACTTAATCATCACAATGTCAAAGGTGGGAACGATGGATGCGAATACTTTCGCTAATACGGTAAAAGGCATTCATGAAGACATCCCGGTGGTATTGCTTAGTCAAAATACCCGAGAGTTGGCTACTCTCAAGACGGGAGATGGAATAGACAGGATTTTCGTCTGGGGAGGAGATAGTAGGATATTGCTTTCGATATGCAAGTTGATAGAAGACGAGAAAAACGTCGAGAATGATGTTAGGGACGGTGACGTTCAAGTTATTCTCCTTGTAGAAGACAGTCGTAGATTCTACTCGGCATATCTCCCTCTACTCTATACTCAACTAGTCAGACAGACCAGTAGACTGATCGGTGACGGAGGGAATCTGCATGAGAAGCTGCTAAGACTTAGAGCTAGGGCTAAGATTCTACTTGCATCCGATATGGACTCGGCCAAGGAGATTATCGACAAGTACTCTAGGAATATCATTGGAGTTTTCACCGATGGTAGATTCCCAAATCAATCTGGCGAGAGGGACGTTGCTGGACTGGAGTTGGTAAAATATGCACAAAGCGGGCATAGATATCTGCCTATTCTTCTCCAGTCAAAGAATATCGAGCTCAAGGAAGAAGCGGAGGCATTGGGAATTCCTTTCCTGCATAAGGAAGATCCGCTTCTCTACCAGAGGATTGAGGAGTTCATGCTTGAGGAGATGAGTTTCGGGGATTTTATCTTCAGGACACCAGAGGGAAGTGAGATATGTAGAGCATCGAACCTGGAGAATCTTGCAGACTTGGTTGACGATGTACCGATTGAGACCATAGAATTCCATGCAAAAAGGAACGAGTTCTCACACTGGCTTAGGGCGAGGACAGAGTTTTCTCTGGCAGCTTCTATCAGGCCTATGACGCTTGATGACTTCGATGATTCGGAGGGAGTGAGGAAATATGTTTCGGGTTCAATCAGGTCTCACATTTCCAGAGTGAGCAGGCAGACAATCCGTGACCATGCATCGGGGAGCGAAAAATCTGGGTTCCAGAGAATAGGCAGAGGTAGCCTGGGTGGGAAGGGTCGAGGACTGGCTTTCTTCTACACCAGGATGGAAGAATTGAGGTTGGGTGATTCTTTTCCTGAGGTCGAATTCGTAGTTCCGAACTCAGTGGTAATTGGAACAGGTATTTTCGGGGATTTCATTTCCCGAAATGAATTATCGAGGTTTGCATACGAGGACAGGAGCGACGAAGAGGTCAACGAGGCATTCCTTCGAGGTTCCTTCGGAGAAGAAGAGATTGGGGAGATTAGGGATATGCTGAACAAGACACAATGGCCGATAGCGGTCCGTTCATCTAGCCTATTGGAAGACTCAAGCCACCAGCCATTCGCCGGCGTTTATGCAACATACATGATTGGCAATGACCATCCAGAATTGGATGTTAGGCTGAAAAGGCTGCTCCAAGCGATCAAACTAGTTTACGCATCAATTTTTCACAGCAGTGCAAAGGCATACGTTACAGCGACGGCAAACAACATTGAAGACGAGCGTATGGCAGTGGTCATTCAAGAGGTAGTTGGAAGAGAAGCAAATGGAAGGTTCTACCCCGATATTTCTGGAGCAGCAAGGAGCAGGAACCATTACCCAGTAGACCCGTTGAAGATGGAAGATGGATTAGCCGCAGTTTGCATTGGACTTGGAAGGCAGGTTTCGACAGGAGGCAAGTGCCTGAGGTTCAGCCCGGGTCAGCCAAAGAGGATCCATCAGTTCCATAGCACAGATTCGATCATAGAAACCTCGCAAAGCAGGTTCTTCGCAATTCCAATGGATATGGACGAAGGAGACGTTAGGCCATCGGAAGAGGAGAATCTGCTCCACTTGAGTCTAGCAGATGCTGAAGAAGACGGCAGACTGTCCCTTGTAGGTTCAACTTATGTTTCCTCTGATGACCGTATCGTTGATTCCATCAGGCGTGCAGGTGGTTCAAGATTGGTGACCTTCGCGCCAGTTCTGAAGCACGACAAGTTCCCACTTGCTCAAATTCTGGACCATGTCCTGAAGACTTGCGAGGATTTCCTAGCCTCTCCCATTGAACTCGAGTTCGCCATAGAAGTTGATGATGCAAGGGGGGTGAAGAAGTTCGCCATTCTGCAAGTCAGGCCCCTGATGGACGAGTCGGTAGACATAGACATCAAACTGGACGAGGTCGATAGGGAGGGAGCAGTGTGCATCAGCAGCAAGTCACTAGGCAACGGAGTGATTGAGGGAATTTGTGATGTGATATACGTACACCCTGACCGCATGAACAGAATGAGGACCTTTGACCTAGTCCCCCTAATCGAGGAGATTGATGCAAGGCTTAGGGAAGAGGGTAGACCATACGTTCTGATTGGCCCCGGAAGATGGGGCTCGTCGGATCCCTCTCTCGGAATTCCCGTGCAGTGGAATCAGATTATGGGGGCTAAGACAATTGTTGAAGCTCCCATGGCCGATATACACGTAGATCCTTCACAGGGTACACACTTCTTCCAGAACATCGTGACTTTCAACATAGGATACCTGACAATAATGAGTGATGACATGGTAGACTGGGAGTGGCTCGATTCAATCAATTCGGAGACCGAAGAAATGGGATTAAGGCATGTGAGGTTGGAGGACCCTCTGAGGGTCGTCCTAGATAGTAGAGACTCTGAGGCAATCATTGTTCGATGATGCCAATCTTCTTGGTCGTTCTATTTGCAGGGCAGACTCCATGACCGGCGAAAGCATAGTGGAAGCGCGACAGTTCTTCGCGCATGATGTGCCGAGGCAGTCGCAGAGTGAAATGCTATCTGATGGGATTATTTCACTCAGAGAAGGAGGATTTCTACTAGCAGCAGCCCCAACGGGAATCGGGAAAACGGCTGCAGCATTGGCATCCGCACTAGAAGTTACCAACTTCTACAACACGAACCCAACGGTTCCGAAGATTGTTTTCCTCACCGGGAGGCAGGCTCAGCACAGGATTGTTGTTGAAACAGTCAAGCAAATTAACTCAAAGCTCCCAACTGGTCTTCCAAAGATTCGACTAGTGGACATTATCGGCAGGGAAGGTATGTGCGAGGTGATTGACAAATCAACTGGGAAATGCGGATGTGAGGAAGATGTTGCAGAATCGGCAAGAAAGTCTAGGAGAGCGGATCTATGCGAATTCATATTGTCTTCTCCCAAACACGTTGAACAGACAGTAAAGGAAGGCAGGGCCAGGAAGATTTGTGCTTGGGCGACAGCGAGATCATCAGTAAGGGATGCGCAAATCCTTGTTTGTGACTACAATCACGTATTCGTGGAATCTGTCAGAGATAGTTCGTTACCAGTAATGGGAATAGAACTGGAGAACACGATTCTAATCGTTGATGAGGCGCATAATCTGCCGGATAGAATCAGGAGTGGCTTGGAGAGGAGGATTACGGAGAGGATTTTTCAACGGGCCCTATCAGATGTTGAAGAGTACAAGGAAAACCTACAGAGGAGTGAGCGGCAACTCGACTTGCCTATGTCTAATAGTTTGGAAGATGCTGTTTTGCTTGAGAAGCAGATTAAGTCCCTGAGGGATGATGGGAATTTACGAAGATGGTTCGAAAGGAAGACGGCTGAAAACAGAAATTCTAAGGGCGATGATATAAGAATAGATACTGGGGAATTCCTTGGATTGGTTGCAAGTGCAATAGAATCCATAGATGAAGATGGGTCTTCAGATTGGATTGGTAGAATCAGGATGATGAATTCTCGTCTTCTTTCGGTAATTATTGAGGAAGACGAAGACTTAGATGAGGATGAGCAGAATGACTGCACTAGGCTAGCAGAAATCCTGGATATTTGCATCAAATATAGGGATAGCACTGCTCTCGCATTGGTTTTCGACAACGATCTCGATGAGCCGAGGGTGACGAGTCACTTGCTTGACCCAAGTGTTGTGGGTGGACCCATCTTCAACGAGTGTGCAGGTTCAATACTAATGTCAGGAACACTATTCCCACCAACCATGTACTCTGAGATTCTAGGCATTCCGGAAGAAAACTCTTCCTGCAAAGAGTACCTTTCGAACTTCCCTCCTGAAAACAGGCCTATTCTAATCGCAGGAGACGTGACTAGCAAGTATACCGAGAGGGAGAGGAGTTTTCCCTCTATTAGAGACCACATAAGAGGCGTACTTGAGGGGACGAAAGGGAATGTGGCAGTGTTTTCCCCGAGTTATGCAATGATGGAGAGGGTGCTCAATGATGCATCAGATTGGACCTTTGGTAAAATAATTGAAAGTGAGAGTAGGAGGATGACAAAAAGGGAGATTGAGAGGATGATCGCATCTATGTATGAGAGGAGGCACATGGGTCGCGAAACAGTACTATTCGGAGTCCTAAGTGGAAAATTATCCGAAGGGATTGATTATACTGAGAATATCCTGAACGCAGTTGTTTGTGTTGGCTTACCACTTCCTCCACCCAGCGCTAGACAGGATGCCCTTCTGGAGTACTACTCTGGTAGGTTTGGAAGGTCAAAGGCATGGAAGTATGCAAGTCTTCAACCGGCTGTAAATAGCGTACTACAGGCTCTTGGGAGACCGATAAGGAAGAAAGAAGACAGAGCAATTGTGGTACTACTTGAGAGCAGGCTTCTTGAGAAAAGAGTTGCCGATTGTTTTCCAAAGAGTATGCAGACAATCCAGACCTCGGGACCACATAGAACGTCTGAGAGGGTAAAGAGGTTCTTTGAGATGAATTGAGCAATGGGTTCATGCGGGTTGAATAGTTGGGGTTTTCATGGAGTGGACCAGAGTTAGCGTTCAACCAAGCGATGACTCACTAGTTGACTATCTTGGCTTTGGTGACTTGAAAATTGGCCTTGATGACCATGCAGATGATTTGCACAAGTCCTTCCTCGGAGATTTTTCCCACCTGTCAGAAGCCCGTGAAAGACATACGGAATTAGTTTCAGAAATGCATCCTAGTGACTTGGGTGCACATTTTTCCACACTTGGCGAATTGCTGTCTGAATTCGGAGGAGAGTGGGTGGATTCGGAAATCAGGATCCCATTTCAGGGAAAGACGAGTCGGGAGGTTGTCGTAGAAACCAAGAATGAGGAAGGAGTGGGTTTGGTTCGCCTGATTTCCCCTGAGAGGTTCGGTGGAATAATGAGGACCTTCGTACTGCCAAAGGGGAGTAGTCTTTCGGACGTTCGATGGGAAGGCGAGTTCCTCACTATGAAAATCGAGGATTAACTAGGCCTCGACGTCTTGCACGGCCCGAACAGGAATCTCTTGGAGTTCCTCAATGTCTTGGATGACAGAGGAGAGAGCAAGCTGTGCGTTCTCCCTGTGGGAGTCCCCCATTACGTGACTGGAGTACCTGGCCTCCTCGAATATCCTGTCTAGGGCCACCAGGGACTCCTCGCGAATAGGGAGCGCGATTCGTATGGCGTTCTCGAACTCTCTCACGGTCTCGAAGTTCCTCCTGAGGAAGCCACGCCTGGTCAATACCGAGCAAAGGCTCTCGTAGCACTCGAATATTGCCTTCCTATACTCGTCCCCCGAAGCTAGCATCTCTGCGGTCTGGCTGAAAATTCCTGCTAGCTCCTTTATCGCCGCCCTCTTCCTTCTCGACAATACTGTGAATCCAACGGCTAAAGCAGCAGCAAGAGCTACAACGAAGGTTACGACGAAGGCTAGCGAACCAAAGATTGACCCGCTTTGCTCGGCCTCGTATTGGATCTGAACGCCGTCTAGTGGAAGTAGGGATAGGCTCCCAGGATCTATGTAGTCGGAATCGGAACCCAAGAGCACGCTTAGGACGCCCCACGAAGAAGTATCTGACAATGGAGGCATGGGTGATAGGGACTTGAACTCATACTCGAAAACACCTTCAGAATCTGTGAATCTTGTCATGGCAAAGTGAGATGTGCTTCCATTAAGAAGAATGGCAGTCATGGATAGCCCTTCCAGAGGCTCGCCCGTATCCCTTGCAGTGGCATTCACGGTCCCCCTGATTACTCTCTGACCCTGGGAGAGGTCCAGTTCAGATAGCACGAAGTCTACCTCGACCATTACCAGGATTTCGACATCTTTGGATACGCCATTGATGAATCTAGATTGATCCTGTTCAATAGTAATAGTAACCACATTCTCCCCTGGAGGCATGTATTCCTGGGCCTTTGCCCTGATCTGGAAATTTAGAGTATTGGGATTGTCCCACGGGCCTTCTATCATGGGCAGGTTAGATTCCCCCCATGTTAGTGTCAGGGTCAGGTTCTCGAAAATCGTGGAGTCCCCGCCTATCTCCCTGACCAATCCTTGGATCATTATGTTCTCGGAGGGGAAAGTGCTGCCTCTGATAATGGAGTTGGTAATTGGCTGAAGCTCTATCGAGATGTCAGACAAGGCGAAAGCTGTGATATTGGTTTCCGATGACAGGTATAGGAACTCTCCCTCGTATTGGAAGCTGACGTTATGCGCCCCCCTACTCATCGAGTATGGTATGCTGACAGAGTAGCTGAACAAACCTCCGACCTCGGTGGTGACCTCCCCTATCGTTAAGCCGTCGAGGGTCACTGAGACCATTCTGCCATCCATGCCCAACTCGAAACCGGTGTCAGATTCGAACAGCCTACCTGTGAAGTTCCATTGCTCGCCCCTAGTTGCATAGTGCTCATCTATTTGGAGGGAAATTGACGTGTGGTACGACACCGTGAATGTAGCTTCAGTGCTTCCTTGCCTGTGGAATCCCTGAGATGGCGATATCACCGAGAGTGTGTGATTTCCAACGTCAACTGTGTCGGGAACCACCCATGGGAGAACCCAGGAACCGTTGTCTGCAGTACTGGAAATGCCCATGAGAATACCGTCCACGAAAACCTCGATTGTGTGGTTGCCCAGCCATCCATCATCCAGGTTGTCCTTGGCGGTTCCGCTGATTCTGAGAGTATCACCTACTGCAACCGGATCGATATCTCCGAGCTCTACGAATACTGGTCCAAAAACGGTTAGTACGGTTGAGGAATTTGAGGGCAGAACGAATTGTTCCCCTAAGAATCCTACATTGATAATCAGTGGGCCGAGAGGCATGTCCGGTGAAATAGGGATCAAGGCGGTGAATGACCCATTGATATCAGCAACAATCACTGTTAGAATCTGTCCGTCGACAGTTACAGAAAGTTCCCTGTTGGGTAGCGATCTTCCGATTCCGTCAGTCAGAATACCCTCAACCAAGGCAACATCGGTTCTGTCTACCTCGCTAGGTGGGGTCGAGATAATGACTTGAGAGGTCTGGGTGACATTGAATGTCAGAGAAATCGAGGAGTCCAGATAATACTCCGGATTTATTGAGTCACCCTGTCCCATTGGGTCCACCCATGAGAATCCCCCTAGGAAGTCGAAGGTAGCGGAATGTGCACCGTAATCCATGTCCATGGGGATTGGATAGGAAATTTCCCATAGCCCATTTGTGGAGTTTGAGACTGATGTGAATGTCGGACCGACGTCTACTCCATCGATCGATAGGTGAACCAGTCCTCCTGATTTAACGTCGTCCTCCTGTAGAATCTGGCCCAACTCGTCTACAAGTTTACCCGAGAAGGTAATCGATTCTCCGGCTATTGACGGCTGAGTTACTCCGATGATGGTTATCTCAGTGGGGGCAAGAACCACAACTCTTGTCCATGTCTCGTCACCAACCAGCCCTGTCGTGCCGTTAATGCCTGAGAAGGATACGGTTACGAGCATGGGTCCTGGATCTCTGTCGGGCCTTGCTAGTATGGATGCTGATGCCTCACCTTGTAGGTTTGAGAGTCCCCCCCACACCGTAGTACCGTCAATCTCAACAACGAGTGTGGCTGATGGAACTGGATCTCCGGCATTGTCAACTATTGTTAGGTTCAGTTCGAATGAGTCACCTCTGATGGTCCTGCTATCTGGGTCTAGGTCCGATGGGCTGACAATTGATAGTTGGGAGTACCCCCTGCTATCGAAGGCAGCCAGGCCCGAAGCGGAAGTGAAGTAGGTTACTTCGGGAGTGAAAACGACGCTAATTGCATGAGCTCCTCTTGGGAAAGTTAGGTCTAGTCTCAACTCGGCATTCCAAGTTCCATCTGCGAGAAATGATACCTGGGTAACTATGAATGTATCAGATTCTCCATCAATCGTGAATGTGAGAGTGGGATTCAGAGGGTTTCCGTTCCTGTCGGTTAGAGCGCTGCCGTTGCTCGAAACCAGATTTCCAGTAATGTTGAAGAAATCGCCGGCCATTGGGTTCTCCGAAATAGGATCTATGAACATGCTAGAAGTTGAGCGAACGGTGATTGTATTCAGGATGTCAATTGTGGGATGGAGGTCACTTGAACCATTGAAGAGGAATGTGACATTTACCAGCCCGAGAGGGTGATCGTGAGGTACCTGGAAGTCGAAAGAGACGCTTCCGTCGGCCGCTGTGACCTGTGGGTCCAACCATGTATCGTGGAACCTAGCCAGAACGGTGAATCCGGATAGAGGCGCGTCGTTATTGCTGAACTCTACAAGCCTAGCCGTCATCGTTGCAGTTTCGCCTCTATCAATTATGGTGTTGATGAAGGGAGTGGAGTCCTGGAACCAGGGAACTCCTAAGACCAATATCGAAGCGTCCCCCGTTCCAGTCAGGTAAAATGGGGTGGAGCCGTTGACTACGCTAACAACTACTGTCCTATCACCCCGGATAACCCCATTCCCCAATGTGTCGGTGGGGACTGAGACGTTGAAGCTACCATTGCTGTTGGTGGTGTGGTTTTCGATTAGTAACTCTGCTGGCTCATCCAAGAAGAAGACGTTGATCCCTACGGGGCCATCAACTGACCTGTTTGAATCTACTGAATCAAGGACGGTGCCCTCTATTGTGAAGTACTGCAACGCAGTAACTTGAGTGGGTATACTGACGATATCAACCAGACTCCCGACCTGTACCGTCAGATTGGTGATGCTTTCATTCCCCAGCCACCTTCCAGCGTTGGATGATGAGAGGTTGTCAACAAGGTCATCAGGCGCATGAACTCGGACGTCGTAGAATCCAGGAGCGACAGAGGATGGGATTATGGGGTTGAATTCTGCTTCTCCCGATGGTCCAGTTGTGGTGGACTGGAGTATCTGCTCCTGGGGACCTCCCCAGTCGAAGTATAGGTCCAACGAGACCCCGCCGATAAACTCGGAAGGATCCTCAACGTCTGTAACAACAGTGGAAAGAATGAGTTGCTCGCCGGCCACCAGTATTACTGCATTGGGTTCGGTATCTACGACGAACTCCGACTGTACCCCAGTAAGGGTAGAGGTTGGGTCATTGGTCTTGTAGTAACTCCCTCCCTGCGGAGGGTTTGAGTTGAAATCGAGCCTTACCAGAACCTGGTAAACGCCAGAAGTGATTCCGCTGGGAATTCCAAATGTCAGGTTGTATGTCCCGCTTGAGGGGTCTATCCAACCAGAAGCGACAGTGTACGAGTCTGGACCTGCTGGGAATCCATCGGGGGTCGCCGGTAGGTCTGAAGGGACTTGGAGAAGAACTGTCACGGAAGAGTTGTTTCCTGTAACTGGCGTATTCAGGACAATGTCTCTCGCAGAGCCCGATATCCAGTTTGTTCCTCCTCTTGGAGTCCAGTCCGTTCCAAAGGTAGCTGTGGCGTTCGCTAGTCCTTGGATTCTCACTGTGTCAGATGTAGAATTGGGGGCCATCCATGTGGACCCGTTGTAAGTCAGGACCCAGGAGTAATCACCAGGATCCATATCCACTTCAGGTGTCCAACTGACGCCAAGTTTGGGAGAGCTTGGATCAGTCTCATTCCAAGCCCATTCGCCATCGAAATCGAGGTTGTAGTCACCCTCAAATGATGCAAACGATAGGCCGGTGTGATCAGTTAGCAAGACCTCAACGTTAGCCTCAATCCCCCTAGGTTCGGGAGACAGTGAATAAGTGAACTGAATTATGCTACGAATGCCGAATTCACCGTCTACGAATTGCTTCTGATCGTTCGCATTTAGATTGTCGGCATCGAACTGTATCCTAACGTCCACTATCCCAGCGGGTATGGGCACATCTTCGGGAGAGAAGGGCCATGATACGGAGAATTCCCCATCAGAAGGCCCCCAAGAAGTATCATTCAGGTACCATGAGGCTAGTTGCAGATACGGTCCAGAGATGTCTGACCGTCTCATCTCCAGAATTAGGGTCCCATTCAGTGTCGACGGGCTCTCGCCCCTACTAAGTACCGTTCCATTGAGGAAAATGTTCGAGCCGATCTCCAGAACTGTGTTGTTTGTTCCCTGGGATTCCAAGGAAACAGTCAGGTTTGGAGAAAGAGTGATGTTGAATTCCAAGTCAAGAGATCCTGGACGGGCGTGGTAAGCGGGCGGTGTGGCGTTGTTTAGGTCTATGCTGTGCCATCCATCAAAACTAATTGAGGCGTTAATTGGACCTAGTGGCTCAGTCTCGTCAATAGGAACTGTGAATTCGTAGTAGCCCCCACCGGAAACACTGGAGGTTAGAGATACTTCGCCGTCGACGGCAGATGAGTAATTCAGAATTACCTCCAAGTCGTCAACTAATGAGGGGTCTAGGTTAGGGGAGCTTGCCCATGAAATCTGACCGATTATTGTACTGTTAACACCTATTCCGAGCATTGGAGCATTGATTGGTGTTGGCTCAGAAATTGAGATTGAAACGTCATCTGTTACATTGAGTTGCCAGGGGAATGTTATGCCCTGGGTACCTACGTATGCTTTCTGTGAAGTTTGAATCACAAGGGAGGCGAATCCGGGCCTGATTACGGATGGAGGAAGTCCAGTTAGATTGAATGATCCATTTTGGTCAGTAACTGTGGTTGCAACTAGGTGTTCCGAGATGGCCGAGCTCCCAGGGATGTTTTCTGAGTCCTCAGGCGCGACCAAGTACATTGACAGCGTTATATTGTCAACTGCAGTCGAATTACCTGAGAATACCAGGGTGCCCTCGAGCCATATCGTTTCTGAGATTGTTGTATTCCTCTCTACGGAAGTCGGGCCCCACTTCTCGTCGAACACCTCCACCGAAGACATTTCTGGACATGCCTCGAATGGAACCCATCCAACATCCAGGTCTCCTTGATTTTGGTTTGTCTGAAGATGGACTTCGACCCAAGTGGTGAAGTCTTTGCCGTACACACTGAGCGCTTTGCCGTCCCAGCTTCCTCCAGAGAATCCTGTGACCTTCCTTGTTGGCATCCCAGCCATTCTGAGCATTACGGCGAACAATGAGGCGAATTCGTCACAACTTCCTTCATGGGAAGAGTTCAGCATCCAATACGAGACGTCGCTATCGCTACCAAGGCCATCGAGTCTCCCGGATCCGTCATAGTTGCGAAGGAAAGTAATGGTTTCATTTCCATTAATGAGGAAGTCCTGAATAGCAGAAATTTTGTCCCATGCTGACAAGGCGCCAGACTGGTTTAGAACTTCTTGTGTGACTGTGCTCACCCCCTGTCCTTCCAAACTGCCTAGGAAATCTGATGGGAGGTCCAGGCCATATGTTGCACCGCTGAAGGCTGTTGTGTTTTCCCTCACCTCGGCCGAAAGGATGACTTCTGGTGCATTCACATACAGGGACTCAATTGTAGATGAATCTACCAACACATCTCTGGTGTAATTGGAGAAGTTTAGTCCGGCAGAGAAGTCGACCCATGTTGTGAAGTTCTGAACGTTGTAGGGCTGTATGAGTTCCCTTCCTGGACTGATAAATCCGGCGTCGTCGAAATTTATCTCCCATGACAACGGAGAGCTGTGATTCCAAAATGTCTGGTCCGCTACGCCCTGGTCGGTTGACCAGTCATCCACAATGGGAGTATAACCGACAAGGGTGGAGTTGACTCCCCATGAAACGCCAGTGTAGTAGTCATACGTATGCCAACGCCAGTAATGAGTAATCCCCGGGTCCATTCCAGCCGTGGTGTTTGCAGCGGTGAACATCAATGCGTTCTCATCTAGATCGTCAGTAGGATCAAAGGGATTGCTGGGTGCTCCGATGCAATCCAAAAGCCAGAACTCTGGGGGGCATTCCTCCCCATCAGGAACTCCTCCCCCATCGGTGTCAGGATCGCGCCAGTCGGTACCAATCTCTAACTCTACAGAATCAGGGATCCCATCTCCATCCGTATCTAGCGGGTCAATGTCATCATCAGGATTATCCTGGGGGTTGGTTCCATCGATGTACTCCTGTCCATCATCAACCCCCCCATTATCTGAATCCGCCTGGTTCCAGAGGGTCTGCCAGATGTCGAAGGTAAGATTGCCCCCTTGGACGCCAAATCTTATTGCACAGCCAGTAGTATTTTCGAAATAATTGTTCAAACCATCCTCATCGGAATCTAGCAGGTTGTGGCATGGCTCCAGAGGATCTGTATCATTCTGGATCTCAGATAAGTCATCGACTCCATCACCATCGGAATCGGCTAGATTGGCTAGTGAAACATAACCCCAAATGCCGAAAGTTTCCTCCCAATCTGCCAATCCATCCCCGTCACTGTCAAAATAATCATCATCGCAATGAGGGTCATTTATCGCTCCAGAAGTGGCATTCCAGCACCACGATCCGTTTGTGAAGACTACTGAGGACACCCCGTCGGGCAGGGGGGTGTCGACCCCTCTAAGCAAATTTACGTCTATTGATGTGAAAGAGAATGGTGTCCGACTCCCATTAGGTGATTCATAGTACGCTAGCGGACCCATATTCCTCCAATCTACAGGATTTGGATTGAGGTTAGTTGTGGAGTTGAGTTCCAGGGCTGCTGTGCTCTCATCCCACTCGACAATGGTGAATTCTAGTTCTGAACGTGAGGTGCAAGGGTCTGTTCCATGCCATGGAATTTTCTCGTCTCCGTCGCTAACTCCTCCACCATCAGTGTCCGAAACGTTCCAAAGGGTGCATGTCAAATTTTCCTGCCAATTCTGAATTCCATCGCCGTCAAAGTCCCCTTCGTCATTTACCCTAGTTGGATCGGTCTCGTTCTCATCAATGACACCATTGCCATTCAGGTCTTCTTCTCCGTCATCTAGATGATCGCCATCGGTGTTGTTATTTCTTGGGTCGGAACCCTGTGCAGGATCGCCATAAGAGCCATTGTACTCAACACCGTCCCAGACTCCGTCAGAATCTGTATCAGGAGAGGTTGGGTCGGTCAAGATAACTAGTGCCTCTAGTGAGTCGTTCAAACCATCCCCATCGGTATCGTTGTTGAAAGGATCGGTCTGGGTGATGCCATCGACCTCAGCTGTGAAAATTTGGCAACCACCTGGACCTAGTGACAGAATTGGGTTGCAAGGGGATTCGGTGATTGTCATATTTATTGGCCCAGGACGGAAGTATTGGGTAGGGGGAAATGTTGAGCCATTCCGAGTCCCCCAAGCTGGATTGACATACTCGTAGATATTTACAAGGCCATCAGAGTCGGGATCTCCAAAGGTTCCATCTTGGTTCGAGTTCGAAGTGGGATCTAGTCCGTTTGCCGCCTCCCATCCATCGGGCATCCCATCCCCATCAGTATCCCATCCATTGGGATCTTCGTCTATCAGCCCATCCCCATCATCGTCGTCTGAGCTACAATCCGCATCCCCGTCATTGTCACCATCATTTGAATCCACCATTCCATCGTGATCATTGTCGAATGAGTCAGTGCAGATATTCCCCACTGGGTCTTCGTCTGCACCGTCTGTGCCAGTGCCCTGAATGACCTGCATTGCGCTCTCTTCGTCCCAGTTCCTTACGGGTACTGTGCCATTCCACCAAACTCCATTATCGAGGACATTTGTGGTTGAGGGCTCGTCCCAACCGATGGGTATCCCATACAAGTATTCGTTTAGGTTTGTCAGGCCATCGGAGTCTGGATCACCAGTCGAACCGTTGTCTCCAGATGCTGATAGGGGGTCCAAGCCATACTGCCACTCCCAACCGTCTGGAAGTCCATCATTGTCAGAATCCCAGTCCTGGGGCTGAGTATTGATTAGAAATTCGATTCCATATGGGAGGCCGTCTCCATCCTGGTCTGTGGTTGCTTTCGCCTCCCAAATACCGAACTGCATCGCTGCGTGACTTGACATCATCAGGAAGAAGGTAAAGGCAAACGCTGAGCGCCGCTTTGAGGATATGTCGAGTGACTGGTAATTGCCTGAAGAAAATAGCATCGCTAACAGTCTCGTTTTGTTGGCGCTAACTACGGGTCTTAAGCAGAATGGAGCGTCGTTCGTACAACTCCCAAGGATCAAACAAGTTCAACATCGTCGTCTTCGTATCTTGGAACTTCGGATTGGCTGGATGCAGAGGTGACAGGAGCGGGTATGTCGGACTCGACTGATATGTGGTCTGAAGACTCATCCGAGAGTGCCTCAATCATTTCCATCTGTGCAGCCCATCTCCTCCTATTCATTCGACTCTGGACGCCGGCAAAAAGAAGTAGAACGGTGACGACTAGCAATACCAGAGTAATTGGACGGGGATGGGTTGCCTCGTTCACCAGAATATCCAATATCGAGCCGATCTCTACTTCTGCATTCAATGTGAACTTTGCAGTGAATGAGTCGGGGAATCCCTGTTCGGTGTCAAGTGGAGTTGCAGAAACAGAAATTGGGATAGAGTCCCCGTTGTTTGCCGAATCTGGGACGGAGATTTCCACGGTGAAGCCGGTTTCTTCGAACGCTTCTATCTGAATCAGGGGGGACCCTGAGAGGCCTCCGATACTTACCTCCCAACCACTTTGGTCAACATCCGCCTCGAGCAGAACAGTGAGAGGGCTGTTTCCCTCGTTTTTGACCTTCATTTGGATTGAGTAATCCCTCCCGGGAATCAAACGCGTGTTCTGAGATACCTGCACAATTTCCAAGGTGGGGTCATCGGCCTCGACTTCGAATGTCATGGGAAGATCGAAGTATCGGGGTTCGTCTTCCTCGACATCTTCTACTATCCTAAGGAAAACTGTGTGATTACCTACCTCTACCTGATTCGTCATCGTTACGCTGACGAATACTTCTGTGAAGTCCCCTGGACCCAGGGAGACTCGTGGTACTGATTCGTCATCGGAGTCGGTTATTCGGTACTCCCACTGGCCATAGGCTTCGTTGTTGTCAGTGTTTTCCTTCAGAGAAGATGGGTTCTGAATTAGCCACCATGAAGCTGCCTCGGCGTCCGAAACACTGTTGGTAATCCTAGCCCTAAAGTCGATTGTAGGCCTCTCCTGGTTGGGTGCACATAGTGATACCTTCATGTGGCCCAGGGGAGTACCATCGCAGTCCTGTGAAACCTCTGCTCTGATACCAAATGTTCTCTGGATAGTGAAGGAAACTGTTGTGCTTGAGGAAGAGTTCCCGCCGCTAATTACCTCTATCTCTATTTCTCCAATGTCTGGGTCCGAACGATCTAGGCTTGGCTTGACTCCCAGAATGAATACTTGCGTTGCGTGCCTCTCCATCAGCGATGTGTGAAAGGTGAAGTCTCCTTCATTTTCCAAAATCCTCTGTCCTGTTTGATTGTTGTGAAGTTGGAAAAGGGACTTAGATCTCTGCAGAATGTCAATTCGGAAGTAGTCCGCATCAAATCCAGTATTGAAAATTTCCAAAATGAACGGATTGAACTCGTTGTACTCTGCGAATCTGGGAATAGTCGAGTCTATTGCATCTCCTCTGGAGGAGTTTGCTATTGGGGTAGTGTGGTCCTCTGACCAGATTGAAACGACTGGTGGCTGATACACGTCTATCTTCTCCACATTTAGAGTTAGTACGTCCTGATGGACAACAGAAATTACGCCCTCTACATCAGCCTCGGCTACTGCCCTGATCTCTATCTTCTTAGGCATCCCAGTTAGATCATCGGGTGCAGTTAAGGTCACTGTTGGGTTGAGAATCGTCCCTCCGGAATTTAGCTCGTAACCTGCGGGAGAGTCTAGTTCTACTAGCCAGGAGCTTCCTAGATTGGTTAGAACCTCCAGCTCCACTTGCATGGACTTGGTTGAGTCTCCTCGGTGGACCAAGATTAACGGGATCGGTGTAATCTGACCAGGTGCAAAGTATTCTATTGTCCGGTCATACCTGTGTTTCAGAGATACGCCCCACTCATGCATGGTGATTGCCTCATGCTCTACATCGACCCTATTTCCCTGGATGTCAGTAATTCGAAGAGTCACGGAGTATTCACCGGATGTCAGACCACTTGGATATGTCCACAGGTATTCTCCAAAAACCCCGTAGCTCGAGTCTTCAATATCTTCCTCATCACCGGTAATTAGGTAGTCAATCCTGTAGTTCCCATCTGGGTCTCGCATTAGTATCTCGACCTTCGAGATATCGTCCCTACCAAATGCACTCTTGGCATCAAGAGAAAATTGCATCTCCCTATCTTCCATGATATCGTTTGGGTACCAGTCTACTTCCGGGCCCTCTGCTATGTTTGCTCCCTTCCTCTGTACTACAATGATGCTGTCCATGAGGGCATTGGCATCGGACTCGATATTGGAGAAACGATTCTCCCCGTCTATGTTCCCCCATGCCACCTCTGCAGAGCAGTCCGAGAACAGCCCATCATCACAGCCAGAAATCGTTGCTCGGACCTCTAGGACTAGTCGCTCCCCCCCTCTGACTTCGAATGAGTCCTGATTTCCAATGCCCACTTCGAGTGACTCGTAGTCAAATTCGCAAGTGCTTCCGAATGATGACGAGCAAACCGCACCCCCGTCCCAGGTAGTGCTCCCTACTGTTCCGTCTGAGGTGCTACCAATTGTCACAGTCCAGTCAACATTTGCATTCTGTGAACCAGTGGCCTTCAAAAAGAGGTTGACTGGTATGTAATAAGAGTCGTTGGCATGATATTTCCTACCATAAAACTCCATACTAGAGTGTAGCTCTATTGTCCTGAATTCAACATCGGCGTCTAAGGCCGAAGCAGATTCCTGAGAGTCATCGTTTTCCGGAACTCTTGTGGATATCAGCCCATCCATTCCAGCCGAGGCGTTTCCTCCTGGTTCGGTCAAGTAGAGTTTGTACAGGTTGTCATCAGGGGCGGCGTCTGCCCTCATTGGGCCAGCAACATCTTCTAGCTCGATTGGCTTAGCAGTTAGCCCGGATTGAAGCAGAATTAGCGTGACGAGGGAAAAGGCGAGCAGTGTTGCACCGCGCCTTGACTCCATTCTAGAGCGATTTCGCACGGATGTGCGCCGCAATCGGGATGTTAAAGGATTGGGGGGGTTGGAGCAGGCAATGCATCGGTTCTAGCACTATTTCCGTCCGCTCGATTGAAAGCGAAAACCCCTACTGGAGGCTTGCAGGGGTACCCGAGCTGGTCAAAGGGGCCGGACTTAAGCTCCGGTGCATAGTGCTTCGTGGGTTCAAATCCCTCCCCCTGCACCACTACTACTTGAATCGCGTTATGCAGCAGCCTAGGGAGCCATCTACTCCCTGCACAGATGTCTTTGTGATCTTCACGGTTGCTGCGATAACAGGTTCCGGATACATTACGGCATCTAGCAACTCGTCGGCCATTTGTTCCAGTAGTCCGAATCTAGAGAGTTTGACTACTTGTTCGAGAGCATTAAGCAAGTACTCGTAGTTTAGAACATCTGCAATTCCACTGTTCTCGGACAAGGGAGCCCCGTTGTGGGCGGCACAGATATCGAATCTTACTGGCTGCGTTGAGCCTTTTTCATACTCGTGAATTCCAATATCTACATCCCTGATGGCATTCTCTAGAAACACTATCGAAGCTTCACCGCTAGTCTGGGAGACAAGAACCGAAAGTGCATCTGCTAATTCTTCCAATTCTATTCCTCCGTCTCGAAGAGAACGTCCCGTTGACGGCTTAGGAATCTCTCTCCGGAGTCGACGAACAGGATCTGGCCGGTAATTGCCCTTGCATTCATGAGGAATGAAACGGATTCGGCAATATCTGAGGCCTGGGGCCCAAAACCCAATGGGGACTGGGACTGTGCCTTGTGGAATCCGGATTCAGTTTGTTCGGGACTTGGGAGAGTATGCCCAGGTGCCACTGCATTTACCCTAATTCTTGGAGCAAGCCCCCTAGCAAGTGCCTTTGTCATGCCCAACATTGCAAACCTAGATGCGGTGTAGGATAGATAGTCTGGATTTGGAGAAGCCACCTTTTGATCCAGGATATTGACAACTGATCCCTGGGAACCATCTGGAAGAAGGTCGGAAAAGCTCCTTATCAGCATAGTTTGAGCCCTGGCATTTACTGCCATATGTGAATCCCATGATGCCTCATCAACAGTTTCTATATCATCGTGAAGAAATAGAGACGCATTGTTTACTAGGCCGGATATTGGGCCAATTGAGTCCAAACATCGACTAAGCAGAGCATGTGCTGAGCCTGTCATGGAGAGGTCGGATTGCACAGAAATCGCATTCTGCCCGATAGATTCTATCTCCTCAACGAGTGAACGAGCTTCGGACTCGGATGTTTGGTAATGGACAACGATTGAGGAGCCCTCATTGGCTAGCCTAAGGCAAATTTCCCTACCAATTCGTCTGGCCCCGCCAGTCACTAGAACTGTTCTGCCCACATATGGCGGGAGTATCACTGACATTTTACCGATTGGTCGAGGCAATTAGAGGAGGCGGTCCTAGAAAACGGTTAATGTCGGTCCAGCGTCCGCCTATTTCGATGGAGAGGCGATTACCGACCATAGAGACCGCAGAGGTCGGTTCTGGTGGTTGTGGGGGAGTCTCTAGAGTTAGTCCAGTGGATGAAAGAAAGGGAGCCAGGAAGAGATTGCCCACTTGGTTTAGAACTACTCTGCCGATTGGGCAATCGCAACTAAGGTACAATGGTACGAAATCGAAGGTTAAGGAACATGGTCTGAATACTGTTTGCGAAGAGGCGATGTGCCCGAACGTTCACGACTGCTGGGGGCGTGGTACTGCTACCTTCATGGTAGCCGGTGAGGTTTGTACTAGGGGTTGCAGATTCTGTGCCGTGGGCACTGTAAAGTCCCCTCCTGAATTAAATCCCGATGAGCCTAGAGAACTGGCAGAAGCCATCAAGAAGATGGGCTTGAGTTATGCAGTTATCACAGTTGTAAACAGGGATGATCTAGAAGACGGGGGGGCTCTTCACTATCGGAACTGCATACTCGAGGTCTTGGAAAAGAATCCGGATGTTGGGGTAGAATTACTGTGCTCTGATTTAGATGGCAACATGGACGCTCTCGGACTACTGCTAGAGGACCTCCCTCTGAAGGTGTTCGCGCATAATGTCGAGTGCGTACCCAGACTAGACCGGACCGTACGCGATAGGAGGGCTTCGTTCCAGCAGTCACTTAGAATTCTTGAGAAGGCCAAGACTCTGCGTCCCGATATCCTGACCAAGACCAGCATAATGGTTGGCTTGGGAGAGTACGATGAGGAAGTAGAGGAGGCATTGAGAATGATTCATGATGCACGAGTTGACATGGTCACAATAGGGCAATATCTTCAGCCCAGTTACAGGCACCTTCCTGTAGAAAGGTTCCCAGAACCCGAGAAGTTTGCAGATTGGGACAAGATGGCAAGAGACATCGGTTTCGGTGCCGTAGCCAGTGGGCCCCTTGTAAGGTCCAGCTACAGAGCAGGGATGCTCTGGGACGAGGCAATGGGTGGTGAGCCGGTGGTAACTAGAGATTCAACTGGCTCGGCCGTTAGCCATCTAATATCCAGAGAGGCAATAATTACTGCTAGAGGCCAAATGTCATGAGCGAGGTAGGGGTGTAGGTATCATGGCAAGCGATGACGGGAGCTCAACTATCGACGTTCCAGATGCTCCCTTTAGGCCTGGTGAGGAAGCTAGTTTCGAAAACTGGCCATGGAATCCTGAAGACCATCCCATGCCAGATGCGAAGAAGTGCTCTGCAGAGGAGACGACGGAGCTTGCATACGGATTGGTCAGAGTCCTAGATGACGAGGGAAACGCTTCGGGCGAATGGGATCCGAGACTCAGTGCGGATGAGCTTCGACTAGGACTTGAGCATATGGTACGACTGCGGATTTTTGACGACCGGATGATGAAGATGCAGAGGACTGGTTTGTTATCATTTTACATGAGGTCGTTCGGTGAAGAGGCAGTGGCGATAGCCCAGACAATGGCTCTCGAAGAGCAGGACTGGATATTCCCCACCTACAGGCAGCCAGGAGCCCAGTTCGTTAGGGGCCGGAGCATGGTCAGCATGATTTGCCATTGTATTGGGAACGAAGAGGACAACATCAAAGGAAGGCAGATGCCAGTGCACTATTCTTACCGCGATGGGAGGTTCATCTCTGTCTCGAGCCCCGTGGGAACACAATTCAGTCAAGCTGTAGGAGTGGCATTGGCCTCTAGATACAAGGGGCTAGACGAAGTCACAATTACATGGATTGGAGATGGTGCGAGTGCAGAAGGGGACTATCACTACGCCCTAAATTTCGCGAGTGTTTACAATGCCCCCGTAATCCTGAATGTAGTTAACAACCAATGGGCAATTTCCACCCATGCAAACTTCGCTACCGGTATTGGAAACTTCGCGGCCAGGGGACTTCCCTATGGATTGGCATCAATAAGAGTAGACGGTAACGACTTCCTAGCACTATACTCTGTTACGAGATGGGCCCGGGAGCGCGCCGCATCGGGGGCTGGCCCTAGCCACATTGAGGTCCTAACGTACAGAGCCGGAGCACACAGTAGCAGTGACGATCCCAGCAGGTACCGTCCAGGGGACGAGCATACAAAATGGCCCGGAGGCGATCCGGTTTCACGCTTGAAGGGTCACTTGATCGCCATAGGCGAGTGGAGCGAAGAGAGGCATTCGGAACTAGAGGAGAGAATTGATTCAGAGGTTGTAGAAGCATACAAGGAGGCAGTGAAATTCGGGGACCTGGCAAATGGACCTTATCCATCTGCTGATACGATTTTTACTGAAGTCTACGAAGAAATGCCTTGGCATCTCAAAGAGCAGCATGACGAGGTAATGGGGGGCTGATGATGCCAAACATGAATATGATTCAGTCGCTAAATAGCGCTCTTGACATCATGCTAGAAAGGGACCCGAATGTAATTATTTTTGGAGAGGATGTGGGTTACTTCGGAGGGGTCTTCAGAACTACTGACGGCCTCCAGGAGAAGCACGGAGATCACAGAGTCTTCGACTCCCCCCTTTCAGAGGGGGGTATCGCTGCGACGGCATTTGGCATGGGGCTTAACGGACTGAGGCCAGTGGTAGAGATCCAATTCGCAGACTACATCTTCCCAGCTTACGACCAGATAGTGAACGAAATTGCCAAGGTTCGGCATCGCTCTGGAGGGGAATTCTGGTCTCCCGTTACTCTTAGAACCCCGGCTGGAGGGGGAATCAGAGGAGGTCATCACCACTCCCAGTCACCGGAATCTCAATTCACACACACTCCGGGACTGAAAGTTGTATATTGCTCCACTCCATACAATGCAAAGGGACTGCTTATCAGCTCAATTGAGTCCAATGACCCTGTCGTATTCTTCGAACCAAAAAGATGCTACAGGGGACCATTCTACGGAGATCCGCACAATGTCCCGACGTGGTCAGGCCATCCCGAGGCAGAGGTACCTGATTCGCACTTCACGGTTCCACTCGGGCAAGCCAGACTCTCTATGGAGGGGAATGATTGCACGGTTATTGCATGGGGGGCAATGGTCCACGTCTGCGAGAAGGCAATCGATGATAGTGGGGTTTCTTGTGACCTGATCGATTTACAGACACTGTTACCTTGGGACAAGGAATCAGTAGTGAATTCGATCGAGAAGACTGGGAGATGCGTAATTGTCCACGAGGCACCGAAGACGAGCGGGTTTGGAGCAGAGATGGCTGCATCGATACAAGAAAGGTGCTTCTACCACCTCGAAAGCCCCATTCAGAGGGTCACTGGCTGGGACACTCCCTTCCCCCATACTACTGAATGGGATTACATGCCCGGTCCTACTAGGATAGCCGCGGCGATACGTAGCACTCAGGAGGATTGAGATGGGAAATTTCGTATTCAGACTACCCGACATTGGGGAGGGGGTTGTAGAAGGCGAGGTTGTTCAATGGCACGTCTCCGTGGGTGACTCGGTGTCTGAGGACGACCCTATTGTCGATGTAATGACTGACAAGGCTACCGTAACCATTCCCTCTCCCGTGAGCGGGGTAGTTAGCTCGCTTAGCGGGGGCGTTGGGGACATGGTGGCAGTTGGCTCAACACTACTGGAGGTTGACTCGGAAGATGTTTCTGGTGATGAAGAAGGATCTCCTGTGGAGTCGGTTCCAGAGGAGCCAGTTCCAGAGGAAGATTCCCCTGAAACGGTGCCTACTCCTCAGGAGCCAGCGCCTGTTATTTCGCCCGAACCTGCTCCTTTGGTCACCCCCTCTACGAAGAAGACTTACCGTGTTCTGGCTAGCCCTGCTGTCAGGAAGAGGGCACGGGAGGGAGAGATAGATCTGTCCAATGTTAGGGGATCGGGGCCAGCAGGGAGAATCAGGCACGCGGATTTGGATGCCTTCATTGCAGCTGGCGGGGCGGTTTCTGGGGCGGCTCCATCTGCTTACTCGACCAAGAGGACGGAGGTCACACCGGTCAAGGTCGTAGGACTAAGAAGGAAAATCGCAGAGCAGATGACGCTAAGCAAGAGCAGGATTCCACATTTCTCTTACTTCGAAGAAGTGGACATAACTGAGCTGGAGTCACTGAGGCAAGTTCTCAACTCATCAAAGGACGAGTCCCAGCCCAAGCTGACTTACCTCCCATTCATTATGCTGGCACTATCAAAGATAATGCCAGAACACCCAGAGTGCAATGCTCACTTCGATGACGAGCAGGGAGTAGTGAATCGGCATGCAGCCGTGAATCTGGGGATAGCAACACAGACGGACAGGGGATTGTACGTGCCAGTTGTAAAGCACGTTGAGTCAATGGATGTCTGGAAGGCCGCATCGGAGATGCAACGGGTTGCTGGTTCGGCTAGGGACGGTAGTGCCAGCTTAGACGATCTTACCGGATCAACATTCACCATCACCAGTCTCGGGAGGGAGGGTGGTTTGGGAGCCACCCCTATCATCAACCACCCGGAGGTTTCCATATTGGGAGTTCACAAGGCAAGGGAAATGCCAGTTGTCAGAGATGGGCAGATTGTGGTTAGGAGAATTATGAATCTGTCAAGCGCATTCGATCATAGAGTAGTTGACGGCGCTGACGGTGCGGCACTGATTCAGCACCTAAGGAGAATGCTTGAGAATCCTGCGCTAATCTTCATGTGAGGGATCGGAAGATGGTCGAATCCCGGAAATGCCAGGTTCTCGTTATTGGCGCTGGACCAGGGGGATATGTTGCTGCAATTAGAGCCGCTCAATTGGGCCTAGATACCATTGTTGTGGAGGGAGACAAGGCGGGAGGGACGTGCCTAATCAGGGGCTGCATTCCCAGCAAAGCAATCATTCACGCAGCTGAGAGATTCGAGTCCCTAAGGGAGCATTCGGAAGAAGGGGGTCACATGGGACTAACCATTGAGGGAAAACCCGAGGTGGACATGTCGGCCCTTGTCTCCTGGAAGGACTCGATAGTGACTAGGCTGAACAAAGGAGTTGAGGGTCTGCTGAAAGCTGCTGGTGCCGAGCTAGTGAATGGGTGGGCGAAATTCGACGGTCCCAAGAGCTGTATCGTCGACACAGGGGGGGCTGAGATAGCCATAGAGGCCGATAACGTCATTATTGCGACCGGTTCTAGTCACATTGACCTTCCATTCATGCCCTGCGACGAAGAGTTCATCCTCTCTTCGACTGGGGCTTTGGACCTACAGAGCCTACCCAAAAGTGCCGCAATTGTTGGAGGTGGTTATATCGGCCTAGAGCTGGGTTGCGCCCTAGCCAAACTAGGAACCGAAATAACAGTGATAGAGGGGATGAGCAGCGTGCTCGCAATTATGGACAAAGAGATCCGAAGACCCCTGGAGCTCTGGCTCAAGAAACACAATGTCAAGGTCCATACCGAGTCTCTGGCCAAGGGAGCTGAAATCAAGGGTAGAGGAGCCTCTAGGAAGGTCGAGTTGGCCTTCGAGAAGAGTGGCGAGGAGCAGAAAATCAAGGTCGACAAGATTCTGGTCACCGTAGGCAGAATCCCCAATACCAAAGGATGGGGGCTCGAAAACACAGGAGTTAGGATGGATGCAGCCGGGAGATTCATCAGGACCGACAGGCAGTGCAGGACTTCAGTCCCGGGAGTCTATGCAATCGGTGACGTAGCAGGAGAGCCCATGCTAGCCCACAAGGCCAGCGCCGAAGGAGAGATGGTGGCCGAGATTATTGCTGGACACAAGCGAGAGTTCGACAAGGTCGCGATTCCGGCGATTGTTTTCACGGAGCCCGAGATAGTTTCAGTTGGTCTCACTCCCGAAGAGGCAGAAGAAAGGGGGGAGGAAATAATTGTGGGGAAATTCCCTCTAGCCGCAAATGGGAGGGCTTTGAGCATTGAAGCAGAGAAGACAGGCGGATTCATCCGAGTCACTGCAAGGGAATCCGACCACGTTATCCTAGGAGTCCAAGCAGTGGGAAGCCATGTGGCGGAGCTCCATGCGGAATTCGTCCTCGCTCTTGAGATGGGTGCACTACTAGAAGACATAGCCGGGACAGTGCATGCTCATCCAACAATGGCAGAGGCATTCCACGAGGGAGTACTCAAGACGCTTGGGCACGCGATTCACATCAGCTGAGGGGAAGTAATGGAGATTAGCATCCTCAGATCGGGTTTGGTTGAACACAGTACAATGGCTGAGTCGATGAAGCGTTTGCAGCAGAAGAGGATTGCGGGCGAGATTCATGATACGCTAATCTTCGTAGAGCACCCTGAAGTGGTAACCATTGGGCCGAAGGCTGTAAGAGATGGCGTGTCCGTTCAAGGATACCCCACATCAATCACTGACAGGGGAGGGGGCATAACCTGGCATGGACCAGGCCAACTGGTTGTCTACCCAATTGTAAAGTGGAATATTGAGGAGCAGAGCGTCAGGGGGATAATCGGGAGGCTGGAAGACTGGGCGATAGACGCGCTCGAGGACTGCGGCATTGCATCTTACAAAGACGAATCCATGCAGGGTGCTTGGGTGGACGGGCACAAGATCTGCTCAATCGGGCTTTCATTCCTCCATTGGGTTAGCCGACACGGGATGTCAATAAACATCAATACCCCGGGAAGCAGAGTAGAGGATCTAGAGGGTTGTGGGATGAGGCCAGGCATCCATACTAGCCTAGCAAGGCTCGGATACGTTTCGGATTCGGAAGGCAACAATATCGACATCGGCAGGATCGAGTCGGGATTGCTAAAGCATTGCGAGAAGAATCTGGGAAGAAGGCCGGTCGAGCCCGTGGAATGGACCCCGGGGATTCTCGCATGAAAAGGCCCCAGAAGTCCGAACTTGCCGAGCACTGGTCGTTGGACCCAAGCGTTACCTTCCTCAACCACGGTTCCTTTGGTGCTACTCCCAATGTTGTATTGGAGGAGCAGAGCAGAATTAGGCTCCAAATCGAGAGGGACCCAGTGAGATTCTTCGAGAGGGACTTCATCGGGAAACTGGAGCTTTCCAGAGATTCCCTATGTGGCTTCCTCAATGCTGATCCTCATGGGATGGCTTTCGTCAAGAACGCTACTGAGGGGGTAAACACCGTTCTGAGAAGCCTAGACCTTAATCCAGGAGACGAGATAATCGTACCCAATCACAGTTACCAGGCTTGCTGGAATGCAGTTGACTTCGTCACTTCCAGGACAGGGGCGAAGACGGTGGTTGTGGACATACCCTTCAGAGTAGAGGGGGAATTGGAGATTGTAGATGAGATAATGGAGGCAGTGACGGAACGAACAGTACTGGCACTAATCGACACGGTGACAAGCCCCACAGGAGTGAGGATGCCGTTCGAGATTCTGGTGACCAAACTACAATCTGCAGGAGTTGACGTACTTCTAGACGCGGCGCATGGACCAGGCATTGTTCACCTGGATCTGACTGAACTGGGAGCAGCCTACTGCACGGGGAATTGTCACAAGTGGATTTGCACCCCCAAGGGTTCTGCCTTCCTGCACATCAGGAGTGACAGGAAGGGTGGCATCAGGCCTCTGAGCATTAGCCATGGGGCAACTCACGAAGGAAGTGAACAGGAAAGATTCGACTTCGAGTTCGCATGGCCTGGAACACAAGACCCGAGCCCATGGCTCTGCATCCCCAAGGCCATCGATTTCATCGGAGGACTCGTGGAAGGTGGCTGGACGGAGATAATGGAGAGGAATAGGAATCTAGCCATCGAAGGAAGGAGGATAATTTGTGATGCACTGGGAACTACCCCCCCTGTACCCGATTCAATGGTCTCGTCAATTGCAGCAGTGGAGATGCCGGGAGATGACGAGGTCGGTGCAATGAGCATGGAGGGAGACCCTTACCACAACTTCCTCCTAGACGAATACGGGATTCAGGTCCCGGTTTTCCCATGGAGGCACCATGGGAAAAGGTACATCAGGATCTCAGCCCAACTGTACAACCATGTCGATGAGTACGAATTCCTCGCATGGGCATTGCGAGACAGCCTCTGAAGAAAGCAACCATTGAAGGTAAGAAGTACGGCCCGGCAATCATGCCCGAGGCCGTTGTGGCAATCACTGGAGCATCAGGAGCCAGGTACGGGGTAAGGCTTGTGGATGCATTGATCGACCATGGTTGGGAGGTAAATCTGATTGTGACGAGCTCCGGGGGGATAAACCTAGACCTTGAGTGTGGAATAGGCCCATCTGAACTAATTAGAGAAGGAGTTAGGCTAGAGGATAATGAAAACCTTGCAGCAAGAGCAGCATCGGGTTCCGCTAGATTGGATGCATACGTAGTATGCCCAGCGAGTGGGACGACAATAGGCAAGATTGCTGCCGGGATTAGTGATAACCTTGCTACTCGGAGTGCGCTAGTAGCCATGAAGGAGAGGAGGAAACTTATCCTTGTTCCGAGAGAGGCACCCTACTCGACCCCTCACCTGAAGGCTATGGCCAATCTATCTGAGTGGGGAGTAGTGATTCTTCCAGCCAGCCCGGGATTCTACCATACACCCGAATCAATTGACGATATGGTCGACTTCGTAGTGGCAAGGATCCTGGACCAATTGGATATCAACCACACCATTGGAAAGAGGTGGACTGGCGAGGAAGTGCCATCTGAAGATTGATGCTACGGATGGTCCATTCTGGAATGGGTTCAATAAAGGCACAAAGGGGCTGAATGCCCGATAGCATGACCGAATGGGACTCTAAAACCGTCGAGGAGCTCAAACGGGAGCTGCGGTCCCGGGGCCTTTCCGTTTCCGGAAAAAAGTCAGATCTAGTTGGTAGACTAGATGCAGGGAGTTCCAGCTCCGTTGTTCTAGAGGCAGAGATCGTTGGCGGCTCCGGGACATCATCTCCTGGTTTTAGTTTCGAACGAATGAAATCGATTGGGAGTTGGAAAGATATGGATTCTCCGATTTCTACTTTGTTTGTAGCCGGGTTAATGATTCTGGGTGTTACGGGTGGTGGATTACTATACGGTGACGACATCATAGAATGGATTCAAGGGGACCAGGATTACGTACTAATTGAATTCGAAGCCAACCAAACCAGAGCCTATGCAGAGGGACTGGTTTCTCTAGGCCATCCTGAATGGGGAGGAAGATTGTCAGGAACAGTAGAAGAAGAGAATACTGCCCAATCGATAAAAACTAACTTTTCAAACAGCGGAATGCCATCCACCTTGGAGCAGTTCGAGGTCCCGTTATTCTATATGGGTAATCAGTTCGAACTGATGATTTGTCAGCCCGGTAACGTAGGAGGAATAATCGGCGGGCCTGCTCCTTGCTCAATAGCAGATTTCGATAGGGAGGAAACAGAATTCGAACACACGGTGGACTACGTAGTCCAGGGCTACAGCGGAGACGTGAATATCGTAGCTAGCAGCAATACCCAAGTCATAGATCTTGGGATGGGTAACGAATCGGCAGACTGGGGAGCAGCAGCGAATGGAATTGGCGTAGTATGGCTGCTCGATGGACAGGATGGCCAAGCTGGTACAGAAAGCAACACGGTACTGATGAAAAGGGCACAGGAGAACAGTCTGAGGGGTTTGATTACGGTGAATGCTAGGCAGAACTGCGACGAATTGGTCTCCGGAGACTGCGTTCCTTATTCGAAATCATTGGATATTACCCAATTCGATGAGGAGCCATACAACATCGGCTTCGTGATGGTCTCAAGGAGCGTAGGAGAGATGATTGTGGAACAAGTAGTAGATGGGGAGGGAATGCTACAGTTCCAAGTGGAAGTCGACAACCAAGTAGAGGCATTCATCCACGTACCATGCGGAATCATAGAAGGAGAGACAGACTCGTTGATCATCATTGGGGCACATCACGATACCGTGTACAACGGTCAAGGGGCCGTGGACAATACCGCTGGAACGGCGACGGTTCAGGAGATGGCTAGGCAGATTGGTCTCCTTCAGTCCGATCTCGGGCAACCAAAGATGACCATCTACTTCTGCACTTGGGGAGGAGAAGAGGAGGGTCTTTGGGGCTCGACAGAGTGGGTGAAAAAGCACCAGGCCGAATTGAGGGACAACCTCAGGCTATACATTAACCTAGACATGAACCATGTTGATGCTCAGAGGAACTCCGGTTTGACTCTGCAGGGAAACAGCCCTGGTGACGTAAAGCGGATTGAAGGTATTGTGAAAAAATTCTCCAGGGTATACCCTGAGCTGGCCGAAAAGTACGACATCACGGTAAGGGATCTTGATTCAGAGGATATGCCATACAATTCGGACCATGCACCTTTCGTCTACAATCTAGATGAGGAGGGGGGTGAATTCGGCAGGGCTATGCTTTGCTATGGCTCTGGTTCATCTGAATATCACACATACTTGGATAGCATGGATAGATTCAACGAAGAGAGTCTTGTAGTATCAGGAATAATCTATGGATCCCTGGTTAGGCACCTTGCATGGGGCTAAGAAGTGCAAAATGAAATGACTTCGGAGTAGTCTGGCTCCATACCCGGATTCTCCGCCACCCACGAATATCCAACAGATCCATCTGCCTCCACTACGAAGACGGCCCTCTGGCATGCCGTATATCCAGGTGCTCCGAAATCGGAAATTCCAAGTCCGTAGGAATTGATAGCTGTCCTCTCCACGTCACATAGAAGAGGGAATCCGATTTCGTTAGTGTCAGCGAACTGCTTGTTTGCGAAAACATTGTCAGCGGAAATTCCCAATACTACTGCTCCTGCTTCCCCTAGATCAGAAAGAGAGTCACTAAATGTGCAGAGTTCAGAGGTGCATACTCCAGTGAATGCTGCAGGGTAGAATGCCAATATGGTCCTTTTTCCTATCTTGCTGAGTGTTATCATGGACCTATCTTGAGCTGCCATCAATGTGAAGTCGGGAGCCATTTCTCCAACAGATACCATGGGCTGTCCAAGGGGTTTACAGACTTCAACCATGCCCTCGACAGTTCCTTCCCTATTGCTGACAGCGCTACATCATTTCTGGAACATCTATGCCCAACAGGCCCAGGCCCAGGTCAAGCTCCCTTGCTGTCAGCTCACAGAGAGCCAGTCGGGATTCCACCGTGTCTTCACTATCCGCACCCAACACTGGGCATGCTTCGTAGAAGGATGCAAACGCTGACGCAACGGAATGAAGGTGAGAGCAAAGCTTGTGCGGACTGTAGTATGATACCGTTTCGTCAATAACTGAAGGGAAGTTGACCAATCGACGGGCTAGCATGGACTCTTCTGGTTCATTGCATGTAATGGATAAGTCGGAGAGGGTATCCCGGTCACCCTCCCATTTTCTGAAGATACTGCAGATTCTGGCATGGGCGTACTGCAAGTATGGAGCAGTATTTCCCTCGAAGGAAAGCATCCTCTCCCACTCGAAAACGTAATCCTTGGTTCTCTCAGTTGAAAGATCTGCATACTTTACCGCCCCTATTCCTACCATAGATGCAACAGAGTCCCTCTGGACTCCTTTCAATTCTGGATTCTTCTCCTCGATTGAAGACTTGGCCCTGACTACCGCTTCCGAAAGAAGGTCATGGAGCTTGATTACCTCTCCCTCTCTGCTCTTCAGGACCTTTCCATCAGTGTCCAGCACGGAACCAAAGTTCACGTGTATTGCACTATGTCTTTCATCCATGAAACCAGCTTGCTTGGCTACTTGGAAAACCATCTCGAAGTGCTGCTTCTGTGGAGTTCCAACGACATAGAGGAACTTGTCGCACCCCAACCTCTCGACCCTGTCGATTATGCATGCTAAGTCCGATGTGCTGTAGTTGTAGCCTCCATCAGCCTTCCTTATTATCATTGGAAGGGGTTCACCCTCCCTGTTCACCCAGCCCCCGGGAAACACAACATCTGCACCCTCGCTATTCTGAATCAAACCGCTCTCTGAAAGCCTTTCGACCACAGTTGGAAGTAGCTCTTGGTAGTCTGACTCCCCCATTATGTCATCATCCGTCAATAGGACACCTAGCATAGAATAGACATCATTGAAATATCTCATTGATTCATCAACTAGGACCTTCCAGAGACGCAGTGTTTCCTCGTCTCCGCCTTGTAGTAGGACGACTCTCCTTCGGGAACGTTCTGCGAATTCCTCATTGGAAACGAATTTTGAGCGGGCCTGCTTGTAGAATGAGTCCAAATCCCCAACGCTTAGCTCGTTCGCCGCCTCATCCTCACCCAAATCGAGGAGGTGCTCTATCAGCATCCCGAATGGAGTTCCCCAGTCTCCGACGTGATTCTCTCTGTGGACGAGGTGTCCTTTGAACTCAAGCATCCTGACAATTGCATCGCCAATTACCGTAGACCTGAGGTGGCCAACATGCATTTCCTTGGCCACATTCGGAGCTGAATAGTCTACTGCAATTGTCATCCTATCTTCCTCTTCTACCCCCATTCGTGGATCAGATAGTAGGGAAGAGGCCTTTGAGGAGAGCCAGGGAGCAGTTGCTCTGAGGTTTACGAAGCCGCTGATTGACGAGACTTCGGCTATTCCCTCTAAATGGGGGGAAACCAGGGAACATACCTCTTCGGCTATTTCTCCTGGACTTCGTTTGAGGATGCTTGCCAATGAATGGCAGGGCATTGCAGCGTCGCCATGATCCTCAACAGTGGCGCGACCAAGGAGGGACTCCCAATCGGAATCGGACAGACCCATTTCCGTCATGGCTTTCGAGAAGGCAATTTGTGACTCTTCGATCAGTTGCTTCATCTTACAAACCTCATGAAATGGAATATCTCAGTAAAGCCGCGATTCCCCCGAAAGCGTTACTCAGTGTTGCTCCCTCTTCTGTATCCATGGAGATTAGTTTGACCTGTGCTGAGGTGTGTCCGGCTAGCAACGACAGCTCGTCAATTAGATCCATACTCCTCTCTTGATCCTCTCCTACGTTATCTGATTTGCAATCTGGGCAACTAGGCACCTCTGAACTATTTTCTTGGGTCGAGTCCCACTCTTGCTTGCATCCCTTGCAAATCCAAAATACCCTCCTCTTTGTCAGAGACTCCGAAAGCAGGAGTGTTGAGACAGCCCCCTGGTCCAGGGCTGATCTGATCATTACCTCCCCGTATGTCGCCTTGGGGCTAGTCTGCATTACTTCCCTCAAAAACTCGTCAACAAGAGTACGCTCGATATCTAGTTCAATCTGATCCATCATTGAACCTGCTCTCTGGATGAGCTCTCTTAGACCGCTCTCATTGGAGTATCCTACATCGAAGTATGGCTCAGCAATCAACTTCTTGATTTCGTGATGGAAGTAGTCATTCTTGACGACATAATCCTTCGTTGCACCGGGACCCCCGATTATTATCCCGCGCAAGTCCTGTACCATTGGCAGCCAATAATTGCAGGCCCTCTCTGCTGCCTTCTTGAAGAACTTGTGAGCTGCCTCCTCGATCAATCTCTCGAACCTCTGCGCAGATTGACCCCCACGGCCATGCTTGGAGGGTACCAAGGAAGTGATGTGCTCCTGACAGTGGAGTCTCTTTCCCGATGCTAAACCGTATGCAGCCTCGGAACGATCAATGACAAAAAGACCGTATGAAGTGCGATCAATGAGCATCTCTTCCAACTGACTTACTTCAAATCTAGAGTCGCATCGATATCGGAAAGAAGGGAATGGTTCTGGAGGGTCATCGACCACTGTAGAGAACAATCGTGTCTTGTTGTTGCCCACTATTACATGTCCAACAAATATTGCCAGACCGCCCTCTCCCGGGGTCTTGTATCGATTGAGGGTGGATATTGCCGACTCTATGGCATCTGTTACATGCTTCCTTGTTGATTTGGACTTGATATTAGCAGCCTGCCCGGCCTCTTGGCCCAAATGCTGCCTTACATCGCTAATCATCCGGTCGGGCGGGATAACTACTGTAACGAGCTCGGTCCCCATACCCTTCATCTCCGATATCTCCTTGAGAGATTTCTTCAGGCGGAGCCTCCGCTGCTGCTGCGCAAGTTCGTCAGACATAGCCTCTCCGTGAATTGCCGCCATGGGCGGCATTTCAACCCTTCAGCGCCAGTTGAGCGTAGGAATTGAAAGGCAAGGTGTATACCTAGGGTCGATGGCGACGGTGGTGATAGCACTGGGAGGGAGTCTCCTTAGGCCCGAAGTCGAACAAAGGCAGGACTGGCTGAGCGATTTTGTTACAATAATCCGAGATAGGGTTTCCGCGGGTGACAGGATTGGAGTCGTCGTCGGAGGAGGAGCCCCGGCCAGGGAAGGAATCGAGATTGCCAGCCACACAATTGACGATATCGACCACCTTGACAGAATCGGCATAGCGGCAACGAGGTTGAATGCCACCATCATTCGTGAGGCTCTAGCAGATTATGGGGTACCGGTTGCTGGAACTATTCCGAGAAGCGTAGACGAGGCCGTAGTTGACCTCCACAGGAGGGAGGTAGTGGTCATGGGGGGGACGGTTCCAGGACATACCACTGATGCCGTGGCGATCATGCTTGCCGTGAAAAGCGGGGCTGAAAAGTGCGTTATTGCAACCAACGTAGCAAAAGTCTACTCAGAGGATCCTCGTACCAACCCTGAAGCTGAATCATTCGACACCCTAACGCTCATCGAATTACAGGAAATAGTGGGACCCGCCGAGCACAGAGGAGCCGGTGGATCTCAGGTCGTCGACCCAGTTGGAGTTGGCAAAGCCGTGAGCAACTCAATGCCTCTGGATATCCTGGATGGGAGGGTTGCTGAGAGGATCAGGCAGTCGCTCGAAGGAGAGGCATTCGAGGGGACGGTTGTAGAGGGATAATGATGAGTAGGAAGGATACAATCCTTAGGGCTGCCAAGCGTACTGCTAAGGAGGCACGTGCTGCTGCTTCCTCGCGTCGCGGAAAGTCAAGAGGGAGCGTTGGAGTAGATCCGCACCGGCACTGTGTTGTTTGCTGGACACCGGTTCCACTAGAAGAAGAACCAGCGGTTTGTGAGTCCGACGAGTGCCTAAAAATCCACAAGAAAAGGGAGCGTTCAAGGAAGAGGCTGGTAATCCTGATGTACATGATTCCGGCAATAACCGTCCTATTCCTAATCCAAGGGGTCATGGGGGCGTCAGGTTGAATCGTAGAGCTGACTGAGGAATTCCCATGATGGTTAGGGTTTTGTCTGTTCTTCCGATGATCGTTGGCCTTCTTTGTGCTACTATATTGATCGTCAGCATTTTCGGATACTCCCCCCCTGACTCTGGCACAGAGGTCCCAATCATCCCATGCACCGATAGCGATGTTGGGTGCAACGTGGGGATGACTCAGGACGACATCGACGTCCCGCCTGCATTCATACTCCTTGACATCAGTTTGGAGGTGGAGTGGAATGAGCCGGACAGGGCCTGGTTGGGAGTTGTCGACTCAAAGGCAGTAGACGAGTGCCCCCCTGATTCCAATGGCCTGACTCAGTGCAGTTGGGAGGACATGGTTGACCACAAGGTCGCCGGTGGACCTGATTCTGATGGCAGCCTTGTTTTCACGATGGGGCCGGGCGAGTATCGATTTGTCACAGCGGGAAAGGACGGGTCCAGTCTGGATTCACAGTTAGTTACAATGAGTGCTTCCATACACCTGAGCAATGTTGCAGAAATTTCCCTGGCCGCGGTTTCAGTTCTCCTTCTTGCTGGTGCAGGAGAAATGGCGTTCCCAATCAGAAACCTATTGAATCGCTTCAAAGATGCATAGTGAATCGGCATCAGTATCGTTGAATAACCCAAACTCATTGGGAGTATCGTGGCGAATGCGAAGTGCCCCAACTGCGGGACTGCGATTGAAATCGAGGGTTTATCCGAGTCTTTTGGTGGATACGACCTCTTCTGCGTGGTTTGTGGGCACACATGGCACGTCTGAATTCACGGGCTTCCTATTGGGCCGTGGTTTTCGTCCTTCCTTGGCCAGTGATCCGGAAGTGTAAGCGGATCATTCACCTGGTCTGCGGCAATGATCTCTATCAGCCTTGATCTTAGTTCCTCTAAACCCTCTCCGGTTAGTGAGCTGATTCTAGCGTCATCGTCTTCAACTTCTGACTCTACCAGATCGGACTTGCTGCTGACTACCAGTATTGGCCTCTCGGATATTAACCCCCGAACCTCAGTTAGCAGGTTTTTCTGTTCATCTAGTGGTGTGGAAGACTGTTCTGTCCTGTCGAGCAAGAACACTAGGACATCTCCGGAGTGCTCTAGAGCGGCAATTGCTTGCATCTCTATCTGATTCCGTTCACCCATTGGACGATCAAGAAGTCCGGGTGTGTCGACCATCTGGTAAACCCTCCTCCTGTGGGTGAAGTGCCCCAAGTGGATCTGTTTGGTTGTGAAGGGATATGAAGCGACTTGAGGTTCGCCAGTAGAAAGCGCCCCGATTAGTGCTGACTTTCCGACGTTTGGAGAACCTGCGACAACGATACACGGCTCATGTTGGTCTATCGAAGGGAGCTTGCGGAGGACCCCTCTGGCCTCCCCTAACCAGAGGATCTGCGGAGAAATCTGGTCAATTATTGAAGATAGTCTGCCATATGCGTGCCTTCGGGCCTTGTGAAATCCGTCGATGTCCCTCAAGCGGAGAATCTTGGTTTGGGCCTCTCCCGAAATCCTCTGAGCCCTCTCAGCCGCCCATTGAAGTGTACCTAGATTCTTCCTGTATTTGTCGCACCCCACTGCTGCGTCGACGAGAGCACGGTCAAACTCGGATAGGGCATTAAGGCTCGGCCATCGATCGACATAGGAGTTGAGTGTCTTTGCAATAACATCAGATGCAGACTGGACCATCCTCGTCATCTGCTTCCTGACTCTATGGTACTTGTCTGGGTCCTCAACCAGATCTGCCTGACTGCTAGCTCTACCAAAAGCCTTGTCGAGAATCTCCTGAGGGTACAAAACAGTTGGAATTGACCTCCACTCGACCAAAGACATTGCTCTCCCCGCTCCTCGCCGCCACGGCATTACACTTCAAGCATTAGCAGGTTCCTGGATTGGTAAAATGCCCCTATTACACCCGCTTGTTTTTCTATGACTACCCCAACGAAGTGCCATGGCAGAGGACCGAAGGGGCAGAAGGGCGGAAGAACTTCCGGACTGGGCTAGGAGGTTCTACGAAGACTACGGTTCGCCAGATCTAGATAGCCTGGGCGACGTTTTCCATGGTCCACTAATGGACAGGAAATCAGGACTAAGGAGAGACGATCTAATCGAGATACTGCTGGATAGGAGAATGCTACCAGAGGGCAGAGACCCCCATCTAAGAGGAATGCTAGTCGGTACTAACAGGAACTCGATAGATATTCTAGACCAAAACGGAGACTTCCGATCCATCGCTAGAGACGTAATCGTCGAAGTAAGGCTAGTTACACACCTTAGGAGGACTTACATCGAAGATAATGAGCTACTCAAGTTCGAGAAAGATGACGTGCGCAGAAGGTCCGAGATGCATGAGAAGGCCGAGAAGACAAGCGATGGGTACGAAAGCAATCTATGGGGTTGAATGGATGGGGCTCAATGAAAAGGAGTGCGTCCCATGCCAAGGAGGCGTCCCGCCATTGGAAGGTGGGGAGATAACAGAACTATTGGGTAGAATCCACGAGGGCTGGGAGGTCGTAGACAACCACCATATTTCCAGGGAGTGGTCATTTCCGGACTTCGCAAGCGCCCTGGAATTCACTAACTCCTTGGGCGATATATGCGAAGAGCAGGATCACCATGCTGACTTCGAACTCGGATGGGGGAGAGTTTCTGCAGTTATTTTCACACACAAGATCGATGGACTGACCGAGTCCGACTTCGTTCTTGCAGCCAAGTTCGACCATGCCTAGGTGATTCGTTGCCTGGGAACTTCAGGATGCATGTTTTCGTTTGCACTAACCAGAGAGAATATGGGCATCCCAGAGGCTGTTGTGCTGACAAAGATTCTCTAGAGATAATGACCAAGATCAAAAGAGCTGCAAGGAAGCAGGGTTTGACCGACGTTCGGGTGAACAAGGCCGGGTGCCTTGACAAATGCGAGCATGGTCCGTCATGCGTAGTCTATCCTGAAGGTACATGGTATTCCCTGCCTAAAGACGAAGAGGGGTTGAACGAGATACTGCGGCACCTCAAAGACGGGAAGCCATCTAGGATGCACAAAATGGAGTGATAGAATGAGGAAGGTGATTTACCCCCGCGTGGGTGGAGTTGACTCTATCCAGATTGTCGATGTGGAGGATCCCGTCCCCGGACCAGGGCAAGCCAGCGTCAGAGTTCATCGGGCTGGGATAAACTTCGCTGATCTGATGATGCGCCAGGGACTGTACGGTTCCAATCCTGACTTCCCTTTCACACCAGGATACGAGACTTCGGGAGAGATTGTCGATATCGGCGATGGCGTCCAAGGATTTCGACCGGGCGATAGGGTCCTTGCGATGACTGGATTCGGGGGGTATTCGGAAAAGGTCGTCTTGGACACCGGAAGGTTGGTCCCCCTTCCAGACTCTGTTTCTTTCGACCAAGCGGCTGCAATCCCCGTGACGTATGGGACTTCTTACCATATGCTGGTCCACTTGGGAAATCTGACTAGAGGAGAAACAGTACTAATCCACCATGCCGCAGGGGGAGTTGGGACTGCCGTTGCACAGATCTGCAAAGCCATGGGAGCCTCCCTTGTCATTGGTACTGCATCTTCACCAAAACGTGATTTCGTCAACTCAATGGGAATGCACTTCGTGGATCGAGACTCTGAAGATTTCGTAGACACATGCAAGGAGATGACGGGCGGGAAAGGAGTCCACCATGCGATAGATCCTGTCGGTGGAGGTCACCTTATGCGTTCATATCAATCTCTGAGGAGGGGAGGCAAGCTGTACTATTTCGGTGCCTCATCTGCAGTCAAGGGGGAAAAGAGATCCAGACTCGCCGCACTCAAAATGTGGGCTAGCACACCAAGATTCGACCCACTTAGGATGATGAGCTCGAACAGGGCCGTGTTCGGAGTCCACATGGGACTGCTCGATGATGACTCAATTTTCAAGGGGCATCTTGAAGCTCTATCGTCGATGCTCCTCAATGGGGAAATTGACCCGATCATAGACTCTGTGTGGCGTTTCGAGAATGTCGCAGATGCTCAGTTACACATTCATGATCGCAAGAACCGGGGAAAGGTGCTACTGGACTTCGCACCGGCCTAGTATCCAAGATGGGATGCACCGGATATTTTTCTAAAGTCTGACGGGCCTTGTGGCCCCGCAGGCCTGGCACTTCAGAAGAGTAGTCCGGTCCTCCTTGAGGAATCGAGTGTCTGGAGCCTTGCATTCGCCGCATAGGATGTACGTCTTGACGTAGGCCACAATCTTCTCCTTAATCCTCTTCGGGGGGACCCTGCCCTTGAGCATGATTCGGACCTGCTCCCTGCTTCCGGAAGTTCCGAGCTCATTGAGCAAGTACTGGAATACATGGTTGGCATCCCTGTCCATTGCATCTACGATGTCAGAGAAGTTTCGCAGTATTGTCTGACTTCCCTCTATCATTATATCTGGTTCAGGCATTGTCCATCTGGAGCGCTCGCTAATGTCCTTGGGGATTCTCTCCCGAGCCCTCTCCAGAAGATCGTCGTAGTTGCGGTTGGTCACGGGACTCCGAAATGCGGGGGGTTTTTCACCCCACCGGGGCAATTGGAAGATTGCCAACGGTCAAAGACCTCGTTGAGCAGGATGCGGCATGCCTGAGGCACCCCCAGTGAAGGTTGCCAGGGTTCACCCCGATTCTCGCATGCCAACAAAAGGTAGCGAGCACGCTGCTGGTTGGGACCTCTACTCGCTAGAGGATACTGAGGTCCCGTTCAGGGGAAGCGTGAAACTCAGAACTGGGCTTCATGTGGCGATCCCCGTAGGTTATGAGGGTCAAGTTAGGGCTCGTTCCTCGCTGGGCTCCAAGGGCCTGATTCTTCCACATAGCATCGGAACAATTGACGCGGACTACAGGGGAGAGCTGTTCGTCCTGGTGACATGGATTGGGGAAGGTGATTCATACATGGTAAAGTCCGGTGAAAGAATAGCTCAGCTGCTGATTACTCCGATTCCCAAGGTCGGATTCATCGAGGTCGATTTTGAGGAGCTAGGGGAAACGGAGAGGGGATCCGGAGGATTCGGGAGCACCGGCAGATTCTGAATACGGAAAATATTGACCCCGTCGATAGCTTACTCCCGGTGGATTGATAGCACTGCGGCGCTGGGATGTGGTGATGCAGTTGAGCGTAGATGAACTCAGAGCCATGGTCGATGAGTTCAGGTCTAGCGGCCTAACCTCCCAGCAGATAGCTGACGAGTTGTCCCTATCCCATACCACCATAGAGTGGTTATCTGCTAGTGACTTCGAGATCGAGTCAAAACCCTCTGACGTAAAGGTTGGTTGGAGATCTATCGCCGTGAAAGGGGAGCGCATCGAGGCAGTCTCCTTCGTATTCTGCGATATTATCGAGGAAATGGTGAATGACGAGGTCGATACCATTGTGGGAGTCAGCATTAACGGGATCGCCTTTGCCCAGACCATATCATCCAGCATGGGACTTGAGATGTCAGTGGTCCGAAGCATCAGCGAGGACATGAGCGGACACCTGTCCCAGGTTTACGCAGGCGTTGAAGGCAAGCGCGTAGTGATTATCGACGACGTATACTCTTCGGGGACAACCATGAAGAAGACGGCGGCCAACCTGAAAGCTGCCGGAGCAGACGTCAAGCTTTGCCTTGTGCTCGTCAACAAGTCATGGGACAATGACGTAGATGGCGTACCCCTGAGAGCACTGGTAAGGGCAGCAACGGTCTGAGGTATAACATGCATTGGGCGGATCACACCGCGCTGAGGCTGGGCGACAGGGGGGGAGCTCAGGTATCCTGCTCCGGGATTACTCCCTCGGGAGAATTCCACGTCGGCCATCTGCGGGAGATACTTTCTGCGGAGATGATACACCGGGCCTGCCTCGACGCGGGGCTAGAGTCTGAATACGTCTTCATCGTAGACTCGATGGACCCCCTTAGGAGGGTATACGACTTCCTGTCAGATTCCTATGAACGATATATCGGCCACCCATTGGCATACATCCCAGCACCCGGACCGGACGGAGAGCCTGGCGATGGGTCCACCAGCTACGCTGAACACTTCCTCAATCCGTTCCTCAAGGCCCTGGAAGAAATAGGAGTGAGCCCACGTGTGGTAATGAACCACGAGACATACGAGTCTGGAGGATTCGCCGAAAGCATAGACCGTTCCATATCCATGAAGGGGGAGATTAGGGGTATAATCGAGAGCATTTCGGGTAGGGAACTAGACGATGACTGGTTTCCCTACAACCCCAGAGACTCGGAGGGAAGCATGGATGGAGTCACCATCACCGGATACGAGAAGCCATACGTCCAATGGATCGACAGCCATGGAGTCGAGGGCAGGTCCGACATACGGAAAGGGGAAGGGAAGCTCCCTTGGAGGGTAGACTGGGCTGCTAGGTGGAAAATTCACGGGATAACTTGCGAGCCGGCGGGGAAGGACCACGGGGCTGCTGGAGGGAGCTACGATACGGGCATTCCAATCTGCAGGCTACTCGGAGGAAAACCACCTGACAAGATGACCTACGAGTGGATTCAGCTCAAAGGCATGGGTGCCATGTCCAGCTCATCTGGCCTGACAATAGGGCCAATGGAAGCCCTGGAACTGGTCCCCCCGCAAATCATGAGATACATTATCGCGAGAAGCAAGATGGGACGTCACATAGAGTTCGACACTGGTCCTTCACTTTTCCAGGTCGCTGAGGAGTACGAGAGGCTTGTCTCGGAGCCGCCGAAGGAAGAGGGGGGCATGAGCAAGCGGCAGAAGGTCGCTGTCAGCACCCAAGAGGGGGCAATCAGGCTAAGCCAAATAGTTAGAGGCTCCGAACCATCGGAATCAATAGGAGGGGTTTCCTTCAGCCATCTCTCAATGCTGGCACAGATCAAGAAGTCGGACGAAGGTGTTTGGAGCTCACTTAGGAAATCGGGTCACTTGGCAGGGGAGCCATCGACCTCACTAGTCGGGAGACTGACCAGGATGAGGGCATGGATAGGTGGCCCTCACTTCCCCGAGGACGGGCGTGTCAGGATCCTCACTGGAGAAAAAGGAGAGGTCAGGGCGGAGATTGGGCAAGAAGGGCTTGCCTTTCTCGAGGCCCTTTGTCTGGCACTGGAGGGAGGAGAATGGGATTACGAATCAATAGGGACCCGCATAAGGGAGGCAGCTGACAAGGTCGGAATCACAAGGAGGGAGGGTTACACCACACTATACAGGATCCTCCTTGGGAGGGACTACGGGCCGAAGGCGTCCACCCTCATTGGTGAGATGGCAAGAGGCGATTTTGTTGCTCTGGCGAGTTCATATTTTCCCGATTAGCCTAATTGTCCCCAGTTAGGACTTAACATCATCACGCTTGCGCAGAGAACATGAGGGCCATTACGCCTCAACCCAACCTATTGTTGGTGGGGGCACCCAAGTCGGGGACTACTTCCCTCCTCATGTGGCTCAGAAGGCATCCAGAAATCTACCATCCCTGGGCCAGGGTCGACTCTAATGCAGTGGAAAGCGGTTTCCTGATTGCCGGCCCCTCGGAGTTCCCGGTTTCCCCCTTCAAACCAAGGGGCACAGTACTGCTCCCACATGAGGCAGACATGGATCATTACAAAGGAGAGAAGTGGATTATTGACAAATCACCTCAGCACCTCTATTCAAAGAAGGCATTGGAAGCAGTCAGGGAACTAATGCCCGATGCAAGGGTGATAATCACCCTCAGAGACCCGGTCGACCTGTTGGTTAGCCTATACGCCCAAATGTGGAAATCAAATAACTACCAAACCACTTTCGATGAGCTACTCGTAATTATGCAGGCACAGGGCTGGATTCCCGACATAGAAAAGCCTGAGACATGGACGTTTCTTGCATACCCAAGGTTCTCGAGTTTCGTCAAGGAATGGACTTCGGAACTGGGTCCAGACAGAGTCAGAGTAGTCAGGCTGCCTTCAATCGCAGACGAGCCCAATAGAGTTCTCGAAAGTCTTGGCGGGTGGCTAGGAATTGAAATGTCTGGAATGCCAAGGAGTCGTTCGACAGAGAACACCACGGGGAGGCTGTCCAATTCCCGTTTCAGGAGGTTCTTGAGGAGGCCCCCGGGCTGGGCCTATTCCGCTGCTCGATTGCTATTGCCAAGCAGGGCCATCAGAAGGGCGGTCCTGGATCCCATTAGGAGAATGGGATGGAAGCACACTCCTGCTGAAAAGCCCCGATTAGGGATGGATTTCGAGGAAGAAATCAAAGAGGCTCTGAGGGAAGAAATTGAATTCTACGAGGGCCTCACTTCCGAGCTACCAGGAAGAATTGTACTCTGATTGTCAGTGGCAAAACTCGGAGGAGATTAGCTCTTTTCCGAAAGTTCGAATTAGGGGACTTCAATACAAGATAGTGAAATACAACCTTGCTTGCACGGAAAACGAGGCGCATGTACAGGCTAATTTGGTTCCAGCACGTTCACAAGGCGGCTGGAAGCTCAATCATCAATCAAGCCGTAGCAAACGGTGAGGTTCTATTTCCCAGTCACCAAAATGGAAACCCGTGCAACGAAGGGGGGGAAGTGATGCCACTATGGGATTTCGACGAAGGAGAGCTCCGGGGCTTCGTTGACGAGTGCCAGACGAAGGAAGTGACCTTCGTGGCCACGGAATGGGGGGCCCCAAACTTTGGGACTTTGCATGACGACCCGAGGGTACTACTCATGACCTGCATAAGGGAACCCTGGAGCAGGCTAGTCTCGAATTTCAACTACGACCACTATCTCGGGTTTTCAAATTCCACCACATTAGCCGAATATTTGGTTGAGGATCGAAGAATTATGATGGACAACCTGCTGGTCAGGATTTTCGCCAATAGATTTCTTGCAGAAAGAGGGTCAATAGGGGAGGATTCCCTATCTAATGCACTGAGCAACCTATCATTGTTCGACCTGGTAATTGTCATAGAGAGGGATGGCGACCTGAGTGACCACCTCTTTGGGGCCCTGGATTGGGAGAAAATGAAGGTAGACTCACACTCCACATTTGGAAATCGCTGGACCCTATCGAGGTTGGTCAGGAAATTTAGGCTGGCATCGGCAATCAGGTACATTCTCAAAATGAAAATAGAAGTTTCAGAAGATGATCATCATCTTTTCGAAGACCAATCACGCATTGACTTAGAATTCTATGGCCGTATCATGGAAGGTGGGATACGTGGACGGCTACACCCCCTGAATATGAATCCGGAGAATAGTTCAAATCGGTCAGGCAGCATTCACTTACGTGATAGATGACATCTGCGGACAAATATTGTTCGAAGTGCTTGCGGCCATCATAGTATTGGCCCTGATGGAAAGCCTGGGTATCTCCCAAGGCCAGGCCCATGGTGTACTGATTCTCACAATTCTCTTCGCGTTTTTCGTTTTCCGGAAGCGTATCTTC
>JASMLH010000036.1 GCA_030748775.1 Candidatus Thalassarchaeaceae archaeon | reverse complement strand
GATAGCAGTGGTGCCGTTTCTTTCCTCCACGAGTCAATACAGTCACAGGATTTAGCACTCCTCCTAGATGAGGGGGGCTTTGCAGTCCGAACAGGGCATCATTGCGCCCAACCTCTAATGGATGCCCTAGGTGTACCTTCTACGAATAGGGCTTCCTTCTGGATTTACAATACCATGGAAGAGGCTGAAGCATTCGTAAATCACCTAGGTTATGTGGTAGAAAGGTTCTCAGAAAAGTCATAAGCAGTTTCAAGAAATCCCTAACTGACGGGCAATCATGGGACACCAGGGCACGTGGCCAGAGCATCTCAACGATATTGTAGAGGAATTCCAGAGTTGCTTTGATTCCATGGAGAGGTACGAGCTTCTATTCCAGTATGCAAAGAAGCACCCTTCTCCACTTCCTCCTGAGGAATGGGCGGAGTCCAATCAAGTCCACGGGTGCCAGTCTAGGGCCCACGTAATTTGCTCACTAGACGAAGAGGGCGGTTTTATCCTAAGGGGGGGAGCAGA
>JASMLH010000035.1 GCA_030748775.1 Candidatus Thalassarchaeaceae archaeon | reverse complement strand
TGGGGGACTCAGCCAGTGACCAGGCTCGCCGTAGTTCGCAATCATCACGCCGGCGTTGTCTATGAACCACCCGGCTAGACCCCAAATCGCGTCCGAGCCGAATGCGAACTTGAACTTGACAGAGTCGTTCCTGTAGTTTGCCAGGCTGGCGACCATTTTGGTCATGCCGCAGCTCGATGTCCAAGATACGCTAGAACCACTTCCAGTGCAGTGGTTTGTCCCGAAGGCGCTCATGCCGGCGAGATTGTGGCCCGCGCCTGTGTAGATATTGCTCGTGTACCAGTTCCCGGGGTCAAAGTGCTGCCAAGAACCACTGTTGACCTTAATGAAGACGGCTCCCCCGTCCCAGCTGACCTCTGAGCAGGACCAGTGGTCGAAGGTGAAGTAGGCCGTGCCGTTCGTGGGGATATCATACCAGGGCGAGACTAAATTTGCCTCGTCGATATAGGTCGCGTAGTTCCCCGAGAACCCAATGCCATAGACGTACGGGAAGGTGGACGCGGAGGGGGGTCCGG
>JASMLH010000034.1 GCA_030748775.1 Candidatus Thalassarchaeaceae archaeon | reverse complement strand
AGGTTTATTGATTCTAATAATTATTTATTACCTTATTGATAGAATAAATATAAATTTTCATAATATCTCCTATAAGTGGGAAAATATTGCAAATTTTTCGCATGCATTCCTTCTGATAATCCGGGTTATCAGAAATTGATTGATGATAATGAATGGATATTAGCTCGCAGTACGACGATTATGGAAAATATCCAATATTTGGGTGATTATCCCTTGATATTATGAAATATTGAAGATGCAATGGCCTATCACAGTTCATGGAGGCTCGGCATCATGGATATTGCATGAAATGCAAGTCATACGTTTTGATTGCTAATCAAAAGAAGATCGTAATGAGCAACGGTAGAACCAGAGTCGCTGGTAGCTGTACTGCCCAGGGATGTGATGGAAGGATCTCTAAAATCGTTTCATGACAATCAGAATGATTCTTGAGTACGTGTCATTTAGCATGTAAGCCGGGCTCGTGGTCTAGGGGTTATGACGTCGCCTTGACATGGCGAAGATCGCAGGTTCAATTCCTGCCGAGCCCAC
>JASMLH010000033.1 GCA_030748775.1 Candidatus Thalassarchaeaceae archaeon | reverse complement strand
GTCCATGAAGGTCAGAGGCGTGCCCCTGTCACCAGCTCCGTCTCCGTCAGCGTCGACCTGCTCAGTGGGGTCGTACGGGAAGACGTCGTCTTCGTTGCCCGTGCCGTCGTTGTCCCAGTCTGGGTCGAGGGCGTTGCAGGTGCCGTCTCCATCTTCGAAGTCGTCATCGGTGCCGTAGATTCCGTCTGGACCGACGTTGGTCTCGTTGTCGAGAGGTGTCACTGCGCCATTGTCGGCGTCACCGTAGCCACCTGCGGCCTCGCAGATCATCTCGGTGACGTCTAGCCAACCGTCGCCGTCGTCGTCGTTGTCGGCGTTGTCGCCGATACCGTCGCCGTCGCGGTCGTTGCTCTCGGCAGGGTTCATCGGGAAGTCGTCGTCAGCGTCTAGGGTGCCGTCGTTGTCGTCGTCGGCATCCACTATGTCGCACTGGTGGTCGCGGTCGTTGTCCGCGGGTACGGAGAACTGGTCCATCGAGTCTGTGCCGCAGTTGGGCTCCTCTGAGTCCAGCCAGCCGTCGCCGTCGTCGTCGGTG
>JASMLH010000032.1 GCA_030748775.1 Candidatus Thalassarchaeaceae archaeon | reverse complement strand
CTCGATTCCGTCGCCGTCGTCGTCGTTGTCGGCGTTGTGACCCCATCCGTCGCCGTCAGCGTCCCACTGCTCGGTTGAGTCGAGTGGGAAGTCGTCGTCGGTGTCGGCCACGCCGTCGTTGTCGTCGTCGGTGTCGGCGTTGTTACCGGTGCCGTCGCCATCGGTGTCCGTCCACTCGGTGGAGTCCAGCGGGAAGGCGTCTGCGGTGTCGATCCAACCATCGCCGTCGTCATCGGTGTCGACGCTGTTGATGATGCCGTCTCCGTCGAGGTCACCGTTCGGGTTGAACGCGGTAGCCGCAGTGGAGTCGCTGCTTACCGACTCGACAGTGCCGTGTGTGTCGGTGTATGACACAGTGACGCTGTAGGTGTCACCGAGCAAGTCGCAGCAAGCACCTATCGTGTAGGTGCTGCTGGTAGCGCCGGTCATGTCTGCGGCTCCAGAGGTTGCCCACTGGTAGCTGAGAGTACCGAGGCCGTCGTCATCAGTCAATAGACTGGTGTCTGCTGTCAGAGTCTCGCCGTCGTATGCATCGCCAGTAAT
>JASMLH010000031.1 GCA_030748775.1 Candidatus Thalassarchaeaceae archaeon | reverse complement strand
CGAGAGGGAGATGGATCATGTCCTTATTGTAGAAGGAGACACTGAAATTATTCCTAACGAGAATGAGATTTCCTCTGTTCGTTGGCTGGACCCTGACGAAGTGGGGGGAATGCTGAATGGCAAGGGCGAATGGGACAAAGCGACCGTAGCTCCCTGGTTTAGATTGATTTGGAAACATTTAGTGGAGCTCGACGGATTTGATGCCAGAAATCTCTCTAACACAAAATTCGAGAACATCAAATTCTGCGGCGAGGTAGATTTGGAGGGGCAGACGGTCATGCCAAGGCAGAAACTTCTCGATGCTATGTCCGCCCATAGGGATAGGGTCGAGAAGGAGATAATGTCGAGTCTCGGCAAGACTAGCCAGGATAGTCTTCAGGGGGCAATGACTCACCTCTTCAAAGGAGGGGGGAAGAGGCTTAGAGCGATTCTACCCAGATTGGTGGGCGAGGCCGTCGGGGATGCTAACGACGGTCACTTTACACTCGGGGCATCGATTGAGATCATTCACAACTTCACCCTAATCCATGATGACATCATGGACCAAGA
>JASMLH010000030.1 GCA_030748775.1 Candidatus Thalassarchaeaceae archaeon | reverse complement strand
TAGTTCGTGGGATCTCGACCTCATCCTTGAAATCAAGGCCTTTGGCCTTGGCTTCCTCCGCGATGAGGAAGACCTCGTCCGCTCGTCGATCCATCCAGCTCTGGTACGACTCGCGTTCTGCGCTCAGGCGATCCTCGTCGTACGCCGACACCTGACTCTTTTCCGTACTCATTGCGACACGCTCCGCTGCTGAACATCCCCGCACTGACGGAGACCGTCCAAGAACATTCACCGGAATGCCCGCCATTCGCCCTGTCTGGAGTGCGAACCTTCATCCGACCCCCGCCGAGCCGGAACGAAGGAGAAGATGGCGTCAACAGGGGTGGGCGAAGCGAAATCGCGACTGGTGGAAAGGGTCCACGACTTGGCCTACCTACATTCTCCCGACGAGCCATTCACCCTCGCCAGCGGCCGCCAGAGCGCCCACTTCTTTGACATGAAGCCGGTGATGATGGATCCGGACTGTGCCCATCTGCTGGGAGTACTCATTCACTCCGAGATCGATGACATCGGCGGAGTTGACGCGGTCGGCGGACTCGAGTTAGGGGCGATACC
>JASMLH010000002.1 GCA_030748775.1 Candidatus Thalassarchaeaceae archaeon | reverse complement strand
ATCTCCGTGGGAGGTGCCATTACTGGTATTCTGGGTATCTTTGCAATTCTCAACGATGACTTCCATTTCGTCTGTACTTTGATGTGGTGCATTTTCATCGTCATCATACTGCTTAAGGTGCTCGGGACCGATGGCGATGAGCAGGTCGAGCATGCGCGCGAGGTCCCCGATGTCCCAGTCAGCGAGGGTCTGCCTCATGGCGAGGGCATAACCGGGGATGAGTGACTCCAGGATTGGGAGCACGTGACCCTGGTTCGAATCCAGGCAGTCCCACCACATATCAATGAACCAACCGTTCAAGGATGGCACCCCCTAGCACATTCATGCATATCGCCCCACCATCTCTGCCTCCTCGGTCCGATGGAGGCACCGATTGGGAGCCAGGACTCCGCGAGGCCTTGGTGATCATTGTACTGTTGGTGGCATACTGGTCGGGCTGGCTCAACTGGTTGTGGCCATTCTGAAGGATGATGCCCCTGAGCCAATCATCATCAACAGCGGCGTTGCCAAATCAGAGGGCAAGGAATGGTCCCAGTTGCAAGGATCAGGGTCTGATGGCGAGTCCCGTGTACCCAATGACGTACCCGACTCAGACGACGCCCGCGAGGGCCTGGATTTAGTCCGACTTTTCTTCACTCTCCTGCTAAGCTCCTTGGTCACCTCAGGGGTCATCATACTAGTCATCATACTCGTAATTTCGTTTTTGGCTTCCATTTTAATCAACATCTGGTATGGCACAGAGTTCACCCTGTCGGGCGTGGTCTCCTATGCATTCAGTGACGTGCTGGGAGGCTGGGCCTTCGACTGGATCATTCTACCTTGTCTGGTTGTTTTCATGCTGCCATACCTGATAATTTCGGTGTACTGGAAGATGCATGAACAAGGGAACCAATAGGCCAATTCGTCAGATTTCCAGTCTTCGGGTATGGTTTGGGGTGGTTTTGGGATATCAAACAAACCATTCAAGGCCGGCACCCCGTGACAGGGCCATGGGAAAGCTGGAGTTCCTGGGGATTCCCAACTGGCTGGCATTCGCAGCGATCGGCTTCATTTTCCTGGTCATGACCTATCGCGCATATTTCTGACACCATTCCGTACCAACCGTTCAAGTCTTGCACCCCCTGGTCGAGTCATGACCGATCTGGAGCAGTGGGGCAGGTGGGAGGTTTACGCAATCGTCGGATTCTTCTTGATTACTTGGCTGTGGGACTTCCTGTTCTGGTGACTAGTCCAGCCTCATTATAGCCTCGATGTCGAAGATGGAGACCGCATTCTTCAACGCCTCCTCCTTGCTGAACCACCTAGCCTCCTCGATCTCGTCATCCTTAGGCTTGATTTCGGACAGGGGGAAATCAGCATTAGACCTGTATGTGAAGGATAGCCAGTTTATCCCCTCCTCGTTGAATATGGCGCATTGGATAAGGTCCGAATCGTCGCCCTCGACGACTGGACCCGACTCACCCTGGGAATCTGGTATCTCGATGTCTATGCCCAGCTCCTCTAGAGCCTCCCTGACTGCAGCGTCCCTCGGGTGCTCGGAGTAGTCCACGAATCCCCCCGGGAGGGTCCAGCAGCCCGTGAAGAAGCCCCTGGAAACCTTCGCCATCAGCAGCTCGCCATTGGAATTGCGGATTATCACCTTGCTAACGACCCTATGCAGAGTCCTGTAGACCGACTCCCTGGCAACCGGGTCCACCGCGCTATCGCTGATCACAGAGTCCTTCCATGCCCACTCCTCGGGCCAGGGGATTTCTGGAGTGGCATAGGTGATCACGTGCTCTTCTTCACCTAGCCTGATCCTATTCACCCTCCGAACATTCCACGAAATTCCCATGGCTGATGCCTCCTTGGGGCTAGGGAGCCTTAGCAGCGGCCCCCCCTCAGACATGCCTCGGCCCATTTCCGGCCTTTGCGGGCCGTTGCCCACCTGGTCTACGAGCAGCAGCTTCCCATCGTGCTCTAGGTGGATGTGCTCGATTGCCATATGGCCACCGAATGGGGGAGTCACCAAGAATCCAGCGTTAGTATCCGAGTATCGAGCTTAGCTGCTCTTTGTAGAACGCACCAGAGCCCTGTAGGCTTTCCAGCTCCGATGGCTCAAGCTCGAGCTCCAGGATCCTCTCGACGCCATCCTTTCCCAGTATGACGGGGACGCCGATGTATATGTCTTCCATTCCGTATTCCCCATTGAGGTAGGCGCTGCATGGAAGCACCCTCTTCCTGTCGAATAGTATCGACTCAGCCATAATAGCGGCAGCACTCCCAGGTGCATAGAATGCGCTTCCTCGTTCTAGGAGCTTCACAATCTCCCCACCACCACTTGCAGTTCGGTCGCAAATCGCCTCGATCTCGTCGCTATCGAGAAGCTGAGTGATAGGTATTCCATTAACAGTGGTGTAACGTGGAAGTGGTACCATTGTGTCGCCATGACCCCCGAGCACCATTGCCTGAACGTCCTCGTTGCTACATCCGACAGCCTCTGAGATGAAATGCGTCATTCTGGCGCTGTCCAATATTCCTGCTTGGCCGACGACCCTTTTTTCAGGGAATCCGGTAATTTTCTGCATGTGGTAAGTCATCAGGTCTAGTGGGTTAGTTACCATTACAATTACTGCATCTGGAGCATGGTCCTTGATTCCGTTTCCGACTTGGTTGATTATGTCTGCATTCTTGCCTATGAGGTCCTCTCTTGACATCCCGGGCTGCCTAGGGAATCCCGACGTCACTACAACAACGTCCGAACCCGAAATATCAGAATAGTCCTTCGTCCCAGAAACGACACCATCGTAATTCAGAACCCTGCCGCCTTGGCTCATATCGAGAGCCTTTCCTTTGGCGAATCCCTCGTATATGTCCAATAGTACTACTTCTCCAACCTTCCTCTCTGCTAGAACGAAGGCACATGTAGCGCCGACGTTTCCCGCCCCAATTACAGCAACCTTTCGTGCTCCATTAGCCATGTTGTGCCCCCTGTGCTATGGGTCTTAGCCTTTGGTGATGACTGACCAAGAATGCCGGGGCAAAGATATTGGCAGAAATCTCACACGAAAAATTATGGACGAACGTAGAAATGCCCTTACCGCCATTATGCTAGTTGGATTCGTCCCAACTCTCTCAATCCTATTGAGCCTGAAGATTAGCGATAACGAGCTGCATTCACAGGCATTCTTCATTGCATGTAAGGCATGGATATTCATCCTCCCGGCATATTGGTACCTACGTGTCGAAGGAAATCTGGTATCTCGGTCATTACCTTCTAGCGAGGGAATTAGGATGGGGGCGGCAACAGGATTGGGTATGACGGCAATCATCGTTGCAATCTGGGCATTCTTGGGTGACTCTATCGATTCCGATGCAATGATCAGTCAACTGGAAGAAACCGGACTGACTGATGTCCGACTATACATTGCAGGTACGATTTACTGGATTTTCCTGAATAGCCTACTCGAAGAATATCTTTTCCGGTGGTTCATTACCACCAAGGGTTTGGAGTTACTCGGTAGTGAGAAAGGAGCAATTACCCTATCCGCCGTTTTGTTCACAATACATCACACACTGGCACTACACTACTTCGGATTTGAGGTGTGGCAAACCGTCGTCGCTAGCTTCGGCCTATTATCGGCAGCCGCGATCTGGTCTTGGTTGTACATTCGTTACAAATCGATATGGGTATGCTGGCTGTCACACGCTATTTGTGATGTCGCGGTCTTTGCTATAGGCTACCAGATAATTTTCACGTGACAGAGTGAATGAAACCACTTTGCCGACGGCTTCAATAACGTTCCTCAATTGGCATCAATGTACACTTAGACGGTGGCGGGCCATTATGCGACTTGGAGTACTCAAGGAGCCCCAAGGAGAGAATCGAGTATCTATAGTGCCATCATCGATAAAGAAGCTAAATAAATCTGGTTTTCAGGTTCAGGTTGAATCGGGAGCAGGAGAGTTATCACATCACTCAGATTCTGAATACCTAGATTCTGGGGGTGAGATATGCAATCGCAGCACGGCCATGACCGCAGACATCATCATCTCGATATCAATGCCTGAAACCTCTAGCCTATCTGCCGGGCAGATCGTTGCATGTGTTGCCGATCCATTCCGAAAACCCGAACGAGTGAAGAGCGCCATAGAGTCTGGCATTACTCTATTGAGTATGGACATGATACCACGAAGGCTATCTCGTGCCCAGGCAATGGACGTCAACTCAAGCCAGGACAATTTGGCTGGATACAAGGCAGTACTTCTCGGTGCTGCTCACGTTCCTCGAGGTATTCCAATGATGACCACAAGCGCAGGTACCGTACGTCCATGTAAATTCGTAATAATGGGATCCGGTGTAGCAGGACTACAGGCAATTGCTACTGCCAAGAGGCTTGGTGCTGTTGTATACGCGTCGGACGTCCGCAGATCAGCAGCCGAGCAGATTGAGTCCGTCGGGGGGAGGTTTATCGAAGTAGATGGAATGGACGACTTTGAGGACGAATCTGGATATGCAAAGCCGCTAACTCCAGAGTTTATCCAGAAGGTGAATGATACCGTATGCCATGTGGCAAGTGATGCTGACGTGATAATCACAACAGCGAGGATATTTGGTAGGCCAGCCCCAATTACAGTGCCATCTAGTGCCGTTTCAAATTTCAAACCAGGCTCAGTTGTAGTAGACATGAATGCCGATGTAGGTGGTAATTGCGAACTGACCAAGGCCGGAGACGTGTACACCACTGAGAACGGGGTAACAATTGTCGGGACGAAAAACCTTGCAGGGCAGCTTTCAACTACTGCAAGCATGCTATTCTCGAATAATATGACCAATTTCGTAACCACATTAGTTTGTGAAGGCAAGATTGAGATTGATATGGAGGATGACGTACTAGTCGGAGCACCAGAGGGACATGATTTCTACGTACAAGGCATGGGTGGAGTATTGCTATGCTCAGATGGCTCTATCCATCCCAAGCAATCTCGGTTATCGGGGGTGTTATGATTTCATTGACTCTTTCTGCCTTAGTAGCGAGCATTACCGTTTTCGTATTGGCAATTTTCCTTGGTTTTGAGCTGATCAGCAAAGTTCCCCCAACACTTCATACTCCCTTGATGTCAGGAGCAAATGCAATATCTGGAATCACAATAGTTGGTGCGCTAATACTTTCAAACACCGAATTCAACGACGGCGATCCTGGATTGTCTGCATGGCTAGCGTTTGTTGCGCTGATTATGGCTACGATCAATGTAGTTGGCGGCTTCATGGTAACCAACAGGATGCTGGAAATGATTGCTGGCAAAAAGAGGAAGTGAAAACATGGTCGAATCAGTTGTTTGGGACATAGGATACCTTGCATCTGCAGCCCTCTTCATTATTGGTATTAAGAAACTCTCGAGTCCTAGAACTGCTCCTCAAGGAAACCGCCTTGGGGCATACGGAATGCTATTGGCCGTCTTGGTAACAATGGCCAAGATGTATACGGAGGAAATTATCGGTCTGGAACTGATAGTTGCTGGACTAGCAATAGGAATTGCAGTTGGAGCATTGATGGCTACTCGTGTAGAAATGACAGGGATGCCTGAACTGGTTGCATTGTTCAATGGTTTTGGTGGTGGTGCCTCAGCATTGGTGGGATTGTCTGAGGTCCTAGGTAGGCTTCAATCGGGCGATGTACCATCGGATGGCATTGAGCTCTATGCGACATGGATAGCAATAGGCCTATCCGGACTAGTGGGGTGGGTAACACTGTCAGGTAGCCTAATGGCAATGGGCAAACTGAAGGGTGGATTCTACATCCCATTTACGAGTAAGGACGAACGAGGTAGGAGTAAGTGGATTAATTTCCCAACATGGGGTCCTTCTTGGCTGAATCCCGTTAAGGGATTCCTCCTCCTCGCATCGCTCTATCTTATTTCATTGACAATTCAACATCCTGAGAATCATGACTACATCTATGCCCTAGCAGGAACATCGTGCCTGTTGGGAGTCTTGTTTGTAATCCCAATAGGGGGGGCAGATATGCCTGTAGTTGTTAGCCTGCTTAATTCAATGTCTGGAATCGCAGCAGCATTCACTGGATTCGTCATCCAGAATAACGTACTGATCATCGCCGGCTCAATGGTTGGAGCAGCGGGTCTGATACTTACATTCATCATGTGTAAAGCAATGAATCGAACATTGGGGGCCGTCCTGTTCAAGTCGTTTGGGGGTGGAGGCAGGGAGACTGTTACCAGGACGAAGGTAGGTAGCGACCCAGAAGAAGTAGCAATGGTTTGTGATGGAATCACCAAGTGCGTAATAGTTCCAGGTTACGGCATGGCTGTCAGTCAGGCACAGCATGCAGTGAAGGAGTTCGCGGATATGCTAGAGTCCGATGGCGTTGAGGTTAGTTATGGAATCCATCCTGTGGCTGGAAGGATGCCGGGACATATGAACGTATTATTGGCCGAGGCCAGCGTGCCATACGAACAGCTGATTGAGATGGAACAAATCAATTCGGAGATGTCCGAATGCGATGTTGCGCTGGTCATTGGTGCCAATGACACTGTGAATCCAGTCGCAAGAAGTGGCGAAGGACCCTTGGGAGGGATGCCTATTATCGATGCAGACAAAGCTCGCGTAGTAGTCATCATCAAGAGAAGCCTTTCAGTAGGATATGCAGGAGTCGACAATGACCTATTTTATGAGGACAAGACGATGATGCTTTTCGGAGACGGGAAGAAGATGATGAACGAACTAAATGCTGCCATGAAGGATTTGTGAGGCGAACCCCCCCCAATCGTTATGTGACACCTACAACCGAGTGTGATTAGGTGGTATTGTGCGAGTGAGCATCGGAAGGGCCGTAACCTGTCTAGTCATCGCTGTTGCCCTAGCCCTTCCTGCCTTTGGAATGAGCGCTGGTCCCTCCGCATTGAATTCCAATGACGAGTTGACTGTGAAGTATGGATGCAGTTGTCACAACAACGGAGCCACATCTGATAGGGCTGTTGTGATGATTACCGGAGTCCCACTAATGTATGAGGTATCTGAAGAGTACCTGTTGACCATTAATGTAGCCGACTCTCTCACCCTTTCAGGGGGTGATGGGAACACAAGGGCAGGCTTCCTACTATCATCAGACGATGTTGGCTCGTTCACATGGGATGACTCTGAGAACGTGCGTGATGCCGATGGTAGGGAGGGTGACGTCTCTCACTCCGAACCAAGTAATGATGGAAACTGGCAGGTTACCTGGATAGCACCAGATAGTGATGTAGGTGCTGTGCAATTCTGGCTTGCTGGAAATTCAGTGGATGGCGCTGGAATCCCGGATGATATGGATTATTGGAATCTACTATCATTCTCTATCAACCCCCCAGGAACTGTCTCACTCAACGAAAGCTCGTCAACACTAGAGACTCGGACTATTTCCGTCGGAAGCTATGACTCTCTATTCCTAATCGAGGTAACCGATGCACAACTAGAGCAAGAGAGGCAAGATGCCCTGTCCCACAGGGTTTTCTCACAGGGCAATCTATTCTACTGGACCAGTCTAGTAGCACTCATTGTTGGGGCCGTTGTTCAGAGAGAGATCCTGGAGAGAAAATACGATGATGGTCCTGAGTACCTTGCAGCAGAACTTGCCTACCCCCAAGGAGTGCGCCGAGCATTTGCCTCCGTTCTTTCCTTCTACCTGGCTGTCTCATGGGCTTCTTCTGGTGGCCCAATGAATTTCCAGGGCGTCGATTTCTACAAATTCGCTACTGGAACCGCGTTCTTTGTCAGCGCCTGGGCGGCTTACGGTGTTTATCGCACGATCTTAGCAAGTAGGCAGGAGCCGAAAATTCAGGATATTTTGTGAGATGCCATCGAACATTGCCCTTTCGCCTCCGATTTCTATTGAAGAGCATCTCGATGATTTGCATATTCTATTCAGGAGATCGGCCGTGGGAATTTGCATAGCTTGCATCTTCTGGACATATGCGTCATCGACCATAATATTGGAATGGTTGGGAATCCTTCCTATCCACACAAGTACATCAAATGACTATCTCTCAGTATACGGCCCCTTCGACTGGATCGTAACACGTTGGGCGCTAATACTCACTCTCTCAGTAATATCCGTTCTTCCATTCTGCTCTATTCTCATATACCGATTCTCCAAGGTGGGGCTTTTTCGCCACGAAAGGATTTGGCTATCCGCTGTACTCATAATATCGGCTGTGATAGTTCCAATAATCGTAATCGTTGTCTTGACAATAGGAATTCCGGTCATTTTCGGTATTGCCGACTCGACTGGAAATTTCGATAGCATCGTAGTCAGATATGATGCATCCTCAATCATCTCATTGGCAATGGGATTGTCTTGGATACTAATTGTGTGGACATTGACGTTGGTGACCCTCAGCCTCGCAAGGCTATTCGGACTTGTGGAGATGGGCGAAGCGAGGCTAAGGATACGTATTCTAGCTATTTCATGCGGACTTCTAATCCTCACATTACCGTTCGAATTTGATGGATTGCGAATATTGATAGCAATGGTAGTTGCAATATCCGCCGATCGCATTTCTTCTACAGCCCCAGCTCGCTAGCTGACATGGAAAATAGATAATCGCAACATCACGAATGCATTGGATTGAAATGTGCTAGAGTAAGCGAATATTCGTGAATACTACGAGAGCAGTTGCGATGGCCGCACTGATAGCCTCCGCTCTCATTGTGAACATCTTCTCTTCGACAATCAATGATTCAATCGATCGCCAATCAAATTCTGACGATACAAACAGAGAACTTGTCGGTTTGCAGACAACAGAGAGATGGCCTGTTCTGAGGATTGCATTTCCTGGCAAGTCATTCCCTACTGATATGGATGAGGGATTCTTCGATGGCGAGTTTTCAGCACAGGACTACATCGACCAGATCAGTGGCACTAGGTCATCGCTGAATGTCACATTCATCGATGGTGTCTGGGAGTCACCATTCGATGAGTCTCACTGGGGAGCCGATTCAGAACAGGAACGCGATGTAGGAAGCGCTTCAGGAGGTGCCAGGCAACTAGCATCCAATGCCATAGAATCTCTAATGGTAGACGCCGACCTCTCCCAATGGGATCTCGATGGTGACGGAACCATAGATAGACTACTGATACTGCATTCAGGCGAGGCACAGGAATTAGGCGGGAACCCTTCATCCATATGGAGCCACTTCTCAACATTTACAGAACCTCCCGAATTGAGTGGCTACAAATTCGAACACTACACCATGGCTTCTATTCACGGGGGAATTGGAGTTGTAGTCCATGAGATGCTGCATCAAATGGGTGCCGTTGACCTATATGACGTCCATAGTGAAACGCCGAGCAGATCCTGGCATGGACTTGGTGACTGGGACGTCATGTCTAGCGGTAACTGGTTAGACGATGGAAATACTCCATCACTCCCATCCTCTACAACTCTGGAAATTATCCATGCAATCTACCCCTATACGATTCAAGATATGAACACCATGATTCATCGGGATTCCAGCGCCTTTGGTGGTGCTACGATCACTACAGGAGATTGGGTTCCTGGTGGTGGAATGTCAGCCATTTACACATTAACCCCAATCCCCGAAGGCGGTACCCCACTGAAGATATGGCTTGGACCTGGCGAATATCTATGGGTAACATTCCGTGCAACAGAAGGCTTCGACTCTGGAATACCCGGACACGGGATTATTGTTGAGCAGCAAGATAGGAATTATGGGACCATAGAGGATAATCTGGTAAACACTGACCCTACTAAGCCCTGGGTACGGATCATCGAAGCAGACGGTGATGACGCTCTCATGAGAGCTAGAGACTACGGAAGTGCTGGAGATGCATTCAGAGAGGGCGACTCGTTTGGCTTCAACGGACATGAGATATGGGACAACACAGGAAAACTCGTGAGTTTTTCTATCAACGTTACAAACATGACAGAGGACCAAGCAACCATAGAGTATTACATCCCATACCGTTCATTCTCCCTCACGATGCCTAGAAACCCAATCGTAATGCTTTCCGATGATCAAATATTTGCTACAGCCGTCTTCTACGATGTCCAGTGTGACTTCACAATGATTTTCGATAATGCGGATTTTTCAGGATCGGTAACTATTGGCGAACCTTCTCCAAATACGACGATATCACACACCTTCGTAATTGCAAACTCATCGATCTTTTCTCAGAACACAGGTACTGGATCAATTTCTGGTTCTGTTGGCTGCAATGGCCAGGAATTTATTCAAATTTCATTGAATTGGAAAAGGGTCAGTCATAGAATATCAGAGGAGCCCATTTCTGCAAAAATCAAATGGGACGCAGAGTCGGATGTTCTCATCTATCCGGATTCCCAGGGTAGCGGCCAAATGACATATTCTGCTTCGATATCTGGGGCAGCAGACAGGGTTGCTACAGTTCCTAGCCAAATACAATTTTCACCTGGCGAGCCCATTGAGATTCATATTGAACCGGATGGACTATTGGAGCCCGGAATGATTGCAAGGGGCGAGTTGATACTAGTCTCATCGATGAACATTGAGTACAGAATACCGCTAGTTCTCCAATCGCAAAGCGAATTCCCGATATTGGATAGTCTTGAATGGCTCTCAGTTCCATCAAATGCAATCACATTGATATTCCTGATGCTCGCATTGTCAGTTGCTACAGGACCTCGTTCAGAGGACTAGACTCTATTGGGATTACTCCACCTAGAATCTGAGGGTGGCCGAGAAATCTCCAGATAGCGCCATCTACCATTGACATGGATTGGATACAGCCATTGCTTGTTGACACCGGCTGCGAGCCTCGACGACAAGCATGCTTCTGCCCAGTCAGCAGGGCCTTCACGAGAGGGATCTACCACTAGCCAAGGTGCATGCCCATCTCCAATTTTTCCCGCATAGCATCTCCACGTAGTGCCGTACTTGAACCCTGATCGAGTGTTTAGCCCGCGACTCCAAAGATCAAGAAGGATACTCGATGAAACAGTGCCCGATGATGTTGCTGTATCATTCTCTATAGCACGAAAAACACTCGATTCGATGGCATCTAGCTGCCTTCCACCATGCAGGGGTATGCCAATCGCATCACTCGGCCAGTCATCGTCTACTGAGATGAACGATCCTTCCCATGAAAGCGAATTCATATGCATCCGCGCTATGATCTCGAGCTGAATGGATGTAGGTGGCTCTAAATCGCCATTGGGCTCAACTTCCTTGACCCTGTATGTAACAACTGATTGCTCTTCGTCGATTACAAGAATCTCTGCTATCCTACCTTTCCTACCGACTGCCTCTGACCAATGCAAGAGGGATTCCAATTCACCTCTTCCATCCCAGTCCGAAAGTACAGGGGATCTGTTTTGCACTGCTAGGGAGTCTTTGGAAAAATACCAGATAACCTCAGCCAGAGGATCATCTTTACTCGGATGGGAATTTGAAGACCACCTTAACGCCCATGAGCCAGAATGTTCAATTCCTATTGCGTCCAGATTTTTCTCAAGGACGATTTTATTGCCGGGAACCCTTAGAGCCTCCAACACAGCAGCTTCTTGTAGAAGACTGGGGTTTGTAGTAACCCGATTATGCAACCACTCATCGGATGGATAGTCAATTCCGCGATGTATGTTGCAAAATATCACTTCTGCATCACTGAGAACAAGTCCACCTTTACCATTCAATAGACCAATTGCCGATTTCTCCCATAGTCTGCTGGCCGCCGAACCGTTGTACAACCAACGACCATCGTGCTCCTCCATAGCTCAGTTGGGGAGTGTTTACGATATAGACGGTATCCCCAAATATCATCCGTAATCACCGAATCGCACACATATGGCCGACGACTCCAATACTTGGCGTTATGAATCCTTGAATAGGCTGAGGTCACTTTTCACATCCATTGAGGGTTCTAAAGTCACGTTGATCGGTGACACAATGCTAGACAGATATCACCATGGCTTCGCAAACAACCTCAACTCAACATCCCCAGTTCCTGTGCTAAAGGTAACTAGGTCAGAGGAGAGTCCTGGTGCATCGGCCCATATTGCGATTGGCCTGACTTCATTCGGTATGGGTGTATCATTTCATACAGCTGTAGGTTCAGATGAAGAGGGTAAATCGATCATCTCTCAACTTTCTGAAAGAGGCATCGATACAGGCGGAATTGAAATGGTAAATGATAGGGAAACTCTCACGAAGATCAGATTCTTTGGGAGTCGCGAGAGTCTATTGGATAGGGAACAGATCCTACTCCAGGCAGATAGGGGCCCCTCTTCACCACTGGATCAATCTGTTTCGGATAATCTGACTGCATCAGCATTGAGTAATCTATCCGACAGTTGTGCCCTGGTAATTTCTGATTATGACAAGGGCACAGTAACTCTCGATGGGGCTCAATCGTTAATTTCAGCTGCAAGAGACGCCAATATTCCATGTATCGTTGATCCCAAATTAACTGGGTTGGACAAGAGCAGAGGCTCTACAGTGGTGATTTTCGAGAAGCGAGGCCTTTCACTGCTGACTCGACGCGCAGGTGCATCCACCCCCGATGACATGGCCATTAGCCTGATTGATGATTTCGAATGGGGTGGCATTGTTGTAATGGGAGGAATAGATGGCATCACACTCTACCAGTCTGGAGGAAAGAAAACGCAATTTGATTGCATGGCACCAACTGCCCAACAACAAATTGGCATGCATGATGCGGCAGCAGCTTCGCTCGCTGCAGCTTTGGGTGCTGGTCTTGACCTCGAAGAAGCTGCATTATTGGCGTCTGCAGCATGCGACTGCATCCTAGCTGCAAACACCGGAGAGGAGTATATCGACAAAGCCGTTCTAGGCCTCTGGCTGGACGAGCTTTCATGGCAAATGCAGATTTCCGAAAGGTAATCATATTTCCATTGTATTCAATACTGTAAGTTCGGGCCGACATACATGAGTCTACGATATATTGCAATAGTTGTGGCCTCAACACTATTGGTATCAAGCCACTCACTTGCACAGGAAAGTACAGATATTGAGCCATTTTCTGATGATCCCATCATTATTCATATTGATATCTCCGATGGCCAATCAATTACAGATGATGTCATGGTGACTGGATTTTTGGAGAACGAAGAAACACCCATTGCTGTGTGGTGGGAGATATCAGATTCACATGGCATTAGATCTACAGGTACTCTAACATCAAGTATTGACATCTCTAGTGGAGATTTCGAGCGGCCCCGATGGACATTCCAATTCACTGTCCATTCCGAATATGTAATTCCATGTTCCTGTAACATGATTCTATTTGCCCAAGAAGAATCAAAGGAGCCAGTTAGTCTAATGAGGTCAATATTTTTCGGACTAGAATCTGATTACCTCCCTCCCACCATATACCCATTACGAGATGTATCTGATGACTGGCACAGCAACGCCATTACAATATCAGGGAAATCACTGACAATTGATGGTTCGACACCGGATATCCGAGCAATAATCGAGAATTCCGATGATGTCCGATGTAACTCAGATATTCAACAATCATACACGCAATCATCAATTGTTGAACCGGGCTCAATTGTCTGGAATGAGGATGATTTCTCATTCATTGTAGATGTTAGTGGGAAGGATGATGGATGGTATGACATAACAGTGTTCTCCGAATCTCAAGAAAGCTCTGATTTCGCATTCTACTGCATCTCCACAAGGGTAGACAACAATCCCCCATCGCCCATGATCAATGGGCCGATATCATCAATGGAAGGCACTGGAAGCCTTGCTCTTGATGGAAGTGAAACCTCAGACGATTACTGGGGGATTTCAGGAATTACATACATTTGGTCTGTAAAGGAGATTTCAGCATCGGGTGTCATACCAGTAGACACTACTACAGGTCAGTCCACCCGACAGATATACCTGAATCTTTCATCCTCTGGACTATTCAATGTGACATTAACAGCAGTTGACATGGCTGGAAATTCTGCTTCTACATCAATGACGGTTGAAATTTTGAATATGCTACCCGAAGCTAGATTCCTGATGGATGGGGTGGAAGTGAATGACGGAGACCAGTTCGTAGTTAGCAGGGACAAATCGATTGTAGTAGACGCATCTAGTTCGTCTGATACAGAAAATGACATTGGCTCACTGAGGTATATCTGGAGGATTGACAACGTCCCTACATACGAAGGCGAACAAAGAGAATTTGATTGGCCCGACCTAGATTCGGGGGGCTTCTACCTAACATTGGAAGTTATTGATGACGATTATGAGAGTTCGATATTGACAATTCGTGTCCGTGACTCCGATGGGGGCGTTTCAATTCCCAGTTCCTTGGTTGTGTTAATTGGATCTATTGCCTTCCTCTCTTATGCATTATACAATAGACGGAAAGAAATCGACCATGATGCGGATATCCCAAAATGGGTGTAGATATGAAAGAACAAATAGGAAATCAACTCTGGTGATTTTATGGCCGACCTACCGTTCTCCGAGTCTGAGTATCTGACCAGACAGAAGAATGTAATCGAAGATATGCCATCCGAATCAGTATTATTCATACCGACAAATCCAAAGTCCATCAGATCGAATGATGTTTCATACCCATTTAGGGCCAGTTCGTACATGCTATACCTTTGTGGATGGAGTGAACCAGATGGAATATTCGTAGCCAGGAAATCATCTGGGAAATGGAAAACTACTCTATACGTCCTGCCTAGAGATACAAAGTCCGAGATATGGGAGGGCATTCGCGTAGGAGTAGAGGGGGCTTCTCAAGGATGGCCTGTCGACCAGGCAGCATCAATTACTGACCTCGAAAAGGATGTTATGTTTCATATCCAAGGATGCTCAGAAATATTCACTATCGAAGGATTGAACAATGAACTAGATAAGATTCTATCCGATGTGGATACATCTGACGCCAAGAAGCTCATTGATGGTCATAGGGTAGTCAAATCTCCATCGGAGATTGAATTGATGGCTAAGGCGGCTACTCTTGCATCCAATGCCCATATTCTCGCAATTGAGTCAACATACCCCGGAATTGGTGAGTGGCAGATTCAGTCAATAGTTGAGGGGTACTTCTCCATGAATATGAGTCAATGGAGCTATCCGTCAATTGTCGGTGGTGGGGACAATGCTACAATATTACACTACAAAGAAAATAATTGCATAATCGAACCTGGAAATCTTGTACTTGTTGATGCTGGATGCGAAGTAGAAGGATATGCTTCTGACATTACACGTACATGGCCAGTAAACGGTAAATTCTCTGATGCCCAACGAGAGATCTACGATTTGGTTCTCAGGGCCGAATTAGCAGGAATTGATGCGTGCCAGCCAGGTTCTCCCTGGATATCTATGCATCGCGCTACGTCTAGAGTACTGGCAGCTGGGTTGATTGAATTGGGGATACTAGACTGCTCAATCGAGGATGCCATAGGTGAGGAAAATGATTTCAACGGACCTTACAGAAATTTCTTCATGCATGGAACCGGCCATCTCTTAGGCCTAGACGTACATGATGTAGGAGGTGGCAGACAAGGAGATGATGATCCTGGCCCAATACTAAAGGCCGGGATGGTTGTAACTGTTGAACCCGGTCTATATTTTGGCAGTTGGCGTAATGATGTTAGTATTCCTGAAAGATATTCGGGAATTGGAATTAGAATAGAAGATGATGTACTTATCACCGAATCAGGTCCAGTTGTTCTAACTGCAGATTGCCCAAAAGAGATTGATGAAATCGAAGCCTTAGTAGGATCTAATAGGTGATTAATTGCCAAGAAGTACTGAGATTCTGGAGGAGCAAGTTTCTGCATTTCCCCCCCGGCTATCCCAAAATGATGCACTAGAGCTTTATCGGAGTTCAGAATACAATGACCTGCTGTATGTGGCTAATGAAAGGAGGCGAAAGTTGTTACCTGGTAATACTGTTACATACCTAGTAGATCGGAATATTAACTACACAAACGTGTGCACAATAAATTGCCATTTCTGTTCGTTTTACAGGCCCCCTGGACATTCCGAAACATATACCCAGTCATTCATACAGATCAGTGACAGGATCTCAGAGCTAGAAGAAATCGGTGGGACCCGGATTCTCATGCAAGGCGGCGTTAACCCAGATCTTGGTTTGGATTGGTACGTTGAACTATTGAGTAACCTTAGAGAGAGGCATCCTTCAATAGCACTAGACTGCTTCTCACCCATAGAAATTGAGGGAATTGCCAGGGTCGCCGGAATTAGCACAATGGATGTCCTGTCGAAGCTTGCAGATGCAGGATTGCATGGACTTCCAGGTGGGGGAGCAGAGATGCTGGTCGATGATGTCCGCAAGGGTGTCTCACCACTCAAGGGGTCTTCAGAAAACTGGATTCAAGTCATGCGCGAGGCTCAAATTTTGGGACTTGTAACATCGGCGACCAATGTCATCGGTTTGGGTGAGACTATTGCTCAAAGAGTGCAGCATTTAGATCGCATCAGAATGCTACAAGATGAGACCATGCAATCCGGGAATCGTGGATTTACATCATTCATTTCATGGCCAGTAATGTTAGAGAACAATAGCCTTGGACGAGGTAATCGAGGTTCAAATCAATTCACACTTGGTGCTAATGCAATAGAGTATCTTAGGCACGTAGCTATTTCAAGGCTTTATCTGGACAACATTCTGCACATTCAGGCATCATGGCCAACTATGGGAATGGACGTAGCACAGATGGCCTTGTTTGCTGGAGCAGATGATGCCGGCTCTACAATGATGGAGGAAAATGTCGTCTCTGCTTCTGGCACCTCAAAAACTGAGGCTTCTATAGATGAATTGAGAACCATGATTACAACTGCGGGCTTTGTTCCCGTTCAGAGGGACTCAGAATACAATATGATATCCCAAATAGCAACTCCTTCAAATCAGTAGTTAGACATCTCTGCCCGCCCACTTCTAGTCGGAGCTGTGGAAATCGAAGTACTGCTAGAATGATGGGGTATTGTGACGGGCTCTACCCACTTGAATATTGATCCATGGGTGCTGATGAATTCGACTACTAACTCCCAGTGAATTGCGATCAATGAGGAATATATCGTACCGGGCCAGTTTGCATCAGGGACAGGTAGAGAAATCCTTCTTGAATCGGCATCATGGTTAACCCACTCGCCAGATGCCATTACCCTCATTGGCTCCAATACTGCCGCCCTTCTGTTTGGCACTACCATAGGTGTCGCTTCGCCTACCCCAGTTCCTTCATAGTCTCCAGTAGCTACTCTATGCTGTGGTAATCGCGTCGACATTCCGGGGGAGGGCTGTCGCCCCTCTCTTCTACCAAGGACATCCAGAACCGTGCTTCTCTCCGGAACCGCTACGCCGACCTGTATTCTTGAACGAGTCATTAGAAGATCATTGTGGTTTCTGTCTATTGTAAGTGTAACAACGTCCCTTCCACGCGAAATGGGAACTCTGCCTGGGTTTGCATGAATTGAAATATCAGGCCTTTGGTAGTCTAATTTCATCAACGTCTTTTGACGAGAAAGGTCTCTAAGATTAGCAATCATTCTGAAAATTAGAGGCATAAGGAAAATTGGGAACGCGAACATAAGCAATTTAGGGTATTCGAGAGGTCCAAATCTAAATGACCCAGCAATTGATTGAGAAATTACTCCCCATTCAACGAGACCGGGCTCAATAGCATGAACGAAAAGTGAGAGTATCAGCAGTACTACCGTTGGTGCTATCAGCCTTCTAGATATATTGTGAAGCGGATCAGGATCGATGTACCATCCTATTCGTGACCTTTTGATGAAGCTCGGAGTTTCAAAACCGACATCCGACTCGATTCTTGGAGTATTTGAGAACTCGTCCGTGTATGGGCGCCATTCAACAAACCACCCATCATCTGTTCCGATAATGAACTCAGGAACATTTCCATCTTCGACATCAATAACTGCTTCAACAATTGGAACTTCAGATGGATCCATATGGCCGTGTTCAAAGGGAGGATACCTAATTCTCTGGACTGTAAGGGACATGATTAGCTCCACAATATAGCTTTGGCAGCTCTACTAGCTAGTCGACGGAATTCCGGTATCTCCCTAAGCATCTTTATTCCTAGTGGAATTGGATTCTCAATTTCTCCTACGTCATTGATTAGCTCTATGACCTCGGGTCTAGACCAAACCGAGAACACGTCTTCTAGCTCATCGTCACTCATCTCGGTTAGGAATGCGTCGCGAAGTGCTTTCTTTCTTCGTTGGCGTCTTTTCATATCAGCCATTAGTGAATTCACCAAATTTGATTGAATTTGTCCAAATGAGTTTGATGAAATACTATTGGAAATTTTTGGAACAATCAAGTCTACTTGATCAAAGCCCGGCCCAATTCCTCCTCCCGTCGTAGGTTTGCATATACCAGCTGCATCACCAAATAGCACTACTCTGGGAACTGAAACTTTACTGACTATGCCACTTGGTACGGGTCCGCAATATCTTCCTATTTCTCTGCAATCGGAGAATCTCTCATTGATTTGATTATTCGAAATTAGTGCATTCAGATATTCCTCCGATGATCTTCCATTCATCAGTTCGGGAGTAGTCCAGGTACCGATACGCGTTGTATCGCCTGATGGTATGGCCCAGGAGAAGAATCCGGGTGCAATATTTCTTCCCGTATACATATCAAGACGACCATGGTCTCCATGGTAACCTGTTACTTCGATCTGGAAACCAATCATCATTTCTTTCGGGCGTCCCATCCTGAAGTGCCTACGGACCCATGAGTGAGCGCCATCCGCTCCACAGAGAATCTTCCCTTGGACGGTTTGATTTCCATTGGGGGTATGAATCAGCACTTCTACCATATCATCAATGACTTCTGCCGATAAAGCAGTACTAGATAGAAGCAAATCTGTTCCACTGGCTATAGACTGAGAAACTACACCTTCGTCGAAAATCTTTCTGCACACTGAGTTAGTTCTGTTTCTAGAGGGATCCCCAATTGATACAGAAACTCCCTTTGGGCTGTGAATATTGGCTCCCCATATCTGAGATAGGATGGATTTCTCCATTCTGACCTTTTCCATAGCTGCCGGATTAACAAGTCCTGCACATTGGAAGGGCCTCCCAATTTCTGCATGTTCTTCGATTAGCAATACACTGTGGCCATATTCGTTCAATCTATGTGATAAGTAGCCGCCTACCGGACCAGCACCGATGACGATTACATCGTAGCGGTCCATGTGCTACTGTGGGGACCCGGGTACAACTATCTTTTTCTTCGAGGCTTGGATTTAATTCGCTTCTTTAGATTAGATATGAGTTCGCTTGCATCGGCCTTGCTGATAGTTTCAATAGTCTCGGCCTTGACAATTTCCATAGATTCGGCAACTGATATGCCAACGCTTTCAGCCATGGACTCAATTGTTGTTTTCTGTTTTTCAGTGGCCGGGGAGTCATTATCCATTTCTATCAAGAATGAGATTAGTTCGCTTGCTGAGCCGCCACGTCCGCCGGATAACTCACTAATGTCAGAAAACCCTCTTTCATTGAGAATGCTTCCCAAGTCCAGTTGAAGCTTGTCAATTAGTCTGATTACTAATGCTAGTTGTTTCTCACTGGGAGGCAACTGGGCACTATCTGAATTGGAAATATTTTCTATAGCAGCCTTTGCCTCATCACCAGTCATCTCATCTGGATTCTTTCCTTTTAGAATGGTATTCTTATCGCCCTCAGACATCTGAGAGGTTGCTCTTTCGAGGTATTGTAGTTGCCTAACAGTGGGCGTCAATCTACGTTTTTCTAATGCGAAATTATGCATGTCACCGAAAATCGTTACGAACTCCTCCCATGTTTCAGAGGCATCGTTATTTCCGATTTCAATTAGATCTAGCTTCTGCTCCATAATTGATGTAAACTCGGATGAGAATAGCCCATCTCCATAATCAGTAGAATTGTTGTAGTATGGTGCAACATCAATCCATAGGGTCCTGCCATTGTCTGTGGGAATTAGTGAACTTCCATCCTTGGATACATATCCCCTGTCTACGAGCTTTGATACTGTTGACACATATGTCGAGGGTCTACCGATTCCAGCCTGCTTCATGTGCTGAATTATTGAGCTCTCAGTGAGTCGTCTTGGTGGTTTAGTCTCATCGGAAATTAACTCAGGTCCCTGGGAAATGTTCCAGATTTTTCCAATTTCGAACCCAACTGATGGTGGATCTGATGGTGTTGAAAACCCAGCCCAATCGAATACCTCCTCCCACCCTGGATGTGTTCTCCAGCTGCATGTTCCATACAGCTTCTCATCTAGATCCTCACATGAGAATGTTAGACCCCGTCTTTGCCTAATTGATTTGGACATCTGACTTGCAGCAAATCTTGACCAAATTAGCCTGTATAAGGAGTTTAGATCCTTATCCTCAGCAATATCAGAAATCTCAGGATTAGTAGGTCGAATTGCCTCATGTGCATCCTGTACGTTTGCCTTCTTAGGCTGTCCATTACCGACACCAGGTCCTAGGAAATCTGGCCCATACCTACTCTGAATCAGGTCCCTTACCGATTTCCTGGCATCGACAGAGGTTCTTGTGGAGTCTGTACGAATGTATGTCACGTGTCCAGACTGATAAAGCTGAGAAGCGATATTACTAGTTTTTGAAATGGACCATCCGAGCCTAGAGCTAGCTGCCTGTAACATGGAGTCCGTAGTAAATGGGGGCTTTGGGTTCCGCCCTACCTCACTTTCAGAAACGCCTTCTAAAATGATGCGACCATGTTTGCCAATTATCGTGACTGCTGACTCAGCATTCTCAGTATTGGATGTCCTGTCAGGGTAATGCTTGCCTTCATCGTCCCTCCATGCATCGGGATCTTCACTGTCGTGAAACCGTACCTTCACATCAACATCGTTTGATGATGCTACTACAGAGTGGTATTCGATTGGAACGTGAGCTTCCCTCTCTATTTCGCGGTCTACAACGTATCCAAGAGTTGGGGTTTGTACACGGCCCATTGACCTAAGTTTCCATGAGCGGCAGAACTTAGAACATCGGAATCCGACGAGCCTGTCCATGAATCTCCTGACCATTGCTGCCTCGACAAGCTGCATGTCTAATCCTCTCGGATTTTCTATTGATTCCAATACAGCGGATTTGGTTATTTCATTGAAGGCAATTCGATTAACTGTCTTGAAGTCAGAAAGTATTTCGCTCAATCTCCATGCAATAAACTCCCCTTCACGATCAGGATCAGTAGCAATGTAAATCTCATCAACACCGGAGCTTACTGACTTTTTTACAATCTTAGTCATAACTTGCTCTGCCTTATCGGTCCAGCTCCATGGGGGATTGGGCAATTGACCTTGTTTGGAGGCCCAACGAGCCTTTGAACTGTCCTTGGAACCCCTAGATGGTAAATCCTGAACGTGTCCGTTACATGCCTCAACCAACCACCCCCTACCGAGGTATTTCTTGATCGTCTTAGCCTTAGCACCGGACTCAAGGATAACCAACTTCAACCAATCACCAAGGATTTTCTGGCGTTACAGACCATGTATAAACATGAGCAAGAAGAATACAGTCCAACGCGCGTGCGCGTGCACTCGCGCGTGAAGCCATCATCGAGTAATTGACTTTCTATGTGCACCTTCATCCCAATTATTCTGATATATTTTATCGATACAGCCCTCGCAACCAGGATATCCGGCTATACTAAATTGGTAGATGTGTTTCCAAATATTTTCACATAGTGATTCAAATTCAACAATGAATGTATTTGGATTATTGATATCTAGTGGAATCCAAAGGACATTGGTATTTGAGGGGCAAATATTTCCAATCTCCGAAAATACACCACTTGAATTATGGAAAACCAAATTGTCATATTCGAATTTTTCAGTAATATCAGAAATTACTACAGAAGGGACCTCATCTTGGATTCGGATGAACAATTTGGAAATGACCGTCCTCATCTTTTGAGATTCATCTGAATGATTCATAAAATGTGGAAGACCCAGTTTAACGATTGATGAAGATAGCAATAATTTTGCGAATTCGGCAACTGCTCTATCCGTAGCAGACACACTCCGAGTCACAATTTCAAGCGCAACGATTGAAGGATATGTGCCTTTACCCTGTTCGATGGGACTGGCATGGTGGACATTTGCTAATCCCGCACTAAGACTGATCGATTCCGAGACCGCCCACTCCCTTTCCATGAAGGCATTGAGAGGTTTGGGCGAGTCGCATTCAGGTCAGTTGTTACTGAATAGCCTATACAAATCGCCAGAATTGCCAATAGAGGTATTCGATCGCCTATTTCACCACCCAGTTGGCCTCGCTGCTGGGTTCGACAAAGGTGCTGAGGCACTTCTTGCCTGGCCAGCAATTGGATTTTCATGGAGTGAGTACGGGGGCATAACTCGTTACCCACAGGACGGGAACCCTAAGCCACGTATGTTCAGGGCAAATAGGCATAGGGCACTCGTCAATCGAATGGGTTTCAACAACCCAGGGGCATCTTCAGTACGTGATCGTCTAATGGCTAGAAAGAATGCAGATAAGTGGCCCAAATCGCCTGTGGCAGCTAATATTGGACGTTCCAAAAGGGTGCCAAATGAACATGCCTCCGACGATTATGCTGCCACTCTTGATATTTTGTGGGACTATGCCGATATTTTCGTAATGAATATCTCATCACCAAATACACCTGGATTGCGTGAATTGCAGGGAGATGATAGTCTTCAGAGCATATTGGCAGCGTGCAATAATGTTAGGGAGAAAAAGGACGAGAGTAAGCCCATTCTGCTCAAGATATCTCCTGATTCCACAGATGAGCAGATTTCCAACTCTATTGAAACATCAATGGCCAGTGGTATAGACGGGTTTGTAGCTACTAACACTACCATTAAGCGACCGTTACCCATTGGAACAAATGCCCGTAAGGCATTCTCCAATGATGGGGGATTATCTGGACGGCCTCTACATTCACGAGCGATAGAGGTCATTAGTCTGGCATACAACGAAACCCAAGGCAGTGTCCCTATTGTTGGTGTTGGAGGGATTGACTCTAGTGAATCTGCATGGGAGGCAGTAATTTCGGGCGCTTCTTTGATTCAGGTATATTCGGCACTAGTATTCAATGGGCCATCAATAGTCTCCAGGATCGTAAAGGGTCTCAAATCGAGAGTAAAGGAATCTGGATTTGCCGGTATCACAGAAGCTGTTGGGTACAAACACATTTAGCGAAGACTCTCGACATCTGGTCATGGGAGGGACTAGGGCAACTAGGCTGGGAATAGTGTTGGTTACGACTATTGCAGTATTGGGCCTAATGATGATCAGCATCGACCCACAGGTCCAACATACCGTCGATGAGATAATGGACAATCCAGATGAGCACCAATCTCAAACCATCTTTGTTAGGGGTGCCGTAGTAAACAACTCAATTGATTTTGAATCAATGATTTTCATAATTAGTGGAGCTGAGTCGATATTACTAGTTGATTTCACTAATGCTGCGGTTCCTGACGGATTCGCCGACGGAAGGACTGTTGCAGTCACTGGGCAGTTAATCGAAAATCACAATGTCTGGGAGCTTTCTGCTTCTGAAATCCAGACTGGATGCCCTTCTAAATACGAATCATAGCGTCGGTCATGTTCATAGGTGACTGCATCGCGCTTTTGTCGGGCTAGGGGGAGAGTTGACGTGCTCTGTTTTTCACAAATCGTCGAAAATGGTGACCCGAAGTCTGAGGGCGGCGCAGACGAGCCATTGGGAACGTTCCGATTGACGTCGATGTCTCGCCCCCAAGAGATCCAGGTTGGCAGGAGCCGGTTCCGTAGGGAACCGTCAATTGTCTCACGCCCGGGAACCAGGTCAGGCGCGGAAGCGAGCAGCCCGACCGGGGATGCTGGATGCCTTGGGACAGCGGGACGGAGGAGATCGGTTTCTTATTCCCCTTAGTGACGAGCGTCCACCGATGACATGCCCACCTAGGGTATTCCACTAAGTCCGCCCATCTGGCAGACGATTTCGAAATGCTCACTCGACACAGGCTGTACCGATAGCCTCTGGCCCCTTCTAAGAAGTGGCATACCGTCCAATGTAGGGTTTTCACGTAACTCTGGAAGTGGCACCAAAGGATCTAATGCGGCAACAGGCTCAATATCGACCATAACCCATCGTGCGTTATCTGGTGATGACTTTGCATCGAAGTATTTCGAATCTGGGTCGTGCGCTGTGAAGTCAGGATAACCCTCTCGACAAACTCTTGCTACACCGGCTACGTGAGGGGGCTTGCAATTTGAGTGGTAAAACAATACTAGATCGCCAATAGCCATGTCGTCTCTCATAATGTTTCTAGCCTGGTAGTTCCTGACCCCATCCCAATGAGTCTCCCCGTCAACATTCAAATCATCCCACGAATACACGTGCGGTTCGCTTTTCATTAGCCAATAGTTGACCATGCTATCGGATAGATGAGTACTCAATCAAGTTAGCGTAATTGAAATCACCATGCATCACGAGAACTCGCTACAGACATAGAATCGGCAACTGATTCTGAATGACCTGAGCCGGGAAGCCCCAGTCCTGCTGTTTTGGCCATTGCACTCATGCCGCCAGTTAGACCTAGGTTTGAAGTCACCATGAATGAATATATGGCCGGCAACAGTAGCAATGCAGAAAGAGCGGCAATAATCAGTAGAATAATTATTACAGTCACGAATGGTGTTATTGCCTCAATTGGGATTCCATAGGCACAGGTTAATCCTGCTGCTGTTACAGTTGTGGCTTCGAATAGGCTCATTCCAGTGCTTGCACATGCAGTTCTAATCGCATCTAATGAGCCACCCAGTTCCTTCACCCTATTCGCAATATGTATCGAAAAGTCGATTCCTACTCCAACGAGTATTGATCCAATCATCACTGTAACTAGAGACAGAGTGACTCCACCCGAATCCATGACCAGCCATTGCATAGCAACAGTGAATCCTACGGGTATTGTTGTTAGAAGTGCATACCGCATATCTCTGAAAACCAGGGCTAGTGCGGCAACAGTGAATCCCAATGCAAATGCGAGAGATGTCCATTGTGAGTCGACAATCAAATCGTTGACCTCGATAGTTACAGAGGCGACGCCTATCAATTTCTCGCCCTTGACCTGAATTGGATTCTGTGAGTCGCCCGCAGCCTTAGCCCACTCATTAATTTGAGATGTTGTTTTCTGGGTGCCTTTGACATCCATGAATGGCATATCGATGTAGATTAATGTCCTCTGGAAGTCGGGGGAAATAAATAGCTCCCTCATTTCTTCTGTCATACTGTTGTAGAAGACGTATAGGAGGAAATTCTGAACCTGCCTACCACCATCGTCCTCCTGTGCATCCAAGGTATCTAGAACGGTCCAGAATGAGACGTTCCCAGACTGTCCCCGATTGAAAATTAAGTCTGATAGCTCCTTAATCGGGTCGGGAAGTGGGGTATCCTCGATAATGTCATTAATTGGGGTGCCTGACACATTTACTCCCACGGCAATTGCTTTCATTAGGAAAACAATCGACACTGCGGTAGCATTCTGAACATCATTGCAATTACCCTCTAGATTCTCTATACCTTCTAGATTGGCATAAGGATGTTCAGCAGTTATGGCACCTAAGCCTAGATCTGGCTCTGCACGAATGTCTGCCTCGACTAGTAGGAAGCCAGGTTGTCCGGCCTCAAACTCCTCAGAATATACGGCCATCTTATCCACAGGGCAGACGGGGCAATCATCCTCGTCATTGGGGGCCATTTTTAGAAGATCGATATTCTCCTCTACATTGTTCCTATTGTAACCCGCAGAAATAAGCATCAAAATTAGGAATAATGAGAGGGTAATTCGGGACCATTTTACTGGCATATTTACCGCTGCTACGAATATCTTTGGAGGAGGATGGGATGGCTTCTTCAAGTCTAGCAGGATAGTAAGATTAGGTACCATCAACATAGTCATCACATAGACTACCACTATTCCGCCAGCCAATGCCCAGCCAACCGTCTGTATGGGTTTCATGGGTGCAAATGTAAGGGAGATGAACCCAATTATAGTGGTCATGGCAGAAAGGAATACGGCTCGCCCAGTCGAACTGAGAGCTACGGCCATTTTCTCCTGGGGGGTTCCTTTGCACTCTGCATATCTATTTGTTATATGGAGGCCGTATGAGACACCTAATGCTAGTACAATAGGGCCAACAAGGATTACTGTCATTGTCACTTCATACTGGGTAAGACCGATCATACCCAGGGTAACCCATACAGCGCACAGTGTAGGAAGGCCAGAAATAATTACGACTTTGATGCCCTGGACAAATCGTATTCTACCAGTCTGAAGAAGGTCACAGTGGAATAGGAATAGACCGAGAGCAACAAAGATTACGCCAACGGGAAATACTTCCCAAAATAGCTTGAATGACTCTTCAGTAACTGCATTTGTAAGAGGGGCCGGTCCAGTTAGAGTCATTGTCAGTGCGAGGTCTTCCCATCCCGAGTTTAGTGCTATTTCGTTTATACGAAGTTGAGTGTCATCAACAATATCACCTACAGACTTGTTCCCATCGTCTGCAATTCCAAGAATTATCACCCCACGATTCCAGTAGTATGCTTTATCTTCCGTTTCGGTACCCACGTCTCTGACAAGCTTGTCAAGAGCGTTTTGAGGCATCTCTTGTAGTATCTGGTCAATCCTCTCCTGCTCGTCGGGTATCGCGTAATTGCCTATTAGGTCGCTTTGTGCATCAATTGTGTCATTGATCTCATCTGAAAGCTGCTCGTTACCAGTTGCCTCCGCCAATCCTGAAAAGAATGCCTTAACAACTCGCCCTCCGCTCGAATTTACCTCCTTAATTACGGTGGAAATTGATAGTACGTAGATGAAATCATCCTCAGAGCCGCCGTCGTTCATTGCATAATTTAGCTCCCTTTCGACCTTGTCGATTTCATCAAGAATTCGCTTCTGGGAAACATTGTAGTTCTCGGATTCGACATAAATCACCATTACGTTAGTAGTCCAGTCCTCCTCAACAGAGGCGATAAGATTCTTCACGCTATCCTCTTCGTCACTTTCAGGCAAATATACCTCTAGATCCCCATTTACATTCAAGGCAGGCTCTTCGTTACATATTGCATTGTCGAATCCATCTCGGCAGTCGAGTATTCCAGAGAACTGAGCAACGAAAAGAGTGAAAATCAGTGTTGATACGACTACAACCTTTGGAAACATTGTCAGAAGCGAGGTACTTTCAGCTTCGGCGAAACTACGTCTAATTCGATTGGGAATCAAACCCAATGACCTCTGTAGCTCCTCAGAATCTATGGACTTCATCTTGTCCTCGACACCGGACTTTATTGACCCTGCAAAGGCTTCGATGGTACTAGTCCGTTCATCATCGGGCATGACTCTCTAGCGGACACGCGAATCGGCATACCTTCAAACCGTCGGCAGAGATGTCACATCGAATCCAATTTTCACATATCATAGGCAATGGTCAAGAGGGCAATGCATCGCCCGGTAATTGGTGACATAAGTGGCCGAACCGAAGATCTCAGACAAGAGATGGAGCGTTGATCTCGAGAAGAAGATTCAAGCAGATCACTTTTCCAACGACAAGTATTCTGATAGATACAAGTTCGACCCCACTAGTGATAGGGAGATTTTCATCATTGACACACCCCCGCCCTATCCAAGTGGCACATGGCACATCGGAGCAGTTGCCCAATACAGCATGATAGACGTAATAGCTCGAAGCCAGAGGCTTATTGGTAAAGAAGTACGATTTCCTTGGGGAGTCGATAGAAATGGAATCAACATTGAGTTCACAGTCGAAAAGAAAACCGGTAGAAAGATGCGAACATACGACAGAGCCGAATTCTTAGACATTTGTTCTGATACGATTGAAAGTTACACACAAGCTATGCGCCAGACAGCAAAGAGGGTGGGCTTGTCCTGTGACTATGAAAATGAATACCTCACAGACTCTCCTGAGTATCGGGCAATTTCCCAGACAATTTTCGTTGAGCTTTTCAAGCGTGGAGATATTATCGAAGATCTCCGCCCAAATATTTACGACCCTGTTGAGGGTACAACAATTGCTGAGGCGGAAGTTCAGCGAATTCAGCGAATGACTAACCTTTGCGATGTCGTTTGGAAGACTCAAGACGGTGAGGAAATTGTGATCACAACGACTAGGCCGGAGATGATTTGTGCATGTGGAGTCGTTGTTGTACATCCCGAAGATGAGCGATATATGCATCTTATTGGAAAGACTGTTGACCTTCCCCTCACAGTTAGTAATAGGGACTCATTCGTTCAAATTCAAACTCATCCTTCTGTAAAGATGGACTTCGGTTCAGGCATATTGATGGTATGCTCATATGGCGACCAAAATGATGTCTCTATTTTCCGAGAACTTGGTATGCGACCATTCCCAGCAATCGACCTTGATGGTAAGATGACATCGTTATCTGGCCCCCTTAGTGGGCTTTCCGTAGAAGATGCTAGGGTAGAGGCGACTAGATTACTTCAGAATGAGGGACGGATAAAATCGATTGAAGAGCGCGAACAAGAGGTCCCGGTTAGTGAACGAGGAGGTAACCCAATAGAGATCATTCTCCTGAAGGAGTGGTACGTAAAGCAGACATCCGTATTAGACAGACTTTCCGAACTTACCAATCAATCGAGATTCATCCCAGAAAGGAATAGGCAGTTCCTCCATGATTGGATGGATGGAATATCTATCGACTGGCCTATTAGTAGGAGACGCTGGTATCACACGGAAGTTCCAATTTGGTATTCTGAAGATAGGTCAATGGTCGTCGTACCCCCCAAGGGCTGCTACGTTCAACCATGGAGGGAGTCGCCACCTACCGGCTCACAAGTATTGGAACGTGACTCAAAGAAGATATTGGGTGATTTCGAATCGTTGCGGGATCAACTGGGAGATATTGTAGGAGAAGAGAAGGTTTTCGATACATGGATGGACTCTTCGAATTCAAACCTATTCGTTTCAGGCTACCTTAACGAGCCAGAATTATTCGAAAAGGCGTTCCCTACATCAATCAGGCCTCAAGGCAAAGAAATTGTCCGAACATGGCTGTACTATACAATTCTAAAGAGTGCATTGTTGCTTGATAAACCCGGCTTTCAGAACATTTGGGTCGATGGCCTTGGGATGGATCCGTGGGGCCGTAAAATGTCCAAGTCACTTGGCAACGGGATCGACGCGGACAGCGTACTCGAATGTGGAGCTGGTGGGCGAACTGGCTCATGGAAAATTCGCGGGGCTGATGGAAAGCAGGTTACTCTAAAGGCAAACAAGATCGGCAGCGAGTGTTTCAGGTTGTGGAAAGCCTGTGACGCACAAGTCGGTGATGATTTTCACATCAACCCCGAAGAAATCGAAACTAAGTATTATGGAGTTTTAACCAAGATTTTCAACGTAGCTAGATTCGCTAGTCAATTTGACACTCCTGATGACCTTGAGAATCCTCCGGAACTGTCCCCAGAGGATGTTTGGATTCTTGCAGAATTCGACCACACCCTTACTACCGTCCATATGGCATGGTCCGATATTGATATCTACAATGCCGCTCAATCAATCAAGTCATTTTCCACGGGCATATTTCCAAGTCATTGGCTTGAGATGTCAAAATCGCGCCTATACGGGGGTGATGGCTCGGCAACATGGACCCTGCACAGGGTTGTCCGAGATATTCTGAGTGCGTTTACGCCCATTTGCCCGTTTTTCACCCACTACCTTAGCACGACATTGTATTCACAGAGCTCAGTTGACATCCGAGAGTTCCCGAAAATTCCTGATTCGTGTGGTGTCAGTGAATTTGACGGATTTCGCGAACTAACAGCAGAACTGACTGAATTCAATTCAAATGTTTGGAAGGCAAAGAAAGACCTAGGAATATCACTAAAGTCAGAGATCGATGGAATTTCAGTACCCATCAATTTGGCTGTTTTCGAACAGGCACTTCGTGAAATGCACAACCTAGTTCAGTGATGTGCTAGGACTTCCAGTCTCGAAGTATTCGATTAGGAGCGAGGTCATCTCTGTACCTATCCTCCTTTGAGCTTCCATAGTAGAAGCCGCGATATGGGGACTGCCATGGAATCCATCCAAGGATAGCAATTCACTATCACCTAGAGGCTCTCTATCAAATACATCTAGGGCCAATGTTTGGAGTTGCCCGTTCTGTAAAGCCATTGCCGCATCGGACTCATCAACGATTCCACCGCGTGCACAACTCACGATGTGATTTCCACATGCGGTTCCGTCATTTCCAACGCCTGGCATCATCCCTATCCTTGCTGAATTAACCAGATTCCTAGTCTCCTCAGATAAATTACAATGAACTGAGATGTGGGTGCATTTTCTGAATAGATCGTCTACGTCGTCATGCATATTGATCCAATCTGGTGAAGATTGTACATATGGGTCGTATGCGTGTACTTCCATTCCCAATGAAGAGGCTGCATCAGCAACGCCTCTGGCAATCCTACCAAGACCGATTAAGCCCAGGCTCTTTCCAGCAATCTCAGTTCCCTTGAGCTCCTTCTTCTGCCATTTACCTTCTCTCAATGAACGATCAGCACGAGCAATATGTCTCGCAGATGCAATAAAGTGGCCAATGGTCATCTCAACAACACTTCTAGTAGATGCTCCAGGAGTATTGCACACGACTATGCCATTGTTGGTAGCTGCGGCGACATCTATGTTGTCTACTCCCACACCAGCTCTACCTATGAATCCCAATTTTGACCCATCAGATGATGATGAGGCTAATACTTCCGCAGTAATCTTTGTAGCGCTTCGAACAACAACTGCATCAAATTCTGCTAGGACTCCATCCAATAGCTCTTCGATCGAATAATGAGTAGAAGTGACTTCATGCCCTGCATCTTCAAGCGCTTTTATTGCCTGGTCATCCATACCATCAGTAATCGCAATCCTTCCCACAATTGAGCTCAAGGATAGACCCCGCATCAACATTTTGAGAAAAATGATAGTATATTTGAAATCGTAAACCCCATGCAGAACCCGAGAAATATGAGTTTTGAGCTACCGGAATTGAATTATGGATACGATGAGTTAGAGCCGCATTTGGACGCATTAACAATGGAGATACATCACTCCAAGCACCATGCAGGTTACACAGCGAAACTTAATGCTGCAATCGATGGTACCGAAATGTCTGGAAAATCGATTGAAGAGTTGATTACTGATCACTTCGATAACGCTGCAGTAAGAAACAACGGTGGCGGATATTGGAACCACTCGATGTTCTGGAAGACCATGTGCCCAAGTGGTGGTGGAACCCCCAATGGTGATATTGCTAATGCGATCGACGAATCATTTGGATCGTTCGAATCCATGAAGGAAGAGTTTGCCCAAGCCGCAATGACAAGATTTGGTAGTGGTTGGGCATGGCTCTGCTCTAGCAATGGAAAATTGTGCATCTGCTCTACTCCTAACCAAGATAACCCATTGATGACAGGAGACGGAGTTCCCTTGTTAGGCCTAGATGTATGGGAGCACGCCTACTACAAGAAATTCGGTCCTGCAAGGGCCGATTATATCGACTCCTGGTGGAATGTTGTTGACTGGGATGCTGTAAACGAGAACTACCTGGCCTCGAACTGAATAGGTACGTAGAGTAGATTTTGACCGCTTCATTATTGGACGTAGTTGTAATGCAGCATATATGGTAGAGGACTACGAGTCCCTGGTAACGTCCATTCTTATTCTAGCCTCACCAGTATTCTTCGCTCTGCCTGTATCCTTCGCATGGAGGTGGTGGGTGGGAATCGAGCCAGAACAGGAGCACTATCGTGAAAAGGTCCGTAGAGTCTTGGATTCCGGCATGCCACTAATTCGTTATAGGTCTGAATTGGACGCTGAAGCTAGGAAGGTCCATTTGACCTCTGATAGGCAGGCAAGGATCGAGTCTGATCTTCTTCATCCACTACGACTACAGCACTTCCTGCTGTTCCCTAGCCTAATTCTTTGGCCCCTCGTTGGTCTATTTGCAGCAGTAATTACAATCCCAATGATGCCGTTTCTTAGATTTATTGAATGGGTCCTAATAGACAGGAAGGTTTTGTCATTCGTGGCAATATTGATTCAGAGGTACACGCGCTGGGAAATTATCGGCATACCTAGGCTAGATGATGGAGCGAAAAGGCTGGAAAAGGTTCTTGCATCGATTCATAGAATGCCAACAACAGTATTTCTGGGTTTGTTTGCGTACCTCATTGTCTCCTATGCACCCCTTAGCTCGAGCAAGGTTCTACTGGTCAGTGCACTAGTATACATCATTCTTGTATCAGCGATATCTGTAATCAGAGCTGCAACGGAGAGTACACTTACCTTTGCGGACCCCACGAATAGGCGAATTATTCCGATGGACGCATTCGTAGAGGACAAGCTGGGCCCCTGGGTTGGGGTGGGGCTATTGTTCCTACTTTCTCGTCAGTTAATGTACGGTTCGAAGATTAGAACAGGGCAGCTTCTTATCGATCCTGTGGCATTCTCAATAAGTGTCCTCTTGGTATTGTACACTGCAACAATTATCGGCATAACAGTCGAAATTGTATTCTTCAGGAATCGGGGTGGCTCTGTTAGGAAGACATTCCAGAGTCAAATGTCGTCTGTGTTTAATCCGATGGTTTACCTATTCAACAGGGACCATGGCTCACTTAGGCTAGTTCCGCTAATGCCACTGACAGATTGGGTTGAATCTGGTGAGAGCTTCGAGGAAGCATTCAAGGAGAGCTGAAATTCTCGATTCGTATCACGTTTCCATCAATATCATATTGCCCTTCTATTGAATCCCTACTAGGAACCATAGCGTAACCAATAGATTTTCCATTGTATTCTGTAGATGAAATGACGTGCAACCTCCCTATTCCGTCGACCTTGTATTTCCCAACATCTATTCGCTTGTCGCCCCGAATTCGTACAACCTGTTTCAACAACTTGCCGCGACTATCCATTCTAGCGTGAATCTCCTGGCCAGGGTAGCATCCCTTTTTCAAGTCGACAAGGTCACCCAGTGAAACCTGGGCAGGAATCCTATTGCTCGCCTCTTCGATAGTTACAAGTCCGGTATTGGTCCGAACATAGTACCACCTATCGTCATCCATCTCTCTACAACCATTCTCAATTAATGCACTAGTAGCATCCATTACCTCATTTGTTGGTAATGCGATGTCTATAACATCTACACCATAGACACGATTGAGAGAAAATAGCATATTCCCAAACTCAACCCATTCATTTCCGTCGAGCTCGGTTGGATCAAATCCAATTCCAAGAAGTGCCCTTTGCCAGTGCATGCCTACCAATGTCAGATGTGTTAATGCATTATTTCCATCAATAATTGATACATCTTCAGACCAGGAGATGCCCGATTGGAGATGTTTTCTTGTGTCATCGACTTGAGATTGCGTTAGCATCAGAATCTTGTCATCCAACCTACACAATGTTACCATGTCGATGACTTTTCCATTTGCGTCACATAGAACGGAATCACGTCTTTCCATGTGGGTTAACTCAGAAATATCGCTTGTCAATGAACGATTAAGGAAACCTACGCAGTCAGACCCTGAGAGTACTGAAAATGACGACTTCCTATTGATGAGTTCGGCTATAGGATCAAGAAAATCATTCAAGAGATGACCTCAGCCAAACGACTGGCCGCACCCGCAAGACCTGTCCGCATTGGGATTGGTTATCTGGAATCCTCCGCCCATCAGGGTATCCTTGAAATCAACAATAATTCCAGATAGTAAGGAGCTGTCCTTATCATGAACAAAGACTGTGATTCCGTCAATATCCAGCTTCTGAAACCCATCATCATCTTGTACCTGAGCGATTTTCATGTCATAGAGATACCCAGAGCATCCACCAGATTGGGCACTGATTACCAATGAATGTGTGCCCTCGTCCCCATTCATGCTCTCCTTTAAGGCGGATTTGGCCGATTCTGTAAAATGGATATCTACAGGAACAACTTCCGTTTCAGAGACAACTGGCAATGAGAAACCCTCGCCGCCCAGAATTCCCATATGTCGCTGAAAAAACAGTCCCTATTTCAACGGTTCCTCTTTGTACACAGCACACATATCAATCAGTCACCGCTCGTCCGGCCGTGGATGGATTCGAAACGAGGGATATAGCGAAGGTTTTGGACTCGGCCATATCAAGGGAGCAGGACTATGTCACAAGCGAGGAGGCACTCGCAATTTCAGTGGTTACAAATGAGCACGGGATCCAAAAACTTGGAGTTACTATGCGAACAATAGGGGATGATAGGAATCTAGTAATTGGATTCCTATTCTCTGAGGGAATTATCAATTCCATAGATGATATCGAAACCATCGAAGATAACTCCGAACAAATCACAGTATCATTAGGCGATGATTCTGGTTTCGACCCTGATCTTCACTGTAGATCGGGAACTGTGACTTCAGCTTGCGGAATTTGTGGACGTAGCACAATTGATGACAGAGTACACATTCATGCACCTGAGCTTGATGAAAAAACGAGTGTTGGGATAGATGCGATTCGAGTGTGCTTGAAGGAGATGAAAACTCGCCAAATACTATTCTCGCAGACCGGTGGCTCACATGCATGTGCAAGCTTCAATATGAACTGTGAAATTTCGAGAATATTCGAAGACGTTGGTAGGCACAATGCGATGGACAAGCTGGTTGGATCTTATGTTTCAGATGAGGTTTTTCCAAAATCAGAGTTGCTATTTGTATCCGGAAGGGCATCGTTTGAATTGGTACAGAAATGCCTTCGCATAGGCTTCCCAATCATGATTGCTATTGGTGGCCCAACAACACTAGCCGTAGATCTTGCCAAGGAGCATGGTCTCACTCTGGGGTGCTTCGCAAGAAGCGATTCGTTGACCGTTTACAGTGGTGTTAGACGGATTGCCCAGTAGAATTCCCATTGGGGTCTCTGTACAGGCGTTCCTTCATGTCGTTCTGGTATCGCATTCCCAGAGTATTGCCGTTTTCATGTATCCAATCGGCAAAACTGACAAGTCCGGTTGGAGGTTCATCTGTAGCCATAAGTCCCTGCATAAGCCCCTTAATCTCTGCACGCGTAATTACACGATCGTCCAATATCATGCCTACTGCACGGCCAACCATCCAAGCAACAATTGGCGGTACGGGCAAAACTAACCTTCGAATGCCCATCGACTTGGCAATCAATCTTACATATTCACGATACTCATACTTCTCTGGACCAGCAACATCGATCACTATGTTCTCATCATTTGCACCCTGATCTACGGATACCCTGGCAACGTCACTGATGTGTACTGGCTGAATTGGATACTTTCCCCATCCAAATATGCCAAAGACAGGAAACCTGCGAATTAGCCATGCCATGTTATTGATGAGAACGTCTCTATCACCTCCGAAGAATACTGTTGGGCGGAGTATTGCGTATGATAATCCAGATGACTTCAGTATCTCCTCGACCTGAACCTTGCCCCTGAAATATGACCAGTCAGGTGCCTTTGTAGGATGGGCAACAGAAAAATGGACTACCCTGCCTACACCTGCTTCCTTGGCTGCATCTAGTAGCTTCCTGATATTCTCAACAGCAAGATCGTGTGCATACTCCCCATTCGGATCCTTGTACCTTACCCAGTATGTATTGTACAATACATCTGCGCCAGAGAGTGAGTTGACCATAGCAGAATGATTGTCGAAATCGACAGTGTGAACCTCGACACGTCCATTGAACGGGTCATCCCTTCCAATTGCGTTTGTTAGCGTCCTAACGCGATGGCCCCTTGCAAGGAGCTCCTTTGCAATCCACCTACCTGAATATCCGAATGCCCCAGTTACTACATGAATGCCTTTACTCACAATATGCCGTAGGGGACTTGAGGGATAAGCCATATGAACGGAGCAATTGAAATGATGCTAACTCCCACAGCAAACGTGGCCCGAGGCGTCAGAGCGACTACTCCCCCTGAGGATTCAGCTCCAAGGACCTCAAAACCAAAGGTAGTCGCAGCCGGAATGCCTGCAATAATCTCCACAGCGAAGCATGGAATACGAAAAATGGGAGCTATTCGTTCGATTTCCAACCTTAGAAACGTCAATAAATTCGATGGATTCGACTGCCCAGGTTGTGCATGGCCAGATCCTGACGGGCACAGAACATTTGCCGAATTCTGCGAGAACGGTGCAAAGGCGGTAGCTGATGAGGCTACTAAAAGAAAGGCGGGGCCGGATTTCTGGAAAAGATGGTCTGTTTCAGAACTATCGAAGAAATCTGATCATTGGCTAAACGAACAGGGGCGCATCACACAACCGTTGGTTCTCCGTCAAAAATCCGACCACTATGAAAAAATATCTTGGGTCGACGCATTCGAAATGATTGGGGACTATCTTGGTGGGGTATCTGACCCGGATCAGGCCATTTTCTACACATCTGGGCGAACTAGCAATGAAGCTGCATTTCTCTGGCAACTATTAGCCAGAACGATAGGTACGAATAACCTTCCAGACTGTTCCAATATGTGTCATGAGTCGTCGGGTCATGCGTTGACCGAGTCAATCGGAATAGGGAAGGGCACAGTCACACTAGATGACTTCAATCATTCTGACCTGATATTGGTAGTTGGCCAGAACCCAGGTACAAACCACCCCAGAATGCTTACAGCACTAAGAGACGCCAAGATGGCTGGTTCATCTGTGGTAAGCATTAACCCCCTAACTGAAGCAGGAATGGGCAGATTCAAACACCCCCAGAAACCACTAGAAGTTCTAGGATCAGGAACAATTATCGCAGATGAACACGTTAATGTCCGAATAAACGGCGACATGGCCCTATTCAGGGGTTACGCGAAGGCCGTAATTTCTGAGGATGCATTTGATAGCGAATTCATTGGTAATCATACCCAAGGGTTTGATGATTACTACGAAATTGTTCGAAAAACGGATTGGGGCGAAATTGAATCACTATCCGGAGTACATCGAGAAGACATCGTCAGGATTGGAAAAAAGATCGCTCAAAGCAAATCTATGATTGTTTGTTGGGCAATGGGCCTCACTCAACACAAAAATGCCGTCCAAACAATTCAGGAGATTGCAAACGTTTCCCTTCTTGGAGGGCACATTGGCCGAAGTGGCGCGGGACTATGTCCTGTTAGGGGCCATTCAAATGTTCAAGGAGATAGGACTGTGGGAATCAATCACCGCCCAAGTCCTTCATTTCTTGATGCTTTGGACGAACGATTCGGTATAGACTCTCCAAGGAAGCCTGGTTGTGATGCAGTTGAGGCTGTAAGGAGAATGAGTACGTCGAAATCCACCGTTTTTTTGTCGATGGGGGGAAATTTCCTGTCGGCCATGTCCGACACTAGAGCTACGGCCAGAGCGCTTCAGAATTGCGAGCTCACTGTACAGGTATCCACGAAACCCAACAGATCCCACCTGGTTACTGGAAAGACGGCTCTAATTCTTCCATGTCTGGGTAGAACTGAGAGAGACTCTACGGGCGTCGGAGATCAGTATGTTACAGTTGAGAACTCAATGGGAGTGGTGCATATGTCAGTTGGAAAGTCGAGTCCTGCAGGCAACATGCTAATGTCAGAGCCAGCAATTATTGCTTCAATAGGGAGTCATATCAAACAATCATCGGGTCATAAGAAAATCCCATGGATGGAGTTAGTCAATGACTACGATAATATCAGAAATGAGATAGAATCTGTAATTCCCGGTTTCGAATCATACAATGAGCGTTCAAGGAAAAGGGGTGGTTTCTACCTTCCCAACCCCCCTAGGGACTCGTTAGAATTCCAAACTCGCACAGGGAAGGCGAATTTCATTGTCAATCCCATGTCTTCAATTTCATCTGATGATGGAAAATTCGTGATGATGTCAATAAGATCGCATGACCAGTACAACACTACAATCTACGGATTGGATGATAGGTACAGGGGGGTGAAGGGCGGAAGGCGTGTTGTGCTTGTGAACAAGACCGACATGGAGGAAAACGGTTGGGAAAAATTGCAAGTTGTCAATATTTCTTCTCACTACGAAGGCAAGCAATTATCTTCAGATAAATGGTACATTGTTCCTTACGATATACCCCCTGGGAACGTGGCTACATATTTCCCAGAGTCTAATGAGCTGATACCTCTTGAGAGTGTGGCCGACCTGAGCAACACCCCAACTAGTAAGTCCGTTCTAGTATCGATTTCTAAGTCTAATTAGGTTACCTTGATTGTCGCTTCGCTTGTTCTCTTGACAATAGCCGGCATCTGCTGATCTGCTTTTCGCATAGCTCTAGTTCAGACTTTTCCATACCTCGCCCGATGGCTTGATTGAAGCACTTTATCGCATCATCGTACATCTCAACTGCAGCATATGAAGAACCCATATTGAAAAGCGTCCTTCCGGAGACATTTGATGGATCCATGCCAATCGCCGTATGATAAGCAACCACGCTCTCAGCATACCTACCTGCATTGAAAAGGGCATTTCCTCGACCATTCTGGGCCTTCATTCGTATCTCGTTCTCGTCTTTAGGACAACCCCCTATTGCTTTCTCGAAGCATGTCAGTGCTTCGTCGTTTTTCCCTTCATTAAGTAGGTTTGTTCCCATATTGAACCAGCTGATTGCCTGGTCAATATCGCCTCTCTCATCCTCAAGAACATCAACCGAGCTTTGCTTGACGTTCTCTACAGCCTCAATTAGACTCATTGATTCCATTTCATCAATGGGTGCCAATTCATCCTGACTGCCCCTGAGTTTTTCTTCAAGTGCCTCGGCACGCCTATTGCACTGCTCATATCTGTCCGGATACCCAGCAGCAAGCAATGCATCAGCGAGACCGCGCCAGACCTCGGGTGAATCTGTCGAGTTTGACATGATTCCCTTCCATATCGCGACTGCCCCGGCGTGATCTCCTGTTTCGGTCAGTGACCTGGCTTCATCCTCTCTAGATTCGAATGAGTATGAATTTGTAGAATCGGCATAATCGGTTTCAGGCTCTATTGGGCGGGATTCTATGAATACAGGTTTGTTTTCGATGTCTTCAGTCTCTGGTGATTGAGAAATATCCCTTAGCCGTTGATCATCGGGATACTGAACCAATGCTGATACTGCGTATTCCCGGGCACGTATAGGATCGGTTGATTGGAGAAGGAATGCTAGATTCGAAATCGTGGCACCATGGTTAGGGAATATTCTATCGGAGTTTTCGAAGGACTCTATTGCCATACTAGTGTCTCCCGTTTGTGAGTAAAGCACGCCAAGGCAGTACCATGCTGTTGCACTCTCAGGTGATGTTTCCAAGATTGAGTGATAACGTCCAATTGCAGTGGATGCGGCGCCCCCCTCAGCGATCTGCCTTGCCTCAGCCAATGCATCGGCTAACCCGTCTGTTCCCATCGATTCAATCGCGAATACATGAATGGATAAGCATTCTCGAGCATTGACCAATGGCATAATTGAAGTCAGGCACCCCTTCGAAGGGCCGTGGGCGAACCAATGCTAATTATGGGAATATGTGGAAGCTATGACCTCGACTCTGCCAATGGTAGGCTGTTGGAGATAATACTTGAGGAATGCGAGGAGATGGGTGCTGATACCGTAGTTTGGGATCATGGAGCCAATCCTCTACCCCTCGTCGGTGCCGAGGGCAGTTGGGATAACGAGAACGTCAAAGCATTCCAGGAGTTGGCCACATCTGCCGATGCATTCGTCCTTTCCAGCCCCGAATACCACGGAACTATGAGCGGCGTAATGAAGAACAGCCTCGACTGGCTATATTCCAAGCATACATCCGGTAAGGTGTTTTCATTGATGAGCACCTTGGGTGGCAAGGCTAGCAACAACACACTCAATCACATGAGAATCGCGGCTAGATGGATTCATGGGTGGGTAACGCCTGAGCAGGTGGCCGTTCCTAATGTGAAGACTGCCTTCCACGAGGATGGAGCCCTACTCAGCGAAGAGCTGCGTGAGAGAATGAGCTCTATGGCCAAATCTCTCGTAGACAGTACTCAGAAACTCAGGGGATGACAGTGTCTGAAGTCTTACCGACCGATGGCGCATACGCACTTGCTATGATGTCGTTTTGTGGACTAATGACATGGTGGAGCTCTAACACTAATTCGAGTGATTTCAAGGTCAGGTTCTGGGCCATTGTTGGCGTAACATCTTCCTTTTGGCTATTCTCAACTATCCTAAGGATGTGATTCTTTGATTTCAGAGTCTTTTCCCACCAGATGCCCAGTAAGATGGAATGTTGATGATAGCGGTAAAGTAGTGATAAATTCGGAAAAGCGCCTTGGGCGGCTGGAGGCTGCTATTGCTAGGATTCTACGTGCTCCGATGACCGTCAATAGGCCATTGGACGAGATGAACTCTACACTATGGCTATTGATGAATGGTGACAATACCCTGGGAAACATCATCATAGAAATGGACCGGCTATTCGCAGAGAAGGTGGCTCCAGTATCTGAGAGGGTGATTGCTTCGATTGGTAATTTTGTCGAATTGGGATATGCTAGGATATTGGACACAAGTAATCTTGTTGACTGGGACACGGGGCCCTCGGAATAGCATAGTCTACTCTTCTTCAATTTTCGATCTGAGGGATTCGTCCCTCCTCTCCCTGTATGTGGCAGAGAAGTATATCATGAGGGGGATTACTAGTGCAAGAAAGAAGCATCCGACCAGTGCAGCAATACTGTATACAGTTTCCTGCACTGGCTCCAATTCGAAATGCTCGATTGAGACGAACTCGTGAGTAGCTACCAATGCTGATACCTGAACATCAGCGCTAGAGGCAATTCCACCACCCGACTCGATCTTGATCTTCCACGTAACGATATGTGTCTCTCTATTAATGAGGCTCCTGGCCTCGATCTCGGCGTTTTCTTGATTGTCACTCTCAAGGTACCCCTTCCCTCTAATCGGAAGATCCAGGGAAACCCGCCCCCGCAGAACTCCGGATCCGTTTTCCAGCACCATCGTGTGCACCCGACTGAATTCGCATGTCTCAATTATCGACGAATAGTCACTCTCAGGCTCATTGCATATGTATGCAGAGTCATCCAGGCCAAGGCTTGGAGAATGGGACCAGTTTGTTCCTTCTGCCTCAACTGTTAGCAAAGAGTCAGGAGGTGCTCCTTCTATTGAAACGTTGATCCACGTTATCGCAGCATCAGTAGTGTAGTACCATTGAGCAGTGCCCTCTTCCTCGACATTTAGGTCCATATGAAGCGTCTCGTTGCTGGTCGTGTATCCATAATACTCTGAATCTACTGTATTCGAGTATACTGCGAAGGATAGTAACAGAATCAACGTCATGCCCGTACCAACCATTGTACGCAGCATGTTCGGATTCTTCGATAGAGAGCGCTTCACGTATTCCGGAGTGGCCCGAGTTTTTTCAATGCTTTTCGTGAGGTGCTTGATATCGATCGGCCATACAAAAACCGTGTCATTACGGTTATATATGGTCTGTCGGACGGGCGGCCGGACGGTGACCGAATGACCACGTACTACGATGTTCCAGCTGACCTACTAATTGCGGGTCTCACCGAGAAGATGCGTGGCGAGAGCAAGATATCCCCCCCAGACTGGGCGGAACACGTCAAGACAGGTACTCACAGGGAAAGACCCCCTGTGCAAGCTGACTGGTGGCTTACCAGAGCAGCTGCGATACTGCGTAAAGTCGCAGTTAAGGGCCCCATAGGAGCAAACAGAATTTCACAGGAGTACGGTGGCGTAAAGGATAGGGGCGTTAAGAAGAACAAGGCTGTCGCTGGATCCAGGAATATTTCTCGTAAGATTCTGCAGCAGCTATCAGACTCAGGATTGGTAATAGATTCGATGAACACTGCCGGCACCGTGAATCGTGGCAAGATTGTCAGTCCTAAGGGACAGAGCCTCCTAGACGAAGTGGCACACTCTGTACGCTCCGAAGCTGAGGAGAAATATCCGGGATTGAAGGGGTACTAGTATGGCTAGAAACAAGCCCTTTGCTAAGAAGCAGCGCCTGAACAAGGTTACCAAGCAGAACAAGCGAGTACCCGTTTGGGTTGTCATGAAGACAAATCGCAGGACAAACACTCATCCGAAGCGACACATGTGGAGACGCTCGAAGCTACAGAGGTGATTGGATGGCTGAGACAAAGGAGATGACCATCCCGCTCCGTGCAGCGTGGAGCGTACCCCGAACAAACAGGGCCAAAAGGGCAATGGCAGAGGTCAAGAATCACGTCGCCCAGCACATGAAGAAGACTGATGACGAGGAAATCTGGATAGACGAGTCCGTCAATCACGCCATATGGTCAAGGGGCATGCAGCACCCGCCACGTAAGATCAGGGTAGTCTGCACCCGTGAGGAGGGCTTCCCGCTGGAAGTCAAGCTACTGGAGGACTAACGATGGGCAACATCAGACCTTCATTCATCAAGACTAGGGCCCTTAGGCTAGTGGAAACATATCCGGACCAGTTCACTGATGACTTCGAGACTAACAAGCACCTTGTTTCTGAGTTCTCGGACGTTGACAACAAGCGAATGAGGAACTGGATAGCCGGTTACATCACACGGTACAAGCAGCGCAGGGTTGACTAGCGCACCACTCATCATCTAGTGTGGTCTCGCGATTACATGGGTGACAGGAGAGAACGTGCTCTTCCTTCTTTCTCCGAGAACGTTTGTGTTGTTCTAGTGGATCCCGAGCACGATGGGAACATCGGTGCAGTTGCACGTTCCATGCTCAACTTCGGCATCATAGACCTGAGGGTAGTGGGAAGGTCAGGAGAATGGTCCGAGGAGGCTCGGAGGAGGGCAAAGAACGCCCAGGAGGTGCTTGACTCATCCAAAAAGGTGGAGACCATTGAGGAGGCGGTTTCAGACTGCTCCATAGTGATAGGGACCTCCGGTAAGAGGGAGGATGGCGACAAGACTTCGATGAGGCATTTCCTCCTACCCGAGGAGCTTCCAGATAGGCTATCCGGAGTCGGTGGCAGGGTCGCTATCGTGTTCGGCCCCGAGGGCAAGGGCCTATTGAATGAGCAGCTTTCAAAGTGTGACCTGCTCGTGACGATCCCTTCATGGGAGGGTTATCCGATACTCAACCTGAGTCATGCTGTATCCATTATCTGCTTCTCTTGGTACGTGAACTCGGTATCTTCCAAGCCAGGCGGCACTGGAGGAAGGCTGCTTGACCCGAATCTACGGGACAAGCTGAGGATCGAGGTCAGGAGGCTGGTTGAGGCTATGCCCACCAAGGACCACAAGCGTAAGGGGATTGAGGAGACACTTCTCAGGGTGATACTCAGAGGTCTTCCAAAAGACGATGAGATTCACAGAATAATTGGGGTTATTTCGGAATCTGCAGATTCCTTTGAGTGAAAATCGGATCTATGACCAACTGGCCCATGATTTGGGTGTTTCTCTCACGTGGAATGCCCTCAAACTCAGTGAGTTTCCGTATGACGACCTGATGTGAGGCTCCACCTGCTCGAAGGCCCACTTCGCAAGGTTCTCAGCAGTGGGAATGAATGGCACCACAACTGTTCTGTGGCCATCACCCATCATCGAGAGCGCCTCCCTCGCCTCCATGTCCTCCTCAAAGACCACAAATGCGTGGTCTACGACATCATGTATGTGCTCCACCAGAATCTTGGTGATGTCAGAGAAGTCCATTAGCATGCCCTCCTCGGAAACCCCTCTTTCGGTGACAATCTCGCCCTCAAGCTCGGCTTCCCACCTGTACCTGTGACCGTGGATGTGCCTGCACTTGCTCTTGTGGTTTGGGACCCTATGACCAGTATCGGTCTCGACCCATCGGCGTATCCTAGTTGTCATTGTTATCACTCCTGGTAAAATCCATGCTAGCCGAATTTATGCAGTATCTTTCCCCTCCGGACTCCTGCGGCCCGTCGTCGAACACGTGACCCAGATGTGCGTCGCACGAGCCGCATCTCACCTCTATCCTGAGCATTCCGAAGGCCCTATCCTCAAGTCTACGAATTCCGGCATCGCGGTGCTCTGTGTGGAATGCCGGCCAGCCGCAACTAGAATGGTACTTCATCTCGGATGTGAACAGGAGATGCCCGCAGCATATGCAGTGGTAATCCCCCATCCTGTCCTCCATGTAGTATGTTCCAGAGTTCGGCCTCTCTGTTCCTGATTCCCTCGTTACGTGATACTGCAGTTCAGTCAGTCGGGCCCTCCATTCTTGATCCCTTTCAGGATCGAATCTTGGGTATTCCTTGCTCATGTTGATTCCTCGTGTTCCCGCTGTGCCAACTGGGCACTGGCAAGTGCTGATTCCCATCCCCCTACGTACTGAACAGGATCCTTCCTACCTATTGAGTGGAATGCTAGAATCCTCTCGACATCGGCTCCTGACCTACCAGAGCTCCTTCCGCTGGAGTCTGGATTGTAAGATGTGTTTGTGTTCCTGAACACGGTGTCGAAGTCCAGACCCAAGTGCGATATCGAATCTTGTGCGTCTTCTAGGATCGTGGTCTTGTCCCCACTAATGTACGGTAGATGGAACGACACTCGCTCGCTTCCCCAGTTTCCTAAGGAGAAGGAGCTCTCTAGGGATTCGTAGAACTCTGGACGGCAATCGGGATATATTTCATGATCCCCGCTATGAACTCCTAGTGCGATCAGGACGTCGGATTGCTCCGAGTCTGAAATGCTAAGTGCGTGACCGTACATGATAGAAGAGAATATTGCATTCCTGTTTGGAACAACGGTCTGCTTCATTTGCTCTGACTCATAGTGACCCTCCGGAACATCGAGCCCATCGATGGTCAGTGCAGAGTTAAGAGAACCCATTGCAGAGTTCAGATCTATGATAATGTGACTCACATTAAAGCCATTAGCAAGTAGGTAGTCGATGTTGGCCTTGGCTCTATGAATCTCAACCGAGTGCTTCTGACCATAGTCATACGTAAGGCAGGTGACCTCGTACCCATCGGCTAGCATCCTCATTAGCAGGGCGGTGCTGTCCATTCCGCCGGAGAGAGCCATTAGTGCCCTCATCAAAGCACCCCCATCCACTTGTGAGTCTGAAGGCTCAGTCTCCAGCCATGGCTATTTTTTACCAGGTCCTCTACCACTCTGAAGTTGACTCCATTCTGCTCTACGGAGTCTTCCTCGATATAGCATGGCTGAATGAAATGATGCTGGAAGCCATCCTTATACTCATCGTATATGGACATGTCCTGACCGCAGTATACCACCTTCAACTCGTCACCAATACGCTGTTTTATCGACACATTTGGGTACAATTGTTCCTTAGGACTGATGCAAATCCAGTCTATTACTGGATCTATGGGGATTGTACCATTTGACTCAATTGAGAGATGGATGCCATGCTCCTTCAGTCTGTTCCCGATGGTCTCGAGGTCTTGCATAGCAGGCTCACCACCGGTGAAAATTACCCTTTCACAACCGAATGAAATGACGATTTCAACGATTTCATCAAGTTCCATTTCTTCGAAGGTCATGTAGTCCGTATCGCACCACTCGCAACGAAGATTGCAGTTTCCGAATCTTACGAAGACATGAGGGACTCCTGTGTGGAACCCCTCTCCCTGAACCGAATGGAATATCTCCACAATAGGGTATGTCTGCATTACATCACCCCTGCATAGGAGCTGTTCTGATCAGCTGTAGTAGCTCCGTACGTGCCTCGGGCCTGTCAAAGAAGACTCCTCGCATCGCACTGGTCGTCATTACGGCATTCTGCTTCTTCACGCCTCTGCACCGCATGCAGCCATGCTGAGCCTCAAGGATAACAGCGCAGCCAAGGGGCTTTAGGTGCCTCTCTATGTCGTCAGCAACATTCTTTGTTATCCTCTCTTGGTTCTGCATCCTCTTGGAATGCATGTCCAATAACCTTGCTAGTTTACTGATTCCTACAATCCTGTCAACTGGAATGTATGCTATGTGCCCTCTGCCTGAGAATGGCTGTAGGTGATGCTCACAAGTGCTGTGGAACTCCATGTCCCTCAGAAGTACAATGCCATTGTATCCCTCAGCGTTGAATGTTGATTCGAGGATTTCCTCGGCATCCTTTTCATATCCCGAAAATATCTCTTCGAGAGACTGAATTACACGAACTGGTGTCTTCTCAAGTCCCTCACGCAATTCTCCATCGCAACCCTCGATGTAACGTACTAGAGTTTCTACTGCAAACGTTGCCTCTTCACTGCTAACCATTCAATCGCCCAACCTACCGTGTCGTGCATCGATCTCGTCCAGTTGATCCAGCATCTTCCTGCATGCTGTTCTGATAGCATCAGCAACGCTAACGAACTTCTTGTCATCTCCCACATGTTGTTTGATATCTGTAAGAATCTCGTTGGGCATGTCCAAGCTGACCTTTGGCATGGGGCTGCCGATTGCCAGCGTGGTTTAATATTATCTGAGTAATACTGGAGTAATACTATCTCAGACCCTCAACCTTACCGTCTAGTTCTGGGAATGATTCGTGGATTGAGTTGGCCCTCTGCTTCAACCGAATTAGCTGCGAGTTGGCCTCGTCTGGTATTCCCTGGGCTAGAAGATTCAGGATCAAAGTGAGACCACCTTGGATGGAGCCTGACTCGAGGAACGCGTCGTTCGATATTTCGTTTGTTGCCCTCAGAACCTCTAGTGTGTCGAGGAGGTAGTCCACCTCCTCCCTGATTGCGGAAATGCTGCTTTCGTCGACAGACTCGAAACGCGAAAGGGAGGATATCATGGCAGTTCGACTTGCAGTCCCCTTTTCATGATTCTTGCTGGCCAATTTCTACCAGTTCCACTAGAACCCCGCCACACGATGATGGGTGTAGGAAAGCTATCCTACTGCCTCCGGCTCCTACCGAGGGAGAGTCGTTGATCATCCTGATGCCCATTGCCTTGAGCTCTTCTATCTTGGCCTCAATATCCAAGACGTCAACTGCAATTTGTTGGATCCCTTCGCCCCTCTTCGCGATGAACCTGCCTATTGGAGAGTCTTCAGAAATTGGCTCTAGAAGTTCTATTCGCGTATTCTGAGACCCGGACATGTGTCGAATCCGTACACCTTGCTCTGCAACTACCTCGTCCTTGGAACCTGTGAATCCTAGTGCTGCCCAGAGAGGTTCGGCCCGGTCTAGCGATTTGGTGGCTATCCCAATATGGTTAATCCTTCCCGAACCCATCTCAAACACCACTGGGAGCAATCCATGTGCCGAATACATTTCTCATAACCCCGTTGACCTCCCCCACAGTTGCCTCAGATTTTATGGCGTCAATCAGGGCGTCCATTACGTTTCCATCGCCTCGGCATATTTCTTCCAGTACAGATAGTGATTGGCGGACTTGGTCGTCGTCTCTGTTCGATTTCATCTGTACTAGTTCTTCCACCTTGTTGTGTTCGTCCTTCGGGTCTATGATCATGCCCTCGAATTCAGGTTCATCATCGTTTGAATGCGAGTTAACACCTACAACAAGCTCACTACCGGATTCGACCCTCTGCAGTTGCTCCCACGCGCTCTCGTGAATCATACTTTGTTGGTGACCGGACTTTACGCATTCCATTGCACCACCAAGAGAGTCAATCTTCTCGATTATCGATAGGGACTCAGCGATGATTTTCTCGGTTAGTCCCTCCACGGCCTCCGAACCGCCCAACGGGTCTACGTGGGAGGCGATTCCCGTCTCCTCGGCGATTATCTGCTGAGTTCGCAATGCTATGGTTACGGAATCCTCGGTGGGGAGTCCGAGGGCCTCGTCGTAGCTATTTGTGTGGAGAGATTGGGTTCCTCCTAGGACGGCCGCAAGTGCCTGGTATGAAACGCGAATTGCATTGTTAAGGGGCTGTTGTGCAGTCAGAGTAACTCCTGATGTCTGAGTGTGGAATCTCAGCTGAGATGAGCGCGCGTCGGATGGACCGAATTCATCATGAGCCAATCTATGCCAGAGCTCCCTGGCTGCACGAAACTTTGCAATTTCTTCGAGGAAGTTGTTGTGGCATGCGAAGAAGAATGACATCCTTGGGGCGAATTGGTCAAATTCCATTCCAGAATCTATTGCGCTCCGGGCATAAAATAACGCATTGGACAAAGTCATTCCCACCTCCTGTGCAGCAGTGCATCCTGCTTCTCTCAGGTGGTATCCACTGACGGATATTGTGTTCCATCGGGGTGCGTGTGAAGAGCACCAGTTCATCAGGTCAGTAGTGAGTCTCACTGACTGCTCTGGAGGGTATACGTATAGGCCTCTGGCCATATATTCCTTGAGTATGTCATTCTGCACTGTTCCGGATATCTCTTCCCTGCGGACGCCCCTCTCGTCTGCGACGGCCACATAGAGTGCGAGGAGAGTTGTTGCAGGCGCATTTATCGTCATAGAGGTGGAAACTCTCGCCAGATCTATTCCATCAAATAAGACCCTCATGTCATGGATTGAGTCGATTGCGACGCCTACCTTCCCCACCTCACCAGTTGATTGGTGGTCATCGGAGTCGAGTCCCAATTGGGTTGGTAGGTCGAACGCTACTGAGATTCCTGTTTGGCCTCCATCGAGGAGTGACCTGAATCGTTCGTTGGTCTTCGCTGGAGTAGAGAATCCGGCATATTGCCGCATGGTCCATAGCCTGTCCCTGTACATTCCAGCATGTATTCCACGACGGTATGGTGGAGAGCCTGCTGGTGCGTCCTCTTTTCCCCGATTCGGCATGAACTCCCCACTAAGCACACGGACAAGAACCATTCTGATGTTCATCGTCTAACAGTGTAGCCATCGACGATCTTGACCAGTTTGTCGTGCTGCTCGTCGTCAATAATGCCCTCATCCATCTTCTCCACGATGAAGTCCTTGGCATCCTTAGTGGTCTGCCTCTCTCCTCTGGCCCAAATGGTAGCAAGTAGATTTGAGCGATGCTCTTCGGGAACTCCGATATCGACCAGGACTCCTCTCATTTCGTATTTGTACTCCATGTGCCTGCTCCTGTCCAGTCTCCTAGCTCGGTTTGCAGGTTGGTATGAAGAGACTCTGTTTCTGAATTTCCTCTGGGTTTTTGGCTTGACTTCTGGCTTGGCTATTGGCGTTTCAGCCTTCTTTGCGGGCTCAGTAGTTACAGACACCACTGGTTTAGAGGCACGAAGAATGCTGCTCTCTATCAGTTCCCTAGCCTTCTGACTGGTTGAGGTAGTGGTTTTTTCTACGGTAACTGCGGGTTCCACCTTTTCGGGCTTTTTCTTCATCAAACCTAGTGTCTTCTTAGGCTGTTTTCCTAGAAGCTGCTCCTCAAGAATTTCCTCTTGGGTTTCTGCTTCCACCTTCTCTTCAGATTCATCTATTGTCTCAATGATTTCCTCAACTGGATCCTGAGTTGGCTCGTGGACCTCGGGTTTCACCGGGGTGGGCTTTTGTTCGACCTTGGCCTTGGCGCCGGGGGCGGTTGGAGCAGTAATCTTGGAGAGGGGTCTCGAGGGTAGAGGGGGTCGGGACCTAGTTGTCGCCTTTGCTGGCTGAGAGGGTTGAGAACCGCCAAAAACGTCCTTTGGCGCGGGCTTGCTCCTCCTCCTCCTCTGCACTGTCTAATCGTCCTCGTATTTCCGGCCATACGGCCTCTCATAAGTATTCGTGACTCTATGGCCATGTTACATCGGTGTTATCAGTACGAAGTAAGGGGTTGATTCCACTGTCGCCGAGACTCGTGGTTATGCCTTGTTTGTACATCCTTCTACCCAATTCAGCGATCATGGTTCCATTATCTATGCAATATTCCTTCTCAGGCCAATAAGAATCGGCGCCCCTCTCGGAACACATGATTCTTGACATCTCCCTAAGTCTGGCATTGCAAGCAACTCCGCCACCTAGGAGGAGTTCTGTTTTTCCCGTGTGAGCCATGGCCCGCTCGGCGACTTCTATGCATGTTGCAAACGAGTGCTCTTGAAGCGACCAGCAGACATGTTCCAGTGGAGCTCCGTCAGAGACCTTCTGAATCGCGGATGTAAGGATTCCAGAGAATGCGATGTCCATGCCTTGGACTCCATATGGCAACTGAACTGAGTCCATATCAGGTTCCGAATTCTGGAGGTATTTGTTGGCTAATCTTTCAATTTCGGGCCCCCCGGGGAATGGGATGCCATGCAAACGAGCGAATTTATCTAGCATGTTTCCTATTCCAATGTCCAATGTCTCACCAAGAACCCTATATCTGCCATCAGCACGAGCAATAACCTGTGTATTCCCGCCGCTAACATATAGCAAGACCGGGTCACTACATCCAGTCTGATTCCTACCAATTTCTATATGTGCCACACAATGATTCACCCCAATTAGAGGTACTCCGAGGCTAGTTGAAAGAGAGCGGGCTACAGATGCTCCGATTCTAAGGCATGGCCCCAACCCAGGACCTTGGCTAAAGGCTACTGCCTCAACAGAATCCCAATTGAAGTCGGGACTGCTAGACAGCTTATCCAATAGATGCGATGTTGACTCAGAATGATGATCGGCAGCTTCTCTGGGATGGATGCCCCCTTCTTCTGGGCGGAATAATGACGAATGTGATGGGAATAATGTCCCATTGGAGTCTACGACCCCAAAGGAAAGGGTATGCGCGGTGCTTTCTATTCCAATTATTAGTCGTCTCACATTGCACCGAAGAGCGGGAGTTCTTTCAACTGTCCTGAGTATCGGAAGACATGCGAACTCTGATCCACAACTGCGGAGAGGTTGCTCACATGTCTACTGGGGATGATGAGTTTCCCCTCTCGGGAGAACGTTTGCATGACCGTGAGTCAGTTGTTCATCAGCCTGGAATGGGCATTTTGATTAATGATGGAATCGTTGAGAAGATAGAACAGTCAACTGAATTGATCGCTGAATTTGCTCCATGGTACCCATCCGAGAAGAGCTCGGCAGATGTAATTGTAATCGATGTAGGAAATATGGCGGTTGTGCCTGGTTTCGTCGATTCACACACCCATCTGGTGTGGGCTGGTGATCGTGCAAACGAATTAGCACTACGTCAATCAGGAAATTCATACAAGGAAATCGCAGATATCGGAGGGGGGATTTGGAAGACCGTATTAAGCACGAGATCGGCCCCCCAAAATAGGATAGTTAGTTCGGGACTGAATAGATGCCAGTCTTTCTTAACAAACGGAACTACCTCCATTGAAGCAAAAAGTGGCTATGGCCTGGACTTGGAGACAGAAGTGAAGATTCTAGAGTCGGTTTCAATGATTAACAGGGAAGCTCCGTGTAACATAATCGCCACTTGGCTGGGAGCTCATGATTTCCCACGTGAGAAGGGTCGCAGAGATTATTTGGAAGAGCTGGTTTCAGAGCAACTGCCAGTTGTAAATGAGCTAGGTCTAGCAAAATGGGTCGATGTCTTCTGCGAAGAGGGTTGGTTCACAAATGAGGAAACAGAGGACATTGTCAATGCTGCAAAAGCCGAGGGACTTGGATCAAGGCTTCATGTGGATGAATTTGTTGATAGTGGAGGACTGGAACTAGCAGCTGAACTAGGTTCAGTTAGCGGAGATCACGTTGCCTGCTCTAATGAAGACTCGAGAATTGCAGCAGCGGAATCTGGAACAGTTCAGACGTTTCTTCCAGGTACTCCTTACGTATTGGGCAAGGAACTTGACCTGCCAATTTCCAAATGCATAGATGAGGATTGGCCATTTTCCATTGCAACTGATTTCAATCCAAACTGCCCGATTACATCATTACCATTCATTGGTAGTTTGCTTTCGCATAGAATGGGTATTGATCCGATTGTTTCGCTTGCAGCATCCACTAGGAACCCCGCCTCAACCATGTTTCCCGTAGATGATGTCAGAGGTGTCATTGCTGAGGGAAGGAATGCAGACCTGAACATACTGTGGTCCAGTTCAGCAGATAGTTGGTGTCAGACACCGGGTACATCACCAGTTAGTATGACCATGATCGATGGCATTATTGTAAATCGTAATAAAACGTATTGATACTAATACAAAAATATAATAGTTTTAATTAAAATTAATTAATTTTTCAATTATTGTCCGAAATTTTCGGATCTCCTCTGTGGTCATGACTAGATTTGGCAAATGAGCCGATATATCGCTGTATATGTTTCTGATAACCATGATTATCAGAATATGATTGTATTGCTTTTACCATAATATGCTTGCAGTACATCGTTTTTCAAATATATTGTCAAAATCACCAATATACCCCCTACATATTGTGATATATTCAAGTCAGGAATGATTTACGAGAACTATGAGCGATGTGCATGGGTTCTGCATGAAGTGTAAGACATATGTTTTGATCCATGAGCCGGAACTGATCAAGATGAGCAATGGTCGTACAAGAGCTGCAGGCTCTTGTTCAAATCAAAATTGTGAAGGAAGAATATCAAAAATAGTATCATAGCCTCAGAATCATTCTTGTGTGAATGATTACTGGGATGAGGGCCGGGCTCGTGGTCTAGGGGTTATGACGTCGCCTTGACATGGCGAAGATCGCAGGTTCAATTCCTGCCGAGCCCACCATTAGAAATGATTCTAATTATATAATCATTCAAATTCATATGAAACTCTCAGCCTGCCCTTGCCCTTGTTCTTCTTTCCTATGTACCTAACCATAGGGATCTGCGATGTGTTGGATGCATGGGTGCCGGCGCAGGGACATAAGTCGACGTCCTCAACCTCTACCACCCTCAGATGAGTAATGGTTTCTGGTATTCTGTGCATGAATTTGGTGTGCCTCATCTGCTTGTGTTCCATGATTTTTCTCCTATCCCATTCATGAACGTTCACATCGATGTTTGAATTTATTACAGAGTTAACTGCATCTACGAGGGCGTCGGGGTCGAATACGTCTTTGTTCTCGAACAACAGATCTACCCTGGATTGTTCGGCCCCTATCTGGTTTCCAACAGTCTCAGCCCCCCAGATATCCTCTGCTAAGGCTGAGAATATATGCTGTGACGTGTGCATTTGTGTATGCCCGTTCCTCCTCTGAACATCTATTTCGCACGTAACCTCCTGACCAATTGAGAATTCTCCAACATCATTTACTGGATGGAGTATCATTTCACCTGGCAGGACCTCGTGGAGAGTGGAAACATTGGACCCAGCTGAAATGATTTTCCCCGTATCCCCCGGTTGGCCGCCACCTCTGGGGTAGCAGAAACTCTGTTCAAGAAGCAAGTAGTTTTCCTTTGACCCAGCTACCTTGGTGTCAAATGGGGGGGGATTGGTTCCCGGGTGCCTAGACATGTGCAATTTTTCCTGCATTTTTTCACCCAATAATGCTAGACAGATGCCCTCCGACTAATGCTTCCGACAAAGCCTCACACTCTTCGGTCATAGTCCTATCACCCTCTAATGGCGAGACAAAACCCCTGACCCATGTGTGAATCTTGGTTACTCCTTCTCCGGCCTTCTGGTCTATTCTATCCAGAGCCTCCGAAGAGCAAACCATCTCGTTTGCTATCACCTGGGAAAGTAACATGGATGAGCGAAGCGCCCTGTAACAACCCGTTGAGCCCATGGAAACGTGGTCCTCCTTTCCCATGCTGACCGGGACATTGCACGTAGTAGCAGGGTTTGCTAGGAGGTGCAGTTCTGAAATTATCGAGGCAGCTACGTACTGAATAATCATCAGTCCGCTCTCAAGTCCCTCTTTGTTGGCGAGGAATGCCTTCTGACCGCTCCACTTTGGATCCATTATCTGATTTATCCTTCTCTCTGAGATTGTGGCCAGTTCATGACATGCAATAGCAATCGCATCACTGGCTAAAGCAAGATTTTGTCCATGGAAATTACCTCCACTGATTATTTCAGCAACATCCCCATCCACGAAGACCAGGGGGTTGTCTGTAGCACTGTTGACCTCTATTTCCAGCATCCGCCTAGTTTCTCTTAGTAGTTCGATTACAGGGCCGTGTACCTGGGGTGCGCACCTGAAGCAGTATGCATCCTGAACTCTGTCGTAATCTGCATCTGACGACGAAATCTCGGACCCAGACAGATGTTCCAATATCCTAGCAGCGGAGAGGGTTTGTCCGAATTGCGGCCTTGATGCATGGATTCTGGAGTCAAATGGCTTCTGAGAACCCCTAATGGCCTCCAATGAGCATGCTATTGAGGCGTCAGCAGCGAATGAAAGAGCCTCCATGTTCAAGATGGTAATTGCTAGGAAAGCGCACATCTGGCTTGTCCCATTTATCAGTGAGAGTCCTTCCTTAGCTCGGAGTTTTATCGGTTCCAGACCGGCTTCGGATAGGGCATCCTTGCTTTCGCGGGTTTCCCACTCACCATTATTGTAGACTGAGCATTTTCCCTCACCCATCATGGACAATGCCATGTGCGAGAGCGGAGCGAGATCTCCTGATGCTCCGAGAGACCCGATTCGGGGTACTTCGGGCGATATTCTTGAGTTAACCATCGAGAGAATTAGGTCAACTACCTCGGGTCTCGAGCCGGAAACCCCCTTCGCGATTGAGTTGGCCCTAAACACCATCATCAGGAGGACGTGCTCTGGCTCCATCCTATCACCGACACCACAGGCATGGCTCCTGACCAGATTTGCCTGGAGAGCCTCGATTTCGTCGTCTTCAATTCTGACCGATGACATTGCCCCGAAACCAGTGTTAATCCCGTATACGGTATCTCCAGAACGTAAAATCTCCTCTACTGCGGAGCATGATTCCCCCATCTTGGCCCTTGATTCTCTAGATAGAGATGCAGTGGATTGGCCGTTTGCGATAGCCATTGCCTGCTCCAGAGTTAAGGAGTCGCCATCTATCTGGATATCCACCATTAGGGGCTTCGAACCGCGATTCCCAAATAGAGTCATCGAGTATCTTCAAACAAGTCCTTTAGCACGTTATCCTTCACTATGTTAGGCATAGTGACGATAATCCTATCATCGGATTCCATGGCCCTGGAGATTGCTGACCTTGCTGCTGGATTCCTCGCCCATGACCTCCTAGCTAGGCCGTTATTCACATCCCATGATATCATAGAATCGATATTATTCTGAGATTTTTCCGACCCATCGATAACTAGCCCGAATCCACCGTTAATGACCTCCCCCCAGCCAACACCCCCCCCATTGTGTAGGCTTACCCATGTTGCACCCCTGAACGAGTCACCGACGAAGTTCTGAACGGACATGTCTGCAGTGAACATTGAGCCGTCGTATATGTTCGCAGTCTCCCTATATGGGCTGTCAGTTCCACTTACGTCGTGATGATCACGACCTAGTACAATTGGGGCGGTTACGGTCCCGTCAGAGATAGCATTGTTGAATTGACTCGCTATTGCCCTCCTTCCTACTTCATCCGCGTATAGGATCCTAGACTTGCTACCAACCACCAACCCATGCTTCTCTGCCTCGTTGATCCATCTTATGTTGTCCATGTACTGTGTACGAATTTCATCCGGACAACTGTCCGATAATTCCTCAAGGACGTCCTTTGCAATCTGATCGGTCTTCCTCAAATCACTCTCCTCACCTGAGGTGCATACCCATCTGAACGGTCCGAACCCATAGTCGAAGCACATTGGACCCATTATGTCCTCCACGTATGATGGATAGAGAAAGGAGCCGTCCTCTTTGTTGATGTCCGCGCCAGCTCTACTTGACTCTAGGAGGAATGCGTTTCCGTAATCCCAGAAACGAGTCCCGTTTGAGCATAGAGTGTTGATAGCTGCTACGTGCCTCCTTAGTGAATGATGGACTGATTCCTTGAATTTGGCAGGATCTGCCTTTATCATTTCTACACTATCTGCGAGTGTTAAATCAGCAGGAATGTATCCCCCTAACCATGGATTGTGTAGGCTGGTCTGATCGCTAGCAAGATCGACATTTGTTCCCCTCTCCACCAGATACTCAAGCAGTTCAACTATATTGCCTACATATCCCAGAGAGATTGCCTCCTTTCTGGATATGGCCTGCTCCGCACGATCCACAAGCTGCTCGATGTCTTCATGTAGCTCTGTTAGCCATCCCTGTGAATGCCTCTTTCTTGCAGGGAATGGGTCGACTTCCGCGATGATGCAAACTGCACCAGCAATCACCGCGGCCTTGGCCTGGGCCCCAGACATCCCCCCGAGGCCAGAAGTGACGTAGAGCACGCCCCCTAGGCCTTCTTCTGAGGTCTTTCCAAGGTACTTCCTGGCTGCGTTTAGTAGCGTGATAGTTGTCCCGTGAACGATACCCTGAGGACCTATGTACATGTACGAACCGGCCGTCATTTGTCCGTATTGAGATACTCCCAGGGCGTTCATCCGCTCATAATCCAATTGACTAGAGTAATTTGGGATTACCATGCCATTTGTGACAACCACCATCGGTGATTCTTTGTTAGAAGGGAAAAGCCCCAGAGGATGACCCGAGTACATTACTAATGTCTGGTCTTCGCTCATCTTGCTCAGATAACCCATGGTTAGCAGGTACTGGGCCCAGTTCTGGAAAACGGCCCCATTGGCCCCATAGGTAATCAATTCGTGAGGAAATTGAGCTACATTTGGATCGAGGTTGTTCTGAATCATCAACATTATTGCCGCTGCATACTCAGAATTTGCATTGTAATCCGTGATTGGTCTGGCATACATTTCGTAGTCTGGCCTGAACCTATGCATGTATATGTGGCCTAGCTGGTCCAGCTCATCCAGGAACTCCTTGGCAAGAGTCTCGTGCCAATCTTCCGGGAAATACCTCAATGCATTCTCTATTGACAATGACCTATCTCTTTCGTCCAGAACTTGGGGTCTTGGAGGGGCATGCGGGACTGAAGGATCTATGTCCTTGGGTGGTGGAAGAGTATCAGGGATACCATGAAAGGGGGCTTTGTTAAATTTCATTTCCAACCAAGCCTCTCGAAAACTTTGGACCTAATCCGCTCTAGTGAGGAGTCAGATTCCCCCACTACCGTATCCAATCTCATCGAGAGTTCATCAACATCTTCCCCTTTGATGAAATCCAGATTAATTCGAACATTCATCGATGCGATAATAACAGCAGAACTCGATAGCTCCGCTGCCGAAGCAAGGTCCGTCAATGCATTTGAGTTGCATATATGACTGAAGGACTCGATATCGTGCAGAAGATCCAATGCTTCTGTCGCTGTTTCCAGAGGAGCCTGTGCAGCCCCTATTGTTGCTTTTCTGATAGTCGACTGTCGGAATTCCTTCTCTTTTTCGTCCCTCTTTGGAAGACGATATGCCCCCATCACCTGGTCAAATGCAAGTGCGTCCTTCTTTGCCAGTCCAATAGCTACGCCCATCCTAGGATCCCACTTCGAGATGATTAACTCTGCAGCTTCGTGTCCATCCGACCACTTCTCCTTGCCAACTGTGAGTCTAGCTACCATGATGGTCAGGCATTGTGCGTGAGCCAAGGACAGTGCTGCAACGGATCCACCACCAGGAGTAGGGTCTGAGGATGCTATTGCTCTGAGTACTTCCTCGTATCCCTCATTCATCCCAACGCCTCACTAATGGCCCATTCAATAATACTTGATTTGGGATCAAATTCACCAAGTATGTCGAGCATTAGGCCATTAATTGCTGCATCGACTAGTGACGATTCGAGAGCAGATCCTGGTTCTTTGTGATAATGCCTACCTGCTGAAATCATAGCCTCCAAAGGGACTAGTCCCACTAGCTCCCCAGCAACTGCGTTCAAGCCAATCTTCCGAGCCTCCTCACGGATTGCTTCGGTTACATGATGAAGCCCTGTCACCCTGTGGTCAAGGAGATTCATCGATACTTGGGCAGTAGACTCATCGTACATCCAACCAGCTGCCTGGAGAGCTTCAAATTTTCCAGGCTTCCGAAGAGGCTTCCCGTCATCGCCGATAATCTTCTGACCGTTCTCGTCCTTCACCAAGTATCCGCTTGTTCGAATCATGGATGCGACCGAGTTTGCCTTGGCTTTGTCATCGGAGTCCAGGTTCACATTGTATGCGATTAATATCTGCCTAGCTCCAGTAGCTGTAGCACCGAGCTTTGGGTTGAATTCTCTGGGCCCGTAGTCTGGAGCCCATTCCTCGGATTGGATCTTATCTTGCAGTCCTTCATACTCTCCTCTCCTGATGTCTGGTAGCCGAACTCTTTGCTCACTCCTAGCAGCCTCCGCATAGAGATATACTGGAAGGTCTAGTTTGTGAGATACCATCTCTGCATAAATTTCAGAGAGGCGGACGCATTCCTCCATAGATACATCTCTGATTGGAATGAATGGAACAACGTCTACAGCGCCCATCCTAGCGTGCTCACCACTGTGACCCCTCATATCAATGAGCTCCGAAGCGACAGAAGTGCAGTCAATTGCCGCTTTGATAACGTCATCAGGATGGCCTACCATCGTGACCACTGTCCTATTGAAGTCAGAACCCATGTCAACATCGAGTAGTGTGACACCCGGAACAGCCTCAATCGATGCCGAAATCCTGTCTATTACTGACTTGTCACGGCCTTCGCTAAAGTTAGGAACGCATTCCACAAGTGGTTGAGGCACGTGCCTTGGAAAGCAGCATCAATGAAGAGATTTACTTATCGGTAGAGTCCCTCAGAGGAGCTGTTTTCAGAGTCCTTTCTCTTATTCTCGACCTTCTTAATTGCCGCTATGAAATCAGATTTTGATACTATCTTTCGCCCATCTGAGATTGCATTTATTCCAGCCTCAACAACAGATGACTTGATTTCGGCCCCACTGAATCCTTCTGAGATGCTAGAAAGGTAGCGCAATCCAACCTTCTTTTCAATGGGCATAGATTTCGTATGGACTCCATATATTGTCTCCCTCGCGTCAATGTCAGGGAGAGGTATCTCGATTATCCTATCAAAACGGCCCGGTCTCAACAGTGCCGCATCAAGTAACTCTGGCCTGTTTGTGGCAGCGATGATCTTCACGTCGTCTAGGGTCTCGAACCCGTCCATTTCTGAGAGAAGCTGCATAAGCGTCCTCTGGACCTCTCTATCGCCAGAAGTTGCAGTATCGAGACGTTTGGAACCTATGGAATCCAATTCGTCTATGAAGATAATTGACGGAGCCTTCTGTTTAGCCAGATCGAATAGCTCTCTGACCATTCTTCCACCCTCTCCGATGTACTTCTGAGCAAGCTCTGCACCAACAAGGCCGAGGAATGTAGCCTTTGTCGAGTTTGCCACTGCTTTGGCGAGCATTGTCTTTCCTGTCCCAGGGGGTCCGGTTAGCAATACCCCCTTGGGGGGTTCAATTCCCAATTCAATGAACGCATCGGGGTTTTCGAAAGGCAGTTCTACTGCCTCCCTAATCTCCTTAATCTGTTCTTCTAGGCCCCCAATTGATTGGTAGTCGATCGATGGACTGTCGATAATTTCTGCACTGCTAACGAGGGGGTCCCATGAGTCAGATAGAACCTCTACTACAGACAAGGTATCTTGGTTGAGTGCGACTCTAGTCCCCGGTTTCATATCAGAAATATCGAGTCTCCTATTTACTGAAACCAAGAATACCGTCCCATTGGAGCTTCGAACGATTGCATGTTCGTCAATGATGTCCTGAATGTAGCCAATTACTAGTGGTGGCGTCTTGATATTTCGCAATTCTTCGTCAAGACGGTTGGCACGCTTCTTCAACTGAGAAAACTCATTCTCAAGAAATAGCTTCTCAGTAAGGAGTTGCTGTGCCTGTTCTGAGAGCTCATCAAAATCTCTAGATAGTCTATCTAAGGCATCGTCTTTTGCACTGTCTGACAAGTTAGAAATCCCTTCTTTCGTGTCCTCACCAGCCTCACTTGCCATGATTCGCCTTCTTGGCACGTGTTTATGACACCTGCGAAGGTATCATGTTACACGAGATGTTGGGTTAGCCATGGGCACATGTGAGCTATGCGGATTCGAAGGAATCGCGACAAGAAGAGCTACTGTGCGCGGAACATTGCTCGAGTGCTGCACCAAGTGTATCGATTCTATGGGCTTAGCTGTTGAGAGTAGGATTGTGAAATTGCCCAAATCTAATCCCGAGAGCCGGGTACTCGGGAAGGGGGTTTCAGGCGTCGATATCATGACCAAAGAGGAAATGGAGTTAGCTCCAGACTTCCATTCTAGGATTAGGAAGGCTAGAGAGATTAGTGGCTTGTCTCAGTCTGAATTAGCTAGTTCAATGAACCTGAAAGTATCAGCTATACAAAAGGCGGAAAATGGTATTAGGCCGACAGATTCGATACTGGAAAAGATTTCGAAGTCACTAGGAATCAAACTATTCGTTGAGGCAGCGCCTAGGAATTCTCGAGTTGTCGAGTCGTCATCTCATAGTGAAATGACAATCTCGGACGCTGTAACCGAAATCGGCACTGGCAATATGGATAAGGCCCCTAGGAAGAAGGCCAGAAGGCTCGGAGTATCAAGGAAAGGTGCTAGAAATAGGAGATAGATTGTGAGCCTTGTACCACTTCATGTGATTCATCTTGGACAGGATGACCCGAAAAAATGCACAGCTAGGAAGTTAGGCTCCCAGGGGCTTGCAAGGGTCCACAACAAGGCAGATTCGGCCCCCCGCAGAGGCTATCTTCTTGATCCGCATGCAACGGTAATTATGGGACCCGAAGACAAAGAATTAATCGAATTGGGTGCTTCATTAGTGGTTCTTGACTGCTCATGGAAGAAAATCCATGAGTCGATAAGTTTCATCGAAGACAAGACAAATCTGGAGAGTAGGATTCTTCCGGTTTTACTCGCTGCAAACCCTGTTTCGTGGGGAAAAGTTGGGCGATTGTCATCTGTAGAAGCCCTAGCGGCATCTCTCGCAATATTGGGCTACAAAGATCAAGCCCGGATTATCCTGCGTCCGTTCAATTTCGGTGAGCAGTTTCTAAACCTGAATAAAGAACCTCTTGAAGCATACGCAAATGCTATTTCTCGGGAACAAATTTCTGAATTACAAATTGAATTCTTTGGCTAGTTCGAAATTCAAATTCTATAGTTCTTCGAGTAGAGACATGATGCATGATGCCACAACATTCCTCATTCCTGATGCAATTTCATCTACTTCGTGGTGAGAGATTTCTGCATTGGGGTCACCGGGTGTTCTTCCAGCGGCCCAATTAGAGCAACATGGAAGGCAGACGTATGGAAGCATAGTTTCGGAAATCAGTCTTGACTCGGGGCCGAGAGTCATTCCAACCACATCGGCACCTAAGCGCTCGAGAGCATCGATTTCAGCTGGACTCTCGAATTGCGGGCCTACACATTGTGCAACAACCAGACCTGCAGGGGATGAATCCTGAACTGTAGAAATTACTTTGCTGCACGTGTTTGAGGCTTCTTGACTGAATATCGAGGTTCGATCGGTGTGGATGGCATTGTCATCATGAAATGTCCAAGGCCTTATCGACAGATCGAGAACGTCTCCGGCCACTGTCACCATTCCTGGTTTCAAATCTGAACGAATAGAGCCAACTGAATTTACGCTAACAACCATATCTGGTTGACTACTAATTGCGGCGTGGACATTGGCCTTATGATTTATCGAATGTGGAGGGGTCCTAGAATCCGAATTTGAGAAGTGGCGATCAATAATTACCACTTCTCCTTTTTCCATCTTGACGATTGACAGTGGTACATCTCCCCACGGGGATTCAGCAATCATGCAACCAGGAGCTATACCTTCCTTGGAATGTAGTTCTGATGCAAACGAGCTCATTCCAGTTCCGCAAAGCACCGCAATGCGGGGCATCTCCTCACTCCGAGAGACGTGCAACCAGATCGGCTTTCTTTCCTGAAACAGGCTTGCCTGCCTTCTTCAGTAACTCTTTCAATTGTACAACAGTCATTGATTCAAAATCTGAGGTTGGCTCTCCGGCTTCTTCGGATGGTTCTTCACTTTCGTTTTCTTCATGGGCTAGCGAGTCATCTGATATTTCATCGTCTCCGATTTCTGCTACATCTACTGTTTCCTCATCGGATTCACCCGGCTCAATTACCACATCTTCGGAACTCTGATTTGCTGCTTCTATTGACGCCTTCTCAGCTGCCTTTACTTCTTCGAGGGTTGGCCCATCATCAATAACCACACCGTCCTGAATTAGTTGGCTCTTACGAAAGAAGACGGCCCTGACTGGTTGAATCTTCGAAACTGCCTTAGTTACTTTTTCCTCCAGAGAACCGTCCAATAGCGCTTGCTGAACTCCTATCCAGGTTGTCTTTGCACAAAATGTGATTACCTCGTTCCTAGCGACGCTACGTGTTTCCTGCTTCTGACTTCCTTTGACCCTAGAACGAGTCACTATGAATGGCTTAATCCTGATGAAATAGCCATCATCGGTAACGACATCTATCGTATCGTCAACTTTACCCCTGTCTCGCCTAATTTGTCGTCTGACAAAGTCCTTCATCACATCATGGCCAACGAACTCGGTCAGAGCATCGTTTCCCACGACGTCCTTTATTCTGAACTTGATTTTGACGTGCATTTTGGAAAAGTCACCATCTAGTTCGTTCTGCATGACCTCATAGGGGCGGTCAACGAGCATGGATTCATCCTCCGCTATAGTCTCACCAATTACCTTGAACGACCAGGGATTTCTGGGAGCTCTGATTGAGAACCAGCGCTTTGCCTTCCATTTGTCTTTCTGCCTTCGAGCTGCCGCTCTAGCCGATGCACCTTTGGCCATTATGACAACTCCTCTATCGGGGGCTTCCCCGTTCGCGAGCCGTGCGAACTACCACCAGTATTTGAACGGAATCCCGGGATTTGGTAAAATCATACGGCGGATTGAAGGTGATTCGTCGCTAGGACATTGTATGGGAATCCATGGTGGAGCATGGAGAGTCCATGCAAGTGCAGTGGATGACATCGAGATTATTGCTGAGGCAATGCTATGGTTAGCAGGTAGCGAGTCTGAGATATCCATCAATCACAGTAAATCGGCCCATGGTTCTCCCATGGTATCGATTATTTCAACTATGAAGAAAAAAGTAGCTGTCGCCTCATTGTGTAAATTTGGTGAGGAACAGATTTTCACGATTATCGATGAAGATCTTGCAGCGAGAATTGACGAGGATAAGGTACTCCATATCAGGGCATCATTATCGAAACTTGTGAGCGGTGAGGCTTCTCTGGAATGCGAAAGAAATGGCCCTGTTGTAAAGGGGACATTCAAATTGGAGGTTTACCCGAATGAAGATGTTTTCTCGGTAGCGGAGAAATTTCTCCGAGAACTAATTGATTCGCATTGAGAGAACGAAAGCTTTGATATGCTATTCGTGGGCCCAATATTTCCATATGACACACGTAGTAACCGGCGCCTGCGTGCGCTGCAAATACCAAGACTGCGTACACGTCTGTCCAGTAGAGGCATTTAGGGAAGCCGAAGAGTACCTTGTAATTGACCCCGACGAGTGCATAGATTGTGCAGCATGCATTCCCGAGTGTCCTGCCGAGGCGATCTATGCGGATACGGATCTTCCTGATGACCAAATGGAATGGTTGGAAAGGAATGAGGATGAGGCTCCAGGGCTTCCACTGGCAGAGGGGGACTCCCCCGTCTTAGCCGATTCGTGAACATGGCCTTTCAGGAAATAGGTTCTTCAATGTAAACCCGAAGCGCTGGGCGTGTCCGATAGGTTAGATCTTGAGAGCATGCGACATGGTACAGAATTGCTGAAGCGCGGATTTGCCAAAATGCAGCAGGGAGGAGTCGTGATGGACGTAGTTACTCCCGAACAGGCGCATATAGCCGAAGACGCAGGAGCTGTTTCGGTAATGGCACTGGAGAGAGTTCCTGCAGACATTCGCTCCAGTGGTGGAGTTGCCAGAATGAGTCATCCTCAACTAATCAAGGAAATTATCGAAACAACCAGCATCCCAGTAATGGCCAAAGCCAGAATTGGGCATGATGAGGAGGCTCGTGTTCTAGAGGCGCTTGGCGTTGACATGGTAGATGAGTCAGAGGTCTTGACCCCTGCAGATCCATTCTTCCATATAGCAAAGAAGAACTTCACCATTCCTTTCGTATGCGGTTGTACAAGCCTAGGAGAAGCAGTCAGGAGAATATCAGAAGGGGCTGCAATGATTAGGACAAAAGGCGAAGCTGGGACAGGAAATGTAGTCAGCGCCGTGCAGCATGCCAGGCTTGTATCATATGAGATAGAAGAGGCCAAAGGTGCAAGCAAATCCGAATTGGAAGGAATGGTGGACGTGATAATGGGGGGTTACAAGAGGTTGGAGGACTCTTCAGAACTGGGAGTGAAGGTTTCAACTACTCCATTCGGGGAAATCGAACACCTCCGTAGTGAGGTAGAATCGGTATTGAACGATGTGATTTCTCAAAGCAGACTTCCGGTAGTTACCTTTTCGGCGGGAGGGATTGCGACCCCATCTGACGCTGCTTTGATGATGAAGCATGGAATGGATGGTATTTTTGTGGGGTCAGGAATTTTCAAGAGCTCTGATCCCAAAAACACTGCAGAGGCAATAGTTCTGGCCACTCATCATTTCGATGATCATAGCGTTGTTGCAGAAGCAAGTGAGATGGTAGGAGAGGCTATGCCAGGACTGGATATAGACGACCTTGAAGTCAGGCTTGATAAACGAGGATGGTAGTCACCTCTTCCTTCCCCTGCTAGTACCCAATCTCCGAGTAGTTTTCTTGTTACTGTTACTTGGGCCTACGTCCCCGGATGATGTGGGGGCAGTTCCGCCAAACGTAATTGATCCTTCCTCGAGTAGCCTTTTTGAGAGATCTTCCGCCAAATTTTCATCTTGATCGGGGGTCTTCAGGGCCTCCCTAACTGATTTGTTGTGATCCCTCACCAATCTCTCACGCTCTAACCTTTGGGATTTCAGCTCATCCTTTATTTCATTCACCTTGGCAAGCATCTCAACGATTGATGAGTGAGTCTCATCTGCCTTTTCTCTCTCGCTGACGAAAATTGAGTGTAGCCTGTCGCCCTCGCCCCTAAGGAAATCTCGCTCTTCGAGCAAGGGCTTGATATCGTTCCAAATCTCATCCGCTAGCTTATTCTGTTCTATCATTTTCTGATGCTCGTTGTCTGCCTCGGCTCTAAGGCGTTGTATCGATTCATCCATATCACTCAAGTCAATAGAAATAATCTGATGTTCCTCGACTGTGGGAATTAACTCTTCACGTCGTGAAATCAGTGATCTCAGCTTCTTGATTAGAGTATTCTCCTTCTCCAATGAAAGGCTACCGTCTGTCATAATCCTGTTTTCGATTTTTTCAATCTCGCCCAGGGTCTCAGATAGTTGAATTACAACAGATTTTCCTGGTCCATCGTCCCTCCTGCCCTTCTTCCTCGAGAAAAGCTCCCTAACATTCTTCTGGATCTCGTCCCTCCTAGCCTGATGGACTTTGGCTCTTGCCCGTGTTTCTTTCTGGTCCTCCATTTTTCCCTTGATTGAGTCCCTTAGCTCCCTTCCCTGTTCTTGGACAGAGTTTCGGGAGTCGGCGGCTCGTCTGGCTGCCTCGTTATGGGAGTCCCTCTGATCCCTCATTCTCTTCAGTTTGGACTCCATAGCATGAAGCCTAGTTCTGAGATCGTCGTCCCTTGGCTCCTCTGGGCCCATATGCTCGCGAGTGTAGTCACCTTATTGAAACGAACTAAAGGCCCAGTAAATTGGCTACGAATGGAAGCATAGGAGAAATAATGGCTAATGCGGCGCCAATCATGAATACGGCACCTGTTGTCATTCTGAGCCTTGTAAAGAGATCGGATCTGACTTGAGCGGTGAGGACCTTCCCGGAAATCAGATTTCCCGCTGAGTCTTCGAGCCTTACAGTTACGGTTGCGTCCCCCATCGAAGAGGGAATGAGGGTCTGCCAAATTATCCCCGACTCAAGCATCGATTCAGAAATCTTCTGATAAAGAGGCATTCCTCCTAGTTTTGATACTTCTTGGGGCTTGACCCTTAGCCTGTAGACGCATTCGTTGGGCCTAAAGTCAGGAGTCTGGACTCTGATTACTAGATCTTGGCTCTGATCCGTCTGATTGAGAACGAACGCAAACAGATTTGCCTGTCCAAGTGTAAGGTTCTCCATGTCTACATCGAACCAAATTCCGGAATTGGAAGAGTTGTTAATGTGCATCCTCAGTCTATCAGTGAGCCGGAAGAACGGGGCACACCTGCTTCTTGCGTGGCTCAATAGCCTTTCCAGTGTCTCCTCACCAAGATCAGGGTGGTTGATAATCTGGTCTATTGTTCTAGCATCGACAACCGATTCGAGTGCAGCCTGAAACTCATCCTCCTCAATAATGCCCGACCGGAGCATATGCAGCATTTGAAGAATGTACTCTTGGAGATCTGATAGGGAGGTTCCCTGGCGTAGGTTACTATTGAATGAGGAAACGTATTTTGAAACTCTTACTGCAAGAAGGGGGTCCACATGGGCTCGGATTACATCTGTGAACGGTTTGTTCAGTAGAGCAGGGTGAATTGGCGGAGAGAATGCATCTAATAGGCCCCATGGATTTACAGTGTTGAATCTTGGCCTATCCGAAACCATGTAGACGCTATGCCCCGAAAGAAGTGCACCCGTTGATAGTGCTATTAGAACAGGCACACCTTGGGTATCGGTAGAGAAGTTCAGAGCCAGAGAAAGAAATAGTGTCGCAATAATCATCAGTGATGTTGTTAGGTTTAGCTGACTCGTAGAACCGTCAATTACAGCCTTCATTTCCGTGTATCCATGGGCACTTCGGAATGTGACTCCAGATCTTGTAATTTCGTCACTCTCCAACTTGAAAATCCTTCGAGTCAACCACATAAGATAATGGAGAACGAACAATAGAACCAGATCGGCAACCATAATTACCAGAGCGAGGAGATATATTGCTTTCGAAATGCTTAGATCGAGAAATAGCCCGCTAACGCTACCAATCCACCATTCTGGCTCAGAGTCTCGGAATGACTGTGCAAGACCAAAAAGAACTACGACAATTATCGGCAGCAACAGAATAAGTCTAGCACCTCCGCTTATCAGCAGGTCGTCGACTCCAGTTAGAGCCGCCTCTCTTGCCTTCAGGGATCTCTTGTAATTCGAATCAGAGTATTCATTGGTATTGCCCTTGTCCCTAAGAGGTACGTCTAACTCGGATTCATCCTCCTCCTCAAGAGCCGCAAGCATAGAATCCATATCAGATTCAACTTCCAGTAATGTTTGGTCGACGTCATCCCTCATCGGAATCTACCCCCATCCCAATTACTCTAGCAATGACGCTCTTGGATAGGCCTGATGACAGACTAATCGCTGTTTCTCCCAAGTATAGCATTCCCCCAGTCATTGAAATAATTGCTCCAATACTGAGGCCGACATCTGATAGTGTTACTTCGTCGACTCCATTGAAAACCAGCATTTCGATAGTCGCAGATGCCCCTTCAGGTAGACTGGAGATCGGTATTAGAGATCCAATGACGGGAGGGTCAATTTCTCTCTCAATACCGGGAATTCTGTTCCCATCAGTATCATGTTCTGGGTACCCCAGAAACCTGTCAAGAGTAGCCTCCAAATCATCATCAATGGCGTGTTCCATTCTGCAAGCTGCCTCCATAACGTTTCCATTGAAACCTATTACATCAGCGAGCAGAATTTTCACCAAGCCCTCCCTCCGCTTTATTCTTGCAGCTAACTGAAATCCTTCTGGAGTGAGGCGGAATCCTCGATATGGGATGTGAGTAACCACACCTCGATCGGAAAGGCGTTGGACCATTTCTGTAGCCGAAGCAGGAGCGATACCCATTATCTGTGCTAACTGTGTTGTCTTTACTATTGCATCGGGGGTCGAACTATGTACCTCGAAAATAGACTTCATGTACATTTGTTCTATATCACTGAATTCAGTCATAATATCACCCTGATTCGGCCAAGAATTCAATCTTGCATACAGGACATCGGGAGTGCACGGGCCTCTTTTCCATTGGAACTTTAAGGGTTTGATCGCATTCCGGGCACTCTAAGAGATCACTGGATGACTTCGATTTCGGAAAAGTGGTTTGATTTTCTTCGGGAACATTTATTTTTTGGACGGAGGAATCAGGTTTTCCCAACACGCTGAACTGCATTGAGCAAGAAGGGCATTTTGCATCTCCAAAGTGGTCGGCAGGGACTGATAGTCGCTGCTCGCAGAACGGGCAAGGTATCTCTTTCAATATTATATTCCTTGACCGTGAGTCCCGTTCAACCCTGGTCTCTCTAATTCGGGATTCTGAGGTGGTTGGGGTTCTGGATGATGCAGCTCTCCAGACGAGGCGCCCGGACAGGACAATGACTATTCCTGACAAAACGCCAATTAACGCGGCCGAAATGTCGAATGGAGGAGAGAATCCCTTCTCTTGGACGGATGATTCTACAGAATGAAATATTGACGATGAGAGGGCACCATACATCCAAATTACTTCCAACTGCACGATATCGGAATCAGGCCATGATGGAATGACAATCTCATGGCTGATTGTGACACCTGGGTTTACTGCGGAAATCAGCGATTCAGCCAATATCGTCTGGTCTGAACTTCTCAGCACTCTAATTTTTCCACTATGGGCTTGCAAGTCATCACCATTAGTCAGATTCACCCTCAATCGAAGCGGCTCACCGGCAGAGGGTTCCATGGTTGTCACAAAGACATCAACAGACAGCTCGCTAGGGTCTGCCAAAGGTGGTTTAACGTCAATTGAAGTTGAGTTTACTGAGTCATTTCTGGGTAGCCACCCTATTGTGTTCAACCCTACTGTGACAGTGTCAGAATTAGGGCTTCCGAGTTCAAAATTGAAGTTCCTACGGCCTGGATCTAGATCAATAGTAATACTCTGTAATAGGCTGGAAGTTTCTTTTAGCGAACCAGTAACGTCCAATATTACTTCTCTGGAGCTTCCAGAAGATAAGTAGAGAGAAACTTCAATCTGAAGTCCTTCAGTTGCACTCCAATCATAAGAGTTGATCGTTGTTGAGATTGTCTGCTTGGGAAGCACCTCTACAATGAACTCCCCCCTAAGGCTCTGGTTTACATCCGAACCGTTACTTGAAACCCACCAACTGTATGATATTGGGCCATGATTTGTCGGAAAAAACGAGGTCTTGACCTCTCTACTTGAACCTGGTGTTATTTCAACCGAGTCGCCCGAAAATGATTGGTCAATTTCTTCATTATTAATGTTCAATGTAGCAAAACCCGTAGAATGGCCGATGTTACTAACGAGAATCGAGGCAACGACCTGGTCCCCGACGTGAGCCGGCTCTCCTGAAAGGGCTACAGTAGAGGTTCCGGCGGAAGTGAAATTTGCTGATGAGTTGATTGAGTTTGTAAAAAGTGGTTCATCTTCTTGCAGAGGCTCTGGCATAATCGGATAGTTGTGTGATAATGAAAAGAGCACTATGGCGATAATTATGGGAGTGCTCGAGGATTTTGACATCATCGAGAGCATGGTCGACCCCTTCCGTGACATCGTATCAATCAAACCCAATAAATCACCTCACATAGCCCTTTAATGTAATGATTCGTTCGTCACGGAGGATATGGACAACAATCAGTTGCTAGAGCTAGGTCCGAATGAGTTGGCTAGGGCGTTACTTCAGCGGAGAATGATGTTGAAGGATAGCCTACCGGGAGTGATTAGGAATCTGGAAGCTGAAGAAGAGTCAATAGTGCCAAAGTTAGAGAGGTTGGAAAAGTCCTTCGAAGGGGCTAATCAGAAAGTGGCAGAGCTGAAGATGAAGAGGGATGAAAATCAATCTCGTGCAAGTGCACTGATCCAAGATGTAAAATCATCCAGAGCGAAACTTCTCGAAGGGGGTGGGATGATGAGCCTAGATCCCAAATGGAAGAAGAGGAGGATGATGGAAGATCTGGAAGGCATTGAGCACAAAATTCAGACTTCTGCCCTAGATCACAAAGCGGAAAGGAAGTTGTTGGAGGAAAGGAGGAAGATAGTAGAGGAAAACGATCGCTGGCTAAAAGATAGGAAGGAGTCCAACCCGGAGATGGTAGAATATAGCAAAAATAGCAAGGAAATGTCAGATTATTATAGAATCGCAGACAAGGCCCACGCTGAAATGCTGACAGCAGTCGAAAAGGCCCAACCAACCTACGAAAAGAGGGCAATCCTGAGCAATGAGTTGCGAGAAGTGAGAAGCCAGCTTGATAGGGCAAGAGAGCTACTTTCTCAGTCGGACAAGGCGATAAGTCATTGGGAAAGAAGGTTAGAAGAAGGATTCGGAGACATAGGCCCAGGGTTCTCTGACCTACTAATTGGAATGAGAAGGGTGGAGAACGGAGGGGTTTCTTCATTCGCAAAAAGGCGAAGGAGCAAGAAGAAAGAGTCCAAACAAGTCGGTGGTGAGGAAGAATGAAGGTGTCCAAAGGAAAATGGGGTGACCTTGAAGAAATGGATGAAGATGCTGTAGGGCAACTTCTGACTGGGATAATTAGGGATATGGCTACATTGGATATCGAGACAAGGAGTCTTAGAAGCGAGCGGAAGGATCAGATACAGATTGTGAAGTCACTTCGTTCGGCTTTGGGTGGCTTTGAAGAGGCAGGTCAAGGAAGAAAATCATTACTCCAGGAATTCCACAAATCGAGGAAGAAAAGCCTGAAGCACAGGGAACAGCGAGATTCGGTCAATCGCTGTGTTCCTCCACCATCCGAAATTCTGTATGAATGGCTTAGCGACACACATTCTAGGATGACAACAGTAGATAATGATCTTACGTCTGTACCTATGCTTAATCGAGAACTAGATGCATTCAGCAGATTCTTCGAGATTCAGGCTTCAATCAAACAAAAAATATTGGCTGAGGATGCCCACAAGATGTATGCAACAGAAGTAAGGAAATTGAAGGAAATTTCTAGAAAATTGGATGAGAACAGAGAGAAATCAGGAAAAATCGTGGCTGAAGCGAAGGCAGATAATAATCCGGATGGCTCGGGCATTAGTAGAAAGGAAATTCGCAATATTAGCAACAGGATTTCAGAGATAGACAAGCGGCTAGATCAACTAAAATCCGAGAAAGCTAGGACAAGAAAAGAGATTCGCAGGATTGAGGGTTATGTCAGAATAGCAGCAAATCGTCCTGGCAGAGTAAAGCTCTCGGACATCAAGGGAATCGCTGCCAGTGGGGGTAGCCTTAGCAAGGAAGAGATGGGGGTTCTTTTGGAGTCTGGAGGTCTTTCCGCACTCGGGGATAATATTGAGTTGGTGAAAGAAACCAACAAGAGCAGAAAGTCTAGGAAGAAGAGTAGGAAACTGGGAGTATCTAGAACTGGTGGGAGAAAGGGAAGAATGGCCAGCAGAAGGGAATAATCGTCTTGAAATCGGTATTCCTTAAATGATGGTGTAATTTCCGAAAACCTGGATATACATGGGACTCAATCACTCGAATATAAGGGAAATTTTCGAACCCATGTCCGAAAGTGTAAGCAGCAAGCTTGACGATTTTAAATCCAACAGGGATGATTTGAACGTTCAAGTTCGCAGTCAACTCGATAAAAGGAATGAAATTAATCGCCAGGTAAAGGAGCTGATTACTGAGGTCCAGAAACAGAAATCCATCAGGAATGAGGCAAATGGAAAGGTTGCCGAATTGAGGAAGATTCGCCTAGAAAGAACAAATTCGTTGAAGGCTTTGAGAGTTAAACTCAGAAGTTCTAGTAGCAGCAAGTCTGATGATGAGCGCGGAAAAAGAAGGAATGGGAAACCAGCGAGCAAGATTAGAGCGGAAATGGAGAAGCTAGAATGGAATCACCAAACTGGAAAAATTAAGCCCAACAAAGAGAAAGAGTTCTTCGCGAAAATGAAGAAATTGAAGGCGGAGTATGATACTGCAAGAAAGAAAGAAGAAGAAAGTAGTTCCAATGTCCTAAGGGAGGTAAGGGCCGCTGAGAAGGCGCAGCAGAAGGCGCACGATGCGGTAACAACGGCATCGGAAGAATCTGAAGAAGCGCACTCATTGATGATGGAATTGTCCGATGAGGTAGAAAAGCTCAGAGGAATGGCAAATTCTGAACACATCAGACTAACTAAGACGAAAGGAAGAGCAGATGAGCTGCACAATAACTACATTATTTCTCTACGCTGCATTCATTCCATGCAAGATATCCTAAAGCTTTCAGGGACTAAACAAAGGCAGATTGATGAAGAAGGAAGTCTGGAGATGACTGATTTGATGAGCAAGCTGATGTCAGGAGACACACTATCAACCGAGGAGCTGCTGCTGCTTCAGAGATCCTGAATCTCATACGTTCTTCCATTGCGAGCATGAAGAACGGACACAACCGGATTCGAAACAATCCATGCAGGTAGAAAGAGGCGGTATTCGACGAAGGTCGAGCCTGAGGAATCAAGGGACCATCGTTGCAATAGCATGCTTCGAACAGTGCTCGAATCGGAAATTTCCGTTTCTCCCTTACGTCGTATTTCGAGTAATTTTGAGGCTTCCTCGGAAAGTCTGGATTGGCTAAGCCAATTTTTGGAAGGGGGCGAAATAACTCGTAAATTCGGTGGTTTTTCGGATATATCATCCTGTTCTAGTATGGAAAGAGTCCGTGTCCATGGATCTTCGTAAAGTTGCCAAATGCCTTCCTCCAATTGGCCATTTGGTCCAATCAAATTCCCTGAAACTTCCCAAATCTTTCCTTCGAGAAATACTGGATTGTATTGTTCACCATCAAGACCCCTCTGAGATAGCCAATTCTCGATTTCTATTCTTGGTCGCAAGGCCATAATGGGGAAGTCATGGGTATTTTTCCTATCCTTCAAATCAGGCAATTTTTGCTCTTCCTCATGTGCTGGATTTGTTTTCATATCACCTGAAAGTACTGCTTCCCCGATCCATTTAGTTACCCTTTCAGGAGGCCAAATTACGTAGTCTAATCCATCGATTTCAACATGACCAGATGAAACCTCTCGAAGGCTAAGTAACCAATGTCTCCCCTTAGGGGCACTAAGACCCCAACGAATTATTTCATTTTCACTAATTGGTAAGCTATTGGCGGAGATAATCCAAACGTGTACGTCTTCCTCCGAAGAACCGGTCTCGGAAATTCTAGGGGCGACTCCCAGGCAGCAGAATCCGATGATTTCATCATCAATAATAGGGTTCTTCAGAGTAACTCCCCTGTTTTCCAATACACCCCGTATTGTACCCTCCATGATTCTAGGGGAGCCGGTCTGACTTTGAAACGAACCCAATAAATTGCCAGTTCAGTAGCAATTCGCATTCAAACATTAGGTGCGAGTTGCATCAAATCGCTCTGACCAGGGTCAATGACGCACAATGCGCTAACAGGAAAAGGCCTACCACAGGCAGCACCTAGTTGCCTGTTCACCAATGTAAGTTGGTGGACAGGAACGTTTGGAAATGAATTTCGCAGATCGTCGATGTATGACTCCGGACAATTTGCAGCAATTAAGACCAGCTTTGCCTCGCCCTTGGAACAGTGAGACGAGGTTTGCCTCTGACCAAAAATGATACTTCCAGAGTTTATTGCTTGCTTTAACTGCCTAGCAATGTCCATCTTTTCACCTCAATTACTAGACTCGGGGATGTAATACAGTTCAACGCTTCCCGTTCCCAATGCTACTGGTTGGCCAACAATGATGTTCTCTGTTACTCCCGAAAGCATGTCTCTCTCGCCAATAATTCCAGCCTTTAGGAGGTGAGTGACGGTCACCTCGAATGCTGAACGTGCGAGAATTGAGTGCTTCGTACCGCTAACTCCGTGACGGCCAATGGCCCGAACTTCGCCTCCGTTTGTCATAACGTCGGAGACCATAATCAGGTGTCTGACATCGACATCGAGACCGGCCCCTTCAAGGGTATCCCACATCTCATTGATTATCGCCTGCCGAGCGGCCTCGATTCCCAGATAGTCATGAATTTCGTTGATGTTGTTTGTGTACGTCCTTGATCTGTCTATTCCGGCAAACTCGCTAACTTTAGCAAGATTGGAGCCAATAGTGGAGATGTAATACTCTCCTGTTTCAGCAACTGGACCCTGTACGTTTGCCCTGGAAATACCGGGAAGACCCTTGAGTCTAAGTTTCTTGATCTTGTCCTCTAGTTGGAGTAGGGCGGTATATGTTGGGGGATCCGAGGCAAGGGATGCCAGATCCTCTTCCTTTGTGACTCCGGGAATAATGCGAAGTGACTTGGGGCGGTCATCATTGTCAGCCTGAACATATAGCCTCAAAGCCCTGGATAGTTTATCGCGAACTTCGGCGCCGGTCATCTTTTTCAGCTTCATGTTGCTATTATTCAATTGAAGGCTGATGTTCCTCTGAGCTACGTCTACATCGATGGCAGCTATATCCGTGGCTGTCGTTGTCTCCAGTGAGGCTGCAATATCGCGAACTAGTTTCTCGTTTGTACGGAGTGGCTTTTTCTTGGCATTCTGTTCATCGAGATAGATGATCATCGTTGGCGTTTTAGGGACCTTCCTAGCGTCGACGATCTCAATAATCCTAGGAAGTCCCTGTGTAACATTCACCGTTGCCACTCCTGCGTAGTGGAATGTCCTCATCGTCATTTGTGTACCTGGTTCCCCGATTGACTGGGCGGTTGTGATTCCTACTGCCTCGTACGGTACTGCCTTGGAATCACTGGCAAAGTTCATGGCGGACTCGATAATCTTCCTTGCCTTGGCATCAGAAATCTTCTTCTCCCCCCTCTTCTGCAGTCCCTTGACAAGATCGTCTATCATTCTGGGAGTCATGCTAGCATTAGCATCACTAACAGCCTTTGAGAGTTTTAGATACATCTCGTCATCTGAGTCAACGTCACGACCTATTTGGATTAGCTTGGACTCTTCGTCATATTCCTCCATGGGAAGCGACCTCTTCATTCTACGAGACCGAGAAACCGTTCTACGGCGAACAATTGTCTTCTCGGATGCTGCTGTAGAAGCCCGGCTAGACTTTGCAGAGTTTGCCATCACCTCGTGGATTCGCTGGGATGTGCCAGAGTCTATTCCGCATATCTGAGCAATCTGACCTGGAGAGAGGCCCTTGACGTCATCCCACTTCTTGTCATCTGCCAACTTGTGAGCGTACTCCTCCTCGATTCCCAAGTCCATCAGTTTCTTCTTAGTAGCACTCTTAACAACCATCACTTACCACCTCCAAGTGCGTCGTTCAGGACTTGGTTGACATCAAATGGGCTGCCCTTTCGACTCCTTGCAGGATCAACCCCATCTTCCCCATACTCAAACTGAATGATCCTATTTGCTGTATTCCTTACAGAAGCCCTGTCATCATCTGCTACCTTTAGGTCATCCATTGCATTAATCAGCCTCCTCTGCATGTAACCAGACTTACTAGTCCTAACAGCTGTGTCCACAAGGGATTCCCTTCCTGAAACTGATAGCATGAAGAACTCCGTAGGTTCAAGGCCACTCTTGAAAGACGATGAGACGAAGCCCTTCTCTTTGGCTCCCTTGACATTCCTAGGGAAGTGTGAAAGAACACGATCCTGGTACCCCCTCTCTAGGCGCTTACCCCTAACCTTTGGCTGCCCAATAGAACCAGCCATCATAGCTAGATTGTCCATAGAACCCCTGGCTCCGGATGTCGCCATCAAAACAGCTGAGTTATTGTCGCCCAACAGTGATTTTGCTACATTCCCAGTTTCGGCTTTGCCCTCATCAAGAATTGTCAGGATGTTCTCTTCCAAGGTCTCCAGAGGTGTTCTCCCTGGTCTAGCCTCGTACTTCCTTCCATCTTTTCCGAACTTGGTAAGTTCTTCGTCTACTTTCTCACTAGCGGCTCTGTTAATTCTATCAATTTCTTCCTTTGCTTCTGGGGGCAGGTCTTCATCATCTATACCGGTGGTGAATCCCATAGCTGTACAAATTGCAATGGTCATCTTCGTCATCTTATTGATGAACTCTGCACCTATATCAGTTCCATGAGTCTGTACCACTGCATCAAGGAGCCTTCCATCTTCCGCCCCTATGCCCCTCTTGTCAATAGCCCCTGAGACATCACCAGCAGTCACGCTAACTGACTCGCCAGCGCGATTCTTGAAATTCAAGTCAAATCCTTCCCTGACGAGAAGGCTGAAAATCTCGTTTCCGAGGTAGCCAACCTGCTCATTCCTTTCGACCGGGTCTGGAAGTTCGCCGTCCCATCCTACGGAACTCAGTACGTCCAGAGCGGCCTGGCGTGTGAGGAATGCCTCCCCGTGTGTTAGCAAGTAAGCGCCAGTAATATGGTCATGTATTCCACCAATTACGCTCCCACCATACCTTGGGGAAATTATGTGCTCCTGCACTCGCATTAGGATTCGGGCTTCGGCCCTTGCTTCCTCGCTCTGAATTACGTGGAGGTTCATTTCATCGCCATCGAAATCAGCGTTGTATGGAGTGCAATCAGCAAGGTTGAAGCGGAACGTCTTACCTTCCATGACTCTTATCTCATGAACTAGCATAGACATCCTGTGCAATGATGGTTGTCTGTTGAAAATCGCAACATCACCGTCAATCAAGTGGCGTTCGACCACCACACCGGGCCGAGGGTTCCCATCCCTGTCGTATGTGCTGAGTCTGTCCTCTACATCAGTAGGGAACACATTTCCATGTTCGTCCTCCACCTCGGGGCTCCCACAGTGTGGGCACCGGACTTCTAGGTGCTCGGGCAAGTAGTCATCTGGGTTCTCTACCTCCCACTTCCATCGATGATGGATCACAGCATTGGGGTCGTCTTCGGGAAGTTGATTGCCGCTCATATCCTCGCCCTTTAGATTCGACAAAGTAGACTCTAGATCAACGCTCCACTCCTTCTGGAGCTCGTCAGTAATGTGATCTCTACGCATTTGCTCCTTCAGAACTAGGCCTGGGAGGAAATTGGGCGCGGGCAAGACTTGGTTTAGCTCCGGTTGGTAGCCCATGTATGGCTCTTCCTCGCTACCAGAATGACAGTCCGGATTTAGGCATCGGAATCCGGACCAGATGAACTTAGTTCGATCTGTAATTCTGACGCGAAATCGATCTCCTCGAATGATGTAGTTTACTCCTGGATGAACATCTGGACCACGTAGAATCATCTGCCGCAACTGTTCTCTATTTCGGCTCGTCACCCTAATTGGAACAGTAAGTTCCTTGGCTGTTGTAACAGGGACCCCGACCTCGTTGATTCCCAGATTGGGGTCGGGACTGATGACAGTCCTAGCACAGAAGTTAACCCTCTTTCCAGACAGGTTGCTTCTGAACCTTCCTTCCTTTCCTTTCAATCTCTGAGAAAGTGTCTTCAGGGGCCTTCCAGACCGATGTCGTGCGGGTGGGATTCCACTGGTTTGGTTGTCGAAGTAAGTTGTGCAGTGATACTGTAGTAACTCCCATAGGTCCTCTACAATTAGCTGTGGCGCCCCAGAGTCACGATTTTCTCTTAGCCGCTGATTGATCCTAAGGACATCGACTAATTTGTGGGTCAAGTCATCTTCTGATCTGTCTCCACTCTCCAGAGTTATGGAGGGACGAACGGTAATCGGAGGAACGGGCAGAACCTTCATGATCGTCCATTCTGGCCTGCTTACATCCTTCTCCATTCCAACGAAAATTAAATGCTCGTCGGGAATCTTCTCTAGCCATTCTCTGATATCCCTGGCATTCAGTTTGTGTTCACCCTTGTCTGCCTTCTTCTCCTTGAAGGTGGTAGGCTTGTCCAAGATAATCTTGCCTTGCTCGGCGCCGCAATGCATGCATATTGCCCTCTTGGCACTAGAGCAAACTGTCTCGATATCCTTGATGATTTTCTTGAATTCTCGACCACCGACACCGTGCTTTAGAATGATGTCATGCACCTTGTCCCTGTAGTAGTCCTGTTCGGACTTTTCTGGATCTGTAGGATGGGTTTCGGCTGCGTCCAATAGTAGGACCTTGCTACATGAATTGCATGTAGACTTTAGGCAGTTCTTGATTAGCCCAGTGAAGCCGATATGCATTACTGGAAGCTCGAGAGCAATATGTCCGAAGTGGCTGGGGCACTCCTCGTGCTTGTTGCCGCATGTCTCGCACCTTATTCCAGGGTCAATGACTCCCATCTTGGGATCCATCAGACCCTGCTTAAACGCATGGCCATCGTCCTTGTAGGTATCGGCTGTCTTTACCTCTACTGATGACATCTTCCTTATTTCGTTCGGATCCATTAGGGTGAACCTGATTGAGTCTATTCGCTTTGGAATCTTTGCTGCGTCTCGGGCACTCATCTTCGATCCTCCAGTTCCAGTCTCATGGCAACACCCAAGCTCTTCATCTCATCCAGAAGTAGTTTGAATGCATAGGATGTCTGTACGGAATGGACGTCGGCTCTATCTCCGCATACAGGACAAACGCTGGTTCTTCGCTTCCAGTCATAGTAGGCTACGTGCCCACACCGGGGAGTATTGCATACCATGAGGTTCCAACCATCGGATTCATCGAGAAGCCTGTCTTTGATCACCATTGATGCCCCATGTGAAATGAGGCAATCCCTCTCCATCTCACCAAACCGGAGGCCGCCTTGCCTAGCCCTTCCCTCAGTCGGTTGCCTAGTTAGAATCTGAACCCTGCCTCTGCTTCTGGCATGGAGTTTGCTGCTAACCAAGTGGTGTAATCGTTGGTAGTATATCACACCGACGAAGGTGTCAACGGGGAAGTTCTCGCCCGTTTCTCCGTTGATCATCTGTTCCCTACCAGTGTGCTTTAGTCCGTTCCGGAGCAGGCCTGATCTTAGTGACTCTTCTTTCTCGCCTGTGAAGGCGGTACCGTCAATTCTTCTACCTTCCATTGAGCCTACCTTGCCGCCAATCATCTCCAATACGTGTGCTACAGTCATCCTAGATGGAATTGCATGTGGATTAATCAGGAGGTCGGGGATTACTCCGTCCTCGGTGAATGGCATGTCTTCCTGGTTTACGAGTCTTCCAATGATACCCTTCTGACCATGCCGACTGGCAAACTTATCTCCAAGTTCAGGAATCTTGTTTGTTCGGAGTGTAATCCTGACGAGCCTGCCTGAATCTAGCGATTCAGTGACGTAGACATTGTCTACCCAACCCTTCTCCCCATGCCTAACAAGCATGGATGACTCACGTCTCTCTTGTGCTTGCAAAAACGCACCATGAGCCTCCTCAAGGAATCTTGGAGGGCTGGTCTTGCCTACAAGAATAGATCTGCCGCCCTCCTCGCTGGTCAGTTCCTCCTCTGGAACGGGTAGGCCGTCCCTCTCTAGGTGAGAGTATGAATCCCAAGACTTGAGTCCCTTGATTTCATCTAAACCAGTTCCAGGTACCTCGATTCGCTCTTCCTGCCCCCCTGGGAATCGCTTATTCTCGGCATTGTATGTTCGTACGAATGCTGATCTTCCTAGTGCCCTCTCTACCGAAGCACGATTCATAATCACTGCGTCCTGCATATTGTATCCGTGATGGCTAACTATGGCGACGACGTAATTCTGCCCTCCTGGTCTTTCGTCAAAGTTTGTGGACTGCATCGCACGAGTACCAACAATTGACCTCTGGGGATAATGCATCACGTGAGCTCTGGTATCGGGTCTGAGGCGAAAGTTGGCACTGGCCACGCCAAGGCTCTGCTTTACCATGGCAGTTCCACCTGTTACACGCGGAGTGGAATTATGCTCGGGATATGGAACTAGCGAAGCACAGACTCCGAGAATAAGTTGGGGATCGATCTCTACATGAGTGTATACAAGAACGGTGTTGTCCTTCTTTTCTTTCCTCTTAAGGACGTCAATATTTTCTTGGAAGTAGTTCAGCGGGACTTTGAACTTCTCGTTCTTCGTATCGCCATTGGGCATCTTTACCTCGGCAATTAGTTGCGCGTGTGATAGTGGAACGGGCTTTCCATCGGAGTCCTTGCCCATTTCTCCAAGGTTTGTCCACTGAACCTTAGAAGGGTTGATCGGCCTCTTATTCTTGGGTGACTCTGGTGGCAGGTCAAAAGGCCTTGGTGCTATCAGAAGATCTTCCTCTTCTTCGGCATCTACCCATTCTATTACTCCACCAGAGACTAAGTCAGAAAATGAAATTTCACCGGACTTCAGACCCTCCAAATGCATCTTTGTGATTTGAAGGCTGCCATGTTCTATTATCAGCAAGGGACGAAGCATTCTGCCTCTATCGGTATTGATGAAGACATCTCTATTCTCCAAATCATGACGAATACTGACTTCTGGCCTTATCCTCCCCGAGCGCCTTCTTCTCTTGAATTGACTGACTAGTTTGTGGGGTCTCTTGTGGAGTCCGAAGATGTCCCCATTAACGTGAATCCTTGAGCCGTCGGCCCACCCATCAGGATTGTCATTAACACCGGCCTCCTTGAGTAAATCTTTGACGTCGGCTTCACGGACTTCTTCTGAAATGTCTATCATCTGGGCCCCATTCTTTACAAGGCCACAATTCTGTCCCTCAGGAGTCTCATTGGGACAAAGGCGGCCCCATTGCGTTGGGTGGAGATCCCTGGCTTCAAAGTGGGGTTGGCTTCGAACTAGAGGACTGGTTACTCTACGTAGATGGGACAAAGCAGACAAGTATGTAGTACGATCCAGTAGCTGGCTCACACCTGATCTACCGCCCACCCAGTTTCCTGTTGCCAGGGCGTGCATGATTTTGGTAGTAAGGACATCTGGCCTAAGGCATGAGGAGATTCTAAGCTCTCTCTTGCGGTTGTGATGCCTTTCCAACTGATATTTCAGATCCCGGGCAAGTTGCTGTAAGCTAACACGAAACAGATCCTCTACCAAATCTCCTGCTAGTCTTACTCGCTTATTTGCATAGTGATCTTTGTCATTGGGATCCTTGTCCTTTATTGCCATTTCTAGAACCTGTCGAGCAATTCTTCCTAGGAAAATTGCCTTCTTCTCCCTGTTTTCTAAGGCAGAGCCCAAATGTGGCAGGAGTTCGTTATCCAGCAAGTTCTGGATTCGTGACTCGCGGTATTCCTTCTGCTGTCCGGCAGCGAATTTCTTCTCAAGCCAAGCAAGAGCCTCATCGCATGTATCGACCCCATATTCATCATTGTCCCTGAGGTCATTTAGATTGGCTACGGTATATTTCATTGCCTCGGGTGGACCAGCTATCGAAGCGAATATCTCTCTGTCGTTCTCAACACCCAATGCACGCATGAGTAATACCAGAGGAACTGGAGTGGTTCCAGCACTGGGGATCTTGACCATGAGCATCCCGTCCCTTCTTTTCTCTACGTTCAGGGGTTTCCTGACTCCATCTTTCTGAGAGAAGATTTTTGCCACCTGTGTCTCATGTGCGTATTTCTTGTTCTTCTCTACAGTGACTCGATTAGGAGCCAAATCTTCCATCGAGATTAGGACTCTTTCGGTCCCATTAATGATGAAGTACCCGCCAGGATCTAATGGATCTTCGCCAGATTTCCTAAGAAGCGCCTGGTAGCGCTCAGCGTCTTCAGCCGAGGACTCGGGAGAGAGCCTCCTATTCTCGTCGATATGCCCAGCATGAAGGTTGCATCTAGCAGAGCGGACCATTATCGGCAAGTTGCCAATATGGACTCCCTTCTCCTCTAGGTAACCAAGTTCTGCGCCGGGAGAGGGGGGTAAATCGTCACGGTAAATCTTGAAGTCTAGGTATACTGGAGAGAAATATGTAAGTTTTCTGATTCTGCACTCTAGAGGAGTAGCGGGATGCTCAGCACCATTGGCCTCCTTAATCGTTGGCCGACCTAATCTCAAATTCTTCAGTCTTACAACAATCTCCTTATCAAGAAGATCCAATTTAACAAGGCCACCTTCGTCATCATCCATTTGCTCGTCTGTCCCTATCTTGATGTTCCTGACAATAGACTCCATTCGGCTTTCCTTACCATCTCCGACAGGAATACAATCGTTATATGACGCCAGTTGGTGATTAACCAGACTTCTTTGCTTGAAGTAACTCTCAACTATCTCCTTCACTTTTTCACCCCTAATCATGCACTCTCAACAATCAAGCGAAATGCAACCGAACTTCCGGCCGATCTGCTATACCTCTGTATCCTAACGATTCGATTCGTTAACCAACCTGCTGGAAGTTCGTCGTTTTCCAACTCCTCCATTTCCTTTATGGCCTGAATTGCTGGATCGGTGATCAATATTTTGGGGAGAAGCTCCTTCGCCAGCCGGTTGTTCCCGTGGACATCGGATGTCTTTAGCCCCCAAGGCGCTAACTCAGTTTCCTCTGATTCTATTGGAACGAGTTCGTGATGAGGGACAAGGAAATGATTGAGTACATTGAACCTGAAATCGCCCCTGGGAATATCTTCATCGAGAAGGGCCTTGCGCGAGATAGTAATTCGGTTGCTCTTAGTCCTCTTACGAGAACCTACATGTTCGCTGATTACTCCCATTATTTGATCGAGGGCTGAATCACCGTCCTCGATTCCAACCTTCTTGGCTACCTGTTCCCTTGACATCCTCTTGATTGCATCTAGGTTGGCGTCGTCAGCCAATCTGTGAGCATGCTCTTCTGCGATTCCTAGTTCAATAAGTCTCTTCTTTGTGGAGCTTTTTACGGCCATAATTTCGCCTCCCGGGGGTCCAGAAAAGCGAGGGCCTGAGAAGCAAGCAGGCGGGCCTGAGGGGATTCGAACCCCCGGCCACCGGGTTAAAAGCCCGGCGCTCTACCTGACTAAGCTACAGGCCCATGGCTAATGCTGGGCTATCCTCCGACCTGGGGGGTCTTCAAAAACATTGCGATTCGCCTGCTTGCGCTGGGCTATCGCATCGCCCCGGGAGAGGCGTCCATAGGGCCTTCAGAGATTATTCGGATAAAGGTTTTCAACCGGTTCAAATAGGAATCATGGAATATGGGTGATTATGTGGATTCTTACCAAATTGGGGACCCAAGTAAGATTTGCAAATTCCCAATAATCGGGATCGGCGAATGTGACCTAGTGGTTCCTGAAACGGTCTACCCCCCCAGAGAGGACACATTGCTGCTATGTGATGCGATTTCAAAACTAAAGAAGAGAAATGGAAAGGCATTGGAGATTGGTTGTGGTTCGGGAGCAGTGACGATGCAGCTTGCCAGCCTTGGTTGGAATGTGATATGTTGTGACGTGAATCCATATGCAGTATCAGCAACGAGGGGGAATGTGGACAATCATGGCCTTTCTTCGTTAGTGGATGTCCATGAGTCGGGGATTGGAGAGGGGATGGAAATACCTAGTGATGTGGAGCTAATCGTATGGAATATTCCCTATCTAAAGATGGAACGAGGGGAAGAAATCCAGGAGATGGAAGCAGCGGCACTTTACGACATTGGAAATGGGGGATGGGGGGCGGAGCTTCTCAGAAGCCTAGAAATAAACTCTGAAAAAAGACAGGAAAAGTTGTTGGTATTGATTCTCATGAGAACCGACCCGATCAGTGAAAGTGATCCTGGAGTATGGAAAGATTTGGGGTGGTCTGCTCGTTCGGTTGCATGCGAAAGAATCGGAAATGAAAGGCTTGAAGTAATTGGTTTTTGGAAGACTGGACAAGGGAAAAAACCGACGATTCTGGATATATGCGATTCCACGATGGACGAGGCAAAGAAGCTCGAAGCTTCAGGGTGGCAGAGGGTTTTCTCATTTGCTCAAAGGAATGGCAGGGGAAGAAGAGGTTCCACATGGCAGTCAAAGAAAGATGGTTTGGCGAGTACTTGGAAGTTAGATGTTGAGATTTTCAAAACTATCCCCCCCGGACTTCTACAAACAAGTATCGGCTCAGTCCTCAGTGAAGCTCTTGAAGCAGATATGAAGTGGCCCAATGACATAATTTGCAAAGAAAAAAGCAAGATTGGGGGGGTTATAGTCGAGTCTAGTGATTCAGATGATATTAGGATTGGTTTTGGGGCTAACAGGTCACGGTTCGAAGAAGGAGGGATATCAGGAGGGGGATGGGATGAAACATTGGGCGAAATTGGGGCAATGGATGTTTTCAGAATTCTTGATACAGAAGTTTCATCGCTATTGGAGGACAATGGGTGGTTTGAGTTACCAACTATTGAAGAGTTTCGAGAACTTTCGTGGAGGGGTCTGTCCAGGGTTCTTTCAGAAGGAGGGGTTGTGGAAGTCGATGGAATTCCGTTTAGGCCAGTTGGGCTATCCAAGGATGGAGGAATGGAGATATTTGGTGTAGACGGATTGTCGCAAATTTGTGAATTGGATGGAACAAATTGGCTACTCTAATTTCTGTTTTTCAGAAATCCTATGGCGAACAAGTCTTAGTTTTCCTGAACTTGTGACTGTTGATTTGCCATCGATATCATTAATTTTTTTCAGGGCAATATGATACTTTTCAAGAGGAACTTTGACGATCATTGTTGCTGAATCGGGCCCGATATGGAAATCAAGAATTTTCCATTCTATATCGGAGAATAGGTTGGCGAGTTCTTCCTGCACATCTTTTATTGAGCAAGGCAATGATGACTCTATGCATACCCACCTGTGCTTTCCTCGAGCTGACTTGTTCAGTCGTGCCATGGCACCGGGAAGGGGTTTACCTTAACCAATGGTGGGTCCCCCAGGAGGCATGGAAGGGGGAAATGGAGGCAGCGATCAGTCTGTTTCAGGACTTCTAAAGTCATTCGCCAGCCCTTCAACTCTGCCGCATTTCCTTGCAATGATGATCATCACGGGAGTGCTATACGTAATGATGAAAGTGAACGTATTTGGAACCCAAGAAAAGGGTGCCGTAATTTTCTTGTCTCTGTCCATAACATATTGCATTGCTGCGATTTTCGCCCCATCAAAGATTGGTAGCATCCTACTAAGAGTCGATGACGAAAGCAGGGGGATAATTGGAAAATCGTATTGGAAGAAGGGTGCTGTCACTTTGGTTCCAATTGTATGCATTTCTGCAATAGCCTCATTTGTGACAATTTCTCGGGTAGAAGAAGGCCTCGAAAAAATTACAATTGGATTAGGATTGGTATTCGTTTTAATGTCGATATTCCAAGCATTTTCATTGTCTTTCGGATGGGCGGTCTATGGAACTAGAGTTTCAAAGAAGATTAGGGCTAGCAGAATTGGATTCGGATATACAGCAGTTAGAACTGTTGGCATCCTTGTCTTGTTCGGTCCACTAATTTGGTGGTTTGCCTACGATGCAGGGGATTACGGAAATAGCAGTACAATTGAACATCTTGCCTGGGCCCTGTTTCTGATTCTGATAGGTTCTATTATGGCCATATTGGACAGGGTTACTTCTTCATCCAGGAAAACGACGGGAATCGACGGAATCGTTGTCGATCGGGTCGTATTTCTTCTTGCACTGACTGCATGTTGGCACGTATTCAGTGCATGGAGAAGGATGCCTCTATTTTCGGATAAAGTTTCGGCATCAATGTTAGTTGAAGAAGGACTGCTGATGGCAGTTACAATCCTATTGGCCGTCTGGTCTATGGCAAACAGAAGCAGCAAGAAAGGAGTAAAGATATTCCAGGGACAGTCGGCAGTGTTCTGGGGGATTGGTTTCGGGTATCTTTACGCTGGAAGTATTTCATCTCTGTCGGCTCTTTCGAATGGTAGCCTATTGACCACCACTGCAATCGGTCACATGCTGACTGCATTAGTCATTGTTGGAATCACCCCGATTGCAGTGTTACGGATAAGTGGAAATGGAACTATGGATGTGGAAGGCTTTGGTTCGGACGAAGGCAATGGAATTATGGAGAGGGCCAGTATCTCAGAAATTATCCCACATGATATCGAAGTAAGTTCCGATATCGAATCAAAACCCGATGAAGATGTGATTGAGCTTATCGACTAGATGCCACTAACTACGGCTACCAGTCTTAGGTTTCCTGCCATTTCGTCACTTGACCTGGCTCCAAGAATTACCTGGCAATCACTGTCAAGCGAAGAGACGAATCCTTCTGAAACTGCATCAAGATGGGCCAAAGTCATGTCTGGACCGCCCTCCACCTGAATCAAGCAACCTTTTGCTCCATCGACAACTATCTCCGACAGTGGTGACTGGCGGGCCATTCGAACAACTGCTGATGGGTCCTCCGTCGAACCAGTACCAACCAATAGAGTGGCATTTCCAGGTCTATCAATGACTGTTCTCAAATCCATCAGATCAAGGTTTATCTTCCCCACACGGGCCAATGTAGTAACCAGTCCCTCGATAAGTTCGCCGATCCACTCCGACCCCATCTTCCAGTCTGAGTCTCTATATCTCGCCTGCCATGCTAACCTCTCAAGGCTAACCCTAATACAAAGGTGTGAGTTTCGCTCGATTTCGGGCAGGGACAGGTCAGCAATTGCGCACCTTAGAGGTTGTTCAGCAAAGGGCAAACCGACGATGCTCAATACCAGACTGCCAGATTCTCGGGCTCTTGCAGCAATCTCAGAGGTGGCACCCGAACCAGTTCCGCCACCCAAGGCAGAGAGGATTATGACCAATTCTGATCTATCAAGGAGGTGTTTTATGTTACTCATTCCTTCTTTCAGCCTATGCTCTGCAAGATTAGGGAGGGCGGCTGCTCCCCTTGCATCACCGGCTGCATCGAGATGCAGACAATTTGCTTCATAATCTGAAGAAAATGAAGATTCGTCCGCATCGACCAATAACAAGTCAGAAAGGTCTTGGCAAAGTGAGTGGGCTCTTTGGGACCATGTGCAACCTATTCCCCCGACTCCTGCGATGACAATGGCCCCTTCTTCCATGACTCCCGACTAGTAAATGACTAGATTATCTTGTTCTAATCATAGGTAAGATATCTTTTGTATCGCCTTCTTTCATCTCGGGCCCAGGCATTGTCCGGCTCCAAGGAAATCACTTTTTCATAATACTCAATTGCTGATTCAAAATCAGAAATATATCTTCCATTGAGGTGGCCCAGGATATTCAAAACTGGGACGCACTCGGGGTTATCCTCCAGCATTTCATTTAGTGTCTTCTCTGCTTCAGATAATTGCATCATTTCCATCAATTGCTCTGCAAAATCAATTTTTTCAACTTGCTCTTCGGACAGGTTGTACTCATTCTTCCATTGGGGACCTGCCATGTTACTGGACTAGTGCGCCAGTGTTTGAGTGTTGTTCCGAGTTTGTTGCTAATCGTCGGCCCCGTAGGGGCCGAGGTGGAACGTTAATATCCCCCTTTTCTGTGGCTCAATATACTTTGATGTGGAAGGTGAGAAACAGGCAATGATTTCCCATCGAAAGTACCTGACAACGTTGGTTGTAATTGCAATATTTGCTGGTTCGAGCCAAGCTCTACACACTGGAGTTGGTGGTGATGCCAATAACCACGGTGATGTATCTCTAGCAGGATGCACATGCCACTCAGAAAGTCCGGATAACTCAGTCACAGTCATCCTAGATGGCTTTCCCTACCAATACGAGGCTGGGGTACAATATGAATTGATAATCCAATTGATTGGTGGACCCGAGGCATCAACTGATTCATACACAGGTGGATTCTCAATGAGAGTCAGTTCCGGTGTACTTTCCCCAGGAGCAGGTTTTGAAAGTCTGGTTCAAAACTGGGAGGACGACCCAGCCACACTCACGCACACCGATGCTGGATCCAGCACGACTGACAGGAAATGGGGTATTGTTTGGACCGCTCCGGAAGATTCATCGGGTTCAATGACCCTCTGGATTGCTGGGAACGTTGTCAATGGCGATATGGCCCCATCAAACCTAGACAGGTGGAATAGGCTTACTGCAAGTGTAGACGAAGGAGAGGATAACGGCAAGGTCAGAACGATTTTCTCCGGCAACGGTGAAATTAACCCTCCAGCCCCTGTGGAAGAGCATACAGATCTTCATCACATGGGTGCTAAGCTCCTTGCTCACTGGTTAGGGTTGTTAGGATTCGCAGCAGTAATGCTTGTGATCCTCTTCTGTGGATTATTTCTGAGGTATGGATTCTCTAGACATTATGTTGGCCGCAGTAATCTACTGAAACTGAGGATAAAACATCTTAGGAGGGGTGATCAACTATGAAGGACGACGTAGTAATGCGCCTACTCAGACAAGTCGAATCTGGAGAAGTAAGTGTGGAAGACGCGCGAAAGGCACTCGAAGATGTCACGATATCAGAAGAGGCGTACTCGGTCGCTGTTGATCATGGCGTATTCAATTCACCAAAACCTGGAACCATTGTTAGGGCTAGCGTTTCTCCGGCGGGCGACTCATGGCTTATCGTGTTAGTTGGACTATGGGGAATTCTGTGGACTCTTTTCTGGGCTGGCTCTCTTTCATATGGACTATTCAAACACTGGGATCAACAACTACTATCATTCAATCTGGCAATGACTCTTCTGACTCTAATTATCATGGGTATTGTTTACCTGAAGTATGTCTTACCGGATGTAATTATAGTAAAGCATAGGCGAAACAAGTACATCACGAGGAATGATCCAGAAGCATGGAAGAAATATGAGGTTTGATATGGCGCGGAGATTCAGATTACGACCTTTGCACGGGAATGAAGATTCCACGACAGAGGGAGCAGGATTCGTTGATCGTAGAGAGTTCATGCGGATGTCGTTCAATACAGCAGCCGGCCTGATTACAATGGCAAGTCTAGGAAGTGTAGGATTTGCCTCATTTTTAATGGGACAGGCTAGTTCAGGCGGTTCGGATCAAGCTATACTCTTCTATGCCCCCAAGGGATCAGACGTATGGTATGGAAATATGGACAAGCAGCCGATGACTATGCAGGCATTCCGAGATGAAGCAGCTGGTTCTTCAACAGGAATGTCCGCAGCTGCTGGTCTTTGGTCGGGACTTCCTGTTGTCGCGGTTTACGTGCCCCACGAGGAGAACAAGAACAAGCCCCTGAGTGAGAACGAGCCTAGATTCCAACTAATGGATGGATACACGGCCAGCGGAGCATACGTGGGTTCGGGTTTTGAAATAGACGAGAAAGAGGAGTTTGCCTCGCTTTCAATACACGACAACATGATCATCATTTTCTCCAGGTGCCCCCATCTATGTTGTATACCAGGATGGCAGTTGGTGAACAATGACTTCACTGCAGACAATTGGCTTCCAGGTGGAACTGACTCCGGTGGAAACAAGCTCTTCTGCATCTGTCATTCCAGTAGATACGATCCCACTGTCATCGAGAAGAACACTGCTCGGAACAGATCAAATGGGCAAGACTTCGACTTCATTGGAATCAAAAGGACTGGGGGTCCCGCTCCCTATGGTATGCCACTGATTCCTTTCATTGTAAACGGCGATACCATCGAGGCTCTCCCAGATTTCAAGGATTGGTACACATTCTGTGGGTAGGTGAAAATTATGATTCAGTTCTGGTTCCTTTGGATTTTCATCGCGATTGTCGTGGTTATCGTTGCCTTCACACTACGGAGGGAGAGGGATGACATTCCGAGAAAGGACATCCTCAGGGCAGTGGAAACTAACGCAGGAAGTATGGGATTGGCAGAGAAGGCATTCCTATGGGCGTTCTCTTGGCTGGATACTAGATTCCGCATCCAAGACTACTGGAGCATGAGCCGAGATTCTTACCACAGCATGCACAGGCAGATGCCACTCACTCATGCTGAGAAGTATAAACTAAGGATAATTTGGTATTGGTACCCATTGTACTGTTTAGGTGGAATCTCATTCCTAGCATTCATAATCTTGGTAATTTCGGGAACGATTCTGGGCTTCTACTATGTCCCAGGAGGGGATCTAAACTCTGATCCAACTCCTGCATACGCATCAATGGAATTCATAATGCTAGAGTTGCCATTCGGATACATTATTCGTTCAATTCACCACTGGACAACACACTTCATGGTTGCAGCTGTATTCCTACACATGTGCCGGGTTTACTTCACTGGTGCATACAGGAACCCTCGAGAGCTAAACTGGCTTATTGGGGTCGCATTGATGTTCTTCACCATCTTCTTCGGTTACTCGGGATATCTCCTTCCGTGGGATAGTCTAGCGTTTGGTGCGGCAACAATTGGAATCAACATGGCCAATGCTACTCCCTTGATAGGAGAATGGATGGCTAACGCACTTTTCGGGGACACCATTCTCACGGGACAGACTGTCGTTAGAATGTACTTCTTGCATGTATTCGTTCTTCCGGTGATTGTGACGGCTCTTATCCTGGCCCACCTTTTCATCGTGTGGGTACAAGGAATTGCAGAGCCACATTGAGGTGTTTGGATGGGAATGATTGAGAGATTCGGGAGGATAGCTGACACCTACATCAGTGAAAAGGAAGGCCTACTGGAAGGAGAAGATGAGAGGAGGAGGGTATTCACTGGCCATGCATTCTGGCCAACGGAAGTACTTCGTGATACCATCATATTCGCGTCGATAATGATGGTTATTGCATTCTACTCATGGATAATCCCCCCGCCCCTCCACAATGCAGCCGACCCATATGCCCAGGCTGGTTTCGTTTTCCCAGACTGGTATGTATTGTTCTCCTATGGATACCTGAGATGGGGGGAATATCTACCGCAGTTCGACATTCCCGCCGGCCCTATAGGTGACTTCTTCGGTCAACCTATCGTCTCGTGGAACGCTGGAGTTTGGGGTGCCCTAATTACTGGCCTTCCAGTAGGAATCTTGGCACTACCTCCCTTCATAATTGGAAAGAGGGAGAAGAGGGGTGTCGAAGATCCGTGGTTTGCTACTGCTGGGGCAGTATATCTTGCTCACGTTTGGTTCATCTCAGTTTTCTCGATAAATATCTTCCTAGAAATGTACGGACAAAATAGAACCGACTATTGTTGGGGGACCTCACATGGAGCTTTCAGATGCGGCACGCAGTCTCCGTGGGCTGCAGAGGTGTTCAATGCCATCCCATGGGTACTGACGGGAATTTTCATTTTTGCACTCTTGTATTTCTCGGTAAGAAAGTTCCTCCTTGGTCCCATGGGTTCTAGATTGACTCCCATTCTTGGCAGGCAGATTGCGGTAGGTTCACTGGTTGCTAGCGTACTGCTATGTGCAATTACATGGCCTGTCTACGAAAATGGCTTCTGGAATCAGAGAGGACTTGGTACAATGGGATTCTGGGAGTATCAGAACGAGGCAAAACTGGTTGAATTGGATGGAATCAGAGGGCAACCATCTGACACTCTTATCCATGTGGAAAAAGGAAACGTCTGGGATGAGTGGGGTGACGAGTGCCTGCCATTTGAGAGCACGGGACACCTAGCAGTATGGGAGGACATCCACGAAGGCGACTCGCACGACGAATGGTGTGTCATGCCAGCCAAGTACTGGTCGAATTGGGGGGTATTCCAACCCACAAGGTCAACTATCATTGACTTCAGTGGAGCCAATGGGCACAGCGATACGTCAACCTCTAGGAATATTGGAACAGATGAGGTGATCTACAACGGCTCGGAGGATGCCAGCGATATCGAAATCTCAGAGTCTAGGACATTCTTGGTCGAAGACCTTGGGCTGGCCCAAGTTCCTACTGACATTTCGTGTAATTTCAGAACTACTGTCAGGAATGCTGGACTCCACACACAAAGTCTGACGCTTACAGATGAGGCAGGAGAGTTAGTCTGGGAGAATAGTGGGACATCGTGTCAGTCTGCAACCATCTACCTAGATTCGGCTCAATCATACACCGTAACGTTCGTCACCAAATCCAGCGAAGTGAATGATAGCGTCACCATGATATCCGACTTCTCAGTTGTAGCTTACCAGCCCCTGCTCATATCTGATGATGGGACGGCATTGGTTAGGGACGATAGTACACATGAATTGGGAGAGTTATCCTCCCTTGCACTAGAAAACCCGACATTCCACAAAAATCCAAAGAGCCTGGATGCCAAGCTAATCTACTCGATGTTTATTCCTTGCCTAGGTGTAGGTGCGATTGTGTTCATGCTAATGAGAAGCATGGCAAGGGGTTACGAATGGGAGATGAACAAGTGCTATGGATGTGATCTTTGCGACGATGCTTGTCCGGTCAGGCTTTTCAATGCCGGAGACAAGCTGAACATCATTTACAATACATGGAACAATGAGGATGATGGTGTCCCATTGTACTCATGCTTAACATGCACTGCATGTACGAACGCATGCCCCCAACTCGTTGACTATGACTCTTACATTGATATCAGAAGAAATCTTGTTGTCGGGGGGCCACCCGCTGCAGAGATCCCCCACACACTACTACAAGCAGTTCTTGCTGCTGAAGCCGAAGAAGACGCAGATGAGTCGTTCATCTCTGTAGATGACTATCCGTTGGATTCTAGTGTTGGCTACTACCCAGGATGCGTCGACTACATCGATCAAGAGATGATTTTCAGCCATGTCAACCATGGTGAAATGGATCTAGGAGAGACAACAAATGCGGCTTTCACTATTTTCGAGGAGATGGGGGAGTCGGTGACGTATCTAGGAAGGGACTTCTTGAAGTGCTGCGGTCATGATCAGAAGTGGCAAGGGATGACTGAGGTATTTGACAAGTTAAAGGCATACAACCAGAAGAAGCTTGGACAGAGTGGGATAGACACACTGGTAACTTCGTGTGCAGAGTGCTTCCGCACTTTTGCCTTGGACTACGAACTTGACGACATGAAGGTTATGCACACCACAGAGTTCCTCGTAGAGAATGGCTTTGACATGAGTCTACGCACTGAGAATGATGTTACTGTGACTTACCATGACCCTTGTCGACTAGGGAGGCAGATGAATATCTACGAAGAGCCGCGTGACTTAGTCAGAGCGGTAGATGGTGTCGAGCTAGTGGAAATGGAGCATACAGGGGAAGATGCCCTATGTTGTGGAGTTTCTAGCATGATGGCCTGCAATGAAAATAGTCGCGCACTAAGGTTGCAGAGATTTGACGAGGTGAATGCGACGGGGGCTGACGTGATGTTGACGACTTGCCCCAAGTGCGTAGCTCACTTCGAATGCCTGAAGTTCGAGGGAGACCCAAGGCATGACTTCGAAATATTAGATGTTGTAAGTTTCCTAGCCAGGCAGATAGAAGACTCGAAGGGAGCCTAAATTGCAAAAGCTAGTATTGCAGAAATTGACGATAAGATGGCATTGAAAATCACCCCCCAAACTGTTGCTTTGGCAAATCTTTGATCCTGATATCCCAAAGCAACCAAATAGAGGAAGAATCCTATCATTCCACCACATGCTAGAGATATCCACGCAGATGATGGGCCAATGAATATGGCCATCATTACCCATATGGATGCACCCTGCATTAGCCCTAGCCAAACCAACGGATCAAACCACCATTGGCCATTTCCCGCCATCTTGATTCTTCGAAAGCAAGAAGGCGAATCAAACTCACTATCTTAAGGGCGAGCATCTCGCCAGTAGTTGAACGACATGACTGAGATACAGGACCTATTGGAAAGGAGGGCCTTAGAGCAGGCGAGAATTAGGAGGCTCCTTAATTCAATGAAAGCCGAAGAAGAGGCTAGTCTGAAAGGTGGAGAAGATGCTGTTGCCTGGGTCAAGGAAGAACTGTGTATTGGGTGTGACCAGTGTACGATAGTATGCGATGATGATGCTATCGAACTCTACGACACTCCTTTGGCTAGCCCCATTATGAGTGTAGATGTAACCCGAAAGGCTAGAATTCTAAGAGACCCGTGTACTGGTTGTAAGCTATGCGTCTTAGCATGCCCTACAGATGCAATTCTGATGATTGATAGGTGATTATTTGAAGGAAAAGGAGCCATTGAGATTCGGTGCAGAGTTTGGACCAAGAAGGACCAGTAGATCCGAGGGAGTTTCGCTGTCAACATTCAAGACATTGGTATGGGTTTCTAACTTGGGAGGACTGGTTCTCTTCGCCATAGGTCTAGAATTGATGGTTGTTAAACAGGCATTTGCATTGGGACTAGGGTGTATTGTTGCAGGAATAGTGATTGCACTTTTTCCTTCAAACTATGAAATCGTTGGGATGGGAGAAGGTGGTTTCGAGACGGATGATGAATCCGCGGCAGATTAACTGGAAGGGCAAGAATTGGTTGATATGAACGGTACTGATTTCCAGATCAAGGTCTGGAAGGAGCTGATGAAAATACCCCACGGAGAGACTCGGTCATACAAAGAAGTGGCAATGGCAATAGGCCATCCCAACTCTGCTCGGGCCGTAGCAAATGCCTGTTCTTCCAACCCGTATCCAATCAATGTCCCCTGTCACAGAGTCGTGAAATCTGATGGTTCAATAGGAGGTTATAGTGGAAAGGGTGGAATAGGGGAAAAGAGGCGTTTGTTGGCCAATGAAAGGGCTATCCAGGCCAATGCCCAACATCCTCTATGATAGTCATCAAATCCTTAGAAGAGCGGTCTTTTCCTCCTTCTGTAAAGTGCGTGGCATGTAATAATCGAATTCCTATCGCCATCTCAGGCTGATCCTTGAGCAATGGACCCAATAATCCATACTCTGCTGACCATTCAATTGCATGGGGCTCAAGTTCGGAAATCAAGCTCTCGACCATGACTGGGGCTGTTGCTGTGCCGGCAGGGAGTTTTGGCCTGGAAACTATGGAATTTGGGAGGTTGGTCAACTCTGCAGCCCTTCTTAGTGCCAACTTCTCTTCGGGGCTAGATACCCTCCATTCTATTGGCATTTTATGGGATGCCTCTCTGTGTGACTTACCCAAGAATGGGACCCTAGCCTCCAAACCTGTTGCCATGCTGTGCCTATCCGCAAGACGAAGTTGAAAGTTGGTTAGTTGCCCTCTGTCAAGTTCGAACTGTAGTGTCGACTTGACCGATGTGTAAACGGAATCAGGAGAAAAATTCGAATCATCCCAGGGTTTCCCAATCCCAGAATCAATTCTTGTGAAATCGATTCCTCTTGCAAGACCAAGGCGGTCTCCTACAGTCTTCGCATGTAGGGGTAGATTGGCGTATCTCCGATATCCTCCGTGCAGTTCATCTGCACCCTGGCCGCACAATCCGACCTTTACCGAGTTTGACATTGCCTCAAATAGTGGCTGCCAGAAAAGAACTGTAATGTCCAGATCTTCTCCATCCCAAGAAAAACTGGGGAGTTTTTTCCAGAAGATGTCCCCTTCGAGGATGCTGACATTATGCTGCATGTCGAGACTCTTCGTCACTGTCTGAGAAGAAATTAGATCAGGATTCTCCTCACTACCGGCCACGGTCCAGCATTCAGGAGATTCGAGAGAGGATTCGACAGAGTAGCCCTTTGCTAGGGCAGCAATTAGGCTAGAGTCCAAACCTCCAGAAAGTACAACTCCAACAGGAGTATCGGACATCATCCGATCTCTGACACTATTCCTTAGTGTGTCGAATAGAATTGTTGAGTGGTTTTCGAAGTCCAGACTGTCATTTGGTTGAACTGATTCTGAGGAATAGCGAGTGATTCCAGTCATTACAGCCCTTCCTTCAACATCTATCCCCCATGTTTCTATGGTCCCTTGTCCGACCTGCGTTACACCATCGAATAGCGTTGTTCTGTCTAGGGGGTACTCGTAAGCCAACCTAACTGCAAGGGAAGTTATGTCAGGGATAGGGACGAACTCAGGATGTGCATGAAATGCTTTTATCTCGGAAGAAAATAACATTGTTCCATTGGGTAGAATAGTTCGCATGAGTGGCTTTACTCCCATCGAATCCCTACAGAGGATTAGTTCACGTAGAGCTGGATCCCAAAGAGCGAAGCTCCAAATTCCGTCTAACTTCGATACCCATTTGGAGTGCTTCTCTGCAGGATTTCCAGGATAAGCGGCATTAGGGGAAATCCGTATTCCTGAAACGTTCACACCAATAGGGAATTCAGGGGCTTCAGAGGGACTGGGTATTGAATTTGAATGTAGAGCTAAAATGGTCTCTGAATCACCAGATGTAGCCCATTGATAATTTGAAATTGATTTTCTAATCTGAGAGTAGTTGTATATCTCCCCATTATGCACCAATGCAGAACCCGATTGGCTTACGATAGGTTGTTCCGAGCCGGCGATGTCCACTATTGACAGTCTGGAATGGCCAAAGGCCACTGTTCCCTTTCCGATATCTTCGTAGAATGCACCGAGGCCATCTGGACCCCTGTGGTTCATGCACCTAGCCATATTGGTTGCTATTTCCGGGGAATCAGTTCCCAACAACCCCGATATTCCGCACACGAACCCATGCAAATGACAGAACAATAAAATGTCTATCAAAAGTAAACGAAGAAAATTCCGAATGAGGCCACTAGTGAAATTGCCCATATCGCCAGGTAGGTACTCTGAGATAGGGGGGATTCGGAAATTTTGACTTCGGAGGGATCTTCAACAGATGTGGGTTTTCCTGGGTTGTCCACATGTGATTCGGCCGGGACATCCATTCTATCGGCCTGACGAGGCTAATTCGGGTTGTAAATATGACGGGGTAAAGGGGTCATAGGAATGGATACAAGAGTACCAATCCTGCAAGGGGAAAAAGTACCATGGTGGCATTATCGTCAATTACGTTAGTCTTTGGTAGCTCTCCCGCAACTGTTAGAGGGGCAAGAAGCGCTACCAATATCAAGTCTGTACCGAGCCAATAGTAACAAGTTAGCCAAACACCATATGAAACCAATAGACCGAAGCCAATTGCTAGTCTCAAGTCTTTCTTTATCCTCTTTATTTCGCCCATTACAGGATCTACAATTGTCATCCCTAGAATTATTGGCGCGCCATATAGTCCTGCTTCCATAAGTTCGCCCTTCTGGGGTGCAATTAGTAGTGCTAATGAAACTGCAAGAGCGCCCCAGGCCAAGGCAGAGATTTGGTCTGATTCATACTCCCTTTGACCGACGATGACGATTCCGAAGCGAATCCTCAAAGCCTCAATGATTAGTATGGAAATGCATACTAGGGTGACGAACTGGTCAGGAGCTAATTGAAAAGTCGAGGATATATCATTTCCGTGAACGTAGTAAAGATAGGGTATTATGGCCATTGTTACATGGGTTGCCCTTCTGAAAGCATGACCGCCGAATCCTCCGATTGAGTGCTCTACGTGATCGACAAAGACTTCAATCGTCGCTTTTGCCATTTGCGGTATCTCCAAAATTCATAGATGAGCCGATTGTGTCAATCACATCTCGGACAGTTATAGAACCATTTCCCAGATTGGCCAATTGAGACTCAATTTCCTCATGGCTAAGCAATAGCGAGACCCAATAAGAAATAAGTTTCTCACGATTTCTTATACTCAACCTACTAGGATCCGGTTCAATAGACTCCAAATCAGAAATTAACTCGGAAATTCCATCACCATTGATTGCGGAAACCAAGTGGACTGTCCTATTATCTCCCTCGCTAAGTTCTAGTGAACGGCGGATGTCCTCTATTGCAGAATTTGAACTACGAATGTCGGATTTGTTAATTGCAATGGAGTCAGCTATTTCCAAGATTCCGGCTTTCTCGGCTTGAATAATGTCTCCCCTATCGGGACCATCAACAAGAAGTACTATGTCGGCAAATGCCACAATACTAATTTCCGATTGGCCAGAGCCGACGGTTTCAATGATTATTCGGCCCCAACCGCAAGCAGATAGTGCTTCGCACATTTTTCCAATATTGGGAATTATTCCGCCCGGGAAGTTTCTCGACGCCAGAGATCTGAAAAATATTGAGTCATCAATATCTGCTTGTGGAATTCGGACTCTGTCTGCCAAGAAAGACCCTCCCGAGACTGGTGAAGAGGGGTCTACAGCAAGAATAGCGACTTTCTCTCCTTGAGATTGCCAATGCTCAATCATTCTTCCAATCAAAGTTGATTTGCCTACCCCGGGAGCTCCAGTAACACCCAAAATCCAGGATTCTTCAGACGGGATCTCGGTCTCGTTTCCCCTCTCAATTGCTGTCAGAAGTCTTGCAAGACTGCGACGGTTTCCAGTTAGGGCTGATTTAAGCAAGTTCGAGGTGTCACTCAATTCCAGTGCCACCCCGTGTCCGAACCTACTCCCACAGGATCTCCAGCACTCAACCTATCTGATGCCACATTCAAGAAATCTAGAACGGAAGCGGTTTTCGTTCCTGGACCAAAAATTGCCCTAACCCCTGACTCGTACAGGGCCTTCCTATCTCGCTCGGGAATTATTCCCCCTGCAAACACAATCACGTCACCTAGTCCCGAATCCCTTAGGCCCCTGCAGATAATTGGAATAAGAGACTCGTGAGCTCCAGAAAGAGTCGACAGGCCTAATACTTGGGCGTCTTCGTCGCTAACAATCCTAACAATCTCGTCAGGACTTTTGCGCAATCCAGTGTATATTACATCGTGGCCGCCGTCCCTTAGAGCCCTGGCTACCACCTTGGCCCCTCTGTCATGCCCATCCAAGCCTGGTTTTGCCACAACTACACGCATCTTCGGAGCATTGCAATTCGCATTCAAACTTCAAGCAACCGCTACATTGTATATGCCAATTCATCAGGAATGCTCATGGGCGGCCTATTGCCATTTACCAATTCAATGACAGGAGGGTCGGACCGAATTGATGACCTGAAGCGAAGGAAATCAAAGGCACATGCAGGAGGGGGCCAAGATAGGATTTCGGCCCAGCATGCCAAGGGCAAGTTGACTGCAAGGGAGAGGATCGATCAATTGCTAGACTCTGGTTCTTTTATGGAGGTAGATGCGCTAGTTGAACACAGATGCAAAGACTTCGATATGGATAGAAACATAATTCCCGGTGATGGAGTGGTTTGTGGTCATGGGACAATAGACGGGAGGCTGGTTTACTGCTTCGCTCAGGACTTCACAGTTTACGGGGGATCACTTGGAGAAATGCACGGCCTCAAGATTTGCAAAATCCTAGATATGGCCCTAAAAACTGGTGCACCTGTAATTGGCCTAAACGACAGTGGAGGGGCCAGAATTCAAGAAGGGGTGGCAAGCCTTGGCTCCTACGCAGAAATTTTCTTCAGAAATGTTAGAGCCAGTGGGGTGATTCCCCAAATCTCTGTCATTATGGGACCCTGTGCAGGAGGGGCAGTTTACTCGCCGGCTATTACGGACTTTGTGGTGATGGTGGACAAGACAGCCCATATGTTCATCACTGGTCCGGAGGTTATTCGGACTGTGACAAACGAAGAAGTCAGCTTCGAGGACCTAGGTGGGGCTACAACTCACGCAACTATGTCCGGAGTCACACACTTTACTGCTGTAGATGACAAAGCGGCCATTGGAATTGTAAGAGAATTAGTCGGTCTGATTCCATCGAACAACTTAGAGAAGGCTCCGATTGTAGAAACCCGAGATCCATTAGACAGGTCATGTGAGAAATTGGATGATTTAGTTCCGAATGATCCGGGCCTGCCATATGACATGGGAATCGTAGTGGAAGAGATTCTTGACGAGGGAACTTTTCTCGAGGTGCAAACAGACTTTGCTCCGAACATATTGATCGGAATTGGAAGGCTAGGAGGGCATACGATAGGTGTTGTAGCAAACCAACCAATGCACTTGGCAGGTTGCCTGGACATAGATGCATCAGTAAAGGCTGCCAGGTTCGTTAGATTCTGCGATGCCTTCAATATCCCACTTCTTACACTTGTTGATGTTCCTGGATTCCTGCCTGGGGCCAGTCAGGAATGGGGGGGTATCATCAGGCACGGGGCAAAACTACTCTATGCATTCGCTGAAGCAACAGTACCAAAGCTTACTGTAATCACCAGAAAGGCATATGGCGGTGCCTACGACGTTATGTCATCAAAACACATCAGAGGGGACTACAATATCGCATGGCCGTCAGCTGAGCTAGCGGTGATGGGCGCGCAGGGTGCTGTGCAAATTATACACAGAAGAAGGATTGGCGACTCAAAGAACCCAGAGCAAGAGCGAATTAGGCTCGTCGATGATTATACCGAGTCATTTGCAAATCCGTACAGGGCAGCGTCTCTGGGTTACTTAGATGACGTTGTTCTTCCGTCCGAGACAAGGATTGCTCTTACCAAGGCATTGGGTGCTCTAATTGAGAAGGAAGAAGTTAGGCCGGCCAAGAAGCACGGCAATATTCCACTGTGAGGATTAGAATGAATGAGGGGACTGATGAGCAGAGGTTGCTTGTCGCAGCAATTGCTACTGTATTGATGGAGGAGGCGAAAGGTGGTAATCTAGAGCCTTCAACGGGCCGGGCGATGGGTAGGTCATGGTCAATTGACCATAGAAGATCCCTTCTAGGAAGAGATTCGCTAGAAATATCTAGATCCAAGAGAAGCTCGACCAGGTGAGTCAATGAGTGAGAAAAGGAAGATTATCGTTGACGGTCAAGAGTTCGAAGTCGATATTGAGTTAATTGATGGAAAGTGGGAGGTCACTTTGAGTGGTAAGACGTTCATTGTCGAGTCGGATTCTGCAAAAAGGCACTTCAGGAGAGCGAGGGAGTCAGAGTCCATCAGTAAGATAGGTGCAACGGGAACGATATCATCTGCTATTCCCGGAAAGGTTGTCTCGATTCTCGTCTCAGAAGGTGATTCGATTTCAGCTGGAGATGTTGTGCTAGTACTTGAAGCAATGAAGATGCAAAATGAGATTAAGGCAACCATTGACGGAGTTGTTAGCGAAATCAAGTGCGATGCGGGGGAAAGGGTCGAGGCAAACGTTCCATTGTTAGAGATTATTCCGGAAAACATGTGAGGTGATGATGTGCCAAAGTGCGACTTCGAGGACTGTCAAAAGAGGGGTTCGCAGGTCAGTAGACTATCTCCCGAAGGATTCTTGGTTTCAAGCGGCAAGAAAGCCTACTCATTCAGAGAGGCATACGAGAGATTCAACTACTGCAAAGAATGCCATGACCGCCTCATGAAAGATGTATGGTCTAGAGTTAGAGACTCGGGCAGTAAGGACGATGACCACGTTGCCCCCACGGCCGTATAATCGGCATGTTCATCTAACCAACCACTAATCTATGCACATGGCTAGTTTCGTCAGTCACCTAGAGTGCTCATTTACCGGGGAAAGATACCCTTCTGGAACAATCCAAACAGTATCAAATTCGGGAAAGCCACTATTGGTAAAGTATGATTTAGAGAGGATGTCTAAAGAATACAGAAGAGAAAATATCACCAATTCCGAAGAGGCAGGATTCTGGAGATATGCCTCGCTTCTCCCAGTAGAGCTCGAAAAGAACCGGATTTCCCTCGGGGAAGTGATCACCCCTCTTATTGAATTGGAAGAGACGGGTAAAATGATTGGATCCAACCCGGGAATGGCGATAATAAAGGATGAATCCAGGCTTCCGACTGGTTCTTTCAAGGCAAGGGGTTTAGGCCTAGCAGTTTCTATGGCAAAGGAACTCGGAATAGAGCACCTAGCAATTCCAACAAATGGTAATGCTGGTTCTGCACTAGCTGCTTATGCATCAAGGGCGGGGCTAACCACAACTGTTCTCTGCCCCGATAACACACCAGAGATAAATGTTAGAGAAGCTAGAATTCAAGGCGCAAAGACTCACTTGGTGAATGGACTAATTGGGGAGTGCGGGAAGATCATTGCAGATGGGATAGAGGCAATTGAATGGTTTGCCGTATCCACGCTCAGGGAACCTTATCGAATCGAGGGAAAGAAGACAATGGGCCTAGAGTTGGCTGAGCAGCTAGAATGGAATCTCCCCGATGTCATCTTCTACCCAACTGGGGGGGGTACTGGAATTATCGGAATGTGGAAGGGATTTGCCGAATTGATTGAATTGGGATGGATTGACTGCAAGCTACCGAAAATGATAGCTGTTCAATCGACTGGATGCGCTCCCATCGTCAAGGCTTGGGAAGAAGACAAGGAATTCGCAGAATTCTGGGAAAATGCAGAAACAATCTCTTCGGGAATTAGGGTTCCATCGGCCCTTGGTGACTTCCTGATACTAAAAGCAATAAGAGAATCAGGGGGATTTGCGATATCAGTAACCGACGAGGAGACCCTGGAGATCCAAAACCAAATCGGGATGAATGAGGGGCTTCTGCTTTGTCCCGAAGGTGCAGCTACAGTAGCGGCGTATCGGAACTGCATAAATTCAGGAATGGTAGACGTTTCCGAAAAAGCTGTGATGTTCAATACCGCAACCGGATTGAAGTATCCAATGCCTGCTGTATCCTCACGAGTCTACAAGGAAAATGTAGACTTCTCTATCTTCCAATCCTAGATTAGGCCTAATGCGTCCTCAATTCTGTTTAATTCGGGACCCGTAGAACCTGAGCCAACCAGTGCGTGAGTATCACTTGCACAGCACCCTGCACCAACAAATGGTGACCCGAAAGTCACAGTGCCCACCATCACAGGAACCCCAAGAGTTTCCTGAATAACCTCTACTTCATCCGTCATTACATCTGGATGGGCCAAGACGCCCCTGTTGTTGGCAACAACCATGCTTCCCACAGTTTTGTGCCCTGCTACCTCTGTCCTCATTGTGGGCACTGAGAGCACATCGGAAATCATTTCGGCTCCCGACTCGGGAATTGTTGGACTCAATAGGGCGCCGTTGTCGTTACACTCGATTAGGTTTCCAGCGGCATTTACTCCACTCTCCATTACTACGACAGGACCGAAGCTTGTCAGCTCATCCAAATCGTCTTCCGTAGCAATGTCGGCCACCGCTATTCCGTGGCGATTCCCCCGTAGGAGGCTTCCAAGTAGTGATGATCCGCCCACTAGGAATCTGTGTGTCTCCATGCCAAATGCCGACTCAATCTCCTCTGCCGAGATATCGTCGAGGGTGCGAGGGATGAACAGAACGTCTCCGACGACACTTAGGTATACGCCCACTTGGGAATGTCCAAGGATGTCACCAGTCGTAATGGGCATTAATTCACCTGGCCGTACAATGGCAATAATCTTGGTGCGGGGATGTGAAGGATAGTGGCACAGCGACGACCTTTCCCGTGGGCTTTCGCACCACAGTACCGGAATCGACGCAGGAGGGCTTGACTTCCGGGTTCGATATGGGACCGGGTAGTACCCCTCCGCTTTGGCCGTGCACAACTATCCTTCGAATGTGAATTGATATGCTCTTTTGGACAGAGACTCACACTAATGTGTACTGAAATTTGGATGCTCGGGGGGTTAGTACAGCTGGGCTGAACACCTCGGCGAACCTCGGTGCTTACACCCGCTGTCTATCAAACTCGTCTTCTACGAGTCCCCTGAGATGCCTCGTCTTTCGGATGACTTCGAGCTTAGATGCTTTCAGCTCTTATCCACGTAGGGCGTGGCTACCCAGCATTGCCCTGCCGGACAACTGGTAAACTAGTGGCCCCGAGCCCTCGTTCCTCTCGTACTAAAGGGCCCTTCCGATCAGGCATCTTATACGCCTCAA
>JASMLH010000029.1 GCA_030748775.1 Candidatus Thalassarchaeaceae archaeon | reverse complement strand
ACCTCGCCAGCCCTAAGCGACAGCACCACTTACCCACACTTCTACAGAGTGGTACCAAGCGATGCAATCCAGGGAGAGGCCATGGAAGCCATGGTCACGGCGACAGGCGTCACCAGCCCCGCACTGGTCCACATGACCAACGCGTACGGCGCTGGTCTGGCCGACTCGTTCGCAGGTTTCTGGGCAGATGCCGGCAACACCCTTTGCAACCAGGTAGGCTACGACGACACGACCATGAACGATGCGTCTTCGATCGTCCAAGCAGTCGTGGATGACGGGTGCGACTCGGTCGTCCTGATTTCCTACAACGACGACGCGGCCCTGATCCTAGAGACCATGGCCTACCAGGGCATTTCTCTGCCGACCTTCGGCGCTGACGGATTCGCAGGGGCAGCCGCCCTTGACTCCTTCAACGCACCAGCGGTCATCAACGGAGTCCAGAACACCCTACCAAGGTCGGGTTCCTCAACGGGGGACTTCCCTGACAGGTGCACTGCAAACGATGATTGCGCTGCTGGCATATTCACCTCCGAGGCATACGACGCGGTCATGATGATCGGCGCCGCAGCCAACATGGAGGCGGGTGC
>JASMLH010000028.1 GCA_030748775.1 Candidatus Thalassarchaeaceae archaeon | reverse complement strand
AAATAATCCAGCCATCACCATGGGATTGGAAATATCGATACTTTTAATACCGCTCTGGACCATAAATGCCGCAAAAAGCGCCAGAGCCGTTAATGCAGCAGACCCAATGGCAAACCCCTTGCCAATTGCTGCCGTGGTATTTCCTACAGCATCCAATTTATCTGTCCGTTCGCGCACTTCTTCCGGGAGTTCCGCCATTTCAGCAATTCCGCCGGCATTATCAGAAATTGGGCCATAAGCATCTACCGCTAACTGGATCCCTGTGTTTGCGAGCATCCCCAAAGCGGCCATTGCAATCCCGTAAAGACCGGCAAAATAATGCGCACCCATGATACCTGATGCTAAAATTAAAATTGGAATAGCTGTTGATTGCATCCCAACGCCCAGACCCGCTATAATATTTGTTGCGGGTCCGGTCATTGATTGTTTCGTAATTGAAAGAACTGGTGACGTCCCAGTCCCTGTATAATGTTCAGTTATCAAACCAATTCCTAATCCGGCAATAAGGCCAATGAATGTGGCCCAGAAAACACCCATGGAAGTGAATTCTGTCCCGCTCTGTACAAAAGATTCTGGAAGAAATGACTGAA
>JASMLH010000027.1 GCA_030748775.1 Candidatus Thalassarchaeaceae archaeon | reverse complement strand
ATTGAGTTAGCAATTAGGATCAATCCTGCCAAATAAAACACGGTACCGAGTGGATTCCAGGCCCTAATTTTCAGATTTCTAGTTGTCTTGTATTCCATGTTGCCGCAGCCGGCGGGGCATTGGACCTCTGCACTCATGACTCTAGATTGCCCTTCTTGACATCAATGTTCTGCCTGCATCATAATCCGTGCCCCTAAATGACGTATACATCAATATCGGTAGGCAATGAAAGGGCCCACTGAAAGCCCACAGATTCGCCAATACCCATCACATGGGTGCCCCTTACCCGTCTGACTAAAAGAAGACTTTTTCAATTTAAGACGGGAAAATATTCAAAGTAATTATTGAAAGAATGGTTCCTATGGCATGGGACTCTCGCCGTAGCCTCTGGCATCGGTTCAGGCGGAGTCTTTTGGAGGATATTGCTAGAACGCTCCCAGTGAAAACGAGGAGAATAGTTGGAATAATTTTGTTATCGGGAGGCATCATTCTGAGCATCATTGGATTGGTGCTGATGAACCTTTTCCAAGATGAATGTACGGCGTGTATCGTGCCGGGTCAATTGATTTTTTTGATATTGCCTGTACTTGGGGTTATCAGCATGGTAATG
>JASMLH010000026.1 GCA_030748775.1 Candidatus Thalassarchaeaceae archaeon | reverse complement strand
ATCCACTCAAATCCATACCAATCCATTCAAATCCACTCCCAACCACTCAAAATCCACTCAAATCCGCTCCAAATCCACTCAAATCCATACCAATCCATTCAAATCCACTCCCAACCACTCCAAATCCACTCAAATCCACTCCAAATCCACTCAAATCCATACCAATCCATTCAAATCCACTCCCAACCACTCCAAATCCACTCAAATCCACTCCAAATCCATTCAAATCCACTCCCAACCACTTCAAATCCACTCAAATCCACTCCAAATCCTCTCAAATCCACTCCCAACCACTCAAAATCCACTCAAATCCGTTCCAAATCCACTCAAATCCATACCAATCCACTCAAATCCACTCCCAAGCACTCCAAATCCACTCAAATCCACTCCAAATCCACTCCCAACCACTCCAAATCCACTCAAATCCACTCCAAATCAACTAAAATCCATACCAATCCACTCAAATCCACTCCCAACCACTCCAAATCCACTCAAATCCACTCCAAATCCACTCAAATCCACTCCCAACCACTCCAAATCCACTCAAATCCACTCCAAATCCACTCAAATCCATACCAATCCACTCAAATCCACTCCCAACCACTCCAAATCCACTCAAATCCACTCCAAATCCACTCCCAACCACTCCAAATCCACTCAAATCCACTCAAAATCAAC
>JASMLH010000025.1 GCA_030748775.1 Candidatus Thalassarchaeaceae archaeon | reverse complement strand
GGCCGGCCCATTGGGATACGCCGGCACTGGTGAGGGGGGCCAAGATCATCAGGAGGGTTAGTGCTCCGGCGAGTCTGCTACGGTTGGTGGGCATAACGCGCATTGGCGCTCGGTTGAGTTATCAATTAATCTGTCAGGTGTCAGAAATCCGGAGGTCGGTGGAGCCACTGGGGGGAATTGAACCCCCGACCTTCGCCTTACCAAGGCGACGCTATACCTCTAAGCCACAGTGGCGGCGCAGCGCTGTCCGGTGTGGCCTGTATAATCGTGGCGGGCGTTCACCGTCCATTTCCACGCCGCGAACGTCATGGTGAAAACCGGGAGACGGTTGGGCTCACCGAGCCGAGGTCGCATAGCCCGGTATTGCGCGGGCCTGGAAAGCCCGTGGGATCTTTCCCGCGCGAGTTCAAATCTCGCCCTCGGCGCCATAATTATCCCAGAGTTTCGACGTATGGAGAATCTAGTCGGCGCGGGACTTATTCGGTGTGCTTGCCCCTCAAGCAATATGCAAGAGGAGGTAGGGGGGGAATCGGATGTTCAGACACCCTCCCATGAAATGCCCCGGCTAAGTGACTTCCCCCCCAACCAAACCCTCTCGATAATCAGTAACAGACTGAGTCCCCTAGACGGGCTTGTGACCGAGTGCGCCTACCACACCAGCCTTACGCGAAGGTACTGGGGCACCGACGAG
>JASMLH010000024.1 GCA_030748775.1 Candidatus Thalassarchaeaceae archaeon | reverse complement strand
GTCAACGAAACAAAAATACCAGTATACATTCAACCGACAAGAGAATTCGTCCTTCCTGAAAATGGATCTGCTGACATTATAATGATAGGGCCTGGAACTGGAATTGCACCTTTCCGTGCTTTTCTGGAACACAGAATTGCAAAACATGCCAGCGGAAGAAATTGGCTTTTCTTTGGAGAAATACATGAAGAATCAACTTTCTTCTACAAAGAAGAGTGGTTCAAGGCCATGAAACAAGGTCATCTGAACAAATTAACTACAGCTTTCTCTAGAGATCAAGAAAACAAAATATATGTACAACACCGTTTACTGTCAAATGGAAAAGATATCTGGGAATGGTTGCAAGGTGGCGCATATTTCTATGTCTGTGGGGATAAACAATACATGGCAAAAGATGTACATTCCGCACTTATAGAGATTGCACAAAAAGAAGGCGGACTGAAGAAGAAAGACGCCGAAAATTACGTTAACCAGACATTAATGAAGGATGAACACCGCTACTTGCGTGACGTTTACTAATCTTTTCTTCGACCCGATTCTATAACTTCACCCGTTTGAGAATCATATGTCTTTCCAGTGGCAGGATCGTATCTGAAACCAGATTCTTGGCTTGTTCCTCCAATTTTTTCCGCATTGTCGGATTCTTCATAGTAATCTAGATAATCCTCTCCTCCACCAATCTTACTATAGACAAAATAGC
>JASMLH010000023.1 GCA_030748775.1 Candidatus Thalassarchaeaceae archaeon | reverse complement strand
GGCCAGTGTTAGTATGGCTGAAGTAAGGAAAATGACATGCCCACCCCCGAACTGATTCTCTACTTCCGCACCAACTCCGAGAGCTCCAATTGTATGGGCAGCGGTATTGAGTGTGAGAATAGCTGTTAGTGGGCGTTCTGGGTCCTCTTTCCAAGAGGACCATGCTAGGCTTACTTTGCTATGGGTATCTCTGAGGGATGCGATGTGACCGTGCGATGCTGATAGCAGAACAGCCTCAAGTATACTGCACAGAAAAGAAGCGCACAGCGCCAGTGCGGCGTATGCGACGATCATTGTGTAGTCAGTCAATTCTGATGCCTCTCGGGGTCCGCTTGGGGTGTTGTGAAATTTCCTGAACTACCATTCATTGCGTTGGCTCCGTGCGCTTCCGGGCGAACATGACATAAATATCTAACTTGACGGGGGGGAAAGTGGTTGCCGGGATGAGTTACGTATCAATTTTCATGGCATGGCCTTATGCAAATGGCCCGCTTCATTTGGGGCACGTTGCTGGAAACTGCCTTCCCGCCGACATACAGTATCGATACGAGAGGGCTCGTGGTCGTAGGGTTCTGATGTGCAGCGGTTCAGATGAACATGGCACACCAATCACCCTCACTGCCGAAGAGATGGGTATTCATCCGCAGGAAGTTGTCGATACATACCACTCTGATATTTCCAAGTCCTTGGCCGACTTAGGGTGCTCTTGGATCAATCCCGTTGATCCCCGAGGGATAGAATTCGGTGGAGCGCTCT
>JASMLH010000022.1 GCA_030748775.1 Candidatus Thalassarchaeaceae archaeon | reverse complement strand
AGATGTAGAGAGGATCCTGGCTTTCTACGAATTAGGTAAGATCGATCCTCTGGAATACGTAGATAGCTGGGATGTAGTTCTCAATAACGCTCTGAATGTAGCTAAATTTCATGAGGCATCTGCATGACTGATAGATATCCAAGATTCGATCCCGTGAAGGATCCTGAGTGGCGTGCCCGGCTCACTGAAATTCAGTATCATGTTACTAGGGAGGCGGGTACAGAACGACCGAACACTGGTGCCTATAATCTAGAGGACAGGGTTGGAATTTACCATTGTATCTGTTGTGGTCACTTATTATTCTCATCTAAACAGAAGTACAATTCTGGTTGTGGCTGGCCTGGATGATAAATCGCATGGGATGCTGAGAGTAGAAGTAAGATGCGGGTCATGTGATGGTCACCTTGGACATGTTTTCGAAGATGGGCCGAGTGAGTTCGGTGGGGAAAGATACTGCATAAATTCAGCTAGCATGGATTTCGTGCGGGAGGTGGATGATGGTTACCAGGATTCGTAGATGGGTTGAGACTGACACAGGGCATAGAGTTCCTAATCACCGGAGTAAATGTGGGAGGCCGAACTTGAGGGCGAGGTCGTTACCCTAGCAGATTCTTCAGATGAGGGGATGCTGATGGATTTCGGAGACGTATCTAGAATATTGATTGAACATATCCACGATTTGGTGGATCACGCCTTCATAGTTTATGAGTCCGATTTAGAAGCCCTAGAGGCACTTTCAGTCATGGGCAGTGATCACAAAACACTAGTCGTTCCATTTATTCCAACGGCTGAAAATCTCGCCAAGTGGGGTTTCAACCAAATAGAAC
>JASMLH010000021.1 GCA_030748775.1 Candidatus Thalassarchaeaceae archaeon | reverse complement strand
CAGACCGATGCGGTCTGCGTCAAGGCACCCGTGTTCCCTTTCATCAAGTTGCGAGGCCTCGACCCAGCGCCTGGCCCGGAGATGAAGTCCACGGGAGAGGTGATGGGTTCTCACGCGAGACCAGCCGCGGCCTACCTAAAGGCTCGGCTAGCCACCGAGCTGCCAGTACCCGTCGAGGGTGGCGTCTACATCACCGTCAAGGACGGCGACAAGCTAGCCATTATCGACGAGGCCCGCAGGCTACAGGAGATGGGTTTCACTCTCTATGCTACCAGAGGAACAGCCCATGTGCTGCGCGATGTGGGAGGGCTAGATGTTCAGACCTGCTATCGAATCGCTGAGCGTCGTAGTCCCGACGCTCTGGACCTGATGCGGCAGGGCAAGATACACTTGGTCATCAACACACCACGCTCGACCGGGGGAGCTGTGTTGGACGGGAACATGATGCGAAGGCTCGCAGTCGAACTCAACATACCGTTCGTGACCACCATGGCAGGAGCCCATATGGAGGTCGAGGCGATTGATGAGGCGATGAAGGGCATGCCAGAGCCAAGGCTGCTAGAGATAGGATCTCTATGAATCAGAGGGTACCCATACGATTGGACGAACATATCATCTATTGCTTAGGACTATAGATTGGATAAAGACCTAATATTGAACCATTGTTCTACAATTGTGAGGACCTTATTCTGTCGATTCGAGATACTCCTTCCGGAGGAGGATCTCGACGGTGCGATAGACAGGATCGCAGACATTTGTTGGGATTGGGTGACCTCAGCCTCTTGGGTGAATGAGGGGGGTCTTCCTAGCAAGTGGCGGGCCGGGGAACACAAATTGAACAAAACTGATACCCTTCAGATTGGCGATGATTGTTGCAAAAACGGCCGTTTCTGGAAAATGAAAAGAATAGAGTGGGGCAGAGAAGAAACGGGAATTCAATTTGTTAACCACATATTCGTCGTCAGAGATGATAGGCGGGTGGAATTCTCCCTACTCCAAGACGTTATCCACCAGTATGAGAGGATTAGTCCCTCGGACAGACCGATTTACCCTCCTAAAGTCATCAGGGAAGTCATGGATGCCTATGAATGCAAAATGGGTGATGAGGAAATATCTCAGAGGTGGTCTCCGATCTCTCCTCCGAGTGTTCCTGAATTGGTGGATAAAATTACCGATCCATCCAGAAGAGTTCCGATAGTGCTGATGTCAAAAAGATGGGACACCAAGCGCTCAATAGTCAAACGCCCCGGCAGCCTCGCGGGTCGTTTGGCGGGACTCGCGCACGTCTACTTACTAAGCGACCTAAACACAAAACAATTCGAAGATTTGTTCGGCAAGCAGTGGTTGGGGAACGGGACTATCCGAATTTATTGGCCTGGAATCACACAGGATAATATCAACTCAGACCCCGCTTGGAACGATATGTATAGCAAGAGGGCTTTCGAAGAAAAATTCGACAGCGATGAAGGGCCACTGTGTCAGGACATTATCAACAGAGTGTGTGCCGCAACAATGACTCTGCCAGCATCAAGTCCCCTTGTCAATGACATTCGCAGCAGAATCGATGATGAGCAGAGAAGGCAGGAAGAGGACGCCCTCCAAGAACAGCGAGATATTGTTCTTGGAGACCTAAAGACGTCCGAGGACAAAGTAGCTTACCTAGAGGGTGAAAACACAAAATTGTCCGGAAGAATAAGCAATATGGATATAGAATTGAGCCAGAGGGAAAGGCAGATTGATGAGAAGGCCGAAATGGAGGAGACACTACGTTTCCAAATCTCCACCCTCAATGACGAAATTTCAGGAATGAAGCAGTTAAAGAGCGCGCTAGATGAAGCAATTAGTAGAAATCCAGAAGGAGGATTTGAAGCCCTTCACGAGCACCTTGAGAGTTACGGTACGGAAGAGGAAGAGCCAGAACCAGAACCGGATTTCAAGAATCTCGTAGAAGTGATCGAAACGGCAAGAAGTGAGATGTCGAGACTCACATTCCTTAGTTCCGCCATAAAATCTGTGAAGAAGACCAAAGCTGATGTTGTCCCTTCCGATGTTTACGAGGTATTCAGGGAATTGAACGACTCTGTTTGGGACGAAATTAAGGCTGCTATAGATCAAAAGCGCTTGACGGGCAAGGGCCGTATCAATATCCAACAATGTATGAAAGACTCATTCGGAGGCAAGTATGCGGAGAGGGAATCTAACGAAACTATGCAGAAGTATGGCAATGAACTCAATCGAAAAGGAAGGTTATTCAAATTCAAGGAGGACGTCCGCATTAGAATTGAACCTCATATCAAACTCGGTTCTAAGGATAATCCACTTAGAATTCACGTATTGGCTTTGCACAACAAATCGGAATATGAGGCAATTCAAGAATACACAAAATCGAATGGAAAGATGGGTAGAAAGAAGGCCAGAAAGGCGATATTAAATTTCCCGGCTATTATCATAGGGTGGTGTGGAGATCACTTGCCAACCAGTAAAATGCCTTGATTTATCAGCTCAATAAGTATCAATGCGTTTCTGCTTAGCATGATACCCCAGAAGGGTTTGGAGAATCAATATTTCCCCGGACAGAGTAGGGAATCCACTACCGAGCAGTCACTCGGTGGGAATGCAGCAGAATTGGTTGGTTGGGCTTACCGAGACACCCATGAAACTAGCAACCAGTGGACAGGGTTCACCTAGGAACCCATACGACCACTAGTGGTTAGTTGGGTAGGGAGTATGATGCCCCCGAGTACCACGGTTACTTTGTGACGTATACGTAATCGTGGGTCCTACCTTCAGACCCATCCGAAGGTGGAATACTCAATCGTATTGTACTATCTTGTCCCCTTCTATCCTGATCTTCTTCATCACCTTCATCGAACCCACAATTGATTTGACCCCATACTTACCAGGTCCGATAGTGATGAAATCTGAGCAATCATATTTTGATCCTAGGAATTTTTCCCTCAAGGCCCCATGGAATCTGCCCCTCGCGGGAACCCATCCTCCAGAGCCCGCATCGCGGTTGAATGCCTGTATGCACTGCTCGATCGAGTATTCAGCGAACCTTTCCCTCTCATCGTTAGGATTGAATTCGGCCTTCTCTTCTCTCATGATTTTGGCTTGCAAATGAAGTATTTCAAACTTCCAATTATCCGTTCGCAAGCGTCTATTATTTGCCCCTAGTTTATGTGGGCATAACTAACCCACCGTGGTACTCGGGGGCATCACATACCCATTATGATGGCCTTTGTCATTCAGGGATTGCTCAGTAGACCCTCGATGATGCCGGCGGATTTCACCTCGCATTAGATGGCGGTGATGTCGATTTTCTTCACTATATTAGTATCAGTAGTAAAGCAATTTGGAGTTGAGAAGATGAAAAATGAAATTGGTATCAGTTACTACGAGTTGAAT
>JASMLH010000020.1 GCA_030748775.1 Candidatus Thalassarchaeaceae archaeon | reverse complement strand
GATCTTGTGGCCCGACCATGAGGTTGAAGTCATTGACTGGGCCGACTACAGGTACAGAATCACTATCGCCAAGGATGAGGTTATCCCAGTGCTAGTTGGAGTAATAGAATCGGTTGGTTATACGAGTTTCAAGAACCAATGCCGAGACGATGCGGGCTACTACGAATCTCTCGGGCGCATTTGGGCAGAGATGTACCACTATCAGTCCAAGATGGAGGGGGTCAAATGAGTGGGTACCCGCCGGAATGGGTCCTAGTAGGTGAGCTCGCGAAGTCCCCACGACCAGGATATCCAGAGAGACAGGGGATTGGCACGGACGAGGTCGATGATTGGATTGAGGAGATTAGGGGAATGGGGATCAGATCCATCATCTGTTTTCTCTCGGACGATCAACTACCCTTCTACTCCGGACTGCCATCCGGATTGATCCGATACTACCGGGATGCCGGGTTCGATGTCGCACACATTCCCGAAGACGATTACAAGACTCCTCCCCTTAGTGAGGAGGGAGTTAGGGGGGCTGTGACTTCGTTTGAGAGATTGCAGAAACCCGTACTGGTGCACTGCAGCGCTGGAATCGCAAGGACTGGAATGGCTATTGATGCAATCCTATCCAATTAGGGGAATAAGACTTGCAAGTTAAGTGTCCAATGACAAAAACAATCACAGAAAAGACAACAAAGACGAGCCGAACTCTGGCAACGATCCCTTAGGGAATCCTGTCGAAAAGGACGGTAATAGCGAACACGCGGAGGCCGAAGAAGCTCCCAAGTTCGAGATCAGTATTGACTGGAAACTCGATGCTGAGCGTCAAGCCTGGTTGGCGGCCCTCAATGAGGACGTTTGTCCGCCCGGAGGCATGAATGATCGCGGTAGCGACATAACGGATGTGATCTGATTTCCGACAGACCGAAGAAGCAAAAGAAAAATGACTCTGGCTCTGGCAAAAACCAGCGCAAGGGCAAGAAGGGGGCTAGGCGAGGCCGACCGAAGCCGAGACCCAAAGACATCTTCGATATGGAACCAGATCCAAAGCCGATGAAGCAGAAGGATCTGGGAGAATTTGAGGATATCATCAGCTCCGAGTATCTGCAGTGGCTAGAGCACACGGCGAGACAGGCTGGCTACGATACCGTAGCTGCACGTACATATTTCGACGGCGACGATAGGGAACACCCGGAAGAAGATTTTCGGCAGTGCGCCGCTGAGTGGTATAACGATAACAAGTACAAGTACACATTCGGTTTCGATGTAGGATGGTTCGATTTCCAGAGGAGATGGGGCTAATCGTAAACGATAGTTCGCCCCCAAGGAAAAAACGTATCGAGCAATACCGGAAGAAAATAGCAGTTAGGCCACTTGAGACTCCCAAACAATACAGGAGCAGAGTGGGCAGGATATCCAGGCATCGCTATCTGATGGACAATAGACCAGCCCCTGCTCAAAGAAAGACCGAAATCGAAACCTTTCACGAAACTGTGGAACGGGTGAAGACCAAGCACAAGCAGAATCTAACTGAGATCAAGACCAACACCCTCAGCACCCGCGAGAAGCAAATCGCTTACGACAAGGCACGAGGCGCATACGAGTCCAGAACTTTCCTCGAAGCAACTCTGCGCATGAAAGGAATAGATCCAGCCGCAGATATTGAAGGCATGAAAACTCAGTATGAGAAGTGGAAGAGTGCTAATCGGGGTCATCGTCGTAACGCAAGTAGATAATCCCCTTCTTGCTGATGTTATTCATGATAACAGGTATCTCCTTTTCTTGCACGAATATCTGCTTCGATATCTCAAGATGAGGGAACTGATTGTTGGGGAGTAACCCATCGACCCCGCTGATGTCCAAGTTGACCCAGAGCCCGTGTTCGGCCCAGTTGCGGGCAGTTCCACTCAGTCTCTTACCTTCCTCGAAGAATGCCCTATCTTTCGAGCGTGTCACCGAGCCGGTTTCGAGCTCTTCGGAGCGAATATTCCTCTCGTGCCTCCATGGCTCGATGCCTTCGTGCCCGTAGGCGAGGAAACGAAGTTGCTGTACTGGAATCCTCCTTCTCCGTCCCGTTGGGAGTACCAAGTTCAATTTGCAGAAGGGGTCTAATCGCGTCGTCCTCGATGTTCCAGAACTGTCGGTTATTGTGGCCTTGATTGATGGTCCCCTGAGTGTCGTTGAGAGTTTGCCCCTAGTGGACTCTATCTCGATCCTCATGCCTACTTCCCTCTCTAGTGGATTGCCATCTAGGGACAGAATTCCGGAGAGGTCCGCAATGTCGGCCTCAAGCAGTTTCCCCCCGGCATATCCTGCCTCGTCCCAAGAGCCGAGATTGGAAATCAATTCGGCCATCTTGTCCCTACTGCTAGGGCTCATCGGTTGTTCGTCTTTGACCCGTTCTTGGTACATCCGTTCTAACTCATTCAGGTGCCAGCAGTCACTTCGCCTGGACAACTCTTCCGTGAGTTTGCAGTCATCGTTAGTGAAGACGACCAGTGGGAAGATTGCGAAGTCCACTCTAGACTCATTTACAGCTCTGAAAACCCACTCCAGACTGCTCACCTTTTCGGAGATGATATTTGCCACCTTCCCCCTGTCCGGAAGTTGACTAGGACGTTGTCTACCTCGGTACGCGAAGAACAGATTGTCTTCGATTGATACGGTGCCCTTCCAATTCTTCACCTCTATTGCTAGGACAGCGCGCTCCCCAATCGCGATCACATCTATCTCGCCCTTGCTCCTATGGGAATCCGGTCGCGGGACCCTCTTGCGATGGAATACTTCCCAGTCCTCCCCGCCCAGATTACGAACAGCCTCCAGCACGGTCAACTCGGCTTCTCGAGCTTTGGTATTGCTTGGATATTCGCTCTGCTGTTCGCCATCTAACTTGGAGACGAGCCATTCTCGGTTTCTGTGGATGAATCTCAGCACTCTCTCGCCTCACCGCTGGCAAGTCTATTGAGGCCCTGTCTCATTTAGAGTTGACTTGTCTTCCTAGTCGATCCATTGGAAGCCGTATTCCTTGGTTATAGAAGCTAGGTCTATGTCACCACCTACGGACCTGACTGATTCCATGTAATAGTTGATGGAGGCTTGTAGATTCACGAGGGTTCTAGCGAAGGCCGACAGGTCTGCGATAGGAAGTCCCATTACAACGCTGCGAAACTTCTGCCTTCTAACGACCTCTCCATAGGTGTGAGCATGCTCAAATAGGACCTTCCTGATGCTGTGCTCGATATTATTTTGAATACTCCATTTGAAAGCTTCCTGAACATTTTTATGGGTATCGGGGCCTATCCCAGAAACATCTCTCAAATCACCAACAATACCACTAGTAAGTACCTTCGCAGAATTCTTTGGAAAGTCTATTTCGCCCCGATAAAGGTCCCTCGAATGGGGGTCGTAAATGTATCTGAGATCAGCATGCAAGCCATTCAGTGTGTTCTGTATCTCGGAGGCCATGGCGAACGGTTTGAGGAATGCGGGTGCAGAGTGAAGTTTGAATTCCTGATGTCCATGGTCGGGGCACTCTGGCCAGCCAAATTGTGATAGGCTCTTGCCACAGTCCACACACCTAATCTGATGATCTCTATGGTCCTCTCGGGTGGTTCGATTTCTTATCACAAATTTGGCGACGGTAGTTACGCACCCATACTCAGGGTCGCTGATTATTCCCGAATTCAACTCAAACATCCTTGGCTCAAAATCTAGTGCGCCAAAACCAACTACAGCGATAGTAGTCGTGCCGTCTACCCAAGAGGCTTGGTTGTTGTATGTCATCGCCAAGTGTAAATTGAAAATCCTGCGAAGTAGATCCTTTCGTGCTCTTTTAGGTTTCAAATCCAAATCGTCGACAATTTTTGAAGCAATAGATTTTGAATTTTCATTATGGTGCTCATCGACTCTGAGGAACCTTTGTTGCCACTCATTGGTGTTGTGATCATTGTGAATATTTGTGATTATGTCTTCCCAAGCGTCCAAGAAATCTTCGATGTTTTCTTCAGAAGGCAATACAATTCCCAAACTGTCGTAGTCGATTTGGGCCGCTTTAATGAAATTCTTTCTAATGTTTTCATCCTTCATTTTTCTCTCAACTGGACGCATGGCGAGAAACCAATCTTTCAAGGAATCTTGAGCCTCGACGCCGTTTGAGGGGGCGGCATCTGGAAGATTGTGTTTGTCTTTCAGAAAATCTTGGAACTGCTCGACATAATTTTCCACAGTGTCGAAATCAGAGGGATGATGATGTTTCACACACTCTTCATAGAATAACCCGATGACCCTCTCCCATAGCATTCCTGTAGGCAGATATCTGGCCCCTCCACAAATCATGAAGGCGATTTGGTGTTTGGAACCTTCTCCACCAAGTGGGAATATCTTGTTGACGTTGTTGTATGTTCTGTCGTCGCTAAACGTAACTGCGCTATCTGAAGCTAGGGATGCGCCGTGCGAGTTCATTAGGACAATCTGAGAGGTCAAGTGGCGTCTGCCAAGAGGGGTTTGCTACTGAACATGCTGGGGTTGTTTCCATTGGAAATTATCTCTCGGACCAACTGTGACCGCAGTTCTTACAGTGACAGAACTGCACGTCCCCTCTACCAGCAGATCTGATTGATTTCGAAAGGCCAACGGTCTCACGACTACCGCATTTCGGGCATGCAGGCCCGGGGGGGCCTACTGGATCATCTAGCCATTCAATCGCGTATTTCGGAAAATTGGAATCGTCGGACAACCAATCGCCTCCAAAGAAGCGTATTGGCTGGGAGATTTGAACCCACGGGTATTCAAGATATTTCGGAAAATGAGGGGGGAGAAAGGACTGAATCGTCTTCGGAAAACCACATTAAGTGGGGGCCGTCACAAAACTCTAGAGTTGTTTTCTAGTTGCACCCGAGGCATGGACATGAGTCTAGTCAGACGAATCAATGAGCCAGGTAAAGGATGCGGGAGTATACTCAACGAATCGGCCGTGAAGAGTCGTCTGTACTGCGGGATGAAATCGGAGCTTTCATTCAAGGGACAGTACAAATTCCACCTTTGTGAGGACTGTTACCTACTGCATATGTTGTCTCGGGATATCCAGACCAAGTGAGTCTGAAAACGGCTGTTTTCGACATGCGGCGCATTCTTGTGGACCCGTAGGGTCCGAATTAGCATGGTTAGTGGTGCTGAGGAGGTGGTTTCGGGCGACGTCGCCCGTGCC
>JASMLH010000001.1:67743-179948 GCA_030748775.1 Candidatus Thalassarchaeaceae archaeon | reverse complement strand
GACCTCTCCCATGTCGAACTGCCCTAACCATTCGACGGCAGCACCCCAACCAATTGCCTCTGCAATCCTTGGAGTTCCTGTCTCAAACATGGCATGTCCCTCCTGAAATGTCGAGCCTTCTGTGCTGACGCGCTTAATCATAGAGCCCCCAGTCATGAATGGGCCCATCTGCTCCATTGCATCTCGCCTGACGAGAAGGCACCCTATTCCCGTGGGACCGCCCATCTTGTGCGCGGATATTGCAACAAAATCTACTCCTGACTTGTCGAACTCAATCATCTCATGGGGCGCTCCCTGTGCACAATCGAGTAGAACCCTGGCTCCGGCCTCGTGTGAAATCTCGACAATCCTCTCTACTGGGTTACGTATCCCAAGAACGTTGCTTGTATGGACCACGCATACCAAAGAAGCATCCTGTGCAGCAATCTCGAACGCATCCATGTCCAATGTGAATGAGACGGTATCTATTGGAACATACCTCACCTCTACGCCCTTCTCCTTGGAGAGTTGCTGCCACGGGACAATGTCGGCGTGATGCTCCATCTCAGTAAGTACGATGACGTCGCCCTCTGAGAGATTCTCTCTTGCCCAGCCATAGGAAACCAAATTTATTGCCTCGGTTGCCCCGCTGGTGTATATCATCTGATCAGGAGATGTACCGAAAAACTCTGAAATGACGGATCTAGCGTTCTCTAGGGCACTAGTGGCTTCGTCTGCTAAGGTATGATTGGCTCTGTGGGCATTGGAATTGTACTCTTCATAATACCGAGACATTGAGTCAATGACACACTTCGGTTTCTGAGAAGTAGCAGCGTTGTCAAAATAGACCAGTTTCTTTCCATTGGGGAGCATCCTACCCAGAATCGGGAAGTCAGACCTGATTGCTTCTAAGTCCAAGGGCATGTAATCTCCTGAGGGTCCCAGTTAGGGCTGATTTTTCAACTCGTGTATCCATATTAGGGAAAATTTGGACAAAGCCTATCCGACAAAACCCCTCTGGAGCATGCGATGACTGACTACTCTGGACAGGAAACGGTCGACAGGCTCGGAAGAAAAGACCTGAACCTAGATGGGTCAATAATCAATCTTGCAGTGGTAGGATCAAGCAGGTTCTACAACTTCGAAGTCTTCGAGAGGATTATGCACGATTGGGTAGAAAGCAACGGCTACCCAGACCTGATTATAGTAGGTGGAGCGAGTGGTGTAGATTACATGGCCGAGAGGTGGGCCGACGCAAATATTGTCCCCATAGCCGTTTTCACAGAAGAGTGGGACGACCCGTCCAGGACACTGGAGGATCATGGCAGGGCAGAGGCACCAAATTCGTTAACTGAGAAGATTCTTGACTCGGCAACAAACATCCTTGCAATGCCCTCATCCACTAGTAAATGGACTCTGGTGGTAATCCAGCAGGCAGAGAATAGGGGAATCCCCGTAGAAGTCAATGAGGTATGAGTTGGTTCGTTTGGTGCTCGTGCCGGGATTTGAACCCGGGTCGCCGCCTCGAAAGGGCGGCATGATGGACCGAACTACACCACACGAGCGACGAATTCGCGAGTTGCGGTCTTCTCATAATCAGTTCTGTTCGTGCCGCAGTTCATCTTGGTTGTCAAGACCCTTCCACCATGAACTAATAGGAAGGAAGGCTGCTATGGATAGTATTCCAGCCACGATCCAGAAAACCGGGTCCTGCAGCATTTGAATGAATTCTTCACCCCATACCCCTAGAGCTACTACCTGCAGCCCGAATCTGATGCTCCTACCAATAATTCCGGCGAATAGGAAGGTCCGGACATCCATCCTTCCCGCTCCTGCAATCCAGGCTAGTGCTTTGTAGGGTATTGGCGAAACGGCAGCGATGAATACGCCAACGTCCCCATATCTACGAGTCAGCTCCTCCATTTTTCTCCATGTGGAGGGTTTAGCTAGCCTTTCGATGAGTGGGCGCCCTCCATACATTCCTATGGCATAGCCTCCGAGAGACCCGGCTACACTGGAAAGCGTTACAACTAGGAAGATTGCAATCAATCTAGAATAGCTTTCTGCGTCCAATACTTGAGGTATGAGCAGAAGTTCGGCGGGGACTGGTTGAAAGGCTGCCTCGGAAGCTGAAACTATGGCGAGTCCCAGCAAACCAAAATCAGCTGCCCATTCGATAACTGAATCGGAGTACTGTTCCAGCATGGTCATTCGTCGAAAGAAGTCAAAATAATCGTTGCTTCAAATGATGAGGTTAGGAAGCAGTAACAGACCTCTAATCATGCCACCGTTCCGAGAGGCCATGTCAAGAGTGGAAGTACTGGATACTTCGGCCCTATTAAGCTGGAGCGTGGATGCCCTAGAGGGTGGTTTTGTCGTTGAAGGACAGAGGGCAGAAATCAATAGGATCGCTCCCGAAAGGATTCTGTCGATCGAGGCAGCTCGTCTGAATTGGATTTCGCCTTCAAATAACTCATTGAAAGAAGCGACCGAGTTAGCAATGGTAACCGGGGATCTTGTAGGACTATCCAAGACCGATCTCAGCATACTAGCACTGGCGTTGGAGAAGAACGGAAGGGTGCACACCGATGACTACAGATTGCAGAACCTATGCAGTGCTGCTGGATTGGAGTGGTCGTCCGTGGAAACGACGGGGATTTCACAAATATGGAGCTGGGAGGTAAGATGCCCGGGTTGTGGAAATGTCGAAGAAGCTCGCAAGGAGACTGCCCCGGCTGGGGAAAATGTCGGCAATTGCAAGAACTGTGGGGCGGGATTAAGAGTCTCGAGGAAAAGATAGTTACTCTTGCTCCGAGGCTGCATCTTCGGTCATTCCGCCCCTATCCATGTCACTCATTGCCTCACTTGCCGAGGATTCGCTGAGTGCCTTCTGATACTCTCCCTTTGCCAAACCGACACTACGAGCAAGTTGAGGAATCTTATTGGCCCCAAAAAGGAAAATCGCAATTATTGCAAGGATGCCTATCTCAACAGTGCCTAGCGCCATGTTATCGGGCCTAGGTGCAGGCTATTCCGTTCAAATGCTTCGGCCTAGGAGATGCTATCCACCTGAAACTGGAGGGAGGAAGGCGACTTCGGTAGAATCAGAAAGAGGTTGGTCCATTTTCTCAGTAATTTCTCCATCTATGGCAATTCTTAGCCCGCTACCGATCAATTTGGAAAGGTGGAATTTTTCGGCGAGTTCCATGAGAGTTGTCCCTTCATCCAAGGGGACCTCTATCTCGCGCGAGCCAATCTTCTCCGCCAAAGGGCCAAAAAATAGCATCCTCACCTTAACTGCCCTTCTCTGAACATGATTGTCGTCCACAATCGGCGGAGAAAGAGGTGTGAAATCAATTCACCTGTCGAATTATTAGCCGCCAACTAGACCATTGTTTGGTTACAATGATTGAGGCGGTGGCCTTTGACTGCGATGGTGTCCTTGCCGACAATGGGTCTTCCTGGGAGGCGATTCACAGGGAATTCGGGACAGAAAACGAGGAAACACTGCAAGTTTTTCTTGATGGTAGAATTTCCGAGGCCGATTTCGTAGAGGACGACATTCGAAAATGGAGGGAAGTACGACCAGTCATTCACAGGGACGACATAATGCGTTGCTACAGTGGAGCTAAACTGATGGAGGGTGCAAGAGAAGTCGTCGAGGAGCTACAGTCTCGAGGGGTTTACGTGGCAATTATTTCATCCGGGGTTGACTTGTTTGTTGGGGCGATTGCAAGTATGCTGAAGGTGGACGATTGGGCCTCCAATGGGTTCGAATGGGACGATGGGGGGTGGTTGGTAGGAGGAGTTCCCACAAGGGTGTTCTCGCACAACAAAGGCCTGATGGTAGAAAAAATGGTTCGAATAAACGGATTCAATGATTCGGCAGTTGTTTCGGTCGGGGATTCCAGCACTGACCTTTCAATGAAAGTAGGAGAGTCTCGATTTATTGGATTCAATCCAGCTCGGGAGAGGGCCTTGCTGGCCTTTGGAGAAGCCGGCGTCCCAATTGTAGAGGGCAAGGATCTGAGAAAAATCTGGCCCTATCTTTTCCCTGAAGAAGTGGATTTCTTTACACGAAGTTGATTGAAGCAGTAGCGTAAGTGTGGAGATTGACTACTGTCAACACGCATGGCTTTGGCTGGAATCCGAGCATCCTCTGGAAATCTGTTTGATCCTGCCATGTGGAGCTGTGAACCATTGTGGTTCCCTTGTGGTTTCCTACGAAGTGCCCATGAACGTGTCCTGTAACGAATATATCGGGAATTACGGGTATTACTAGCCTATCCTCTGGCTCTGGCGAAAGTGGAGTCTTGCCACCCCATGAGGGAGCCAGGTGCCTCCTCTCAAGCATTGCCTTCATCGCCATCTCTGGCTTAGAATAAGTTACGGAACGAAGCGTCGCAACGAAGTCATCAATGCTCTTCCCGTGATATGAGAGCACCCGAACACCGTGTAAGCTGAAGTCGCAGGGATTCCCAACGAAGACGGTATTTGAGTAGTCCTGCTGGACCTCTGGGTCTAGTGCTGGCTGGGGCTCTGCTGGCCTTACAGCATCATGATTTCCTGGAAGCATGATGACATCTACCCAATCTGGAATTTCCTCAAGCATCCTTGCAAGCTCCGAGTATTGCTTGAAGAGATCTTTGATCGTCAAGTGCCTCTCTTGGCCGGGATAGATTCCTACTCCGTCCACCCCATCCCCGCTCAGGACGAAATATTTCACAGTACGAGCCAGTGGGTCGTTGTTGAACCAATGTATCATCTTCTCCCATTGAGAGGTCAGAAACGTCTTACTCCCCAGGTGAACATCAGACAGGAATGCAGCCGAGACAGCCGAAGCATCGCCAGCCTGTGCCTTGGAATGGTTTCCGAGCGGGGGTTTGTGTATGTCTCTGACAAAGAACTTGGTGTCTCTCTCGCCGGAAAGGAAATTTCCGCTTACACCAACTATCTCGTCGTCCATCAGGCCATCCATAGAGGGATGGAGGGGGGAAGCATCAGATGGTGGTTTGAGTATGCAGCCAATCCTAGTAGTTTCATCTTCTACGTCGAACATTAGGCTGCCACTCCGAGCCCACCGGACCTCACTCACCAGACCGACTATTGTTATCTCGTAGTCTTTCGAATTGTGCCTCTGCCTGTTCCTCCATGCCTCGGAGTTGTTTATTGGCCTCCTTGGCAACACCCTTTGAGAAATCATGATGTTTCGGATCTGTGACAGTCTGCTTCTGAAGCAAGATTGCATGTCACTAAGTGTCCCTTCGGTAGTGGAATTTCCCGTAATATCGAAGTGTATCTCGATTTCAGGGTCAACCTCACTGGCATCCATGGGGAAGTCTTCAATGCTATAATTCGATGAGCCGTGAGGACGGGGTGGAGGTGAAGCCGATGTATCGGCTACTGGCGCCAGTACTCTGCCAATGGGGGATGGGTTTTCTGAGTCGGACAAAGTTGACTGAGATAGCTTAGGGGCTATTTTCTTAGCCTCTTCTGTTACATTGGGTACTATCGCAAGAAGATCCCCCACAGTACTATCATTCAGTAGCCTTACTCCTGATGAGTTTGCTGCCTCAATTAGGGGAATTAGGCTGTTCAGTCCCTCGATGTCCTTTCGCGCGCTTGCCTGAACAACTAAGCCGGCTGCTGCCAAAGTCTGGCACGCCTCTTGCCAGCTTGTCGAGGTCATGGGGCCAACGTCGTTCACGGACGCCCTTGATGGTATCGATTACCCTGTGTTCACTGCTATTCGTCCCAATCAATCAATGATGCTAGATCTATTTTTTTCAGGGATTGGGAAACGGTCTTCTTCTCAGATCCCCAGGATATCGCCCCCTCCCATTCTTCGGTACCCAATTCGGTTTCATCCGTCTGCTCGATTGGCGATTCATCGGCAGTGGAAGGGCCCACACTGAGTGAAGTGGCCTCTTTCTCCCCCTCTCCAACCCTATCAAGTGCCTCTATTGCTAGCCTAAGGGCGAATGCAGCAAATGAGCGCTTATTGTCCAGGCGATCATTCTCCCCAAAGTCCATTCTTCTCACTAAGAAATAATCCTCGGCGATTACTGCGACATGAACTCTGCCGACCTCCTTTCCAGTTTCAGACCCACTAGGACCTGCAATCCCAGTAACTGCGATTGCCAAATTCGAACCAGACTTGTACCTTGCACCTCTTGCCATCTGAACTGCAACTTTGTGAGAAACTGCCCCTGATTCTCCCTTGTCAAATGCGGATTTTTCGACGCCTAGTTCCCTCATCTTTGACTCATTGGAATAGACAATCCATCCCTGCACGAACCAAGCGCTCGCTCCGGAGATATCAGTGAGTAATGAGGCAATCAAACCCCCTGTGCAGGATTCAGCTGTAGATATGGTCCAACCTCTCTTGCGGAGGCGTCGCGTCAACCTTGACGCTAGGGCCGCTGTCTCCTCGACCACAAAATACTGTCATGGCATGCACTATTGGACCTTTTCAGTCGAGATGTGCCGGAAATAAACGAGAAAACGGGCATAAATCACCAATTATTGGTGGGTCCGGCAGGAATTGAACCTGCGATCTTCGCTTTGTAAGAGCGACGTCATAACCCCTAGACCACGGACCCTGAGAGGTCCGAGGGGCAATGCATTCAAATCCCCTATGGTCAATTATTCAATCTGAGGGGGCCGATGGGGATGATGTCTGAGTTGCTCGAGCGGCTGAGAATCGCCGGTGTCCCGTTGGATGATGCCATTGCAGGGGCGATGGAAGGTGTCGAGCCTTCGATTTTCACTGACTTCAGCTTGGAACCGTTCTGGCATGATAGGCCTGTTCCATTCCTTTTCACCAGCATTGGTGCGACAAGGACCATTTCGGCCCCTCACATGATTGTGACACTCCTACATCACTTGGAGATTCAAGAGGGGCAACACACCCTAATTGTCGGATCCAAGGGCGGTTACCTTGCGGCACTAGTAGATTCGATTGTCGGGCCCAATGGCGCCATCACAATTATCGAGCCGCATGACGAAGTTAGGAGTCACACGGAAGAGAGGTTGGAGTTTTATCCCTCGTCTTCCTTAGTGAGGGTACTTCGCCCGGTTGACTTGGAAAGCAATGATGAGATGGAGAGGGCCGTGGATAGGGTCCTAATCACAGGGTCAGTTAGAACTGTGCCATTGGGGATTGATAACCTGGTGCAGGATGGAGGTTTCATCCTTGGTCCGTTTGGAGGACCGGTGCACCAGAGGCTGACAAAGAAGGAAAGGCAGGGGGATAACTGGTACGATACCGATCTCGGAGGTGTCGTATTTGGCCCCATGGACGTAGGCGAGTCTGAGAGGGGTGCTTTGGATCCGGAATCATTGGCAGACCACATAGAAGACGCTCTCAATCTTGTAGGCGGGCTGATTGAGATAGAAGAAGACACTGTCGCAAGAGTTGACGATTTGATAAGGTCTCTGAGAGAGATGCCAGATGATCTCCCAGCTATAGATGAGGACTCTACAGAAGAAGACGTGATGGAACATCCAGTTGTTGACTTGTTGATGTCGGAGATGGAGTGGCTTGGTCCTCTATGGCCGTTTTTCAGTGAATTCTTGGCAATTGAATTAGCCAGTCCGGGAGCCCCTGAGGTAGAGATGGGAGACTTCTTTGGTGGTCACGAGGACCTGGTTCCCTAGTGAAAGATACTAATTTACCGCTGGAAGAAGCAGGCGAGTCAATGGTACTGAGATTGGGGGAAGGTGATCAGACAACCTGTGCCTGCTGGTCTTCGGAGAGAATAGCCCCTCTCCCAAACCCGCCTCGATTACCTCTTGCTTTGTCAATGATTCACGGCCACAATTTGGCCAAACTCCTAACTCAACCGAAGAGTCGCCAAGGTAGTCCACAAGAACACACGGAAGACATTGGAGATCTAGTCTCAAGGCAACTTGGTGCCTATGGTGGCCATCTAGAATCACTCCTGTGTTTTTATCTACGACCAATGGCAGAACGTACGCCTTCCACCTATGCGTCATTTTCTCCAGTTCGTCGACCTTTTTTGGGATGGTTTGCTCGTGTGGGCGCAATATCTCGACTGGTACCAATTCGACCTTCACGGGGCCCGCACGAGCCGTGACTCAATATATCTGCTCCCATGCGTGGTGAAGTGAAGGTGCCAGCATTGAAGGTCGAAATTGGGGATTTCCTTGGGGATGAGGACCTACTTGTTCTTGGGAAAATCAGAGAGCACGGTAATGCTTGGATTGTTGGGGGATGGGTCAGGGATTTTCTCTCGGGAAGAAATGTAAGCGGATGTTTGGACATAGCGACCACGCTAAGGCCCGATCAAGTAAAGGAAATATTCCCTCGAACGTTGTTAGTTGGCGAGAAGTATGGAACAGTGATTGTGAGACTAGAGGACTCCCTTGAAGGGTTCTGGGAGGTTACAACCCTTCGAAGAGATGGCGGATACGGAGATGGGAGGAGACCGGATAACGTATCTTTTGGGAATGACCTTCTTGTTGACCTATCCAGGCGAGATTTCACAATCAATGCAATGGCTATCGCCCAAAATGGGGAGATTATTGACATCGAAGGAAGGGGGATGGAAGATCTAGGTGCTGGAATCATTCGGACAGTTGGGAATGCTGCAGATAGAATCTCCGAGGACGGCCTCAGGATTATGAGGGCGTTCAGATTTTTGGATGACTCGGAAAAAGGCATACGCACACTCGATCCAGAACTAAGTGAAGCAATCAGGTCAAATATCCAAATGCTAGAAAGGGTGTCGAAGGAGAGGATTTGGAGCGAGCTATGCATGATTCTCTCTGGGGAGAATGTCAAACAGATTCTGGAATTGATGGGGGAACATGGGATAATAGGCTCAATATTGCCCGATATTGAGCATAATTATGGTTTGGAATTTTCTAACAATCCAAGGGTTAACCTAGCCCTGCTTTGCAGTCCCGAAGGAAATTCTGGAAAGGAATTGTCACTTTCCCTCAGGGAAGTACTCAAGATTTCGAATGATGATTCCCTTTCGGTTAGTTTCCTACATGATACAAAAAACGTCGATTTCGACTTATCTCCCGAGAGCGTCAGGAGATTCAGATGTTTTCTACCCGAGTACCTTCAACGAGAATTCTTGTTATATTCCGAAGGATTAGGGAAGAATAGCAAGGAGATGGAGGATGCCATCAATACAATACCGAAAAATTCCGTCGGAAATTCGCCACTAGTAGATGGAAACATACTATCCGAAGTTACCGGGCTTGAGCCCGGGAGACGGCTTGGTAAACTCAAGGGGTGGTTGCACAGGAGGCAAATAGAGGATAACCTGGAGAGTACAGAACAGATTTTAGAACTCTTGAAGGAAATCGACTGGAGTGGAGAAGATCCGGAGAAATGGAAGAGCCTCTCATGGCCCTGATTATATCTCATTCAGGTATTCTATGTACTCTTCCTCGTCCAAATGCATGTCTTCGTCCCATTCGTGCGGCTTAACAATCATGCACCATCCATCCCCATATGCTTCCTCATTCACGAGATCTGGATTGTCCTCCACCTCACCATTCAGCTCGACAATCTTGCACGGGAAGGGAGCATTGATCAGCACTCTGTCCTCAACTGTCCGGACGGTGATCATCAAATCATCTATCCCGAGCTCGTCCCCTCTGGAAAGAGGGGCGGATATTGCGTCGTCGTCGTTGCCCTCTTCGCTGGGCTCTACTTGGAACTCGCTGTCATCCTCTGGCTTAGAAAGCACTACCTTCACAATGTCGCCGTATTCGGCCCGTATGAACTCGCTAATTCCAATCTTCACCGTCATCTCCTCTTCATCTTTCTTTTTGCCGTCATCAAGCAATTGAACCCAAAGGTGGTCAAGGGTGTATTTCCTGTCGTGAGCAATGCTGAATTCGAAAAATTCGCCCGCATTCATTTTGATACCGACCGGCCGCCGGGTAGTTTCAAATTTGAAGTATTCGATTGGAAGGACGGATTCAGACCACAATAGATTAACAGGTTCTGCTCTCTCGCAGAATCGGTATAATGGAGTTCGCAGAGACCGAAGAACAGGGAATGATCAGGGAGATGGTCAGAGGATTCGCTGAAGAAGAGCTGGCGCCGACGTGCCTCGAGCGGGACCGGGATCAGAAGGCCCCACTAGACGAGTGGGCTTCATTCTGCGAGAACACAGGTTTGCAGGGAATAACAATTCCTGAGAAGTACGGAGGAAGCCCAGTTGATGACATTACGGAGGCGATAATTGTTGAAGAGTTAGCCAGAGTGGATCCTTCTTTTTCAGTGATGTTCTGTGTTCATGTGGGCTTGTGTTCCAAGACTATTGCACTGCATGGAAATGACGAGCAGAAAGAGGAGTACCTACCTCGATTGGCTGGTAATGAGATTGGGGCATATTCCCTCTCAGAAGCCGGTGCTGGGACCGATGCGGCTTCTCTTGGATGCAAAGCCAAGATTAGCAAGGATGGTTCTCATTACATCCTGAATGGGGAGAAGATGTGGGTGACAAATGGAGAAAGTGCGGATATTTACGTTCTCTTTGCCAAAGATGTAGATCACCCGGAATATGGCCAAAAGAGGCATGGCGGAACAACTGCATTCATCGTCGAAAAGGGATTTTCCGGTTTTTCAGTGGGGAAGAAAGAGGACAAGCTAGGGATTCGTTCAAGCGATACCTGCTCACTCCTACTAGAAGATTGCAAAGTTCCAACTGGTAACGTCCTAAAGTTGCCTGGAGAGGGTTTTCCCATTGCAATGAACGCCTTGGATAACTCAAGAATCGGAATTGCTGCTCAGGCACTTGGAATTTCCCAGGGAGCTTACGAATCTGCGTTGAAGTATGCCCACGAGAGGGTGGCCTTTGGAAAACCGATTGCGCACCACCAAAGCATAGGGAACTACCTTGCGGATATGGCGACAAGAACTGAGGCTGCAAGGATGATGGTATACAAGGCTGCTTGGGCCAAGCAAAGGCACTACGAAGACAATGCCCCCAGGCACACCAAAGAGGCAAGTATGGCGAAGTTGTTCGCTGGAGACACTGCTATGTGGGTCTCAGAAAGGGCAGTGCAGGTTCTTGGGGGATATGGTTACACTACGGATTTTCCGGTGGAGAGGTTCTTCCGTGACGCAAAAATCACACAGATATACGAAGGGACTCAGGAAGTCCAGAGAATAGTGATCAACCGTTCTATTTCCCCAAAATGAGTTGATTAGTTGAGTGAGTACCCGATATCACAAATCAGGTCGGCTTTTCCCGGTTTGGAGAGGATGATTGGCGACAGGAGAGCTATCTTCTTTGATGGTCCGGGAGGTAGCCAGGTGCCGGCCTCTGTAGCTGAAGCCGTGAAGGACTACCTATTGAATCACAATGCCAATACTGGAATGTCATTCGCTACTTCTGTCGAGACGGATCAATTGATTTCTGATTCCCTACAAGCATGTGCAGACTTTCTTGGATGCTCTGACCCCAAGGAGATAGTTTTCGGACAGAACATGACTAGCCTGAACATCCAACTTGCTAGTGCCTTGAGCAGGACATGGGGGCCAGGAGACGAAGTAGTAGTAACTAGGTTAGACCATGATGGAAACGTCAGGCCCTGGACTCTAGCTGCGGAGTGGTCCGGTGCAAAACTTAGGAAAGTTGACATTAATCAAGAAGATTGCACATTGAACATGGATTCAGTAATTGATTCGATATCGGAGAATACAGTTCTTGTGGCAGTAGGAGCAGCATCAAATCTCTCTGGGACAGTGAATGATATCAGGGGAATCGTGGAAATATCCCATAAATTCGGAGCAGAGGTTGTTGTAGACGCGGTTCATTACGCTCCGCATTCGTTAATTGACGTAGAACAAATTGGATGCGATTATCTTCTGTGTTCCCCCTACAAATTCTTCGGACCGCACCAGGGGATACTGTGGGGGAAGGCGGAAAAGATGGCAAATTTACCCGTAGCAAAGCTCAGAGTCTCGAGTGAGGAAATGCCATTCAGATGGATGACTGGAACCCAGAGTCACGAAGGGATGTCTGGAACTATGGCAGCGATCGAGCACATTGCTTGGATAGGGAGGGAGAGCAGTGGCGAATATGGACTTTCTAGACGAGATGCTCTAGAGAGGGCGTTTGAAGCGATTGAGGCTCATGAGAGTGAATTGTGCCTAAAGATGCTGGAAGGACTCATTGAGATTGAAGGAATCAATATTTGGGGAATTACCGAGCCAGAGAGGATTATTGAGAGGGCACCAACAGTATCCTTCACGCACCCGAAGATGAGTGCCACCGAAATAAGTCAAGAATTGGCAGAAAGGGGGATTTTCGTATGGGCGGGGAATTTCTACGCACTTGAGTTAACCGAAGCTCTGGATTTAGAGCCAGACGGCGTTCTAAGAGCTGGAGTCCTGCACTACAATACGATGGATGAGGTGAATGAATTCGTTTCCTCGGTTAGAGAAATCTTAGAGTCTTAGCTATTCGACCCACTGATATCTTCTCTGGCCCTCGAGGTCACCCTCTTTGCCTATCCCTACAAGTGCGAACTCGGACTTCGGTTTGACGACTGACCTCTTCCTCTTCCCCTTGTGGAGCGCCTCGTACACCGTCTTATTGATAGCATGGCGAGTTGATAATCTCTCAAAGAGGTGGAATCGGGAGGCGATTTCCCTCCACTGGGGTTGGACAATACCTTCGAAAACCTTGGCCTTGGCACCAGAACCATATCCACAGAGGCCTATTCTCTTCGATTCCATTTCCGTGTTGTCCAGGTAGTCAGATTCCATAGCAGACATCAATGCGAGGAAAATCGAACCTGTGTACTGGTTGCCAATCAGGCTAGAGGCTCTCTGGGTCTTTTCTATCCTCTCATCGACAAAAACCCGGAAATCCTGAGTCTTAGAAATCAGCCTCCTGTATGCGTCGTTTTCCTTTTCGAATTCTTCGATTCCTGCTGGGGTATCCGGGAAGTCCTCCGGAATAGGCTCTGGCCCGATTTCTGCTGTGATTTTCTCCCAAATTGGTAGATGCCTCCTATCGTGACGGAAAACGTCGGGGAACATACGCTTTCCCTGGAATGCATAAGGCAGGTGAACGATGATCCGGCTCCATTGGTTGGTGAGAATCTCGTCTTCCTTGGGATCGTATCTCCCCTCCTCTATGGCCTTGGAGCGGAAATCAATGAAGGCCTGCTTGACAGACTCAGAATAGCATCGGTTTGAGAACTGGCCATCAAAGACAGGTGTATCCTTGTGGATCATCAGTTTTTCATTTTCGAAGAGGACGTCATTCTTCTTGCTAGATCTAGGAAGAAACTTCAGAATTCTCTCAGCTAGATTCGCTGTAATGCTAGCTCCAGACTCCTCTGCGAGTTCCAGGACATTTTCCACGACTGTTCTGGTTTCCACCTCTCTGCGGGGTTTGAAGAAATCGTGAACTGGCATTGTGGAAACCCCCCAAACATCTGGAATCGCCAATAGTCGGGGATTGTGCCTAATTAGAATCGCACCGCCGCCCGCTCCTTGGGTATACTCGCCAGAAGATCCGAGATCGTACTTTGCGTTGTCTGCGAAAACCACTATTCCGACCCGTTTGCGGCTTTCCCCGCCCCGGGCAACCCAATCCAGAGTGTTGTGCATTGCATCGACTGCCCCGATACAGGCGAACGTCATATCCACAACATCACAGTTCCTGAAGCAATCATTGCCAAATTTTGCTGAGTACCGCTGTTCCAACATGTCCATTATGTATGTCGCAGTTGGCTTGGCACCGTCAAGTGCTGACTCAGTTCCCAAGTATATCCGTCCTATAGAAGAAGGTTCCAGGGAGTTTCTATCGATTAGTCTAGAGACTGCATTGGCCCCCATTGTTGCAGTGTCCTCGTGAACATCGGGAATTGCCATTGCTTCGAGACCTAGGCCTTTGTTGAGTTTCCCGTAGTCCGCACCGCGGAATTCGGCAAAGTCCTGCATTGCGAAAAATAGCCTCGGGAAGTGCAGGGCAATATCGTCGATGCCTACCTCTGGCATTACCAATTCCTCGACTTTCGGGAATTGGCCTAGATTATGAGTCCTGTGCAAGCAATAATTCACAATTCTCGATTATTTACTCGTCTAGCTGTTGCCAGTAAGGTGATTCATCGCCTCTAGAAGGTCTGTTTCTCTGGATAATTGCTGGAAAACCGGCTCAATGACCTCTGACAGGCAGTTTGAGATTGCATTCTTTGCATCTAATGGGTGGATAGAACCGTCCGAAACTGCTTCGATGAAGCCTTCCAAGTCACCCCAATCAGAAGGATCCCCATATTTGGGGTCTGGAGTGACGGTTATTGTGCCTCTCTTGGGAAGGACGATATGCTTGGCAATCTCAAAGACTGGAGAGTTTGAGTTACCAACCTCGAGGAAAGCCTTGCGCAACTTGGCCTTTACGATATCTGGGCTATCATCGAGAAGAATAGCGTTTGCAGGGTCTGACTTGGACATTTTGTGATCAAATGAGTCCATTCTTCCCCCTGGTCCCTTCAAGGCAGACATCATGGGGGTGTGGATGCAGGTCGCCTTGGTCCAATCGTACTTATCTGCCACCTCCCGCATATACATGTGCGCCTTTCGCTGGTCCATGCCACCGAATGCAATGTCCACCTCAAGCTCAAAGATATCAGCTGCTTGAAGGGCTGGATAGTAGAATGCAGCAAGGTCGTGATCAGAGGAGTCCTCGTCCCTTCCCATGATGCTAAATGTTCTACGAACTCTTGAGAGGCTCATGTTCTTTGAGCATCTTAGAACTCTTTCCCAGTACTTGCCGGAGTCCATTACCTCCGAGGCGCGCAAGAATCGGAGCTGTCCTGCCCCCTCGCCTTCTGGTGGATTTCCGAGCATAGCTCTGAAGACCTCAGCAAGGTACTCTCCAGCTAGGGATATCTTCTCCATGTCCCGACCGAACTTATCGTTAACCCATGCATGCCAGTCTGCTAGCAGGATGATTACGTTGATGCCTTCGTCAAGCATATTTCGTATTGTATCAGCGAGAATCATGTATCCCAAGTGGGCCTTTCCACTGGGCTCGAGTCCAATATATGCCACGATTTGCTGATCACCAGAGTGGCTCTTCCCACCTGATAGGATCGAGGCGACGTGCTCGGGCCCAATTACTTCCTGGCAACCAGAGAACATTCTTTCGAAACTACTCCTAGACTCTTTGTCAAGTCCAGATATAGCGTCTTCACCCATTTTCATCACTAACCGAATAGTTTGTTCAGTTTCTCAGCACGACCGGCGGCCTTTGTGTTCTCATTGGACTCCAACAACGACTCAATCTCTTCTATCATTGAGTTTGCCTTGCTTCTTTGTTCTTCCGAAATGCCATCGGACATCTCCATGAAATGTTTTGAAGCTGATATTGCTGACTTCGCCTTTGCTGCTTTCTTGGCCCACTCTTTCGCTTTGTCGCCCCGTTGCTTTGAGTTATATCCCGTGGCCTTGTCAAGGAATGATGTCCATCTTTTCCTGGCGTCCATTGCTGATTTCATAGCTTCTGGGTCATCAAAGTTTGGAGGGACATTGGTTACATCGATGATCAGCGCTCCACTCTGATAGCTTGCCTCAATCGAAGTCATGATTCCGTGACTTGCCTCGAAAGAGGCTTCGGATGTTTCTTCGACTGTGTCAAAGAACTCCTCTGCTAGTTTAGCTAAGCCACCATTTCCTTCAACTTCCTTTACCAGTCCCCTTCGTACGTCAAATCTCTCCATTGTACCTCCGAATGGTTGGTTCCACTTCAATACTGCCCGTTGGCACTAGCCAACCAAATCAGTAGAATTGCTAAACGGTTTGGGCGTCTCGGAAGAACGTGTCGGGTAGGGTCGCGACTGCAATTGCCATGACTCTGGCCCTATTGGTGGTGCAATCTGCTCACGCCCAATCAGCTGTTGAATTGGGTCGGACGCATTCCCTGGGGGAAGTGGATTTGGGAATTGAAGGAGCGTCCATCTCGCCAGATGGGGAATTGGTTATTATCCACGGGAAGGAGTCTGCGATATTCGCAGTAAATTCATCGTCGCCTGGAGAATTCTCTAAAATAGAATGGAACTACAGTAGCGATTTAGTTGACTCAAGTTTCCATCCAAATGGCCAGACAGCATTGATAGTGGGGGATAGCGGGACAGTACTGAGGTATATGAGGGAACAAAACATGGTGGAGGTGGCTGTGGACGACATGTTCCTCGGGCAAACCAATCTAAATGCAGTTTCGTGGAAAGGAGATGGTTCATGGGCATACGTTGGAGGGGAGGACGGATGGATTTGGAGAGTCAGGGGGATAGATGGGGGAGGTTCGGAGGTCGTTCCCCTAGAAGGTAGGGGTAGTAGTGACGTAAACGCAATTTCGTGCCTTCCTGGAACAAATGTTTGCGTAATTAGCTCCAGTGTAGATGGAATCGGAGTGATTGACGGGGAGCATGAAATTCACTGGATTGGGGGTGTTGGTTACCCTTGGATTGATGCGGTTTGCCCTACGGGAATTTCCAACGAGTGCGTGGCTGTATCAACAGATAGGACAATCGGAATCGTTAGCATTAATGCCGATAATCCTGGAAACTCCAAAGTATATGAAAACGACATTGTAAAACTCCATGGAATAGATGGGCAATTCAATGGCATTGAGATCCAATCTGAAAGTAGATCACTCATTTCTATGGCCCCATTTGAATTAGTTGAGCACGATCTAGAAGAGAGGGCATCTTACCCATGGTTGGAGAATGAGGACGTTGTGATGTTCGACCCAATTGTCTCAAACGACAGAGTCGTTTCTTCTTGGAGTACGGGAATAAATACAGGCTGGGTTTGTAACGAGCACTGGGAAAATCATCGACTTTTCTCCTGAGAGCGAGGAGGCTGGAGGAGGGGTGCTAACGATTTGGATTGGAATCATTGTCCTTGGAGGTGCGATATTGCTTGTACTGAGCCTAATCACTAGTTCCTCGCAAACATTGAGTCGATGGATGGCCCTAGCAATCGGTAGCGAAGACGAAAGGCGAAGGGCCAAGAGAGAAGGACGTCGGAAAGGCCGTAGAAAGTAAGGACATGCTTAGATAGGGCAGGGTCTCGCGAATGTCTGAGAGAATGGCGTACGAGGCATTGGACTTCTATGACATTGATTCACTTCTGAGTGACGAAGAAAGAATGATTCGTGACATGGTCAGGGAATGGGTAGATGACAAGATAATACCCAATATCGAGGAAGCCTGCAGGGACGGGGTTTTCCCAGACGAGTGGAGAAAGGACATCGGCGAAATGGGAATTCTGGGGGCTCCTCTGCAGGGTTATGGGTGTCCCGGCCTTTCTTACGTAGCATATGGCGTAATTTGTCAGGAGTTAGAGAGGGGAGACAGTGGTGTTCGTTCATTCGCTAGCGTTCAGGGGTCCTTGGCCATGTACCCAATATGGGACTTCGGAAGTGAAGAGCAGAAGAAGCATTACCTCCCAAAAATGGCCTCGGGAGAGTGGGTTGGATGTTTCGGCCTTACTGAGCCCGACTATGGATCAAATCCCGGGGATATGATAACCAAAGCGGAGGACAAAGGTAGCCACTTCCTGCTAAATGGTGCTAAGATGTGGATTACCAATGGCACCATAGCAGATTTGGCAGTTGTCTGGGCCAAATTGGACGGGGAGATAAGAGGATTCATCGTCGAGAGGGGAGACCCTGGCTTCAGTGCCCCTGAGATGACTGGAAAGCATTCCCTAAAGGCAAGTGTAACCAGCGAACTAGTCTTCCAAGACTGTGAGATTCCCAAGGATAGGATCCTTCCAAATGTCAAGGGTCTAAGGGGCCCTTTCAGCTGCCTAAATAATGCCAGATACGGAATCTCATGGGGTGCAATAGGAGCAGCACAGTCTTGCTTCAGTTCGGCTAAGGAATACGCACTAAGTAGAATACAGTTCGGGCATCCAATTGCCTCTTTCCAACTGGTCCAAAACAAGCTCTCTTGGATGCTAAGGGAGATAACTAAGGGTCAATTGCTAGCATATCATCTAGGGAAGAAGAAAGATGACGGGTCGTGGATACCCGAGCAGATTTCTCTGGCCAAGATGAACAACGTGGACATTGCTCTGGAGATTGCCAGAATGGCAAGAGACATACATGGCGCAAATGGAATCCTTGATGAGTACCCAGTAATGAGGCACATGGCTAACCTCGAGTCTGTAAAGACGTACGAAGGGACACATGATATCCACAACCTAATACTTGGAAGGCACATAACCGGGATACAGGCATTCACCAGAGAGGCTTAGGTCTTCTCGGCCACCTCTGCGAATCTTGATAGAGGGTTTTCATTTCGAGGTGTCATGACGATTGCGGTACTGATAAAACAGGTACCAGATACAACCTCCAAGATTTCCGTTTCCAATGGTAGAGTTGACGAAGCTTCAGTGAGCAAGTGGGCGATTAGCCCTTATGACGAGTACGCGCTAGAGGCTGCCTTGCAACTGAAGGACTCCGGTACTGGAAATCTTGTTGCAATAACTTGTGGCCCTGCCCGGTCTGCTAAGTGCCTAACTGAGGCTGCAGCCGTTGGAGCGGACGATTTGATCCACGTAATTGTAGAAGAAGAGCTAGACAGTACACAGGTTCAGGCTCTACTTTCTGCTGCTGTTTCTCGCTCTGAGGCAGATTGGGTTCTATGTGGAAAGCAAGCTGCTGACACCAATAGTGGCTCCACAGGACCAGGAGTAGCGAGGATTCTTGGAGCAGCATGCTTAGGTATAGTTTCAGAGGTGTCCTCAGAGGGAGAAGAGTTGGTAGCTACGAGGTCTGTCCCATCTGGATTCGAGAGGGTCAGCGTTCAGTCTCCATGCGTAATCACATTCGACAAGGGGTCTACCGAACTCAGGAGACCCAACGTAAGGGGGATAATGATGGCAAAAAAGAAGGAAGTCCTAGTTCTGACACCCGATGACCTTGGAGTCAATCTCGGTTCCCCTTCGGTATCAATTGATTCACATTCTCCACCACCGGAAAAACCACCGGGACAGAAATTCGAGGGTTCTAGCTCCGTACCCGCTGTAGTTGGGAAGCTCCGTGATGAGGCTAATGTAATCTGAGGTAATAACATGGAAGTGACAATAATTGCAGACATTTCAGATGGAACACTCAATCCAGTAACTGCACAACTGGTCGGTGCGGCTTCATCCATTGGAGGTTCTTCCACTGTCCTCTGCCCTGGTGGAGTTGGTGCTTCAGAAGCGTCATCAATTACCGGAGTTTCAAAGGTTGTTTCTGTGGAAGGTGACTGCTTTGGCACCTATGACGTTGGAGCTTGGGCAGAGGCATTGGAGCCACTCGCAAGTGGTGAACTGATCCTAGCCTCTGCCTCTCCCTCCGGAAGAGAGTTGGTGGCTTCGATTGGGGCAATGAAGGGCATCCCCGTAGTTCAGGATGTAACTGAAGTTTCTGAAGGGATTTCAATTACACGGCCGATATACTCGGGGAAGGCCATTGAGCGGGCTACAGTATCCCCGCCATGTGCAATTTCCCTTAGGGCGAATTCATTCGACGACCCTGGTTCTGAGGGAGATGCAGGAATCAGCACAGTTAGCCAGAGTGGGAATATCAGAATCTCTGTCCGAGAAGCTCTTGCTAAGGCGAGCGAGAGGCTCGATGTTTCGGAGGCGAACATAATAATTTCAGGAGGCAGGGGGATGGGTGATCCTGCCAACTTTGAACATCTGTACGAGATATCTGAGATTGTTGGGGCTGCAGTGGGGGCAAGCAGAGCGGCAGTAGACACATGGGAAGAGATACCCCATAGCATGCAAGTGGGACAAACCGGAAAGACTGTAGCACCGAGCTTGTATATTGCCGTGGGCATCAGCGGTGCAATTCAGCACCTCGCAGGAATGAGGACTAGCAAGTACATCGTCGCAATAAACAAAGACCCTGATGCCCCTATATTCGGGGTCGCTGACTATGGAATTGTGGCTACGTGGGAAGAAGCCTTGCCGGTTCTAAAATCTGAGCTTGGCAATTTGTTTTCAAACTGAAGCCTGCTCCTTGGCGGAGTCTGCTCGAACCTTCTCAATGTTACTAAGATAATCTTCCGATATACCGCCTGTGACATAAATTCCGTCAAAGCAAGAGCAGTCAAAATTTGCAATACTCGTCTGTCCTGCACCAAGGCAAGCCTCCACAAGGTCATCTAATGCCTGATAGATTAGCCAGTCGGCACCAATTGCTTTGCAAATCTCTTCTGTTGATTTCCCATAAGCTACGTACTCCGACCTTGCTGGCATGTCAATTCCATACACGTTAGGATGAATAATCGGAGGTGATGATGATGCAAAAAGAACACGGGATGCTCCCGCCTCTCTTGCCATTTGTACAATTCTCCTGGATGTGTTCCCTCTGACAATGCTGTCATCGACAATCAGAATGGTCTTTCCTCTGAATTCCTCATCAATGGTATTCAGTTTCTTTCGTACTGAGTCCTTTCTCATCCTCTGTCCTGGCATTATGAAAGTCCGACCTATGTATCGGTTCTTGACAAAACCCTCCCTATATGGGACACCCAGTTCACTAGACAATCCCAATGCGGCAATTCTACCACTATCGGGAACAGGGATGACTGCATCGATACTATGGTCCGGTAGCTTCGACCGGATTCCTTCGGCTAGTGCCCTACCCATCCTAAGTCGTGCCATGTGTACCGAGATTCCGTCAATTACCGAGTCGGGCCTAGCGAAGTAAACATGTTCGAAAACACAAGGAGAATGGGAGGGGCTTGCATGGCACATCTTTGAATGGAATGAGCCGTCCATCCTGATTACTATCGCCTCTCCAGGCAGGACGTCCCTATCTGGCTTGAATCCCAGAGCCTTGCAGGCAACGCTCTCTGAGGAAACTAGTCTTTCTGTGAAGCCTTCCAACTCATTCTTCCCAAGAAACAGAGGCCTGATTCCATTCGGATCACGGAAGGCGACAAGTCCCCAGCCAGTGATGAGTGAAACAACACTGTAACTTCCCTCCGCCCTTAGATGGGTCCTCTCAATCGCTCGAAAGATATCGTCCTCAGAAAGAGCATCCATTCCGCCTGGCCGGCCATTTACAGAACGTTGAATCTCAGCTGCAAACAGATTGAGAAGGGCCTCTGAGTCAGAACTGGTGTTAATCCGTCTGTGGTCATATTCCAACAATCCCGATATAATATCTGAAGTATTGTTCAAGTTTCCATTGTGTGCTAGACTCACCCCAAATGGGGTATTTGTGTAGAAGGGCTGGGCCTCATCCGAAGAACTAGAGCCAGCAGTTGGATATCGAACATGGCCAATGCCCATCGATCCATGGAGCTTTTCCATGTGCCTTTCCCTGAAAACATCCCTGACAAGGCCATTCGCCCTTCGATGACAAATATTCTGGGAGTCACTAGTCACTATGCCCGCTGCGTCCTGCCCCCTATGTTGCAAGACCAATAGTGCATCATACATTGTACTGGCGACTTGTGTTCCCGGAAAACCGACAATTCCGATGATGCCGCACATCGGATACCAATTCTAGGTATGCAACTGGGACTTTAGTGGTTTTCTGACAAGAGTCACTTCTTCTGCCACATGGTTCTGCTTCTCTTATTCCACCTGAACTTCCTGATTCGGGAAGTGCTGCCGTATCCGCAGCTTGCACATTGGCCCTTTTGCTTGTGGTATGAATGCCGGCCACAACGCCTGCATCGTATGTGCGTAGACTTCTGCCTCTTGCCCATACTTGGTGTGCCCTTTGACATACACTATCACCCTAGAACGACGCGGCCACCGGCCAACTTGTTATGAGGGTTATCCAACGAAAAATGCTAAGGGCAGGGCATAAAGGAATCATTTAGGCTCATGTCCGAATCTTCCCCTTAGGGAAATTCTGCCCGATCAAGAAGTAAGTGAGGACAGTTAGGAAAAGTGGTAGTAAGGCGATTATTCCTAATGCTGCATCGGATGTTGCTGCCCTTGCTGAATCCATTACAGACTCTTCCGAAGTCGATGAAACAATTAGTACGCCGAGAATTAGCATGGAAATGCAAGAAGTCAATGGAAACAACGGTTTATGATAGGGGTTTATCGAAGAAAAAATGTGAGTAATGAATAGCAATGATGAGATCATAATCCCTCCAGAAAACGCTGTCAAGATGGAAAGGAACTCAATTGTCATCCATCTCACTCCCGATTCGCCTAACAAGAATTGATTTGACCAACTGCACTTCATCTTCGGAAAGGGGCTTGGATTCCCCAGCTATTGATGACCTTCTCTCGGCAATCCAAATTCCAAGAGTGAATGCCAATAATCCAGTCACAAAGCCGATAATCCCCGCAATTCCTTCCAATGCCAAATCAATTTCCAATGACAATAGAAGAGGAGTTGCAAAATACCATGATGAAATGACTAAAATCCAACCAACCCCGATTGAGGTTGGTTTAGAAACACCATAGGTCGGAGATGCTCCCACGATCAGATAAGTTCCAGATATTGCAAAGACTATCCAATTTATCGAAGAGGCCAATGAGTCGATCACTGCGGCCTCCGGATGAGCTGAATCGGGAGAAGGAGAGAACAGAAGGACAACCCCTATGCATGCAATGGGCAATCCAAATCTGCCCCGGCTGAATGATGGCCCCATTCGATGCATGCTGAACCCTGCAAATATCATTAGCAAAGAAAGCCAGAAGACCAAAGGTGAGCCTAGTACTTCCAGCTGCAAGGCACCGGCCATGACTCCGGGCTGGAGGGTGGATTCATGTTGTTTTTTGTCCCAGAGCCAATAATGGCTCATTTTGCGGCGCTCGACTAGTTCATATACGGGCCATTGGTGGCTCGCCGCGCACGAGTTGCGAGGTGACAGCATGGTCAAGATGCCCCGGAAGGTAATGAGATACAGTCCATCTGCTGGAAAGCACACTGAGCACACTGTAGAACGAGTCAAGAAGAGAAGGGCCAGTGAGCTTAAGTGGGGCCAGAGGAGATTTCGTAGGGTGACCTCAGGGTATCGAGGTTTCCCCCGGCCAAAGCCTTCAGGGGAGAAACCAACAAAGAGGGTGAATCTTGTCTACAGATGCACCGAAACAGGGAAGGCCCACTCCCCGAAGGGAAAGAGGGCAAGGAAGTTCGAACTAGTAGACAATTGAAGGAGAAGAGATTGTGGCTGGTAGATTCCTGAAGGTTAGTTGTCGTGACTGCGGGAACGAATGTACAATATTTGACAGGGCCTCAACATCAATTTCTTGCTCTATCTGTGGTTCGACGCTGGCAGAGCCGTCGGGTGGAATGGCTGACCTAACAGGATGCACAGTGGTCGAGGTTCTGAATTAGAGAGGCGGCATCTTGAGTGAGGAAGCGAACGACTGGCCTGATGAAGGCGAGTTGGTCGTCTGCTCCGTAAAGAATGTGAAGGAGAACGGAGCATACCTCTCACTTGACACGTTTCCCGAGAAAGAGGGTTTCGTTTTCATTGGCGAAATTGCCACTGGATGGGTCAGGAATATTAGAACGCATATCAGAGAAGGGCAGCGGGTAGTTGCCAAGGTAATCGGAGTAAACCTAGAGAGGGAGAGCATAACGCTGTCCATAAAATCGGTTTCGGAAGAGAGGAGGAGGGGTGCACTACAATCCTGGAAGAACGAGCAGAGAGCGGCCCAGATAATGAGGGTTGCAGCTGAAAGGATCGGGTGGAAAGAGTCCAAGACAGAGGCAATATCAGATGAGATGAAGGCGTCTTTTGGCTCCCTCTACGGTGCCTTGGAAGAGTGTGCGATTAGCGATTCGGCGCTCTCAGATGCAGGATTCCAGGGTTCTTGGATGGATGTAATAACCGAGTTGGCAATTGAGAACATAGTCCCTCCGTTCGTTGAAATCAGGGGAGTCTTTGACATCAAAGTCTGGGGACCCGAGGGAGTAAACGCAATCCGAGAGGCTCTTCTTTCGGCAGAAGCCTGTGCAGAAGGAAACGAGGACGTTTCCCTCACATGCCATTACGATGGTGCTCCCCACTATAGGGTGGATGTCAAAGCCCCGGATTACCCCTCTGCCGAGGCAGTTTGGGAAGCGGCGCAGAATGCAGCAGAAGAAAGCATTGCTTCGGTCGAAGGTTCGATTGCAATAGAACGCTTGTGAGAATGTCCGTGAAAGGAAGATAGTTCATTTACCCATTAGAGGGGGTACTGGTCGAACACTATGGCAAGGACGAGGTTGCAAAGGTGCAAGGAGTGCAGTAATTTCGGACTAGGGGAAAAATGTGAACAGTGTGGAGGTGCAATGGAAGCCGTTGCGCCCCTGAAATTCTCTCCTGAAGACCCACAAGGTGCAAGGAGGAGGAAAAGAGTCGATGCGGGCAGTCAGGAGTGGGTCGATTCCCTCCCAAGCCCCAGGAAGAGTGACGAAGAATGAGTCGTGCCACAATTCACTGGCTCGAAGGAGAGTCAATGCCAGAGGGCTGCACCATTCTGGAGGCAGTCCCTGGAATAGGGAACGTTGGCAAGATTGTGATAGACGGATTGGTCAAGAAGCACCCATCGAGGACTTTGGGTTGGATCATCCATCCTGACTTCCCACCCCATGCAAATCTGGACGAAGAAGGCCTGATTCGCCCTCCGAGGTTGGATTTGAAGTCGATTCTAATGCCAAACGGGGAAACACTGGTTGCAATTACTGGCCTAATGCAGCCCATGACTGCTGCGGGCCAGTTTGAAGTTTCGGAATCGATACTTGAGCTGGCATCGAAATCATCCTCCCCCAGGTTACTGGTTCTAGCCGGGTTAGCATCGGGACCAGAAGAGAGGTCCATACACGTAATCTGCGCGGATGCGAGATTCCGGTCGAAGCTAGAGGCAAGTGACATCATTGTCTCTAGGGATCAGCCCCATAGTGGAATGATTGGAATAGCAGGGATGGTGCTTTCTCTCTCCTCGGTGAAGGGAGTAAATGCTGCAGGAATCATTGCCGAGACGGTGGGGGCCAGTTGTGACGTTATGGCGGCCGACCGAATGGCAAAATGGATTGAGCAGGCATTCGATATTCCTCTTGATCTGGACCTAGATACCACAGAAAGGACCGCAGCGAGACTGATGAAAGAGATTGATCCTACAGGAACGATTGAGAATATTCTTGGCGATGAAGAGGCAGAGGTATCGACTGACTTCTATGTTTGAGAAGAGTTGGTCACTCCTAATTCGCCTCAAGGACAGTCGTTGCCAACAAGGGCACATCTAGGCCTGACTCTTCGAATGCTTCATCTACAGTTGAGAATTTTCCTTGTGGCCCTGACCCAACAAGCTTAGCCCTAGTGCTGACTATGGCCCAGGCTGACTTCTTGCCAATACCGGGAATTGCCTCCAGTTGCTGTTGTGATGCACTATTTACGTCAAGACCCAATTCGACCCCAGAGACACTCCTGCTACCATGGCCCGTCACCATTATGTCAGAGCGTGTCTCCAAAGGAATTCGGTATCGGGCTCCAACAAGAATCGGATAAGCGCCGATCTGCCTTCCGAATGTGATTCCCGAACTACCGTGAATGAGAGGATCTCTGAATGATGGATCGGACACTTGCTCGGGCCTTCGTATTCGATCCTTGTGAGATTCCCACCTGACGTCCTTCAGGACTGTCCCGACGGGAAGCATCTCTTCTAGGAGGGGGGAGTCTATCTCTTCCCTCACCTTCTTCTTGAATTCCCTAAAGATTCTAGTGGGGACTTCCTGGAATCCACGTCCCTCTACTTGCCTTATGTTTATCCTCCTTAGCCAAAGGCCCTCACTCCTCAATTTTCTCAAAAGCCTAATGTTTTCAGAATACGTAGCTTCTGTCTCACCATTTAGTCCGGCGATGAAGTTCAGGCCCGGAAGTAGTCTTGGGAGTCCTCTTTCGCCTCTCTCACGGCCGAATTCATTCACCATCCGAACTGCTTTCAATAGTTGATCAGTGTTGCAATTCAGCCAGTTCTCTTCATGGACCCTGGTATCAGCTGATTCGAGGCCAAATGAAAGGACTGCACCATCCGTCAGTGTATCGACAAGAGTCTTGGTAATCTCCTTGGATGGTTCCATGTTTTCAGCGATAATCGAGGGATTGGCATTGTCAACATGCAGTACTTCGACACGTTCGTCCTCCCTGAGTTGGTAGAGTATCTCTGAGATGGGTTCGGGGTTGGGAATTGGGTATTCCAGTTCTTCTACTCCTTCTGCCTTGTAGGTATAGATGTCAGTCGCCCCTCCAATCCTGACATTCCTTACTCCCGAATCAAGAGCAGTTGTGATCTCGTTGATGACATCCTCCCTTTCCCTCCATAGTGGGACTCCCTTTTTTGGCTCGATGCAGAACTTGCATCCACGCTTGAAACGCACGCATCCCTGGTAAAGCTCTACTTCGTAGGTTAGTGGTCCAGACGAACCGTCTCCAGAAATTAGATCTGGGTGATTGGTGACTGCTTTCGATTGGGCGCCCAACAATGCCCATCTGCCCCATTGTTGGGAGTCCCTCTTCCTATTTTCCCAGGCTCCAGTCTCCAAATAGTGATTCAGAGTCGCATCGACATCCTGGACTGTGCAGAAAAGGGATTCCCTAAGAGGGGCCCATCCAGAATATCTCCACTGCCTAATTGCCCAACCCCCACAAAGAACCGGGATTCGCTGAGGAATATCTACGAGAAGGCTATCGAGTTCCCTGCTGCTAATCGGAGTTCCCCTGACGTACTTACCTGGAACCACTGCTCCAGCTAGGATGACCACTCCATCCAATTCTGAGTGAATTGATGATTTGCCCTCCCTCTTATTGATCCTCATCTGGTCTATTGTCAGGTACTCATATGGGATCCCTCGGTTTTCGAAAACACCGCAAATGTAACGGATGTGGAAGCCCACGTAATTCGGCACCCCGAATGCTGCAGGCTCGTCCTCGTAACCATCGAGTACTAGCCATCCTGGCATGTCAACCGTCACATCGTAGGTGGTCGTTGATTTCAGATTGCTTATCTTCTTCTACGGCCCTTGCTTCGATTACGGCCCTTGGGGTTTGACTCCTCCACAGAGATCCGCCTTCCCTTGAATTCGGTGTTATTCAACGCCTTAATTGCCTTCTTTGCTTCTTCCTTGCTGGAAAATGTCACGAATGCGAATCCCTTTGGTCGGTTCTTTTCTTTGTCCATAGCTAGGTGGACTTCCTTCAGTTTTCCATGAGTTGAAAACGCCTCCCTGAGGTCGTCCTCGGATGCGTCATAGGATATTCCGCCTACGAAGAGTTTGGCACCAATTTCACCTTGGGCCTTCTCTCTAGCCATCTTGATGGTCTTCCTTTCCTTGGCGAGGTCATCCTTGTCGGCTTTACCCGACTCTACTTTCTCCATGCATCCCCTGCAACGAATTGGCTTCCCAGGAGTGGGTTTGAAGGGAACCTTGGTCGAATCGCCACAGAGTGTGCATTCGGTAGGGAACATCTCCCTCTTCTGCCTTCCACCGCCCCTTGCGGATGGCGATCTCCTGGCTGATGCAGGGATCTCGTGATTCCAGCCTCTCCTGTGATCTGCTACAGGGGAGAGATACGGACGGGCTCCGTCGTGACCAAGCATTGACTCCGCTTCTTCTGACCACCTCTGGCCAGGGCGATTTAGGCTCTGGATGTCAGATCCTTCTGGGATCTCGAATCCGTGCCCGAAGCCGTTTGAAAGGCCTCTGAAACCCCTGTAGTCGCATCGGGGGCATTCTACGTTGAAGTCGGGGGTCTTTTCGCTCACAACTAGATCTGCCCCGCAAGGTGGACAGGCTGCATGAAGGACCCCTAGATTGGAGTCTCCCTTGGTAGAGGCCTTCAACATCGGCTCAACATTGATCACTTTAGCCCTGACAATGTCACGCTTCCTCATGGCATCACCCGCTGATGGGATGAATCGATCCACTATCTCAGAAACGTAGATGTCAGCGAACAGCTTCAGTGCTGGGACAGCCCTATGGCCTCCTTCATTTGACTCAATATGGAGAACGCGGATCTCAGCGGTCTTCTCATTGAGTCTGTTCACCTCGCCGATCAATATATCGCCCATTTTTGGCGAATTGATTGGCGGTACCGAGGATTCGACCGAAATAATCCCCGAGTCACTCACAATTTGTCCAGAGAGGACTGCCATGGCACCCCTTTCTGAAACGTGAATTCCCTCGCCAAAACCTGACTCGGGGTCAAATTCTATTGGAGTTCCGGGAGTAACGTGGTCACCTATCGATGCTGCCATCGGCCCGCCCACCGGAATACCCCCTATGAACGGTCCGGCCTAAATCGGCATGTCCCGAATGGGAGGGGTCATTCGCCAGAAAACAGCACTTGTTCTCCCTCTTTTCCTGATGTGATGCTGGTATGCCGCAGGCAAAGCAAAGTCCCCAATGCCATATTTTTCTGTGCTCCAGTCTGACTTCATGAAGAATTTCTCAACATGGGTTGCTTCTGCACTGTGCATCAAATGGGCTTTCGCTCCGATGGAAATAATTGCTTCTAAAAATGGCCTGTCAGCGGCCTTTGTTTGCCTGCCCCAAGGAGGATTAGAAATGATGAGATCGATATCTCCGAGCTCCAAATCATCCATTCCAATTTCTAGATGAATGACCTCCACCTGTTCTTGCAAACCCAGAGACTCAATGTTTCTCCTGCAAACTGAGCATGATTCTTCATCAATTTCAACGAGAAATGCTGATTTCGCCCCCAGAAGGACCGTCCCTATCCCTAAAATCCCATTTCCGGAACCTAAATCGGCTACCCTGCAATCATCAGAAATATCATCGAAAGCCAGGATATCGCTGAGCCAACGAGCTGCCAAATCCCCGCCAGTTTGGTATTGCTCAAACTCTATCTTCTGCTTGGAAATTCCCTCGAGTTTTGATAGCTCAATGGCCAGGGTTCGGAGCCGCATGTTATCCTGGGGGGGCGATTGGATTAATCTAAAGTTGCTATTCTTCATGATAGTTGAAATACTCCCGATTATAATGCTTGGATGTGGAGGCACTCGGGCTTGCATATATTGTCCTCGGACTGATATTTGGTACAACTATAGGTTGGTTACTTTCCAGGGGCAATTTGTCCTCTGAATCTACTGCATCTGAACAAGAGTTGTATCGTCTCAGGGCCCTTATTGAAGCAAAGGAAGAGGCTTTCGAGGGAACTCGAGAACAAATGCTCGATGCGTATAAATTGGCTGCGGGGGAAGCCTTCTCCACGGTAATCGAGTTGGCCGACAAGGAAAAGGAGGCTTCTTTCAAAACGGCTACTGAAAAACTATCGGACAGCATTGGGGAATACCAGAAGGCGCTGCTTGATTTGGAAAAGGGCAACAACGACATGAACGTTGCACTTAGAGAGAGATTGGACTCAATGGTAGAGGCAGGAATAAAGATCTCAGATGATGCGAACAACCTCACACGTGCACTGAAAGGAGACTCGCAAGTCCAAGGTGCATGGGGAGAAGTAGTTCTAGAGAACTCTCTCCAAAGAATGGGATTTGTAGAAGGTCGAGACTACGTAAAGCAGCATTCGGAAACAGCTGCAGATGGATCAAGGAAGTTAGCTGATTTCATAGTTAATCTTCCAAATGACAGGCAAGTTGTTCTAGATTCGAAAGTCTCACTAAAGGCGTATACCGAGTTTATCGAAGCTAAAGACGAAGAAGAGAGAAATGCGGCGATGAAAAGGCACTGCGAATCGATTCGCTCTCATTACAAAAAACTCGCTTCGAAGAACTATCACCATTTAGAGGGAGTCAATGCTCCTGAGTTCGTCCTCATGATCCCCCCAATTGACAGCGCATTCTACGATGCGATAAGGTACAATCCGGACCTCTATTCGGAAGTTAGCTCGTACGACAAAGTCAAGATCACGCCAAGTGGCGCGCTGGATATCGTATTGCTTCTGGTCAAAGATTTGTGGCAAAAGGAGAATCAGTCAAAAAACCAGATTGAGTTGATGGATCGGGCAGGAAAACTTCACGACAAAATTGTGCTTTTCCTCGAGTCTTTCACTAGTGTTGGTTTCGAGCTTCGCCAAGCTAAGGAGGCATATGACTTGGCCGAAAATCGCTTGATTGAAGGATCGGGGAGTATTATCAAGCAGACTGAGAAACTAGAGGAGCTCGGAGCCAGGACGAAAAAGGATCTTCGTGAGAAGAGCGGAATCAGGAGCCTTGCTGAAAGAGCCGAGGAGGAGGAGTCATTGCTAGATGGTACATCGGAAGACCATGGTGGACTGGAGCGCGCAACGATTCGAAGAAGTCATCAGGATGCCTGAGAAATATTCTGTTCTTGACCTATCGGATGGTAATTGGAGTACGCCAGAAACTGTTTACAGCGTTGGAAAATACGACGAGCTGCGGCCGGGTTTGTACAATACCGAGATTTTTCAAGGTGAGCGATTCTTGCATGTCGGAATCGACATTGGTGCACCCGTAGGGACGCCGTGCATGTCGCCCATGGAGGGCGAAATTTCGCACTTTGGATATAATCCTGAACAGGGCGATTATGGGAACGTCGTCATCACAAGGCACGATATCGGAGGAGAGTTCTTTTGGGCACTCTACGGACATCTTGATTCAGCGTCTCTGGAAGGAAAGCATGTAGGTCAGAAGATATCTGCTGGGGAAGTGATTGCCTGGCTTGGTGACTTTCATGAGAACGGAGGATGGGAGCCACACCTGCACTTCCAGCTTTCCCTGATTGAGCCGGAGACTCATGACCTTCCTGGAGTGGTTGCTCCAAAGGACAGGGGGCAGGCACTCAGGGACTATCCGGATCCTAGACTAGTGCTTGGCCCTCTCTATTGAACAGACGCAAGGTGGGCCTTAAGTGACTCAATTGCATGCATTTCTGAGGGGTCTACTTCGGTAAGGACAGCTAGCCCTATGGAAATCCAATCAGTAACATGAGCTGCGTAGAGTAGTCTTTCCAACAAACTTTCGCCATCGCACTCGATGATCCATGTCGGCGATGCCTCGACTTCATCTAGGATCCAATCAATTCTAGCAGTTGTCCTAGGGTGTATGTCTCTACTTGAAAGCAACAATAGTGCTCGTTTTTCCGAACTATTGCTTGACCAAGCTACTATCTCATTGTGGTTCATTTCAGGTACATCAGAAGAAGTAGCATGAATTGCAGAATTCTCATTGAGTTGGCAGGAAAATCGGTAGGCAGCTGGACCGAGGCAGGTTGGAGAAACTATCCCAACCTCCTTTCCGACTAAGGATCGAGAGAGAGTCGCTGCCATTCCCGAGTTATCTGAGATATCTGCATCCTCGGAAGCCTCCGAAAGTCTACTGAGCATTCTTGTGATTTCCTCGGGGCTCGGTTCGGGAAGCAACCCCAACGACCAACAAGCCGATAGTTGAGTTCCCATAATGTGGCCGAATGCAGAGCGCGGCATCTGACCCGGCGGGACATTTAGGCAGACCGAGCCTTCGCTTTCCAGAAGGAAGTCCTCCATTTTTCCTCCTGAACAAATTCCCACGACCGTTCCGCCATTGGAGATTGCCTCTCTGACTCCGTCGAGGGTCTCTTCGGTATTCCCAGAGTATGAAGTTGCAATAACAAGCCAGTCCGGGCCCCACCAAGAAGGCAGACCATAGTCCCTCCAAACTACGAAGGGGAGTCCTCCTGAATCATCTGAGAGAGCCCTAAGGAACAATCCTCCTGCACCTGATCCGCCCATTCCCAGGCATATTACGCCACTCCAGTCCGAATCTTCATCGATGTCAATCGTAGCAGACATTGAGGAACGAAGATCGTCTACGAACTTACTAGTGAACCCGGCCATGTCGCGGGGGTCAAATCGGGATAGGAGATCTTTGAAGTCTGGTTCAGTCATTTTCCACCACCCCTGTCAGAGACAGGCAGGGCCAGCCATCCACCGTCTATGAAGGCGATGCGCAATTCCCCAGCTTCTCCGTCATCATCGTAGGGAAGTGCCACTGTTGTGACCTTGTAGTCGGATGGATCCATGAACTCTGCAGCAGAGCTGTCTCTGTTGAGAACCTGTATCACATGCTGTTCAGACTTTGAACAAACTACGCTGGATGACTCCATGTCTCTCCAAGTAGCTCCGCTTCTCTCGAATCTGTCTATCCGTCTTAGTATCGGGCCGTCTTTCTGCCAACTGGACACTAGCCATAGCGACTTCTTGTGTTTAACTACGTCCCCGATGGCATATGCTGGCTTCCTATAGCTGAGAGTCAGCCTTGTCACCTCAACGCCATCGTTCATGCCTACTACAGTCGAGCTCTCCTTCACGGAACCACCGAAAGACTTGACGAGATTTCGTCCCCAGCTCCTGGCGAGGCTCTTCGAACCCAATTGCAAGTCCCACCCCCCTGGAACAGGGCCCTCCTTCGTGACGAAAAACATCGGGTTCGATTCCATGGACTCTATCATTTCATCCAAAGTCGACCTGAGGTCTGCCAATTCCTGCGAGTCGAGCTTCCTTCCAGCAGAACGCAACTGAACCGTTGCTTCAAAGTAGTCTCCGGCCTTCCTTGTGCATGAGGGGCAAACGGCATTGCTCGTCTGAAGCAGGATTGAATGTGAGTCGGCAAATTCGTAACCCTCGATAAGTCCACTAACATCCACTTCTAGTCTGATTGTCCTGTCGTCGATTGTCTGGGATGAGAATGAGATGCTAGCCTTGGATGCCCTCTCTTCGAGAACTAGATTTTCTCTGATTCTCATATCGGAGATGTCGGCGTCGGACATATTCGACCACCGTCCCTTTACTTCGAAAGAGGAGCACTTTGCACATCTGTTCTGTTGAATCCTTTCAGGTATCATGGATAGAACGGTCCTCTCCCTGAGGCAGGGTTCGCACATCCTGTCACTAGAAAGTGGAGGTTCGGCCCCACAAATTATGCAAAAAGCCCCTCCAGCCATGGATTTCCCGGATGCTGCGCTCAGACGCCCCGTTAGAAGGCTTCCGAGAGGTTTGGAGGCTACTCTTCGCTGTCATGAAAACCACTTGCGGAGGTTTCCGAGGTTAACTGCGAAAGAAGCTTGATTCGGCCTGCCACATAGAATCCTAGCAATACTGAGAGAATGGCATAGGTAAGTAATGCCTCGAAAGTCCCCGTCATCAAAGAGCCTCCTTATCGAAGGAATTCAGCAATTCCTCATTTTCCTCGGAAGCCGCCCTGATCGCATCGTTCAGTGCCACTAGTCCCGCAAAAAGGACCAGGAAAGAGGCAGTTCCCAGCATCAAAACTAACTTGATATCTGGATCCAGGCCGGTCTCCTCTGTCTCGATAACTACGACTCCGGGATGCCTGTTTTGCCAGAGAGTGGTTGCAAATACGGTGATTGGAACCAATACAACGCACCCCAATATGCCTATTGTGGAAAGGCTGTCCCTGGTTTCCTGCCCATCCGGTTGGCTTCTTATGGACATTACAAGAAATAGTGCAACAGCTGTTAGCAGGGCATACGTATTCAGCCGGGCGTCCCCCCAGTCCCATGGAACGCCCCACTCTGCCGAAGCCCAAATAGGCCCAGAAATTACCACTCCAGTCCCAAAAAGGAGCCCGAGCTCTGAACCGATTACAAGCATCCCCCAACCCCTCTCGGAACGTCTGAGGAACCACGACACCGAGCCGACGAACAATAGGCAGAACGCGAGGAAGGAGGTCCATGCAAAGGGAACGTGCCAGTAGAGAATTCGATATGCCTCTGGAGCATGCCACACATCAGGGTTAACCAATGGAGCCCAAACAAATCCAAGAATTGCAGTAGTAACAGCCCCGAGCAAGCCTAAGCCAGTGAGGGGGATGGCAACCGACCTCGAATCAATCACGAGTCTGCGACTGATTTGCTAGTCAAGAATGCTCTTCCTCAATAGTCTGGAATCAGTACTGCTCCAAGCCAAACTAGAGCGGAGATTAGGCTAGCAATGAGACAAGTAATAATCGGATCCTGCAGAGTTAGGCTGAATTCCATCCCCTCATCGATTATTGTCGCCAATGCATCGGTGAGCTCAAGGAATGGCCAAACTAGAACAACCAGAAGAAGAGGGACGGGTACGGCGCTTGACCTGGATAGGTCAGAAACAAGAAGATGTAGCGAAGTTGCTGCCACGGCCAAGTCCAGCATTGACAGGGCAGGTAGCCAAAGCCACCAAAGCACCTCTGATGATGTTTCAGAATCGACTGAGCCAGCTAGGACGAGCCAAGAGAGGTAAACGAGGGGGATTGGCAAAATTATCGAAGCCCCTCCGATTGAGTAGGCTGGACGGGCCATTGGACCCACCACTGCGTCCCACCACCTACCGCTGTCTGATTCAGAAAGACGGCTCAGTATTGCAGGAGAGGATATTGCCGTAATGAATGCCGGAGCGAGTACCAATGCTGCTAGAAGTTCACTACCATGGGAATCGATATCCAATTCCCCTACTAGGGCATATGCCAGCAATAGGCAGACAACTGCTGGAGTAGCCTTGCCAACGGTATCGATGGGGTTCCTATACTCCATCCTCAGAGCCCATCTTACAGCTGAGAATACTGGGCTTGGTTCCTCCGAGACACATGCTTCTGGTAACTCACAGGGATCACCTGAAGACTCTCCCGTTTCCTCGGAAAGGTGCCCATCTTTGATGGATAAGACCCTATCTGCGCATTTGATCAAATCAGCGTCATGGGTTGCAAAAACAACTCCGTGATTTCTGGAGGAAAGTGCCCTTAGCCAACCCACCAATGTCTCTTTTGCTGATCTGTCAAGGCCTTCTGATGGTTCGTCAAGTAGTACAGCAGTTGGTTCATCACGAAGTGCGGCAGGTGCGATTCCACATAATAGCGAAAGCCGCCTTCTTAGGCCTCCTGAAAGTTGAAGCACTCGATCTTCAGATCTGTGAGATAGCCCCCAGATTTCCAATAAATTGTTGATTTCCTCGTTTTCTACCTTCAGACCTGCTACTTCCAGAGAAGAAGACATGCGCTCTCTAACGGTCTCATCGCCACATATCCCATCCTTCTGAAGAGTCAGTCCCATCGGCGGGGGAGCATTCCTACGTCCTTCTGAGTCCCTTACCGTGACAATTTTCCCTTCTTTTCCCCTCCAATAAACACCACCTTCCCTGAGAGGAATTATTCCTGCTAAAGTTTCTATCACTGTTGTCTTCCCAGATCCGTTTTCCCCGACCAGAGCAACTAGTTGTCCCTCTTCAAGGGAGAATGATGTGGATGAGAGGACCCTAGTTGGGCCCCTGTGGGCGACAACTTCCCTAGCCTCGGCAAGGGGGTGCAGTCCCATGTTGGGGCGGTGCAGTGACTTCGTATGAGTGGTTCCGTCCAACGAAGCACTCTTGGGGACAAGGTAGCAGGGCCCATTATGGCGTCGACGCCATCGGATAGTGACTGGGCATGGGGGCTTCTTGAGTCGACGGACTTTCTGTGGGTAGTAGTGATAATTGCCGTTGCAATTTGGCCATACATATCTGCAATACGCAATCAGACAAGCATCGCACTGGCAACGGTACTTTCTCTATTGCTGGTGATGTTCCTGCAGTTTGCCCTGGAGACATTCAACATTAGCTTCCACCCAATTCATCTTTTCAGCTTGATTCCGACCATATTTACAGATCAAAATATCCCCATTGGAGAGGGGCTTGGCCATTATCACAGAATTATTACGGCGGCATGGTTGCATGCTGATTTCATCCACGTCTTGGGCAACGTTCTGGTGATTGCGCTAGCCGGAGTCCCGCTTGAGCAGAGGATGGGGCCAAAGAGGTGGATTGCAGTATACATTATTGGACTACTAGGGGGAAATATTGCATGGATTGCAACTCATCCGCAGTCATCTGTTCCTGCGATAGGTGCAAGCGGAGCGGCATTTGGAATACTGGGTGCGTACATGGCATGTTGGCCGGAGGACAAGATAGAGTTCCCACTATTGTTCCTGATTCGTGCCTGGCCTGTATGGCTCATTGCGTTCTTCAGGCTGGGGCTCGAAATATTCCAAATCTACTCCATCCAGACGGGAACAGCGGGAGAAAGCAATGTGGCACATATGGCCCATGTTGGTGGATTCCTGCTGGCCTACGTGGCAGCTCGGCCTATTGCCAAAGGAGCGCCCAGCGAATTATACGAAAGTGGAACGGTATCAGGTGGTTTTTCTCAGCCTGGAACAAGAAGGAGGGCTATTGAGAGTATGGGGGTACTCGGGGAAGACCCATGGAGTCTATCAGGCAGGACACTAGAAGGTCAAGCAGCTAGAGTTCTTGCTAAGCTCCGTCAAGAAGGTGATGAACTGGAGACTAGGCAAGCGTGGCTGGAAGAGTTGTCAGAAAACACGGTCTGTCCAAAATGTGATGGAGAGATTGTAGCGGTGGTTGAGCGAGACGTTTGCACACTAAGGTGTGGGGTGTCCGCTTCCCATTTCGAGTGGCCATAACGACATAGGATTGAGTCCCGTATAGGTTGGAGTTATACAGGCCATTACTTTGGCTCTCTACGAGAGCCATGTCAAAAAGGGTTGGTTCAATTACACCAATTATTGCTGCCTTGATGTTGCTGGTGCTCGATATTTCGGCTGGAATGGCCTCCGGAAATCTCTCGACTGAAGCCAACGAGGAGTTGAATGGGTCATCCAGCAACGAGGCAGGTCCTTCCTTCTTCTGTGAAGTCAGCCTATGTGAAGAAAAGAGTCGTTCACCGAATTTCACCCCTCTAGACTCCTCTCCCCCCATGATGGAATATGGATGGTGGTACGGATTCTGGTCCGATACTGACTCAAACGGACTTGATGATAGGCTACAACAAATTATCTTGGAGGAGAGGGAATCGGTTTCCAAGACTTCCATATTGGGGGATGATGGAAGACAGACAGTTGCCATCATTGTACACTATGCATGGCACCCTGGGGCAACTGATATCGAATCCATCAGAGGAGTCATTGAGGCCCATGGGTGGGTGCAGGATGGGTCTTGGTTCATGCCGATGGACCACTTAGATGCAATTGTTCTGGATCACGTTCCAGTTAGCTCACTTTTGGAAATCTGGGGATTAGATGGGGTCGTCCTGGTAGAAGAGCAAAACGTAATCGTCCCATACTTGGACAAGGCAGCAAAGGGTTCCAAGGTCCGTCAATCCGACGTGTACGGTGATGCCATCAGAGGTCTCGGGTACCATGGTTCTGGAATTGTGATTGCAATTCTGGACACGGGAGTGGATAACGAGCACTTCTCCCTAGACGATTTTTCAGATGACAACAATGACAACTCTAACGACCCGGACGACATAGAGGATCCAAAGTGGGTTGCAGGATGCGATTCGACGGGAGTCGGCCAATCGGGATGCTCGGAGGAAGACCCTGACGACGGAGATGGGCATGGGACGCATGTTGCCGGAATCGCGCTGGGAACGGGTGACTCTTCTAGGATTGTACAAGGGTACGCCCCTGGCTCCTACCTCGTTGATGTCAAGGTTATGGAGGACTATGGCGGTGGGAATTCACAGTCGATACTAGCTGGACTTCAGTGGGTGATAAACAACAGAGATACCGACTGGGGGAACAACGAGTCAAGCAGGGGAATCCAGATTGTCTCGATGTCCTTCGGCCGGGCGAGTACCGGAGCATCTGACAACAACGAAGACGGGACCTCGGCTGAGGCGAATCTGGTCAACCAGGCCTCGGAAAGCGGGTTGGTTTGCGTCGCAGCAATTGGGAACGACGGTGCCAACAACGTAAACTCAGTTGGTTCTGCTGACACTGCAATTACAGTTGGTTGGCTTGACGACAAAAATACGATAGATAGGGATGATGACCAGATTTCATCGAGCTCGAACTATGGCCCGAGGCAGGATGACGGAGATTCCGACTCATATGACGAAATGAAACCGTGGGTCGTAGCTCCTGGATCAAACATCAATTCTGCTAAGCACGCTGAGTCTTCGGGGATTATACCAGGTTCAGATGTAAATAGGGCCAAGGATGACTATGTCCAGAAGTCGGGTTCAAGCATGTCCACCCCTGCTGTAGCGGGACTGATAGCAATCATGATGGAAATCGGGGAGATTAGGAAAATGGACTTCATGGATTCTGAAGATGGTAGCAGAAGTGAGGCAATCAGAGATTTCCTTATGGCCGGTTCAGAGTTTCGAGACGGTTGGTCTACTGATGACACATACCAAGGATACTCATGGAATGAGAAATACGGATTCGGAATAATCGATGGAGGATTAGTGGCTAGCGAAATGTTTGGTACGGGAGATACAAACCAGAGCCTAGGACCGGGAGACCCCCAACAAGGGCACTGGGTCGAGATAGAGAGCCCAGCAAAGCACTCGTGGCTGATTGAGGGCGAGTCATACAACCTTCGAGGGCACATTGATGAAGATGGAGAGGATAATGGTACGATCGAAGAAGTCCTAGTTCGGGTCAAAATGGACTACAGGGAAGAGTACAACAAGCCGACTACAACTTCTATGTTAGTGGATTGGAGCAATCCAATTGGGATAACCAATTGGACCACTCCCTTCACCATCCCAACATTTCCAGAGGAGTACAGTGAAGTAATGATATATGGGGAGGTTGCTGCAAGAAACGATATCGGAAGATGGAGCAATACCACGGAGTTCTCCTTCCCGGTTGGGAGGGTAAACATCACCCTCGAGACCCCAAGTGGTCTTGATGAAGTATCTGGATCTGTGCAGGTTAGGGGTCAGTTCCAATCGGTTTTCAATGCAACAATTCAATGGAGATTGGATAGTGAGGATTGGGTAGATGGGGCATTCTACAACGATGGCACCTGGGACGAATATGGACTGGCGCACGGATCCGGTTTGGGAGAAGTAGACGATCACCCATACTGCGTGCACATGTTCAGGGAAGAGCAGGGTAGCACTAGGTGCATTGAGGGGGACTATGGGTGGACGGATTGGAGTTTCAACTGGGACACGACTAGTGTCAAAGACGACGAATATAGGCTGTCCGTAAGACTCGTCAGCGCCACGGGAGTTGTTACGGATGAGATCCGTAGATTCGTTGTGGTAGACAATGTCCCCCCAGCCCCAGATTTGCAGTTCGTAAGTAGTTCGATATCAGTACAGGAGTTTGGGATACCGATGAAAGAGGCGTATGTGAACACTTTCCTGGAAGTCAGGGCAACTATGCGCAACACTGGTGACAAGGCGGCAACCGATGTGGGAGTTATCTTGGAGGAAAGCGGTTCCAGAAGAGACGAGTACGTCATTCCAAACATAGACACTGGAGAATTCGTAGAGATTGTACTTTACTGGAACCCAAGTACAGAAGGAGATGCGCAGATTGCCATTTCAATCGATCCGTTGAACTCGATTTATGAATTGGACGATTCGAACAACCAACTTTCCGGGACATTCGAAGTTCTTCCTAGGCCACCTGGAGTCGACCTGGCAATTAGGTCTGGCTCGATATCAACCAGCCCAGCAGTTCCTCGGCCGGGAGAGCAAGTGGTCATAGAGGCAAGGGTAGACAATCTAGGTTCCACAGATTCTATGGAAGTGATTGGGGTTCTTGAAGAGAAGACACATAGAGGATGGGAGCAGATTGGCAACTCTAGCACCCCATTTGTCATGGGAGGTTCCCACTCAACGATTTCTTTCTACTACACGCCCAACGGAACTGGCCCTAGGGAGATCAGGGTAAACGCGATTGTGGAAGATGGGAGCGACCTTGACTGGTCGAACAATGACCTGACCAAGACAATCCTAGTAGACAGCTCGACCTTGACCGGTCCGAGGGCGGCTGAAATCAACATCGGGGAAGTGCCGATCGAGATAATCAGCATTGACAAAGAAGAGGGTGACATATTGATTAGCGAGAAAGAGGGTACCCTGTTCCTCTACCGGCTCACCCCTTCAAAGTCACTAATTCAATGCACCAACATCATGGAGGATCGTTGGTCGGGAGACCTTGCGGTTCATAGTACCGAAGATGGCTATGCACATCTAGTTTGGACTAGGAGGTATTTGGACTCTAACGGCTTCCTAATGCAGACAGTGAGCTACTCTACGATTGACCCGACATGCGGAATGACCCCGATTCAAGACCTCCTAAGCGGAATGCCTCTTTCGGATGGTAAATACTGGGGGGTCGATATTGATGTCAAGGATACGGAGATCATCGTAGCAGGTTACCATAGGGATATTTTCACAGGAGGCACCATGGACGATGTTACAAACATCTTCACCATTTACGCTGATGCCCCGGTCTCTTCTTCTGATTGGACTCATAATCCTAGCATAATTTCAGACATAGATGTCCCTCCCTCATTATCAGAACCACTTGCAATAGAGTTCGGACACGAACAGGGTCATCTCCTTTACCAGACAAGTAGGAACGACACAACAGGAGTTGAGAGGCTTGGGCTATGGTATGCCCATGGGGAGATTTCTGCACCGGCATGGAATTACAAGAAGGCGGTCGGGGATGAGGCTTCATTTCCAGAGTTAGCCGTTGTTGTTGAGGACAAGGAGGATCGAATTATCGCAATCTGGAGAGAGGGAGACCCCCAAGATTCTGAATTGGTCTCAATAGTGGCCGATTCAAGATTCAAAGCTGAAGAGGGGATGGAGTCCCGGATTCCCGCCAGAGGGATGACAGGGTCAGAGATAATCGAGACCGCTAATGGCTTGCAGGTGATTTTCGACAGAGTAGGGCCATATGGGCCTCAAGTGGAATTTGGGAAAGTCAGCTATGAGGGCAATTGGATCGGGCTTTCCAACGTTATTGTTTCCGGGCAATTCGGGATGGCAGATAGATCACCCGAACTGGGGGAAAGCATGCTAGTTGTCTCTACTTCGGGCGGCTGGCAAATCAGGTCACTAATCGACGATGACAGTGATATCAGGGATGTCGACCTGGTTGACAGGGTTAGGTCCTCATTGGGACTTGACCAGGAAAGTTTTGAGATTCTCGTCATAGGTGTGGCCTTCGCAGTTCTGATTCTTGGCCTAGTGACGCTAGCATCGCTTTCGGCCCAGGGCATTAGGTGGATTGGCAAGAGGAGGGGCATCGATGATGAGACCCAAGTGCGAATGGAAGATGACATAGTTGACTTGGTCGATGATTCCGATATTTCAGTAGATGCCAATTTGGTTGAGTTGGTAGGGCCTGATTCCGATGAAGAAACAGGTGCCTCGGCTAGAAGGGGACGTAGAGAAAAAAGGGCCGAGTCTGGCAGCATGACCATTTCTGATGCTGAAATCGTAGAAGGAGAAGTAGCTAGTCCTGCCCCATTGGCATTCCCCAATGTTTCACCTGAGGGCGAGTTCGGCGGTGGGAAATCGACAATTTGCACAAATTGTGGAGGAAGATTCGCCGCTGGAGAGGGAGTCTCAGCTACTAAATGCCCGGTTTGCGGAGAAAGAGTAGACCTCTGAGGAGTCGAATGGATTCTATAATTCTCGCCTCAGAGTCGACTAGGCGAAGAGAATGGCTTTCTTCTAGAATCGAGGGAATGGGTGTAAGCCTAGAGTTCTGCTCCATCATGGAGCCGGAGCCCAAGCCAAAATACGGCTCGGAAGTAAGCAACCAGGTAGAAGCGGCTTGTCTTCACAAGGTAGAACATGCATTATTGGAATGGGGGGAAATGATTCCCAGAGGAGGATTAATGGTTGTGGCGGACACCTTGGTGGAGGATCCCGATGAATCGAGGCATCCCTTGGGGAAGCCTACTGGCCATCTAGAGGCTGCTGCTATGCTAATTCGTCTTTCTGGTAGGAGGCACAGAGTTTGGTCATCCACTGCAATAGCATATCCTCCCGATTTCGTTCCGAAGAGCGAAGATGCAGATTCGAAAAGGAAAATCGACGCCCGAGAAATAGAAATCTGGACTGATTTCTCCATAGTGGAATTCGATGACATAGGAGAGGAAGGAGTAGCGGCACTCGTCAACAGTGGATCCTGGATGGGCAAGGCAGGGGGTTATGATATAGCCGGAGAGGCAAGTGACTTCCTAACCTTGGTTGAAGGGGGGGATGAAGCCGTTCTCGGATTTTCCCCCAGAGCAATCCATAGATTGGTTGACTTGATTGGTTAGACGAATGTCACACCACCATGCTCAAGAACAAACTCCTTCTGAATTTCATCGAACCATTCCAGCATAGATGATGTAAATCGAATGGACGAAATCTCATTATCCGCAAGAAGGTCGTCCTGGATTCCCTTCAAGGTTCCCGGTGCCGCTCCGCAAGACACACATGCTCCATCAAGGTCCAATATTAGAGAAATTACCCTTCGCCCATCATTTGATTCCTCTACAACACCATCGGTAACCACTAATGCCCCACCATGTCCGTCCAATGCTGCTCTAACAGGACCCAACCTAGCCATCAATGCAGGGACTAGATCACTGTCGCCCTGCTCGAACAAATCAACTACTGAAAGGGACTGCAATCTGGAAATTTCATAGGGATCGTTGTTTTCGGAAACTATTCTGTTTGACTCCTTCTCCATCAATTCCTGAATCTGAGCCTTGTACAGTTTCTCGAGGTCTTCGGGAGGATTTCCATCCGAGCCGGTCCCACCATTCATGGATTGGCGAGGTGTTTGTGTGATTTAGGATGAACGGGGAAGGAAGAGAGGTTCAAAAGTTGGACAATTCCCCCACAATTGATAACATGGCGGAAAGCAATCCCTTGCTTGAGATTAAATCCCTATATGCGGGGATAGATGGCAATCAAATTCTGAAGGGTATCGATCTAGAAATCGGACCAGGGGAGATTCACGCGATTATGGGTAGGAATGGTAGCGGGAAGACTACCACTGCAAATGTCATCATGGGTCATCCAGAATTCGAGGTAGAGAAAGGGAAGGTGATATTGGATGGCGAAGACCTTCTGGAAATGGAGGCTTGGGAAAGAGCGAGGGCGGGCGTTTTCCTGTCCTTCCAGTATCCTCAAGCAGTTCCAGGTCTACAGGTTGGCAACTTCCTTCGAAAGTCCGTCTCCAGCATCAGAGGCGAAGAGGCAGCGAAGGGCTCGATCTTCAGAGATTCTCTTACCGGCGCAATGGAATCCCTAGATGTTCCCAGAAGCTTCCTAGCCAGATACGTTAACGACGGATTCAGTGGTGGAGAAAAGAAGCGTTTCGAGATCCTCCAATTGATGCTATTGAAACCTAAACTGGCCGTTCTGGATGAAACAGACAGTGGTTTGGATATCGATGGAATTAGGACGGTTTCGGAGGGCATTAATGCCGCTATCAGAGGTTCCGGTTCTGGAGCCCTAGTTATCACTCACTATTCTAGAATACTGGAACACATCAATCCTGACAAGGTGCATGTTCTGATGGATGGTAGAATAGTTGCATCGGGGGGAGCTGAGCTGGCAACAAAACTTGAAGAGCAAGGGTACGAATGGCTTCAACAGGAGTGAGGTAAATGGCAGAAAACCGGGAAGCAAGGGAAGCCGTGGGAGACTACAAGGCTGGATGGCACGATCCGGAGAATTCCACAATAAGGTTTGATTTCGGCCTATCCGAGGAAGTAGTCAGAGAGATTTCGTCTCTAAAAAATGAGCCTGACTGGATGACTGAAATCAGAGTAAAGGCATTCCATCACTTCAAGGAGAGGCCTATGCCTAAGTGGGGGAATACTTCGATGCTGGAGGAGATTGACTTTGATCGGATTTGCTACTACCTTCGTTCATCAGATGCAACAGAGAAGAACTGGGATGACGTTCCAGAGGACATTCGCAACACATTCGATAGGCTGGGCATCCCGGAAGCCGAGCAGAAGTGGCTCTCTGGCGTTACAGCACAGTACGAATCAGAGGCAGTTTACCATAGCATCAGGGAGGACTTGGAAGAGCAGGGGGTGATTTTCCTCGACATGGACAGCGGATTAAGGGAGTATCCTGAAATCGTAAAGAAATGGTTTTGCTCTGTTGTGCCACTGACAGACAACAAATTCTCTGCGCTCAACACTGCGGTTTGGTCAGGAGGTTCGTTCATTTATGTCCCAAAGGGGATTAGCGTTGAAATGCCGGTCCAGGCTTACTTCAGGATTAACGCGAAGAACATGGGGCAGTTCGAAAGAACTCTAATCATCGCAGATGAAGGAAGCAGCATCCATTACGTTGAGGGGTGCACGGCTCCTACATACTCGACGGACTCTTTGCATTCGGCAGTAGTTGAGCTGATTGCTTTACCTGGGGCCCAAATCAGGTACTCCACCGTTCAGAATTGGAGCTCCAATGTTTACAATCTGGTTACCAAGAGAGGCATTGCCCATGAGAATGCAACTATTGAATGGGTTGATGGCAACATAGGTAGCAAATTGACGATGAAGTACCCTGCTGTCATCCTAAAGGGCGAAGGGAGTCATGCAGAGGTCATCTCGGTCGCATATTCTGGAGAGGGGCAGCACCAGGACGCAGGGGCAAAAATCCACCATCTAGCTTCAAACACCACTAGCAAGATACTGTCGAAAAGTATCAGCAAGAATGGAGGGAGGGGTTCCTATAGGGGGCTTGTGACTGTCTCACCAAAGGCAGAAAATTGCAAGTTGAACGTAGTTTGTGATGCTCTGATTCTTGACGAATCCAGTAGATCGGACACATATCCGACCATGGAAGTTTCCAATCCGACAGCAAGATGCGAGCATGAGGCAAGTGTATCCAAAGTCAGTGATGAGCAGTTGTTTTACCTAATGAGCAGGGGGCATTCAGAAGAAGAGGCACTGGCTATGATTGTCAATGGATTTTTTGAGCCATTTACTAGAGAGTTACCGATGGAATATGCTGTGGAGTTGAATCAACTTATGGCCTTGGAAATGGAAGGAAGCATCGGATAGGTGGGAGCTTGGACGCTGCATCTGAGTACCTGTCATTGGGGGAGCCAGATAGATCCAGCAATCTTTGGAGATACACCCCTTGGAGAAGAGTGCATCCCACAGGCAAGATAGATGAGATTCCCCGATTCGAGGGACCAATATTGAAGCTGATGTCCATCGGTTCGGAGGGTCCGCCAGAAGGAGTGAGGCTGGTAAAGGGCGCAACACTTCCTTCGGGACTCCCCCAAAATGATGTATTGACCAGAAATTTTCTGATTGCTGCCTCGTCTGAATCGGAGTACACGTTGGAAGTAGATTCTGGCTTCTCATCAGAAAATCCTGTGATTCTAGAGATTGATGTTGGGGAAAATCCGTCGGTACTCCATCTGGGAATAGAAGTTGGAGGAAGGGCCAACATTGAGCTTGTAACCAGGATTGTAGGGAGAAGCGAATGGTTCGGTTTTATGCGTTCTGGAGTTATTGGGAACGGTTCAATCATGAGTGACATCGTGATTAACCAGGCCAAAAGAGGGACAGTGCTACGTTCAGACTCGATTAGCGTTGGAAGGGACGCTCATCTAAGGGCGGGGACGATTTCGTCTGGTTCGGAGAAAACCAAGGCTGACTTGCGCTTCCGGATGGGAGAGAAGGGTGGTAACCTCAGGGTTCTGGGGTCTGTGATGTCGGCTGAAAAAATGCACCTAGATCACCACATAGAGATACATCACGAGGCCCCGGAAACATTTAGCAGATTATCGTGGCATTCTGCATGCGGGGGAGATAGCAGAACGATTGGGACGGGGATGCTCAGGGTTGCCGAAGGATCACGGGGGGCCGACGCTGCCCAGATTTTCCACAACCTATTGCTTTCGCCAAATGCCGAGGCTGACTCTATTCCAGAGCTTGAAGTAATGGAGAATCAGGTTGTTGGATGTGGGCATGGGACTGCAAATGGGCCGATTGATGAAAATCAGTTATTCTACCTTGAATCAAGAGGATACGATAGTTCTGATGCCAAAAGGGCACTAATAGCGGCTTTCCTTAACTCAACTCTTTCCGAAATGGGGAGTGAGTCATTGCATAATTGGTTGGTAGAAATTCTAACCGAAGAGCTTGAGGGCCTGTACCGGCAAACATAGGAAATTGATTTGGGCCATCTACTCTCTGCAGACGCATGGATGTGGACCATTGCAGTGATATTTCCTGCCTATGCGGATTTCGTGGTAGAGCAGTGCCAGTTCGTCAGCACATGGAATGCCCCATATGTCGGACAGTAGTAGAAGCCTGTTGCGAAGGAGTTCCAGACTATTCAACAATTAAGAGAGGAGGATAACTGCGGTAGATTGGGATACCGATGGGCAAATCAATAATCCAGAAGAATGGTCTGACTGATCGGTTCAGAGAGACCAAGGTTTCCAAGATTCTTGGAGGAATAGCTGCGACCTACCTGGTGTTGTGCTTCTTGGCTCCGGCTTTTCTCCCAACAGGCTCTGTACCTGAGCTTTCTGGTAGGGCGAACGCGATAGACTATGCCTATCATGATAGTTGGGGGAACGGCGAGCATGGAGAGGACTCTGTAGTCGGGCACGATCAATCGCAGCATGGAGGCTCATTTTCTTGGATGGAGCTGAATCCGGCTTTTGCCTTTGCATACGGTTTTGGAGATATCAACTGTCACCAGAAACACCACAGATCTTGGGAGATAAATGAGAATCAGCTTCCAGTATGCGCAAGGGATGTAGGAATTTTCCTCGGATTTACAATAGGATGCCTGTTTTTCTACTTTAGGGGTTTCAATCGATGGACGGTTAGGGACACCTTCCTATCCGTTCTTCCAGACGAATATACGAAAGCACTGTATCTCAATGACAGGCGTCTTATTGCAGTCATTGGAATTATTGGTTTGGGACTGGTTCCAATGGGCTTAGATGGATTCAGCCAACTCCTTACTTCATATGAATCGAACAACCCGCTTAGGCTTCTAACTGGAGCGGCAGCAGGCATAGTTGGTGGATGGTTTTTCTGCTCGGCGTTCTCTGCAAGGCCGAACAAATTCAAAGACCCGAGCGAGGTATTACTTCCAGCCGAATCTAGGCTGGTAACAAATTAAGGAATGCTACTTCCCGCTCCACCAATCCACCAGGGAATCGGGGTTTTGAGGGGGATCTATCCCCCTTCTGCCGCTCCCAAGAATGGAAAGTCGTGCAATCGAATCGTGAATTGCTGATTCAAATCTTCCAGACTTGACTAACTGCCCCATGCAAAATCTCAGATGTGTCCCTGGATTGGCGGCCTGCCATTTCGTTATCTCCCTTCTGAATGGCCAGATTGCTAGAACGATCCTCCCGAAAGAAAAATTCTCCTCCTTCAATTGTGAACGCGGTGCATCTCTTCCGATTAGTGATTTATGTTGTGAAATCCATCCGGAGTGGTCTTTGAGGAATTTGACAGTCCTCTGTGTATGCCTTTCTGAGACGCACCTTACGGGGCCCATTGCTGACCTTAATTCTGAGATGTCTGCTGTGTGAACAAGAGACAAAGTGCCACAAATTGATGACATCGAATGGTTGAGGATATTCTTAGGCATGAGCAGCCGTTCTTCTTCCGAAGCCGAAGAAATGACCTTCTCATGAGAGAGCTGGGCAATCTTGAGTACCTTCCACGGCGAGTTCCCATCTAGCCAGTCAGTCTTGCTTTTTGCCGGTTCAATTCCAAGGCCGGAGAGTTTGCTCTGGCCGCGAGACAATCGGACCATGGAACGAATCTGGAATTGATCGACGCGTTCCTGATCCACATTTATTGGAGTGGGCTTGCTGTGGAGGAATGACCGGATTCCTTCAGTAATGATGCGTTTGAGTTGATTCTGCGAGCCTTCATTGGAAATTGGGCCCAATATGGCACCCATATCGAAAGGCGTGGGCATCTCCAAATTTCCAGAAAGGAGGTTTGCATAACCCTCTCTAATTCTTTTCTGCAAGTCAGTTGTCTCAAAATACTCAGACTTGTTCGAAACGCCCCTCAATGTCTCACTACTGATTCTTTTCATTGCAACACCAGGGTCGCAATCTATCCATATACACAAATCGGGAATCAGGGCAGCTGAATTCATATGGGCTACTCTATCGACTCCAATATCGCCCACTATTCCTTGGTAAACTAATGAAGAGTGGATGTTCCTCTCGCTAACTACTGCCTTTCCCTCCAATAAACGAGGGAGGATCCAACCGTGGGAGTGGTCTAACCTATCTGCAGCAAAAAGTCCGGCTTCTTGTTCTGGAGTCATCGTCTTCTTTCTGACTGAGTCTATTGCTAAGCGGCCCAATGCATGATCCCTACGTGGTTCGCCTGTTTTTTCAACGGAAGTAAACGAAAACTCCCTTTCTAGAACATCGGAGACTATCTTCGTGGCTAGCCCCTTGCCACTTCCGTCTCCACCCTCTACAGAGAACAGATACATGTTAAATCAAGAATTAGAGTTCTTGCCTCCAGAAAACTGCTCCCTAGTTAGGGTCACCAGACCCATCCCCGTTAATATCAATAGAGGTCCGATGAAAATCATACCTCGGCTCCAAAGTCCGAGGAAGGCAAGCCACCAGGATCTCCTGTAGCTGTTGCCTCTGTAGGCCTCCACCCCCCCATAGCAGCCTGCAAGGCCAAGAAGAATTGTCATAGTGGCTATTGCAGTGGCTAGGGATACTGATTCTCCCAAATGGCTCTCTCCCATGAGATCGATAGTTTGCTCGCCGTTTCCTGGAGTTAGGGTCACGGCAATCTGGGCGTTATCTCCGGGAACTAAGTAAATCTTAGTGGTATTGTTACCTGGATGGGTGACCGATAGAATAGAAGGTTCTCTGAGGACTTCTGGAATTGTGAATCGGCCATTGGCATCTGTGAAAGTCTCCCTTCCCGTAGTGGTTCCATCCGAGCCGAGGAGTCTGACCTTGACCCCTTCCACGGGGTCTCCACCGGTGTTGTTGTCAACCAATGCAGTGCTTACGATGCCAGAAACATCGGCGTACTTTGCCGTGGAGTCAAGATTGCCAGAAAGGACTTCTCCGGGGTCTGCAGAGATTAGCATTATTCCTAGCTGGACCCCCAAGATGCTGCCAATGATAATCAAAATGGCTCCTGCAATCCTAGTTGATTTCTCTCCTGAAAGGTCCTCGAAGAAGTATTCGAGGTCGATTCCCGTTGAGTCCCCCTCATCCGTCACCATCATCATCACCCATAGGGGGGTCCTTGAAGTTGGGCATTTTTCGTTGCATTACCATGGTAACGAAGAAAATCAGGACAAGCACGATTACCAGCAACTCAGAGCTTGTTTCCATGGACTTGGACTTGTTGCCAGATTCGAAAGACAAATCGCCAGTTTGTGAATCGAAAGTGACCAAATACATCTCCGTCCAGTTCTTGCCAGTTATCCAGAAACCTTGCCGTGAACTGTCGTATGCAATTCCGTTTAGTACCTCGTTTGCTGTAGTTCCCTGATTCTGCGAGAGAAACCCTGCAGATGCAGAGAATTCGACCTTTCCTGTTGTAGAGTTGATGGCCACAATTTCATCTTGGAGCCATACATTGGCCAATATAAGGTCCCCTACGCACTCAAGTTCATTTAACCTCGTAACTGGGTTTCCATCCCAAGTGACTGGGACCATATGTGAGACCTCAAAGGATGCGGGATCACGAAAAGTCAGCCAGGAGGTCCCATTGGACATTACTAGGAAATCTCCATTGAAACATATTCCCCAACCCTCACCTTGGTAACTAAATTCTCCTTCTACTGAAAGATCCTCAGAATCGAAGACCAATGCAGTGCCATTTTTCCAGGTCAGCATAATTACTGAATCGTTGAAAATTGTAATTCCCTCACCGAAGTACGTCTCATCGATGGAAACCTGGCTGATTACACTTCCATCGTTTGTATCGACCTTCCTTAATCCGGAATGCCCGTACAGACCGGTGCTTTCGAACAGAATGCCATTGAATATCTCCAAACCTTGAGTAAAGGCATCATTATCATGGGAGACAGTTTCTATTACAGAAATCATTCTTTCTTCTGCGGAATCGTCTGATTCGGAAGCATTCATTGGTGCAGCCGAGACCGAAATAAGCAGTATCGCCGCACAGAACACAGTGCCAAGTCGACTTCCCATGTACGAACGATGCTCCATCGATGTTAAAATACGTATTCGGACGGATTGCAATGAGTCTCTAACGGAGTGTTTGTCATGAATGGGGCTGCCGGAAATAGTCAAACTCACCGAGTATTGATCATGTCGATGACAATGATTATTGCGACTGTCGCACCTTTGGTAACTTCCGAAGAGGGGGGCAATGAGGAAAATGACCAGGATTTGCCTGGAGAAATTCCCCCCTACCAATCGGAAGAAGATGGTAGGGCCTACCTGCTAAACGAAGGAGAAGTTGTGCTATTTTCAGCTTCTTCCTACTTGAAGATTGAATGGGCCGAGGAAGGTTACCCTGGTCTAGTTCTTCCATTCGATAAGGGAAACAAGCATTCCCGTGGCCATCAAAGAAGCTGTGAGAGCGCTTGGTCCGTTGGAGATTCGGATAACATAACTACCACAGATGGAACAATTGCGGCAACGGTCGAGAGGGTGTCTGCAAATGCCGCGGTATTCGTTGAGGATGGGCAGGTTGTTTCGTCTACCACCCTTAACGACATCACGTCGACTTGGGAGTCGATAATCTACCCGACAAATACCAATCACTTCGGTGACGCACCTGATGTTGACAATAATTGCCAAATCGAGATTGTGATCCACTCAATTGATGGTATTGGAGGGACGGGCGGGTACTTCCAACCCAGTATTTCTTCGACTAGAGAGGCCCTATTTGTCGATGTGGACGACCTTGTGAGTAGGAACCCAATTCTTGCCCACGAGTTTGGACTACTGATTCACAATGCATGGGATCCTTACGAGTACCTGTGGATTGTGGAAGGCGCTGCTGAGATGGCAGAGTTCGTTTGCTTCGGTTCCAATTCTGATCTTGAATCGAATGCAAATTCATGGGCAGAGAACACAAGCACAGGCCTCAGGTGGTGGAATGAAAGATCTTCGGATAGGGGATCTGGCTTCCTCTTCCTGATGTACTTGGCAGACAAGCTAGGGGGAGCCCCTTCAATCAGGAGCCTTGTTTCTGACTCTTCCATTGGAGGTTCAGGGATAGAGAACCTGGCTAGGAACCCTGGTTCCGGGTCCACTCCTATCGGCAATACCATGAGTGAGATATTCGCAAACTTCAGTGCTGCTATGACCCTAGATAGCTCACAGGGGGCATTTGGTTTCTCTGAACTAGAACTAGAGGAAAACTGTGTTTCTGGAGCCCTCTGCAGAGCCCCTCAAAGGGAGTCAAATAGCGACTGGACCGAAGTTTGGCAGTCACAAGGATACAGTTTGGAAGGTTGGGGGTTCAGCTCATTCAAATTCACTCAAGGGAATGGGGATCCGCTAAATCTGATGATTCAACCGGATAGGTTCGGTTTCGAAGGAGCTATGCTAGTCAGAGAGGCGTCTTCTGGTACTTGGACGATGAGCGAGCTTAGGATGGATGGCTCCACCGGTATTGGAACTGGACTAATTCACGGTTTTGGGAATTCTACCTCAGAAGTGTGGCTTCTAGTTTGGTTCAACTCGGTGGTAGACGATTGCGATATTGACTTCGCGAACTGCGGAGTCCTGCCCGGTGGTTCTTACCCGACTGGATCATTCACGGTTAACGCAGACCTGTTAAGCGAGCCAGCAGAGGTATCAATAGACGCAATAAATGAGTTCGACAGGGACGAAGACGGGCTAGATGATAGTCTAGAGTTGTCAATCAGCGTTTCATCGAGTGCATACTTTGAGACCTTAGAGATCGGAATAGAGGCTTTCTCCAACAACACCGTTGTTGACACGGAGGGATTCAGCCTCTCTGCGAGCAACGGAGAGCCATCCACAAGGTCAATATGGTTCACGCCACAATTTTCTGGCGAAGTGTCTTTTGTAGTCAGAATTAGCGATATAACAGGAGAGGAGCAGGATTTGGCTCTCTCACTTCCAAAATATGTGTTCAACATGAGGCCGTTCGGTTCTGGATCGATTTCAACAAATATTACCGAAACATGGTTGCCAACATATATTTTCGGAGGAGGTTTTGATCCATGGGGGTTTGGGCTATCAAATGGAAGTTTCAATCAAAATGGTACGCCTTCTTCGTATATCTGGGACCTAGGCGATGGGAACACCTCTAGTCTGAAAAATCCCATCTACTCATACGTTGAACAAGGAGAATATGCCATCTCCCTAACGGTAGTTGACTCTGGGGGGTATTTCTCAGAGACGCAGACATGGAACATTTCCGTGAGCGACTCGTCAAATCCAATTCCGGATATCTCAATTGGAGGAATTTCAATAGATGATGGGTTGACTATCGATACAAATCAGAGAATCCAGTTCTCTTCATTTGGTACATCCGACAACGTTCCAATAGAGCATTTGTCATTCCAATGGGATTTCGGAGATGGTTCGATTGACTCAGGAGTTGGACTCTACGAAGTAGGTCACTCTTGGACCGACGGAAGCGCGAATGGGACTGTGTATTCAATGATTCTAAGAGCGAGCGATGGAACTCAATTTGCTGAGAAATCGATCCTGGTCAGAGTGATGAACAGAGTTCCAAGAGATATTCTGGAGGATAGTCTGCAGACGCATTCCCTGATTCCGCTAAGTATGCCCGATGTCTTCACTGACGACGATGGAATCATTGTCGAGTACAGATGGAGCTTCGATGAAGGGGTCAACCTGGGAGGTGGGTCACTTTCCTTGGCTTCTGATTTTTCAGAAACCAAATCTTTCGTGGCAAATCCAATTGTGGGCTGGAGGGAGCCCGGTTTGAAGAACGTGACACTAGAAGTTACGGACGATGATGGGAATTCCACTGTTGCTTTCTTGCAGGTGGAAGTCCTGAACCAGCGGCCTGTGGCTATTTTCGATCGTCCAATTGATGGTGACGTTGGGACTGCCTACATATTCAACAGCTCGTCATTCGACCCCGATGGAGATTCATCTTCCCTTGTGCATGTTTGGACGATTTCCGATATGGACAGCACGATTGAGAATACCTCGTCGGTTAGTAGGACATTCTCGGAACCCGGGCTTTACAGCGTTAGTCTTGTTGTCATGGACGAGAAGGGGCTTTCGTCTGCTCCAAAGATATACCTATTCAGAATTGATAACCCCCTTCCCATCCCAGTACTTACCTTCAGTTGCCCGAGTTTGGGGGGGAGTATGATTAACGAAATTCCAAATGGTGATGACCCAATTGTATGGCAGATACCCCATACCTCATCGGGAGGGGCATTTGTTGCACCTGACAACATGATTAGATTCGATGGGAGTGGGAGTTATGATGGGGATCCAGGATTCCAAGGAAAGTCATCAATAGAAATGAACAGTCCTGAGTGGAACGGAATTGTTTCGTGGATTTGGGACTTCGGGGACGCAAGTCCTCCAGCCAGTGGCCCAGTTGTGTGGCACAATTATGAGAGATCCGGCGAGTATGTGGTCAGGCTAACCGTCATTGATGGATACGCAGAGGGCGAGTCCAACACTACGGAGATGGTGGTGATTGTTTCACAGGCCCCTAGGATTATGACGAATAACCCGATAAACAGCGAGTACGTGATCGAGGGGGATTCAGTTGAATTGCAGGAAAATGCTAGTGATTTGGACGATGGGGTCATTGAGTCTGCTTGGCTTGACGAGGATGCGCTTTTCGACAGCGACGGAGATGGGGACACTGCTAATGACAAGGATAGGTTGTTGACTGGCAAACTAGAATTCAATTGGGATCTGGACGTGTTCTATGATTCTGACTGCATGACAATCGAGGGTTGCGACGGAGACACAAGGGACGATTGGATTGGAGGAAATCACACCTGGGGGAGTCCGGGGGAAGTCAGGATCGCACTAACTGTCTGCGACGGAGTTGGAGTGTGCTCTTCAAAGGACTATGTGGTTACTGTTCTATCAATTCAGGACACGGCACCGCCGAAGACACTGTCTGACCTGACCATTAGTGATCTGATTCCTGGAAAAGAGAGTGCAGGACTAATGGCACTGGTCCTACTAGTTGCAATCCTTGGTTGGATGGTGATGAGGGAAAGAGATGATGATGAACTCGATGCGAGGGAAATGGTGGAAAACTACGGAATCGATGAGGTCCAGGCTGAAGGGGGGATGCCTGGAATGGATCAGCACTCCCCTCCGCCGCAACCAACATATCTCACTGCCGATGAGAGGACGAATAGGGAGTCGGGCTACGTACGACCAATTAGAACGAGGCGGAGATAGTGAAATGGCCAATTGGAAATAGATTTGCCCTGCCAGGAGTACCCCTGATTATCCTGCTCTCCATTTTCTCGGCAGCTTTGATGTCTGAAACTGCCAGTTCTGCATCCAGTTCGTGCAACATCCCCCCCAGCAGTGATTGGCCTGAGGGGCAAAAGCCAGGGGATTTCTTTGAAATCGAGACTCTGGATGGAGGAGAGGCTTCTCTGGAAAGATCATCAGCAGACAATGGTCGTTTGATGGCACTGAACAGAGGTCTAAGTACCGAGTGGTCAGACGGAACATGGAGCGGATTCCCGGGAATTGAAGTAAGTAATTCGAGTGCCACTATCATCTCAATGTCACTTGTTCCTGGATATAGATACACATTCTGCGTAGACTTCAGCGAGAGGGGTGATGTCTACCTGTTAGCGGACTCAAACTTGGAACAGTACAAGTTCGACTACGAATGCCGGACCAATGATTTCTATGATGACATAATTGAGGGCCTTTGTGACTTCGATAGCGTTCCTGTAGAGTGGAGGGACATGCTAATCTGGTTGCCATTTCGCGACGCCCATGCATACGAGTCGGTGACATACGAAGAGTTCTCTGTTGCAATTGACACGTCTGGTTCTTCATGGTCATTCGCGGGCTTGGGCGGAGACAGCAATTACCAGGAGTTCCACCTGATTCTGGATGGGTGGGACAACGGGAGGCCTAACGACGAAGGGGCATCTGGAAACATGAGCGTGGAGGTGCTTATTGACGTAGAAGAGAGGTTCACCCTCCCCAATTACACCGCATACCTACTTATTGGCTCACTCCCTTTATCTTGCATCATCATACCAATAGTTTTCCACTCTAGATACCATTCGTCTGCTTCAGAGGGGAAGGAAAGCGAGGAGCTACGAGAGGTTCCCTTCCTGAAAGAAGGATGACTATGCATACTCTAGAAGGCCCCATGCAGTCTTGAGGTCTGAGGCGTTTATCCTCCCTTGCTGTGCAAGGTGCCACCCGGATTCGGTCGTAGAATAAACCATGAATTGCCCCAACAGGGGAGCATGGATTCGCGACCAGTCGCCACCTGGTCCTAGCCCCATGACGGTCGAGTCGCAATCGGAGTCTTTCAACTCCCAAGCCGCCTCGAAAATTCGGAGCCCATCCGTCCTGTTTTTCGTAATGTAACATGCCTTGACCACATCGCCAAGTTCTTGATTGTCAATTACGTCCTGCACTATTTCAGAGGGAGTTGGGGTTTTCTCAGTGGAGTGAATAGATGCAATTATCTTGGTCTGCTGACCTATTGTGGATTTTATTTCCTCTCGTATTCCGGGATCAATGTCCACTTCCAAGTCAATCCACTGAGGGTTTAGCGAGATTGCTTCCTTCAGAACACCAGCTCTCTGGCTCTCGTCTCCCGGGAAAAATCCACCATGGCCCGTGGGGCGGCAGGTGAAAATCACAGGAATATCGGTGGAAGCGGAAATTGCTTCCAAATCCGTCTTGATGTCCACTTCTTCGAAACCTAGAAAATTTTGAGTGACACTGAACTCATTACCGTCGACAGAATTGCCGTCCTTTTCATTCTCAATTGGTACTCTTTCCTCCCTTAGCCATAGCTTGTCAATCCTGACTTCAACCAAATCAGCGCCTAGGTCCTTTGCAGATTGAGCATCTCTACACATCTGTTCAGCCGTTTCCCCTCTCAGGGTAATGCACACCAAAGGATGCTTCATTCGGAAATGCGACCGTAGTTGCCTGTTTAACCATGTCGAGAGGAAAAAATGGTTGACCCTCGGGGAGAGGGTATTTTCGAAATAATCGGAGTATTGGTGGAAATAACCCCATTAGGTTGAATAACCACGACATTATGACATAGACGTTGGAATTTGAGGGTTCCCTAAGGGAACCCTCAACGAAGGTAATAAAATGGCAGACGAATATGATGCAGAAAGCATCCAAGTCCTAGAAGGACTGGAAGCAGTAAGGAAAAGGCCTGGGATGTACCTAGGAGACCCCCACGATGGTTCAGCCCTGCATCATTGTATTTGGGAAGTAGTCGATAACGCTGTAGATGAGCATCTAGCGGGCCACAATTCAACAGTAGAGGTCAACCTAGAAGGAGACGGGTCCATCACCGTTGTCGATCATGGGAGAGGAATCCCCGTAGACAAGCATCCGGAAGAAGGGGTAAGTGCCGCTGAGGTGATAATGACAAAACTCCATGCAGGCGGGAAGTTCGATAACGAGGCTTACAAGGTCGCTGGTGGACTTCATGGAGTCGGAGTAAGTGCTGTAAACGCAGTTTCAGAGAGGCTCTCGATGACCATATACAGAGATGGTAAAGAGTGGTTCCAAGAGTATAACAAGGGTGAAAGGAGGGCCGCTCTAAAATCCACTGGGAAGTCAGAAAAAACTGGGACTGCAATAAACTTCAAACCGGATCTTTCAATTTTCAGTGATGTCGTAGAATTCGATTTCGAGCAAATCAACACGAGACTCCGGAGGACTGCTTTCCTTAATGCAGGACTCGAAATTATTCTTCGAGATAATCGCGGTGAAAGCCCAGTAGAAATTGAACACAGGTACGAAGGTGGACTCAGGGAATACGTGCAGGCCATGAATAAAAACAAGGAGGCGATCCATGAGGAGGTGCTACACATCATTGGATCAAAGACTGGAGACAAGGGGGAAGTGCACGTAGAGGTGGCCTTGCAGTGGACCGATGCATACTCAGAATCAGTACACTGCTTCACGAACATCATCCACAATACGGATGGAGGCACGCACTTGTCTGGGTTGAAGAGCTCTCTGACTAGGACTATTAATTCCTATGCACAATCAAGGAATCTACTGAAAAAGGTGAGCAGTCTTTCTGGAGACGACATCAGGGAAGGACTTTCGGCCGTTGTTTCAATAAAACATCCAGACCCATCATTCAACGCCCAAACAAAGTCCAAACTGGTTACTAGCGAAGTTTCCGGAATTGTTGAGCAAATCGTTAATGACAGGCTCGGGGAGTATTTCGAAGAGAACCCATCAGTTGCCAAGTCGATTCTTGAAAAGGCACTACTAGCTAGCATTGCAAGAGAGGCAGCCAGGAAGGCCAGAGACCTGACAAGAAGGAAGGGGGTGCTCGAGGGTGGAGGGCTTCCAGGGCAGCTGGCCGACTGTCAATCAAAGGACCCAGCGGAGTGCGAGATATACATTGTCGAGGGAGAAAGCGCTGGCGGTTCAGCAAAGATGGGCAGAGACAGGAGGACGCAGGCAATCTTGCCATTGAGGGGGAAAATCCTCAACGTTGAGAGGCAACAAAGAAATCTAACCAAGGTTTTCTCTAATGAACAGATTCAGAGAATGATCCGGGCACTTGGCGCAGGAGTAGGCAACGAAGAGGAGGACGAGGGGGCCTTCGACCCAGAAAAGCTGAGGTATGGGAAAATCATCATCATGACTGACGCAGACATTGATGGAGCGCACATTAGGACGCTAATCCTTACCTTCATGTGGCGCTTCATGCGTCGTGCCATAGTAAATGGAAATGTCTTCATTGCTGCACCACCACTTTTCTCAATCTCCAGAGGGAAGCAAATCGAATGGGTCCATAGCGAGAAGGACCGGGATGCAGCAGTGAGAAGGATGCAAAAGGAGTCTCCTACGTCAAAAGTCGAGGTGCAGAGGTACAAGGGCCTCGGAGAAATGAACGCAGAACAACTTTGGGAGACTACGATGGATCCCGAAGGCCGTACCATGATGAAGGTAGAAATCAAAGATGCCGAGGAGGCCGATTCCCTATTCTCGATCCTGATGGGAGAGGACGTTCCTGACCGCCGTGAGTTCATTGAGAAGAATGCAAAGAAGGTAACGGCACTGGACGTTTGAGGTTGGTGAAATGGCGGAAGATTTGCTCAGGAGAAACATCTCTGATGAGATGAAGGAGAGCTACATCAACTATGCCATGAGCGTCATTATCGGTAGGGCGCTTCCAGATGCACGGGATGGTCTGAAACCGGTTCACAGGAGGATCCTCTGGGGCATGCACCAGGCCGGTCACACTCATGACAAGGGGTACAGCAAATCTGCAAGGTCCGTTGGCGAGGTAATGGGAAAGTTCCACCCTCACGGGGACCAGGCACTTTACGATACAATGGTCAGGATGGCACAGGATTTCTCCCTAAGGTACCCATTGATCGATGGCCAGGGTAATTTCGGCTCCATTGACGGCGATCCACCCGCTGCGATGCGATACACAGAGAGCCGACTAGACAGGCTTTCTCAGCACATGCTGGATGACATAAACAAAAACACAATTGACATGGAGCCAAACTTCGACGAAACGGAGAAGGAGCCATCAGTACTGCCCTCCAGGCTACCTAATCTTCTCCTAAACGGAAGTGACGGTATTGCAGTAGGAATGGCGACCAAGATCCCCCCTCACAACCTAAACGAAGTCGTAGCAGCAACGAAGTTCCATATCGAGAGAGTGATAGAGCAAAGCCGAAAAATTGGCCTTGATAATCCCCCCAAGATTGATGCCCTAGAGTACATGGAATTCCTCAAAGGTCCGGACTTTCCCACAGGTGCCACTATCTATGGTATCGATGGCATTGTCGACATGTACAGGACGGGGAACGGTAAATTCCACATCAGGTCTGAAGTAGAGGTCATTGACGATTCCAGCGGGAAGAGGTTGATCATCCACTCTATACCATACCAAGTGAAGAAGGCGACAATGTTGCAGGGGATTGCTGAACTTGTTCAAAAGGAGGCAATCAAGGGAATTAGAGACATAAGGGACGAGTCCAGCAAAGAGGGCATCAGGGTAGTAATAGAGATCAAGCAGAATGCAGATGCTCAGGCGGTTCTAAACCAACTTTACCAATCCAGCCGTCTCCAGGAGTCTTACTCCTCAAACATGATGGGGATTCTGAAGGGCGAACCAGTACAACTCGATCTCAGGACCATCCTGCATACATACGTTCGTCATCGGGAGTCGGTTGTCGAACGAAGGACAAAACATGACTTGGATAGGGCCAGGGCCAGGGCCCACATACTCGAGGGTTTAATCAAGGCCCAAGGAAGAATGGGGGAAATTATCGAGGTAGGAAGAAATTCGGACTCTAGAGAGCATTTCGAGAAGTACCTCAGAGGAGAGGAGAAGTATCCCAAAATCAAGCTCTTCGAGTTTTCCGAGAGGCAGGCCAAGGCAATTGCCGAAAGACGACTATACCAACTCACAAAAATGAATGTACAGGAAGTTTCAGAGGAGCTTGGTAAGCTAGAGGCAGCAATTGTAGAGTACGAAGGAATACTATCAAGCAGAGTTAGAATTCTTGGAATAATCGGGGAAGAGCTGGATGAGCTCGTTGAGAGACACGGTGACGAAAGGAGAACAACAATTGATCCGACACCATTGTCAATGGATAGGGAAGACCTGGTGGCAGAGCAGGCCATCGTGATTTCGCTAACTCAGGACAACTACATCAGACACCTACCAGTTGAGGCCTTCAGATTACAGAACCGCGGAGGGAAGGGCCTGAAGGGAGTGGCTACCAAGGAAGAGGATGCACCTTCCAAGATAGTCACATGCTTCTCCAAGGACCGCTTGTTGATATTTACTGATCAAGGAAGGGTATACGGACTCAGGGCTTGGGAGACTCCTTCAGCTAGTAGATACGGCAGAGGGTCCCACATTCGAAACCTACTCGGGGGGATTAGGGAAGACGAGAGGGTGATTTCCATCCTCCCACTGGACAGGTCTCTTATTGAAAATCCAGAGGGGCACTACCTCATGTTTGCAACCTCCAAGGGCAGAATAAAGAAGAGTAGGCTCTCGGAATATGCTAGAATAAACCGAAACGGAAAGTATGCCCTAAGGTTTGCCGAAGGAGCTGACGACTCACTTGTTACAGTCAGACCCGCAACAGACTCCGATCATGTGGTGCTGGTATCAGCAAGAGGGAATGCCTGTAGATTCAAACCGTCAGAGGAGAAAACCAGGGAATCCCCAGAAACCGGAGAGAAAATGACTACCTACGTAGTCAGGGTACAGGGGAGGATCAGCCAGGGGGTCTCGGGGATGAAACTGGGTGACGGAGACAGAGTCATCGGGATGATTGTCACGGATGATTTCGATACTAGCGTTCTGACGATTTCTAGATACGGGATGGCCAAGCGAAGCAGATTGGGTTCGGGGGAAATGATTTCACTGGTAAACGAAGAAGGAGTGCAGGAACTTGATGAGTTGGGCGTTCCATTATTCGAAAGGGATGGGTACAGGAAAACAAACAGAGGAACAAAGGGAGTGCGTACGATGTCACTCAGGGAGGATGATCATATCGTAAGTGTCCGCCAAATTCCTGACCTAGAAGACCAGTTATTCATGCTGACTGGATCAGGGATGATGATTAGAATGGCCTCTGGGCAAACCAAAGAGACCCTGGGGAAGGTTACCAAAGGAACTCGGATTATGGAACTGAGAAACTCTGAGCGAACGGGGTACGTTGACGAAATCGTATTTGTTGCTAGGCTGCCCTCTGACTTGGTTGACTCGGGGGATGACTTGGAAGGGGACTCTGAGGAAGAGTAGTTGAACCGCTCCTCTTAAGCCCGAATCTCAGCTCGAAGATTTACTGCGGCAGTCGCATAGCCTGGCCATTGCGCTGGATTGCTAATCCAGTGGTGTCTCACCTCGGGAGTTCGAATCTCCCCTGCCGCGCCAACAAAAAGCGAGAATTCATGCGCATTGGCCCTTCCAACGGGTTGTGTCAACTGTGGTCGGATATCCAACCCCTCTGGTGGCACTCGTTATTTTCCTGACAATACTATTTGGGTGGGCATTTGTGAGGCACCTAAGACTCAAACCGTCAAACGACAGGTCATGGGTAAACGACAACAAGAGAACAGCTACAGCAGAATTCGATGGTGATGTGGTCACTATCCGAAACGTAAGGGACTTTGTCTGGAGGAGTACAAGGGACTTCGATGAGAAATGGATCGATGTCAGGATTAGCCTGGACAAAGTCAGGAAGATTTGGTTCGTATTGGAGTATTTCGACCCGGGAAGGAGGGAAATGGCCCACACCATTCTGAGTTTCGAGACCGAAGATGGAACTAGGGTGGCATGTTCGATTGAAGTGAGAAGGGAGCAAGGAGAGCGTTATCATCCAATCAAGGGGCTATTCAGGCAATACGAACTGATCTATGTTTGGGCCACAGAGAGAGACGTAGTGGGAGTTAGGACACGTTGTAGGAGAAAATCGATGACTCATTTGTTCGAGGCAGTTGTATTGGGGCCGGGGAACGAAAGGAGGATGCTAGAGTCATATCTCCACAGAACGAACAAGCTCAATGATTCCCCTGAATGGTACAACACCATCACCAACACATGCACTACCAACATCGTAAAACACGTGAATGAGGTTTATCCAGGTAGAGTTCCCCGGGTCCTGGCAGTTCTCCTTCCGGGACTGAGTCCGAAGATTCTCCACAGGAACAATCTAGTAAAGATGCAGGGGTCCCTTGAGGAAACAATGGAGAGAAGCTTGATCGACAAAAGGGCCAATGAATGGGATGGAGTTTGTGACTTTGGCGAGTGGATCAGGAAATAGCCCAATACGAGCATTCAACTGGAAACTGGGCATGGAAGAGGCGTGCAAGAAATCGAGCCCTTGACGAGGCCGGAAGAAGTATCCTGGAGTCTGCCTCCATCGAAGAGCCACATGATTAGGTGGATGGTTCTGGCTTCTCAGTGTTCGACTCCAACCGAATTGACATTCGATGGACAACCTGGAAGGGATATCGAAGATATGGCGAAATGCCTCGAGGAGTTTGGGGCTCGTTTTTCCAAGGATAATGGGAAGTGGCTCGTAGAAGGGAATTCGGAGGGACTGGATGAGCCTCAAACTGACTTATGGTGCGGCAATTCAGGGACAGCAGCAAGGATTCTGACTGCTATCTCGGCTAGTATGGAGGTCCCTATTTCGATTGATGGGGATGGGTCCCTTAGGTCCAGGAAGGGATCTTCTCTTACCGAAGCACTCAGGGAATTGGGATGCAGTGTCACATCCGATCAGCTACCATGTACCATTCAGGGCCCAATTTCTGCTGGAAATATCAATGTTGATCTAAGCGAATCTAGCCAGGCCCTAACTGCCTTGATATTGGCTTCGCCGAGTTTTCCCCAGGGAATAGAAGCAAGGGTGATTGGTCGGCCAGTTAGTAGGGGATACAGCGAGTTAACAATTCAGATTTGTGAGATGAGTGGATGGACTAGAGGGAGTTCGGAAACCATTCCCTTGGGGCCCTGGGTGGTGAAGACTCCTCAAAGGGCTGTAATCCCGGGAGAATTGAGCCTTCTGCCAATTTCGATACTATTCGACAAACTTCATGGAACAAATACGCAAGATGAGATTGCAATGTATGGCGTGCCAAGAACTATTGAAGCGATAGATGCAATTAGAGAAGATATTGGGGGCTCAATCAGTCTTCGGGATGCAAGTGACATCATCACACCTGCCGCATTTCTTATGGCCCTTGGAAGTGGAGGAAAAATATCTGGAGTCTCCCACACGAGGGGAAAGGAGTCCGACAGGATCTCCAATACGGCAAATCTGATGGAAGCGTTTGGAATCGAAGTAGATGTGCATGAAGATGGTTTCAATATCATGGGAGGGCAGGAAATAAGGAAACCGCATGGGGTCGTCTTTTCCGAGGGAGATCATCGTGTAGCCATGACTGCCATTGTCCTAGCAAGTAAGGTCGGAGGAGTCATTTCTGGAACTGAATGGTGTGAAGTCACCCATCCTGGGTTTGTTGAAATGGTAATTGGGTGCCAAGAATAGAAAATAATCAAGGCGGTGATTCATTGATTGGCGAATACTGGAGGAAAAATCTAGGGACCCATCTTCTCCTTCTGGTTGTAGCCATAATTTGGGGTTCAACATGGGCTGCAGGAAGGTTCCTCAGTTATGGGCAAGAGGAAAGTCCCGCAACTCTTGAGCCGGCAACAGCAGCCTGGCTAAGGTACGTCTTTGCTGTGTTGGTATTCTTCTTGTGGGCAAATTATAGCAAGGAGGGCTCAAGAATCAGATTCCTTCCTCCTGACAAGGATTCGTGGAGGTTTTCCATATGGCTGGGACTATTGGGGACAATGGGATATCAGTTACTATTCATGAATGGGATGCTCTGGACTGCAGCGGGCGACGCTTCGCTGATCATTCCCTTGAATCCTGTTTTCACCGTCCTCCTCGCATCCCCAATGCTAGGGCAGAGAATTACTGGAAGAATGGCACTGGGCCTTCTAGTTGGGATTTCGGGGGTTTTCGTTGTTGTTGGGTGGAGCCCGAATTCACAGATTCCCTTCGAGCACAGGCTGATTGGGGATGGGATGATCCTACTAGCTGCTCTAATGTGGGCCACGACAAGTAATCTCACAAAGATAATGATGTCATGGAATAAGGGATATTCTGCTTTGGAGATTGTAATTTGGTACTCATTCTTGGGTTGGCTGATGCTGACTCCATGGATGCTCTGCGAAATTTGGGGATCTCCCATACCCGAGCCCACAAATGCAGAGTGGGCAACAATTGCATACCTGGGAATATTTTCTACGGTGCTGTCCTACGTTTGGTTTGCTAGAGGAATCGAAGTAGTTGGCCCAACGGCAGCCTCTTCCTACGTTTTCCTGGTTCCCGTTTTCGGGGTTCTCAGTGGATGGTCCCTCTTAGGGGAAGAAGTGGGGGCCTCGATGGCAGTAGGATTCATCCTAATTGTGATGGGGGTCAGAGAGGTGCAGAGGGAAAGTGACAGGCTTGCTGCCTAGGTAGAATGCAATCATTGCCTCAGGGTTAAATACGGAAGGTCGGTGGCCCGCCATCGAGGTGTTTGAATGGCACGCAAGCCAGCTAAGATGTATAGGCAAATCAAGGGCCAATCTTTTACCCGGCGCGAGTATACCGGAGGAGTTCCAAACAATAGGATTCTCAGGTATCACATGGGAAACAGGAAGAGGGCGGAAGCCGGTGAATTCCCAGTATTAATCGAGTTGAGTGCCGACAATGCTTGTCAGATTAGAGACTCTGCTCTAGAGTCTGCAAGGCAGGTAGCAAACTCGACAATTAGGGAAGATGCGGGGGCCATGGGGTACGCACTACGAATGCACACATACCCCCACCAGATCCTGAGAGAGAACAAACAGGCTACTGGAGCGGGGGCTGACAGGGTTTCACAGGGAATGCGCTTATCCTTTGGGAAGAATGTTGGTACGGCGGCTAGGGTCCAGCGAGGTCAGACGGTGATTTCCATCAAAACAGAGCCAGAGCACTACCAGGCCGCTAGAGATGCACTCAGAAAGGCCGGATGCAAGTTCCCGACGCCATGCACTACCAAAGTCATTGAGGGTTCCGAGCATTTGAAGGGCCTAGTCTGAGGTCAGTGGGCATGACCCCCGAACCGCTAACCATACTACAGGACTCCCTGAGAGGTGCTCCCATTATCTGGAAGGGCGAGTACCCTTACTTCATCCATCCAATATCCGATGGGATCCCTAGGATGGATGCAGAAGTCCTCCGAGCAACTAGGGACCTGATTGTGGAAATGGTGAACTGGTCAGAGGTTGACTTGATAGTAAGCGTTGAGGCAATGGGGCTGCCCCTACTGGCGGCCGTAGGAGATGCGACAGGAAAGCCAACTGTCGTAATTAGGAAGAGATCTTACGGCATGGAAGGCGAAGTCAGGGTTGACGTATCGACTGGATACTCCGAATCAACAGCATACATCAATGACATCAATCCGGGAGAGAGGATTCTGATTGTTGACGATGTCATTTCCACAGGAGGGACCTTGGAGCCTCTTCTAGAGGCTTTAGAGGGAATGGGGGCAATTCTGCAAGACGTGATTGTCGCAATTGAGAAAGGCGAAGGAAGAGAGAGGCTTGCCAAGGAAAGGCCCAACTGGCCAATAAGGACCCTGGCCAAGATAGACATAGTTGACGGGAAAGTCGAGATTGTCGATTAGCTGGTGAGAAATAAATGGATCTGGAGAAGCATGATTTCCAACTAGACGAACTTGTGGAGAGAATCAGAGAAAACGACAACAGGCTGGTTGCTTTACAAGTCCCCGAGGGACTTAAAATCCAAGCCCTCGAGATGATGGATGCCATAGAAGGGGAATCTGGGGCCAAGGTAATACTAGCCGCAGACCCCTGCTATGGTGCCTGCGATCTAGTTCATGACAAGATGAAGATGATGGGTGTTGAACTTGTTGCCCACATGGGGCACAGTCAGATGAATATTGATTCAGGGATGCCAACTCATTTCATTCCAGTCACTTATGACGGGGACCCGGAGCTTTCTGGATGCATGCCTATTCTAGAAAGGCATAGGGAAATCGCCCAATCAAAGCTGGATTCCAACATTGGTGAGTACGAGGTCAGTGAGGAAGAAGCAAAAGAGATGTTTCTTGATGCCGTAGGGAGGTCTTCGCCCCTAGAAGGCGTCAAATTGGGACTTGTTGGTTCAATACAACACCTTCACCTTCTGGAAGATTACAAGAATAGGCTGGAAATAGCGGGATTTGAGGTCGTTATTCCGGTTGGAGGGGAGAGATTGACTTTCCCTGGACAGGTATTGGGTTGCAACTATTCGGGAGATGAACCGACAATAGGGCACTACCTATTCCTCGGCTCGGGGGACTTCCACCCCATAGGGCTAGTTCTGCACACTGGAAAGCCACTGGCTATGCTGGACCCTTACACAGGAGAATCATCGGAGATGTCATTCGAGAGAATTGAGAGAATACTCAGGCAGAGGTTCGGCCTGATAATGGCCGTAGGGGAGGCTAGTTCTTTCGGTATCCTAATCGGGGAGAAGCCAGGGCAAATGAGGAGAAATCTAGCTATCCGAATGAAGAAGCTACTTGAGAAGCACGGCAAAAGGGGATATTTGCTTGCTCTGGACCACGTTAGTCCAGATCTAATCGATTTCTATCCGGTCGATGCTTTCGTAAACACTGCATGCCCAAGGATAGCGATTGACGACTCGACTAGGTACGCAAAACCACTAATCACCCCCTATGAGCTAGAGGTTGCACTTGGAGAAAAGAAGTGGGAGAGCGGTTACCAATTCGACGAGATTCCTTAGACCTCTAGTATCCACTCATAATATAGAGGCACTTGAAAGAAGGAGTGTCACTCTTCTTCGTCGTCGTCGCCGAGAAGGGCTTCCCAGTCCATGTCGTCTTCCTTGGAGGCGAACCAAAGTCCGCCCATAGCTGCAACACCTAGGAAGCCAACAATATCCTGAGTACTGAAACCAGTATCGGGCCTCTTCCAACTCATATCCCCGAATCCAAGCATATCGATTAGGAAGATTTTGTTGCCGTCGGCCAACATTCCACCCATGTTCAGTATTTCAAAAACCAATAGCGCAGCTGCGCCAACTGCCAAGCCCATTCTAACATTGTCGTCTAGTTCTACCATGACCATTCCTGCTACTCCCAAGGGTATCGAGTTATTAATGTAAATGGTGGTTAGACAAGCCTGAAATCCTCAGAAGAAAAGAAGAAAACTCAGTACTTGGCATCACTGACCATCTTTTGCATCGGAGCCAGCGCTGAAATTTAGCACCCCGTCATCAAGGAGATCAGCAATGATGTCCTCCATCTTCCTTCCAGTGGCAACGGCAACTGCTTGGGTCTCCAACCTATCGGCGTGCTCCCTGGCGGTTGTCGCCTTAGCAGAGTCGCCAGCTTGTTTCCTTGAATCGAGGACAGAAGCCAGGCCCCTCCAATTTGCAGGGTTTTCGCCCTCACTCGTAGTCAATTCCTTCCAAATTCCCAAGGCACCGGCAAAATCGCCCTCACTAGTGAGTTTATTTGCCCTGGAAACCTTCATGTCGCTGGTCTCAGAATCGGATGCCTGCTTAAGGAGGGCATCTAGATCTGAGTCTGATGAATCAGATGCCCCTTCCTGAGCAGGAGAGTCTTCCTCTGATTGCTCAGCTGTCTCGACTTCGTCGACGAAGTCGTCGAAGTCGTCGAAGTCGTCGAAGTCGTCATGGCCTGGATCATCTGACTCGGACTCTTGGGCCTTCTTCTCTGCCATCTCGGCCTTCTTCTCTGCCTTCTCGGCCTTCTTCTCTGCCAGGTTGGCCTTTTTCTCTGCTGCCTTTGCCTTTTTCTCTGCTTGCTTGAGCTTCTTGTCTGCAACCCTTGCCTTCTGGGCTAGGGCGAATGCGACGTCTTGGGGTACTTTCTTCGCCATGGGCACTACCGTCTTGCCTGCGATATTGAATCACATTTAATTGTCGCCCATAGCAATTATGGACAGAGATTACGCCTCTAAGGGCGGAATCTGTCTGATTTAGCCTCAGGGAAGGGCATCTGCCTTCTCTTCGCAGGCCTTCGACCGACCAGCCATTCCAACTGAGGCGAAGTATGCAGCCATACCCCTCCAAGCCTCTGGATTGGAAGAATCTGTGGAAATCATGGCCTTGAGAGAGGCGAGGGCTGCTTCGGATTCACCGCTCTGGATCAATTCCAATGTTGACTCGATATCCGTAGCAGCGTCAGATTCTTCGGATTCGTCAGAAGGTTCCGAATCGATCCCCTCTGGTTCTTCCCAATCGAGTCCCTCGGGGTCTCCCTCAGATTCTTCATCTGGCTCATCTGCCTCGGCCTCTGGCGGCTCCTCTGCATCATCGGATTCATCCTTTGACTTGCGAAATCTCGACATCAAACCTCTCTTTTTCTTGGGCTTCTTTTCTGTCTTAGCCTCTGGCTTCTCTGCCTCGGCCTCTGGCTCCTCTGCCTCGGCCTCTGGCTCCTCTGCCTCGGCCTCTGACTCATCTTGGGAGTCCTCGGGTACGCCGTATTTCTTCTCTGCCCATCCTATCAATCCCCCCCATTTGCCTTCGAATTTCTCTATTCTCTTTGGGATGCTATCAATCATCTTCTCCAGCTCTTCCCCTTCTAGAGCAGATGAGAAGATTGCCTCGAGTCTTTGTTCTGTCTCTTCACGGGTTGGTCCTTCCGCCATGCAGTCACTTCCGAATAATTCCTAGGGCAGGGCTATTTGGCATTAATGCAACGATTGCCTACTCCTCCTCTTCTTTGGTTTCTTCGTTGAATTTTCCCATCTGCTCCATCGAACCGGATAGTCCCTGCCAATCACTAAACAGCTTTCCTTTCCTGTGTGTTAGGTTCTTCCATTTATTGAATGCACCCTTGACGTTCCCTTGATCCAGCGAACTGGCTGCAACGTTCATCGTAGTTGCCGCATTTAGCATATTTACCAAGTCTTTGAACGCCTCGTTGATCTTTGATGCGCCTTCATCGACGTTTGTTCGTGATTCTCTTTCTGCTTCGAATACATTATCCCATACCTTCTCTATGGCATTTCTCTTATCCGAGAGGACTTCGAGGGTAGAACGGTCAATTTCTAGTCCCTTCCAAATTGCGAAAACAAAAAGCGAATACAGAACAGCAACTTCTAGGTAGTCAGCGATCCCCAATTCAAGGGGCTTAAACTCCCAATTACCATTGGACCTGCCTATAATTCCCGTTCCAGGACCTTTGCCGAGGTTGAAGAGAATCATGGCAAATACTCCTTTTTTGTTAGCAGTAGAAAGAATAGCGATTAGAAGAAATAGTATGCTTGCCTTAAACCACCTAGTTGACTTGACATTGAGGAGTTTCCATCTTTTCTTGGGATTCAGGACGGGCTCAATTGGCCTATGGGCCCAAATGGAAATGAGCGTGTAAAGAAGAATTGCTACAATTGCGTAATCCTGGGTGCCGGGTTGCAAATCTCCCCAGAATTCCAGAGAGCGTCCGGAAGGTATGATGAGGAGCTTCTCATGGGTGCCGTCTACTTCGACGGAGGGCCAAAACTCACCGGCAATATTGTCCATCTGTCCGAAGCTGTTCAGGAACTGGAAAATGGCAAGAATGGTCGATGCAAACAGGCTTAGAATTGTAGGTTCCTTGAAGGTGTCCTTCAACGCCACGGCTCGACCCCGGACACCTCTGATGCGCCCAAGCCTATCAAAACACCGAACCATTAGGCAATAACCTGGTACTACTGGAATACAATAGAATTCGGGATACTCCAGAATATGTCTAAGAACGTCGATTGGTGGAATGGGACGATGGCGGACTACCTAGACAATATCGGCTCAGGCAAGATCCTGGTTTCGAAAGAGCCGCTATCTTTCGATTGGACGCCTCCGGAGTTGATTGGGAGGGATACTCAACTGAGGGACTTGGCCTCCATGTTTGCAGGGATAGGGAATCATAATGTGAGTTGCAGGGCAGTAATTACGGGGAATGTTGGCTCGGGAAAGACAGTCCTAGCCCAGAGGTTCGGAATCGATATTGCTAGCAAGCTCGAGGGTAGGAGGAAGATAGAGCGAGCCCATGTAAATTGCAGAAACCATCCCTCGGCCTCCCAAGTTCTCCAGCAGATTGCATTATCCCTGGATTCCAGGCACCCGGAGAGGGGGTTCAGTTCTGGAGAAGTGATCCAAACCATCAGGAGGAACTTGTTGGCTCACGGGAGTCACCTACTTCTGGTTCTGGACGAGGTGGATGTCCTAGTCAGAAGGGATAGTGCAGACTTGATATACAAACTTCTCAGAGTAGACGAGGGACAAGAGGAGCAAGGGTCAATTTCCTTGATTCTGGTGAGTCAGGAGCCGACTCTCTTCAGCCTTTTCGAACATGCAATTAGTTCCAGGCTTGGTTCTGGCAACTCACTGGTTCTCGAGTCTTACGCAGAAGAGGAGCTTTCGCAGATTGCCAGACAGAGATATGAGGAGTCGTGCAGGCCTGGATCGGTGGGTGAAGAAGTACTGGAGAAGATAGGCAGGCTAGCCGAGGATTCTAGGGGGGATGCTAGAATGGCCATAGAGCTCCTTGAAGTTTCCATTCGTAGGGCTGAGAAGGCAGGAAGAGATGAGGTGCTTCTAGATGACGTAGATGCGGGTAAGCTGATTTCGGCATCCATCGAGCCGAACCAGGTATACGAATTGGGGAAGCACCAGAAATTGGTCCTGATGGGAATATGCAGGAGGCTCAAGAAGAGCGAAGAGGTTTCTAGCGGGGACGCTAGGAAATTGTACGAGCTGGTATGCGAGGAACACTCTGAGAAAGCCAGGGGATACACGACCTTCTGGAAGCACCTGAAGTACCTAGAGTCGGAGGGACTGGTGAAGAGTCGGGCATCTAGTTCCAACCAAGGCAGGGGGAGGACCCAGTACATTTCGATGCCGAACTCCGCTCCTGCAGAGATTGAGAGTAGGATAGAGCGCGATCTGCTAAGCGGATGACTGATTCCCATTGGCACTCCGAACCGCTCTTATAGGGGCCTAATGTCGGGATGCCGTCCGAGGTGATGCAGTGGCAGGGGAACAAGCGTTCAAGGCAGTCGTGAACGACACCGCGCCAGCTTCTGGAGGCAAGTCTTTCCCAATGGAAATCACCGGAGCCAACTACAACCACTTCCTGGGCAAGAAAATAGGCGACGTCGTGGAAGGCATGTTCGTAGGGGAGGGGGACAAGTCCCTATCGGGATACAAACTGCAGATTACCGGGGGTTCTGACGTCACAGGGAGGCCGATGCGCCCAGATTTGGACGGAGGAGGGGTGAAATCTGTCCTCATTACGGCCGGAGTTGGCTACAAGGGCAAGAAGTACGTCAACAAGAACAGCAAGGAGTATCGATACAAATACGACGGGCTAAGGAGGAGGAGGAACCTCCGTGGCAATGTGATCAGCCAGGACACCCGTCAGATCAACCTGAAGGTCGTCGAGGCGGGCAAGCGTTCGCTAGATGCGATTATCAACGGTGAGGAAGCAGCAGTCGAACAGCCCTCTGGAGAAGAGGAGTGACGGCTGGGTGTTGAAACTGCCAAAGGACGATTCCATTCAGCCAGAAGTGAATATTGGCATGGTGGGCCATGTCGACCATGGCAAGACCACCCTAACACAGGCCCTATCGGGAACGTGGACGGATACCCATTCGGAGGAGAGGAAGAGAGGAATCAGCATCAAACTCGGATATGCCGACACTACGTTCTACAAGACAAAGGAAGGGACCCACTACTCGGAGGGGAAGCACCCCGAGGGGGACAAGGGGGAAGGTGAGCTCCTGAGGATGGTCTCCTTTGTGGATGCGCCGGGCCACGAGACCCTGATGGCAGTGATGATTTCTGGGGCTTCAATCATGGATGGCGCCCTCCTTCTGGTGGCCGCTACTGAGAAGTGCCCTCAGCCACAGACAAGGGAGCATCTAGCTGCACTTGAAATCGCAGGAATCGAGAATATCGTAGTGGTACAGAATAAAGTCGACATAGTGAGCGAAGAGAGAGCTAAGGAGTCCTATGATGAGATCCTCAATTTCGTGAGTGGGACGATTGCAGAGGGGGCACCGATAATTCCCGTATCGGCGCATCATGACGTGAACCTCGATATTCTCATTGAGACCATTCAGGACACGATTCCCACTCCCGACCGGACCAAAGACGATGGGGGGCTCATGTATGTGGCCCGTTCATTCGACATCAATCGACCGGGATCGAGGCCGGATGGGCTGAAGGGAGGAGTGATTGGAGGTAGCATCGTCGAGGGATCTTTCAGCGTAGGTGACAGCATCCTCATAGCCCCTGGTAGAAGGATCCAGGAGGGGAACAAGACCCGCTGGGAACCACTGAGGACTTCAATAGATGGGATAAAGGGCGGCGGGGCGAATCTCGAAAGGGCCCATGCTGGGGGGCTATGCGGGATCTCCACCCCATTGGATCCGCTGGCCACCAAAGCGGACGACCTATCGGGGCAGGTAATGGCTAGGGAAGGCGAGCTTCCCCCCATCTGGGACGAGCTGGGCCTTGATCTTCAGCTTCTGGAAACGATGGTGTCCGGAGAAGACGGAGATTCTGATGGAATCAGGCCACTGCAGCCAAACGAGATGCTGATGGTCAACTCAGCTACGGCCACAAGCGTGGGTACAGTATCCTCGATCAAGGCAAAGAAGGCCACCCTGTCGTTGAGGCTGCCCATCTGTGCGAAGAAGGGGAGCAGGATCACGCTTTCCAGAAGGGTAGGCACCAGATGGCGGTTAATTGGCCACGGGACAATTACAGGATGATCCCATGGCGGGAGTCCTCGTGGATGCCTGCGGATGGACGTCACTCGTGGATGCGGGGTTGAACCTAGACATCGCCCTGGAGGGAGTTGTTGGAAAAGCTGAGCTGTTCCTGACGGATGCAGTTAGAAAGGAGCTTGATTCACTGGAAGAGGAAAGGGGCGGACTACTACTGGGCCTCCTCTATGAAAGGGCAAGCATTCTGGATTCCGTAGAAGGGCACACCGATGACGCCCTAGTATCTCTATCCATGGAGAATTCCTGGCCAGTGCTAACAGTAGACAGGAGGCTTAAGGAGCGATTGCTGGGTTCTGGTGGTTCTTACATAGAAGTCACTTCTGGGCCCGCATTGCGACTCGTGAACCCCTAAGGAAGGGTGAAGAGCCTGTCATCCCCATGGCCATCCATCAAGCCAATCTTGACTGCTGCATCCAGCCATGCATGGGCGTAGTTAATTGCACCGAACGCACTTACCAGATCCCCTTCATTTGCGAAGTGTCGGGCATCTGCCGTGTAATCATCGCACATTTTCAGCATGGTGCTGAGCCTTGTGGCGTCTAGCTCGTTTTCAGTGCAGGGAGTCGCTTTTGCCCTGGCCTGCTCAGTGGTTTCGAAGTATTTCTCGATACGCTCAATGGTGACAGTTGCGGGCATGTAGAGACCTCAAGGAATCAATTCGGAGGCCATCTCGCTAATTTTGAACAACCTGCTCCTTCCCTCTTTTCGTGCTGAAAGAATCCCAGAACGATAGAGGGAATTGTAAATCTGAGATAGTCGTGGCCTTCCAACCTCAAGCCTAGCCTGGATCTCGGCATCTGAGGGAGAAATCTCCCTCTCCGAGGCAATTGAGACTACCAGCCTCTCTGCATCATTCATAGAACCTAGATGGGTTTCATCCAGAGAGTCCGAAGAATCCCATCTTGGCCCGATACTGATTGATTTGGGCGGCTCCACTTTGGCATATTCGGTTTCCACATCTGAGCCTTCGAATTCCGGTTCTGGTTCTATCGAATCGATAGGCTCCCCTTCCTCCTGTTCTTCTGATGGATCGGGGAGCGTAGCTTCCAAGTCTGAATCCACCGTCCATTGCTCCCCATCAGTGGATATTACACCCAAGTAGTCTGGAGGCTTCGGTTCAGTGCTGACTATCCTTGCTGGAGGTTGAGGTTCTGGAATTGGTGCCGGAGTGGGGGCTTCTTGGGGACCTTCGCTTTCTTGGAGCGTTGAAGAGTCTACGACGGGTGTATTATCGGGCCCTGTATCCATGTTGTCCGAGGCACTCCTTGTTCTGCCGAGTAGTCCAGAGAATCCGCCGGAAGGCATGGAGACCCTAGGTGGCTCCGTCCCTTCTTCCATCGTCAATATCGTTTCGCTTTCTGGGTTCCAGTCAGTGATTCTGGACGTATCGAGAGAGGAATCAGGGGTTTTTTCCTCCTTGGGCAATATCTCCTCGGGTTCCTCGGTTTCTTCGACCTCTTCCTCCAAAGAATCCGGATCGTCGTCCCAAAGGTCATCTGGCTCTACATCCCAGTCATCCTCGTCATCTCCTAGTTCTTGCTCGGATTCTTTGATTTCTTCACCGGGATAGGGATCATCCGCCCAGTCACTCAATTCAGGTTCTTCGGCTACCTCGGGGCTTTCTGGTTGTACTTCCTTACTAGGCACGTCCCACTTAACGAGCCGTTCGAGCGTCCCTTCTGAGCCAAGGTCTCTCTTCTCGTCGAGAAGGTCTCGCATTAGGGACAGGACCTCCCTGGGATTGCCTCCCGACCTGGAATGTATGGCACTTAGGAGGCTAGGTTGGATATTCCACCTCTCCCTGGAGATTCTCCTAAGTCTGGAGTCACAAAGTTGCTGAATCTGATGCTCTGAGAGTGCAGGGACGTATTCAGGTGGCTGGAAAAGGGCCTTTACCCCCTCATCCAGCGAGGCAAATTGGGAATTGGTCAGGATTGCAACTACGAACGCCCTAAGCCTCTGAAGAATAGGGGATATGGCAACCAAGAAATCGGACATTTCGGCATCTGGGGGGTAATCTATGGCGATTAGTGGCAGTGAGCCGGTAGACGAGTCTAACGTCTCAACCAAATTCTCCACCGTTTGATGCATAGTATTGGGGACGTTGTGTCCACAGAAAGTGACTGAAAGTTCACTAAGGAATCGATTTACTGGATCTTCATCATTCCAATAATACCCTACAAAGTGCTTTCCTGTCTGGGAGGAAAGGGAGTTTACCAAAGACGTCCGCCCGGAACCCCTCTCCCCTACAAGTAGCATCATCCTTGGTGATTGAGAGTGCATATGCTCCCTCCATCTTGAGAGGATCCCCTCGCACCCGACCATCTCGTGGGCTCGGCTCCTCTCAACAGGGCGGATATCGAATGGGTTTCCAGGAAGTGGAGGTACATCAAGGATAGAAACCCCGCTAACTACCATGGGGCGCCAGCGACATCTGGGATTCTTAATATTCACGCATAATTACGCTTCTGGAAAGGGCGATTTACGGGTCCGGGGAAATCTCCGGGCCCCGTAAAGCGGGATGTTCTGACTAGTAATTCGGTTTGGATTAGGGGACGTTAACGCATAATTAACGCTTCAATAATGCGTTAATGAAGCGTTAACGGCAATATTAACGCATTTTTCTTGCTTTGGGAGTGGTTTGAAAAAGGTTAGAAGCCACTTTCCACGGGTCTATGGTTGAGTGCCATGCCAATAGAGAACAGTCGCATCAAGGGATTCTACAAACTGTCAGTAGCCGAGAGAAGGGAGCTCCTTGCAGGCATTGCGGGCCTCTCTGAAGAACAGTTGGAGGCATGGGCCAACTCTGGGGAGTTGGACGAAGAGTCCGCAGACAGGATGATCGAGAACGTGGTGGGGACGTACTCGCTCCCCATAGGAGTGGCTACGAACTTCGTAATCGATGGCTCTCATTATGCGATTCCTTTCGTCCTTGAGGAGCCCAGTGTGGTAGCTGCTGCGAGCAACATGGCCAAGAGGTGCCTGGAAAATGGGGGATTCACTTCGAATAATGATGACCCTGTGATGATTGGCCAGATCCAAGTCGTGGGTTGTGAGGACCCCAATGGGGCCATGGAGTCGATTATTGCGTCAAAGGATGACCTTGTTTCGAGCTGCAATGAGGTAGACCCCATCCTGGTTAAGTTCGGAGGAGGGTGCAGAGACATCACAGCTAGGGTGATCGAGACTGGTTCTGGACCAATGCTCATTGTCCACATTCTGGTCGACTGCAGGGATGCTATGGGGGCGAATGCGGTCAATACCATGGCTGAGACAATTGCACCGAAGGTAGAGGCGATAACCGGTGGAACGGTAATCCTGAGGATAATCAGCAACCTAGCAGTCCACAGGCTTGCTAGGGTTAGTGCGGTTTTCACCCCCGAGGAGATGTCGGACAAGGGCGATGATGCCCAGCAGGGTAGCGAAGTGATCGAGGGAGTGATCCAGGCATACCACTTCGCTGAGGCGGACCCTTTCAGAGCGACTACTCATAACAAGGGCATTATGAATGCCATTTCCGCCGTAGCAATAGCCTGCGGCCAGGATTGGAGGGCAATCGAGTCCGGGGCTCACAGCTATGCCTCTCACGAGAGGACGTACGGTTCACTGACCAAGTGGTCGAAGGACGATGCTGGCAATCTGGTAGGATCTATCGAACTGCCCATGGCAGTGGGACTGGTTGGTGGCGCGGTAAGGGTCCATCCTGCCGCACAGGCGAATGTGGCACTTCTGGGCGTTGAGAGCGCAGACGAGCTAGCTAAGGTGATGGCGGCTTCGGGATTGGCTCAGAACCTCGGTGCGCTACGTGCCCTGGCCACTGTGGGAATCCAAGCAGGCCACATGAAGCTGCATGTCAGGAACATGGCAGTTACCGCTGGAGCCGAGGGCGAAGAGGTAGACAAGGTGGCATCCATGCTCAGGGAACGGGGTGGCCGGATCACCCAAGCCTCGGTGATTGAGGCACTGGAAGAGATCCGTTCTGAATGATCTCAGGCCAATCCTCGGTTCCTAGCGTCTTCTGCGGCAGCGTCTTTCCTTCCTTGCTCTACATCCACCTTTCTCATCAACAAGGTACCTATCAGGATTAGTACTGAGATGCTGAGAATCCCTACTCTGCTATCGAATACCACCGTCATGAATCCATACAACAAGGGCCCTATTAGAGCAGCAACTTTGCCGAAGAAGCCGAAGAAGCCGAAGAACTCAGCACTTCTGGTTTCTGGGACCATCTGTCCGAAAAGGCTCCTAGCGAGACCTTGGGATCCACCCAATAGGGTACCCATAGCGCATCCCAAGAGTAAGAATTGGAACCCTACTGATAGGCCTAGGGGTTCCCAGACTTTGTCTCTGGCAGTCTGAGGGATCCAATCCAGTTTTCCGTCACCCAGGTTGGTTGGGTGGTCAACTCCTATATTGGAGGCGGCATCCAATGATCCCCCTGAAATGCTCACACTGAATCTCGAATTGTCTAGAGTGGCGATGAATGACTCGATCTCCCCAGAATCAATGCCAGAGAGGGAAAGAATGTGAGTTTCTTCGGTCTTCTCGCCTTCTGCGTCTCTTTCCACAAGCATCCATCTCTTTGTGTCACTCCGATCGTCAATCTCGATGGGCAGTACATGACTCCAAGTAGTGGCCCAACCCTGTTCATCAAACTCATCATTCTGGTATTCTAACTTCTGAGCCAGTTCGGGAATATTCTCATCCACCTGAACATTGTATGAACTAGATGCATCGTCCCAGTCATATCGAATCTGATACTCTTCATGGGACTCGAACTGAAGGGGTGCGAAGGCAAGGGCCGCAAAACATAGCACAACCCAACCGATAAGAGAGGCTGTCAACGCTTGTTTTGTCCCGATTCTCTCAGATAGTTTGGTGAAACCGATTGCAGAAGGGGCTGCGACGAACTGGATAGCTAGAATTGTCACCATTAGGTCAAGCCCTGTAATTCCCAATACGGTCGTTCCGAAGATTCCACCTAATGCGGTTACGGTATTGATGCCATCAATGAAGAAGAAATAAGCGAGCATGTAGATGAAGAGTGTCCTGAATTTGTCTACCTCTCCTATGGTCTTCTTGATCTCCCTTATTGCCAGGGAGGCGGACTCCTTTATCCCCAATGACTCCATTTCGTTCTCTATTGGAGGTTCAGGGACCCAATTGAATGTCAATAGGGCGAAGCCGTACCACCAAATTCCGGAAGTAGCCATCGCCAGTTGGGTGGCCCATTCTGCATAATCTGTGATCATGAGAATCACGATGTGGATGACTAGTAGCAACCCCCCACCCAGATAGCCATAAGCAAAAGCCAGATTGGATATGCGGTCCATTTCGTCATCTTTACCCATATGAGGCAGGAGCGCGTTGTAGAACACCCCAGCTCCGTTCAATCCGATATTTGCCAGTATGAACATCACCATTAGCCAGACCCATTGGGTACTGACTGGCAGAAGAGGGGCAGCGAAAAGAAGGAATGTTGATCCTGCTCCGACGTATGTTAGAATCTTCAACCACCACATCTTGATTGCCCTGCGATCTGCGATTACGCCCAGAGAGGGGCTGATGAGAGCGACGAGCAATGCGGCCCCAGAAACTGAGAATGACCAAATTGCATCACTTGACATTGATTTAGATAGAACTGTTGTGGTCAGACCGTTTGCTTCCAAGAAGAGAAGAGCAAACCAGAACGGAAGGATTGCTGTTGTAACGCTGGTTTCGAATGCTGATTTGCCCCAATCGTAAAATGCGTATCCTCTGACGGCTTTTGGGTCTGATGCGCGGTCTAATTCTACTGTCTCTGACATGTCACTCAGCCTCCTCGGTAAGAGAGGAAGAGTAAGAGCGTTGGGGCGGCGGGAAATTCACGAACCCCCTGCATTCTTGGGCTGATTACCATTCGCACTATCTAGATGAGTACATGGGAACAACCCGATGAGAACTCCGTCGCAGCGTTACAGCACGGGATGGAGTTCGCTGATGGGGTTGAGTTTGATCTGAGGATCGACGGAGAAGGTGAACTGGTCATCTACCACGATGAGTTCGTTCCGGGAAAGGGGGCAATTCGTGGAAGGTGCGTCGAGCAATTGTCCACCAACGAACTTAGAGGATTCGGGATTGCGACGATGGACGATTTGCTGAAGAATCGGTCATTCACTGATCATTGGCAGGACGGGGGGAAGACCGTGGACATAGAATTCAAGATTCCTCACCCGGTGAACAGGATAGACACCGACAAATACCTAGGTTCAGCCATGGAACTTCTAGGCCAAAAGCTGGACTCACTTGACCTTCCAGCCAGATCTATTCTCGTTTCCAGCTTCTCACCTAGGATTGGTCCAGTTGCCAATTCCGTGGGCTTTGGCATTCCAGTGACGCGCCTGATGCCTAGGATTAGGTCATGGGGGAGGTATTGGAGGGTGAAGCGTACGGTTGCAATGCCCCACTTTGCAAGGACCTCTGTTCGATCAATAGCCAGAACCGTCAGGAGGGATGGCATGGAATCCATGGGGATGGCAATGGAGTACCTATCCGGATGGACCAGATGGATCAATCCCGGACCTCCAGTGGGCCTGAATGGAAAAGGATTGGAAAGGCTACAGGAAATTCGCCGGGGGATGGGTCTTTTTGTCTGGCCTGCTCCATTGGAAAGAGAAGCCGCCCTATTGAGGGCGGGAGTTTCGATAGTGACAGACCACATGGATCCACAAGTTGTGGAAAGGCCGGACGGGAGTCCTCGCTGGCCCCGTCCTGCAAGCCAGCCATTGGATGAAGAATGGTCGGCCAGGTTGGGGCAGGCTTCGAGTAATGAGTTGGCGGAACTGATGATTGAGGCTTCGGAGTCACTCCCGAGTTGGTCTGAATTGGAGCCGGGCAATAGAGCGTCAATCGTCAAAGAACAGGGGCTTAGGATGCGATGGAAGGGGACTGAGGAAAGATGGGCCAGAGATGCCGAAGAGGGCTTGCCATGGGGAAGTCCCAGGATCCTGGGCCATAGAGGCGCAGGGAAGACCCATAGCAGCTAGTCCAGGCGCCTAGAAGGCTGGTCCTTTGCTATGTACTTGGGTCGGTAGATAGGCACGCCCCGTCCATCCCTTGAGTTCCTCTCATCCAGGATCTGCGCGCAAATTCCTGCTACTCTGGCCCATCCGAAGAATGTCGTATAGTAGTGAGGCTTTCGGAAGCCAATCGCATGGAGTAGGCTTCCGCTAGCGAGATCGACGTTCGGATATGGATTCTTGATCTTCGGATGCTCTTTCAGAATCGGGGGTACGACCTCCCTCAACGCCTTAACGACCTGGAAGTGCTCGTCGTCGGGGCAGATCTCCGAGCCCAATTCAATCAGGAGTCGTGCTCTGGGATCCTCGGCCCTTAGTACGCCGTGTCCGAAGCCATAAATCGGACGCTTGGCGGCTAGTTCTGATCTTACGAAATCCTCGATTTCGGAGTGATCTGATGTTCCTATCCGCTGAACGAACTCTAGACAGGCCTGGTTTGCACGTCCGTGTAGTGGCCCTGAGAGGGCATTCATTGCACTGGCCAATGAAGCATAAACCGAGGCCCGACCAGAGGCAACCGCCTTGCCCGAGAATGTAGACAGGTTCCCCCCTCCATGATCCATGTGCAATATGAAGAAGAATCGCAAGACCCGTTTCATCCTCTCGGCTTCCCCCCCGTCAATACCTAGCATATGGACAAAATTCTCGACTAGGCCGAGTTCGGTCTTCCTAGGGCGCAATTTCTCCTTCTCCCCTCCTCTGAGCAGGAAAATCCGAGCCATTAGTTCCGGCATTCTGGCAATCAGGTTCATCGAATCTGACCTTGCATCGCCAGTCGTTTCGGCGGCCCCCATTGCCATAATGCCAATTGACAGCCAGTCCATGGGATGTCCGCTACCGGGAGTTAGAGTCTCTAGAACTCTGAGTGCACCAGTAGGGATCTCTTCACCGCGATGGGCCAGTTCCTTCCTGAAGGCTGCCGACTCTTCGTCGTTCGGAAGCTTCTTGTGAAAAAGCAGGTAGATTACGTCCTCCTCCTCCAGGTTTGATAGGTCCCCTACTGGATAGCCCACGTAGTGAACTCCCTCAACTGGGTCTACGTAAGAGGTGAGACAGGTGCCAACAGGAATTCCACGGAGACCACTATCCAAGTGCTTCTCAGAGATTGTGAAAAGTGAGTCTTCCTCGGACATTACAAACCCCAGAGCAGTCGGTAACTGCCACTCTGTCATAATCCCTCCGAATTAGAATTCTGGGGGTGTTTCTGCCAAAAACGGCCCTAGGACGAGAAAAATGGCCAATAATTGGGAAAATGACAAAAAAGAACCTCATGGGGCGCGACTCTCGTGGTTAACTGGAGGGGCGCGGTCGGAGGGCTTGATCAGGAGCATCGCCAAATGCTCGAGCCAGGTGGCCTTAGTGGGCTATTCCTGAGATATCCGTTGACTTGGGCGAACCCGGCATTTGTTGGCGGTTTCTATGGAGTTCTAATTGCAATTCCGCTGCTTCTGCTCTCGGCATTTATCGGTGAGCTGGAAGAATGGCCATCTCTGGCTGCAAGGCTGGTGGTGGTCACGGCATCATTGGGTGCAATTTCACTGATTACTTCAATGGCAATAAAGAGGCCTCCAGTGAGGCTTGAACTCAGGAGGAGGTACCTATTCCCGTTCCCCTTCATCGGACTCCTAGTGATGGTGTTCTCAGAATTCTACGAATACGGAGGAATGGTAGAGTTAGTGGGATTAGCGATAATGATACTTCCTGGGCCAATTTATGTTCACCTCTCATATGCCCCGAGATGGAGGATCCTAAGGCTCATTGAGAAGGATTTGGACCCATTCAAGGGCATGAGGAATACAACATACCCAGAAGACACCCTCCCTCCAGAACAAACTGACAGTGAGATGGATGAGGCTGTAGGGGATGCCTGATTATCCGCCAGAAGTGCTGTCAGATGAGTCCCATCCTTCTCCCGCACCTGTCGAAGGCGGAGAGAACGGAGTCGATATCTTCGCGCGAGAGCCCGGCGGACATCTGAGTCCTTACCCTCGCTTTGTCCCTAGATACCATTGGGAATACTATGGCGCCTACCATTACTCCCTCTTTTCTGAGCTCTTCCGATAGCTCCTTGGCCTTGCTGCTTTCTCCGCACATCACTGGGATTATCGGGGTCTCGCTCACCCCAGTATCAAAGCCCATTGAGTCCAGCTCCTGCCGGAAGAACGACGTATTCTCCCAAAGTCTGGAGACGTGCTCAGGCTCTTCAACCAAGACCTCTATGGCGGCCTTCTGTGCTGCAGCGACTCCTGGTGGCTGACTTCCTGAGAGGAGCCACGATCTACTGTGGTTGAGAGCGTGAGTCCTTACCTCATCACTACCAGCAACTATCCCCCCTTGTACACCCAAAGCCTTCGAGAAAGAGCCGATTTCGAATGTCACCTTGCCCTGGAGCCCGAAGTGTGAGACGATCCCTCTTCCATTGCCAAGTACTCCTTCTCCGTGGCAGTCATCAACGAATGTCATGGCTCCGAACTCCTCTGCTAGCTTTGCGATTTCGTCCAGAGGAGCGATGTCACCATCCATACTGAAAACTCCGTCTGTGATTATTAGCTTCCTCTCTGAATTCTGGTTCTCCTGCAGAACCCTCTCCAGAGCACCCATGTCATTGTGCGGATAGACTGCCCTCGATGCCTTGGTCAGCCTAACTCCGTCGATGATTGAACCGTGGTTGAGCTCGTCTGAGATTATCACGTCCTCTGGTCCCCTAACCAATGAGGGGATTAGTCCGACGTTGGCAGTATAGCCAGCCGAGTATATCAGCGAAGATTCTACTTCTTTGAATTCGGCACAGATTCTCTCGGCCTCAAGGTGTATGTCCATAGTGCCTGCAATGGCTCGGACAGAGCCTGAGCCGGCACCATACTTCCTAGTAGCATCTATTGCTGCTTCGACGACCTTGGGGTGGGTTGTCAGATTGAGGTAGTTGTTGGCAGATAGCATTATCATTTCTTTTCCATCAATAACGCACCTTGGTTCGTTGGCTGCCTCCAGGGTGGGGGGGTTCCAATCGAGACCTTGGGCTCGAAGCTCCTCGTACCTCTCGCGCATCCAGGAAAGGTCGACTGGCATGGCATCCAGAAGGAGTATCGGTTCAAGGTTTAATCGGAAACCTGGAATTTTCCAATCGAGGGCTTGATGGGTGGGTGGGCAATCCCAGGGCATGGACTCGGGTGGAGTGAGAGTTGCAATTCTGGGAGTCGCCCAGGATGGAGGAGTCCCCCAAGCAGGATGCGACTGTGAAAGGTGCTCTGCAGCTCAAATGGACCCATCATTGAGGCTCCATCCCTCATCAATCGCAATATTGGGGGAAGATGGAGGCCTGCATCTAGTAGAAGCTACAAGGGACGTTTCCCAGCAACTCTGGATAGCGGCAACGAGCCTCGGGATGGATGGAGTGGCATCTCCAAAGACCGTGTGCCTGACACATACCCACCTAGGCCATATTGACGGACTTGGACAGTTCGGCAAAGAGTCGATGGGGCTAGATTCCGTCCCCCTTCTCGCAAGCTCGAGGGTTCTGGATGTGGTCCGTGCGAGGGGCCTGGAGGCTCCGTTTGAAGCCACTATTGTCGAATCGAATCGCCCATTCACGCCATCCGAAGGATGTGGTTTCAGGTATACCTTACTTCCCGTCCCCCACAGGGACGAGGAATCCGACACCCATGCAATACTGATCAGCGGGCCCAACAAGTCTCTACTTTTCCTTCCAGATCATGATCACTGGGGAGGTACCCTGGGGCTATACGAAGCCAAGGATGTGAAGAGCTGGCTTTTGGATCTAGGAGTGAACATTGCCCTGGTGGATGGCACTTTCTGGGACGAAGGCGAACTACCGGGAAGGGACATGACTCAAATTCCCCACCCAACGGTCTCGAAAACCCTAGAAATCATTGGGAGCAAGGGGCCTGGAGATCCAGACGTAATTTTCATTCACCTAAATCACACCAATCCACTAGTTGACGAAAGTTCCGACCAGGCAAGTAGAGTGAGGGAGCTGGGATGGGGAGTGGCCCGGCAGTCAACGGTATTGGAACTATAGTGCCTATGCCGAAAATTATGAGCCATGAGGTCCCGCCATGGTCATGAGAATCAGTGGGACTGTTAGCAGCGGGCTAGGAAGGGCACATGTCTTCATGTCGCAAAGCCACTACCAGTCGCAATTCAAGCGGGTTCTCGGAGTAGGTGCATGGCCTGGCACACTAAACGTCGATGTCGACGGGGGTTCCGCTGACCTTTTCAGAAAGTTGAGAGTCATTGCAGGGTTGGAGGAAGGGGATTCGAGCGAGTCGCCGGAGCCACACAGAATTGATGGATTCGAAAGAGATGGGAAGTCCTTCGGTGGAGCTACAGCATTTGTTGCAAGAATTTCACGGAATGGTGGTTCCTGGGAGGAATGTGCTGTTCTGATTCCAGATTTGACTAGGCACACCAGTACTGCTGAAGTGATTTCAGGGGCTTTCCTTAGGGAAGTTCTGCCTTGTTCTGATGGGGACCTGGTGCACATAGAGCTCAATTGAGCCTGGACCTCCACTCATTCTCCAGTAGAGTACTAATCTCGTATCCAGACATGGAGAGCCATCTCCTGTACTCTCTAGGATCCTCTGGACGGGTGGACAGGTTACTGGGCTCGGGGATTCCATTGGGGAGCGGATTGGCGATATCAAGGTGTGAAATCTCCCAGAGAACAAGGCCCTCGGAAGGGGCCCTTCCCATGTCCACCGGGATTTCCGGTTTCCTCATGGCCAAGTCCAGGTCCATCAGTTCTAGTCGTCCGGAAGAAATGCCCGAGAAGGCAGAGGCAATCCTGCGGACCTGGTTCCATAGGAACGACTTGGCGCAAATTACGAATCCAACGGGCCGTCCATCGCCAGATACCCAAGGGCGGCACTCGTCAACAGTCCGAATTGGATCCCTATCGTCTTCAATCTTTGAGAGGTTGGAAAAGTCGTGTTTGCCCTCAATCATTTGACATGCTGAACTGAGTAGGTCTGGATCAGGTAGAGAGGGCCATTCCTCTATGCACTCCAGCCTGTATAGGTACTTCCTAGAATCCGCGTACCTTACCTTGGATTCATCTGGTACCTTGGAGGCAGAAAGAACGACGGCCCCAACCGGGAGATGGTCATTCAGTGCACGAATTATCGAAGACTCGTTAGCCTGTTTGGATACTGTTCTGGGTAGATCTATCCTGGCCAGGTTGAATCGGACGCTGACGCCTGCGTCCGTCCTACTGGACATTTCCAAGCACCCCTCCGTCCACCAAGTGAGCCTCTGAAGAGCATTGGAAATGGAGCCCTCGACCGTTCTAACATCGGGTTGAATCTGAGAACCGTGGAAGGCATGACCATGATACCCAACAGCGACCATGAACCGGTCGCGTTGCAATTATGCCCCCCCTACTCTGTCTGGAGGTACTCAAGAGCCTCCTCCGCTGAGGCGAATCCCATGCCAAGCAAGGCAAACTCTACTGCCACTGGCAGGAATTGTTTGGCGAACTGCTCGCTTCTGTCAAAGTTGGTCTTGAAGTCAATGTTGTCGATGAGCATCTTCGCGGCCTGGTACAAATCCTGAGTTACGTCGAAGTCATCAGAAGAGTCCCCTAGTTCCTTCAACTTCTTCAATTCCCTGATAGCCATTGGAATCCTATCGAACTCAATCAGTGCGTTGGCATATGCAGCCTGATACTCCGTGCTCTGGGGGTCTAATGCTGCTGCTTTCTTGAAGTACGCAGCAACTTGCCCCTCGTTGATTCTGTCGTTCCCCTTCTCGTCAAAGTTTCCATTCTCCTGAATCTCGAAAAGTGCGGACTCGGCCCAGCCATGGTAACCAGCTGGATCATCGCGATTTGCATCTATGTGTCCTTCGAAGATTGCCATTGCCCCCATGAAGTCGCCCTGCGTGATATTCTGGGCAGCCTGTGTCATTAGGTCAACGTCTGTCATCTCATCCCCTTCAGTCGTGTTGGGTGGACCCACCGTTATGAACGGTGCGGAGCATCATCTTGCTACTCGATGGCGGGCAGGTCAGAATCAGAACCCGGTGGACCTACATTGATGTCCATCAACTCGTTGATTAGGCGATACACATCCATTGGCCTCTTCACACCATATAGGCAGTTAGCGGGATCAGCGGACATCTCCGTCCTCTGCCTCTGCATGGTGATCCATCCAAACATTATCGAAACTACTCTCCTGAAGCCCGTGAGGGGCTCTCGGACATCATCTGCCACTCCAACTGCTACTCCAAGTGACTCAACCTGCAAACCCACACCTGAACCAGTTACGACATGGACATTACCGAAGCCCAGGATTCTCCCGAGAATTGAGGGGTCTGCCTTTAGGTTCTCGATCTTCTGGAATGAGATTCCCTCAACGCTTGAGTCCACGAAAAGGAAACTCTTGCGAATGTGGACCCTCTTGTCTGTAATGGCGTAATCGAAAGACCTCTGATAAAGAATGGTGATTGCCAACATTACGATGAATGAAGCTGCCCCCAATGGGAGGAACCAGAGATGATTCCACGCGGGCAATGGATTCGAGAACTCTGAACCTGCAAACCCGGCTAACCACTCGAGAATGTCCATGATCTTCCAAAATACTGGAATTGTTGAGCTGAGCAACAGCCACGAAGTTGTCCACTTCCCAGAAGTAGAGAAGTTCGCATAGTGGTTTATCTTCGTAAGTACTAGCATTGAAATCACGAAACCAAGGACGCCACTGAAGTCAACTAGATTGACAATCACCTTGATTACGAAGTTAGCCCTACCTTCCCCTTCGGGTTCAAGCCAATCTCCTGCAAAGAACAGGAGGTGGACCGCCAATACCAATACGCCCAATATGTACTTGTCTAACATCGACAGGAATGTTGGCCTCCCTCTCCAGATAGGGACCTCTGCCTCGGTTATCTCTGGGAAATCTGACAGCACTGCATCTCCATCAACCCTGGACTTGAATTCGTCAATGTAGCTGCTCATGTGTAACTACTCCCGAATCGATGTCTACTCAAGATGTTGGCGGATTGGAGGCTTCTGCATCTAGTGGAGGAAACCCCATGAGTGCTCGGCGTTTCCGTGTATCCAATCGTAGTCATCAGTCGTCCTTGTCCCTTCGCTATCAATAATTGAAATCCGATTGACCTCGAATGGGTACTCATTGTAAGTTAGGTGGCTGACCATCCCACCCCTGGTTGGCTGGTCGAACCTCCATCTTGCCCTGCTTACTGCATTGATCTGAAATGAGGCAGAGGTGCTGTCGTTCCAGACCCGAATTTGGAAGTCGGGAAGCAGATTTCCTTCGCTATCCAATAGTCCTGTTTCGGACTTGCTGAGAATTACCTCGCAGTTGTCGAATTCCTCAGTTCGTCCTCTGATTCGGTCATGGAATACTCCTGCTGTGCGCAGGGGGATCCTGGTCGTATCACGTTTTCTCCAGGGCTTGTCGTCCTTGGCGGTTGATAGCGGCGTAATGTGAGGGACGAACCAGTCCAAGAAGGATCCATCGCTGAAATGAAGCATCCCCCAAAACCAAGGAACCGAGGGGGCCTGAACGGTTACCTTCTGGAAGTATGCAGTACCCTCTAACTGCTCCCCATCGATAGTCAACTCCGCTTTCATACCCTGCAGCCTAAGTATGTCGTAACCCATTCCAAGTGCTATCTCGTTGTTCTTGTAGGTGAGTTCGCTTGGAGGTCCCCACCAAGGGGTAAGTTTCGCCTCGAATCTAGAGGGTGCGCCTCCGCTTCTTGCCTTCCTGTCGCTGCTGAGGCCTAGCCACATCGACTTGTTTCCAGGGTTCATCCCCATCGACAAGTCCTCGGAGTCTATTGGAACGATGGCTCCGGCTCCCTTGCCTTCCCCTCCCCCGGGCCAGAGCGGGTGCTCGTCGCTAACTACGGCCATCCTGCATTCCCTCATGGTTAGTGGCTCATGCATCGTCTTGCCGTCGTACCACCATGCACAAACCATTCCCGGGATCACGAAGCCGCCATGCTCGTCCTTGTGCATCCTAGAGCCTGGCTTCCACCAGTGACCGCTGACTCGAATCGCCTCAGTCTCCTTTGTTGACCACAAAGTCATGAGCTGGCGGGAGCGGCGAGGGTTGTCTGGGTCGGGAACCAGAACTAGGACCCAGTACCACCACCAGGAGAGACGGTGGAGGGGAGGCATGACATCCAGCCGCCAAAGAGAGGAAAGGTCGCCCTCGAACTTCTGGGGAGCGTCCTGCATGAGGGTATCACATAATCTCCCTTCTGTTGAACACGGACTTGCCGATGAACACCATGAGTGAAGTAACAGTCAGTAGGACCGTCACGCTGACTAGGAGGGAGACTGCTGGCTCGTTGGTTCCAAGGGTGTGAACTGGTGGCTGCCAGAACACCGACAGGCCCGTGTTGATTCCGAATGCCTCCCCGATCTGCGCCCACTGGAGGGTATCGGGCCATGCCATGATTACGATTGAGTCAATCATCTGAAGTGCCCAGTGGGTGATCGAGATGCTTGTTATTGTCCAATTGGGGTTGATTATCGAGAAGAAACCCATGACGAACTCCCATATCCCGAATAGTATGCAGATGTATACCCCATACTTGGGAGAAATCAGGCCCATCGTGTTGAACAGTGACCCATATGCAGCTAGAACAAGAGTGGTTGCGATTCCTATTCCAAGCCAGACAGGCAGGTCGGCGACCCGGAAGATTCCATCGCCTGGCCCAAGGGTAGCGGCAATTGCCCCTACAAGAAGGGAGAGGGCGATAACGTATGAGGATGAGACTGCGAGGTATCCAAGAAGTCGGTACAGAATGAATTCTGACCTGTGAATTGGCTTCGAGAGAAGAAGGTGCAGAGTCCCGTTCTCGGATTCGTCCTTTACCAGACCCAGTGCTAGGAAAAGTGGAATGAACAAGCCGAGTAGTATCACGAAGGCCATCTTTCCGACTCCTATGATGAAAGTCCTATGGCTCAACTCGCCGGCATATGCCTCATCATCCGGGTCCTCGTCTACATTGTAATCGGCATCGATATCGGTAACGATCCCATTGCTAGATGACCATACTATGTCGCAGGGGATTCCGTTTTCGTTACCATTATACCACCATTGCAAGATGTATTCATCCTCTATTGGCTCACCCTCTGGGGTGACCCAATCTGTTCGCAAACAGTCGCCGTCGTCGTCGAATCCGTGACTGCCAGAGAGCCTGTCCCCTGCTGGGCAGTCAACTCTTGTCCCACTCGAGTCGAAGCAGTCTATTCCGTCCTCGTCTATGTACTTCTCAGGAGGATCGGGCTCGACGAAGAAGCTCTCGGTCCAGTGACCCCATTCGAGGTAGTATTCATCGGGGACATTCACCCTCCCCTCACCTCTCCATTTCCCTGCTGCTAGGTATGTGACCAGCCCATCCCCATCGTCGTCCCCGACCACGCAAGCTGACCCAAATTGGAGAAGCCATATTTCTTCGGGGCATTCCTGAAGATCCGGAACCCCGTTTGGGTCCATGTTCCAGTCAATGTGGGAATCCCACCAATCTCCAGAGTAATTGCCGTCAATCCAAGAGGCCTCGAAGTATGCCGTTCCTTCCCACGACTTGTTTCCGAGGTAGGCCCTAGTAAGATCGTTCCAGTCGATATCGCTCTCAAGGACGAAGATCCCCGAACCCGGGAACTCTGACTTCGTCGAGTCGCTAGTCCCGTACTTCCTCTCCTGGCCCAATGGGTATCCGTCCCCATCCCTATCGACGCTGTCCCCATCATTGTCAATTGGTTCGAAGGTCTCCCTTACCGAGTCGACGTAGAATGCCAGAAGGAGGGCCATCATTAGGATTCCAGAGCCCAGGACGACCCAGGTCGAAACCCTATGCCTTAGCTGCCTGACTGTTAGCTCTACTATTGCCCCTGCCTTCCTATCTAGCCTAGTCCAGACCGTTTCCGCTAGGTCGAGTCCCTTTCTGTCCATTAGCCGGCCCCCTGGATAAGATATCCCAGTAGGGACTCGAGGTTGTCGTCCGGGTTTTCGATGCTCGAAATCTCCTGTTTTGATTTTACTACGATTGAAGGAAGGATGGAGTGGGCCTCGGACAGGTTGTTGGTCTGAATCTCAAGCTGGCCTTCTCGGGGGAAGCGGACGCCGTAAATGGGATCCTCCTCGATGAATAGTCCGGCTAGGCTCCTAGGTTCCTCGCAGTTGATAATAATCCTGTGAGGATGCTTGTCCAGCAGGTCCCTGATTGCATGGAGATTCCCCAGTGCCAGAAGCCTGCCGTTGTGTAGGATAACAATCTGCTCGGTAATCCTCTCTATCTCCTCGAGAATGTGGCTCGAAACAAGTACAGTTTTCCCCTGATTCCCAAGATCTCGAATCACGCTCATGATACTGGTTCTGGCAATTGGATCGCAACCGTGAAGGGGTTCGTCAAGGATAATCAGATCGGGGTCGTGAACTAGGGCATGGGCAATCTTCACCCGCTGCCTCATCCCCTTGCTGTACTTGCCCAGCTCTTTGTGCATCACATCAGCGAGACCGACGAAATCCAGGACGTGCGCCGAACGCTCTTTCGCCTCCTCCCTAGTCATGCCGTGCAATCGGGCTAGTGTAGTCAGGAAGTCGAGTGATGTCATCCATTCGTACAGTTTCTCGGACTCGCTGACATACCCAACCCTCCTGTAGGGGGCAGTACTAGTCCATGGGTCTACTCCGAACAGCCTAACAGAACCCTGTGTCGGCTTCAGCCTGCCCATCATCATCTTGAACAAGGTGGACTTCCCAGCTCCATTGGGGCCCAGGACGCCCGTGACGCCGCCATCTATGGCAAGGGATACGTCGTTCAGTCCAACTACCTGGCCGTAGAACTTCGATACCTGGTCAATCAAAACTGCTGGCGGTTGCTGGTTTGATTCGGTCATTCCCTGGTCACCTCCAATGAAGAGACTCTTGTGACCAAGATTCCGATCGAGGCGGCATTCATCAGAACAAGGGAAACAACAGAAAATGAAACCGGATGGTCGTAGTTCGAAGGGATTCCCAGCAGGAATTGCCCCAGATGTGCCAAGCAGTCGTATGGACTCATGACATACAGGAAAGTATTCTCGAACTGGAGTTCTATTAGGAGGGAGACTAGCTTTGTACCGTAAATCAGGCTCAGAAACCCTATGGCGGCAAAGAAGCGACTTTGGCTGATGCTTGAAAGGGCCAGCCCAATTGATGAATAGGTGATTACGAGGGCGATCCCCGCCAGCATCCCACCAAGGAACATGGGGATTGTGTCAATCAGGTATGCCCATCCCTCTCCCCTGAACACTATTGCGCTGGTGTAGTATACGAAATATGAGAAAACGATTACGAAACCGAGAATCACGGCTACACTCAGGAACTTCATCGCAATGTAATCCAGTCTCGTTACTGGCCTAGAGAAATATATCGCGCTTGTCCCGTTCTTCCTGTCATCTGATATCATTCCCCCAACGACGAGGGCAGTGAGAAGTGGCCACATGCAGATATTCCGGGGGAAGTATCCCAGCACTTGCCCCCAGAGGTTGTACCGATTCACTCCCCAGAGCTTGGTCAGCGGGTCGCCATCCTCTGCCCCCATCAGAGATGCTAGGAACAGAAGGGGCACTGGAGCCAACGATGCAAGGAAAATTACCAGAATCGTTAGTCTGACCATGGGATGGTACTGTCGGTGTCCCTTGCTAGTGAATAGGCCGTAAACATGATGCCTGTAGATTGCATAGTTTCTCATCCATCTGGGGCCTAGCTTACCTTCCCATGGTCGGTAGCTCTGGTTGAAAATCGTACCAAGAGATGCTTCCGCTTTGGCCACGACCGCAGTGGCCTCACCATCCCCATCTCCTGCTCCGAATGCGACTTCCATTCGAGTCTTGCCGCTGCCGATATCTAGTTGGTCGTCGCCCAATCATTCACCCCCCATATGCTCCGGAGTCATCAAGTCGGAGCTGCCTTTGATTTGGGTTCCAAGCCTCTCCATGATAAGGATGAATATATCTTCGAGGTCCGGCTCATATTCCTTCATCTGACGAACCTGGACCCCTGCCTCCACTGCTGCAGACAGAATTTGCTGGGAAGTTGAGTCGCCCGTGACCTTGACCCTGATCACCCTTCCCAGCCTTCGGGCCTCCAAACCCCTGGAGGATAGTTCGGATTCCATTCTGCTGGCACCTCCCCACACCATTATCTCGATCTCCCTGTCAACTTGGTTTACCAGTTCGTCGATGCTTCGGTGGACAACTATCTGGCCCTTGTGAATCATCACGATGCTGTCGCACACTGCTTGGACGTCGTCCATCACATGGCTGCTCATCAGGACCGAGCGATTGCCCTCCTTGACGGTGCGTTGGAGAGTCTGTAGCATGAATGACCGTGCCCTCTGATCTAGGCCGTTGGTGGGTTCGTCACAAATCAGGATGTCAGGATCATGAACTAGGGCGCATGCCAGCTTTGTGGCTTGGAGCATGCCGGTGCTGAATGTCTCGATCTTTCGATACCTCTGATCCTTTAGTCCAACGTATTCGAGGACTTCGTGGGCCCTCTGCATGGCAGTGTTGGAGTTCATCCCGAGAAGCTCTCCTGCATACCTAACCTGGTCTACTGCGAAAAGCGCCGGGTCCAGCGAGTTGTACTCTGGCATGTATCCTATTCTGGAACGGATAATGTCGGCTTCGGTCTTGATGTCGTATCCGAGAACGCTGCCTTCTCCGGAGGTAGTCCCGATCAAACCAAGTAGGCACTTGAAGAAGGTGGATTTGCCAGCGCCGTTCGGACCTAATATTCCAATCGAGCCGGCATTGATGTTCAGGTTGACGTCATCTAGTGCTAGATGGGGGCCGTACATCTTGCGAAGTGCCTTGGTTGTGATTATCGCAACTTCGGAATCTTCGGACATCGGGGGCCTCCGACTCCCTTCGGGAGTCGAACAACGGTTGGGCGTCAATCACTTGAATGAATCCCCGGAAAGTTCCTAGTTCTAGTCGCCCTTCATCGCTCCTTCTCTGACCTTTACTGCGATTCCCTTTCGCATAAATGCAACATCTAATGCTGTAGATACGGATGTCCCGTGTGCTACCAGTGACCCATTCGAGTCTACCACCAGGCATGGCTGACCAGGTGTCAGATGAGGGTCTGCTCCTGATGCGTATCCGTGGATTACGTTCCTGCCTGAACCAACAAATGGGATTGCGTCGTCGATCAGGCAAATCCTGGGGATTCCGCTGAAAACCTCGTCTGGGAAGTCTGCTCCGAACTTCGGGGGTGGAGAGGTGTGAAGTTCGTTCAGTCTTCGAGCTCCTGCAAGAGTCAGCGAAATACCTCCGTCGGTGAGCCTGGGGGACAATAGGTGTTCGCCTTCAGAAAGTACGTTTATCACACGATTTGTCCTTGATCGGCGAACGCTGATTCCCTTGGTGATATTGCAGGAGTCCGAGGGATGTACCGAGCATAGTACGGCTAGTTTGTCGACGATGGAACAACGGTCTAGCCAATCCTGAACTGATGCGAAATTGTCTGCCTCGGACTCGTCCGAATCCCCCGGGGAAATCCTAGTAACTGGGATTCCGGAGAGTCCGAATTCTGAGAGATAGGCCTGAATCTCCTCATCATCGTATTCCCCCATCCACATGTCATCGGGACCGACCAAGTGACACCATGGTGACACGTCCTCTAAGGAGAATGGGATCACCCCAAGGGGAGTTGCAATCATTACGACTGTCCGAGGCTCCTCGACAAGACTGGCCAAGACTTCCCCCAATATCGAGTTGCGCCATGGTGGGGTTGCCCCTTCAACCAGTGCTACTCGCTTGGGATCCCCAGTAGAGGAGTCCCACCATGATCCTGGGACCCTCCACCTAGTAGCAAGTAGTGCATGCATGTGCAGGATATGGGGGCGGTACTCGATGTCGTCACCAATTGGCTCCCCCCCATCCCTGAGTGGGTCGCATGAGGAGATTAGTCTCAGAACTGACTCTCCAACTGGGCCTTCGTCTGGCTCAGATAGTTGATCCTGCAGCCAGATGAAGGCGTCACGGAGCTGCGGCGAACAATGGCTTCTTTGTTCGGCCAATTCCCAAATTGTACCGCTCCGAATCGCCTCCCTGCATCGCGATAGCTCAGCTTGAGTTACCTCTAGATTGTGCTGCGCGAGAATCTTGCAGCGTACCTTGTCGTCCATGGATCTGACTTGCTCAGGAGCGTGGCCGGAGAGTGATTTTGAGAGGAATGGCCACTCCTTTATCGATTCCAGTTTCACGGTCCCCTCAGGAGTCAGGATTCGGTCGTCCCTAGCGAAAATTGCATATGCTGCACTATCGAATAGGTCTGCTCCAAGTGCTATGGCCATCGGAAAGAGCATCGGGTGGCCACACCCGAATAGGTGTACTGGGCGATCAGGCGGTAAAGCTGCCCTAGAAGCCAGAAGGATCCTGAATAGTTCGCGATAGCGCTGCTGCTCCATCAATGGGACTATCCCCCCAATTGGGTGTATCGCGAATCCCCTATCCTGTCCCTCTGCAAGTCCCATAATATGAGCTGACTGGGCCCTTAGATCATCGTGGAGGCCCCCTTGAATGGGGCCATTCAGTAGCAAGGTGCCACCAGCGGTCTCGAGAGAGGGGTTTGCCCTCTCTGCAGTCTCATCGACTGCCTTCTCGAGTTGCTCGCGAGTCATGTCTGGACGGCCAAAAACATCGAGCATGGTCCCAATGTCAACTCCCATTTCCCTCTGGAATTGGACTATTTCCTCAGGGCTTACCTCTACATCTCCATAGACGTACGACTGGAATGTTCCTGAGTCTGTAACTATGGCTCCGGGGAAGTTGAGAAGCGAGTGGATTCCCCCTTCCAAGGCACTGTCCCTGAGCCCCTCGTTCTTCCAGATTACGTAGGAGTTGGTTATCAGGGCCTCTATTCCGAAATCCTCCCACATTTCCATAGGCTCGATCGTCAGGATGTTCGGGTTCACCACTGGAAGCAGTGCCGGAGTTGTGAATGAGCCATGTCTAGTGTAGAACCGGCCTATTCTGGCTGCTCCGTCCCTTTTCGTGACTTCGAAAAGACCGAGGTCCTGATCGCGGCAGGATTCAGGGGCCGGGCGTGCGTCCATGGACTTTGCAAGGAGTGGCCGTCATCAAACCTCGGTAGTGCGAGAGTCCACCAACAGGCTGACTTTTCCGTCCGACAAAGAAAGTGATACAGAGTCACCGGTGTTTACCTCAAATGTTGGGTCTTCATCGAATCCATGGGCGTATGGGACACCCAATAGCGAGGCTGCCGGCAGAGTAAGTGGGCATACGTCTCGGTTCACGATTGCCATTGGGCCGAATCCAGTATACACCAGGCCCATCAGCACGAAGGGTGCGACTGTGGAGCCAGAGCCCTTCGGGTAGATGAGTATCGTGTCCTTGATGGAAGCCCCGTCAAGCGGATGGCCTGGCTCCTCGATTACGCCCGTGTCCCTGTTCACATATCCCAAGTACGTGATTGGGACGTCAGTGACCAGAGCCCTTCCAGAAACCTCCCACTGGTCCTGGCTGGGAATCCCTCTGCCGGTCGCTTCGAATGGAGAATCTTGGTGTGTCTTGGCAGTGGCGAACGGTTTCGCGGTCGCACCTGCAAGGTCTGGTGCGGGACCATCCACTAGGGTGTCGTCGAATGCGTGCGCTACGCACTCGATTATCGGGGCAACGCTGGTCGGAATGCGGTTCAATCCGCTGGTTAGATAGTGCTCTGCCTTCAGGGAGTTGGTCAGCAAGTGATTGTACTTGGAACGGTTGTAAGGGGTCACTTCAGGGCAGGTGTCCTTCAGGACAAGTGCACCGGCCTCCTCCAGAATATCTAATGTCCCGTCCCCCGATATCAATTCGTAATTGTGAGCACTCATGAATAGCCATAGCCTATTGTCGCTGATTGCCTCTCCGAGCTCCATCCTCGCCCTCACTGCTGCTGCGGTCTCCCTCGCCTCTCCTACACTTGCCTGGGGGCAGCCGATCACAACCAGATCCACTTTGCCCCTCGGGGCCAACTCCCGGTATCTCTCCCGCAAGTCTGCTTTGGTGAATGTGATCTCCCCCTCGTACGAGTAAACTTCTGGGGCATCCGCCGTAATCCCATCCGCCCATAGCATGGGACAGCCATAGTTCGCAGCCGATGCGGTCAGAGCCTTCCTCATCTCGAAACTGGCGCTTGGCAGGCCCACTATTCTGGGCATGGGCCCCCATGGAAGATCCCAAGTTGGCATAATCTGTTTTCCGATCCAGTCACCAAGGACGCTCCAGTCTGCTGTGTCCGACATTTCGCACTCTATCGTCACCAAGATGTTTGGACTCCTGTTTCCCTCTATGTGGAGCCCCCACTTGGGAGCCCAACCGGTAAGCGCCGTGGCCAGCGCCGAGAGGCCTGACTCACGATTGGTAATCAGGGAGGTATAGGAGTTAGAGAAGCAGACTGCGTTCGACTCGGCCCATGATCCGATACCATCCACCGGAGCGACTCCTCGGTCGTAAGGCGTGCAGGAGAGGGTAGCCTCGATTCCGAGCTCGGAGTAAGAGTGGACTATCTCGAACTGTTGCTCGAGAAAGTCAGGGTAGTCAATCCCCATCTCATCCATCTTCTCGTGATCGCATCCGGCCGAGTTGAGCGTAGTGGGGATTGAAACCGTCCCCTGAGGATCGCCAGAGAGGTCCGATAGGAACCTCCGAAGACCATGCCCCCCTGTTATCACACTGACGCCGGAAACGTGCGCATTTTCCACTTGGACGAACTCCGAGGCGCCTGCGGTAGAAGCAAGATCGACGACCAATCGGGCTGCCTTCTGCTTGGTCGGACCCATGGATCCATCAAGCATCGATTCGAGTTGAGTGGGTATTTCCACACCTCTCGGTCAAAGCGCCGCACCTTGAATGCGACGCCGAAATTACTGAGCGGAAATCAGTTCAGCAGCAACCGGACTCGCGCAGTGGCGCGGAGACGAAAGAGACTCTGTCAACGTCCTGTGTGCTCCTTAGCCTAGAAATGGCATCCCTAACCGAGCTTGCAGTCCCACTGATTTGCATCGTGTCGACGCAGGTGTGACTCTCTTTGAGGCAGTTGTGATGGAATGACGAGACTTCGATCGAGTGAGAGTGTCTGATGTCCAGTATCTTGGTTTCCACCCCGTGCTGGTAGAATATCACCAAAATTCCCTCGGTTTTTGCGTTGTCGTCCATTAAATTTAGATCGCTCCTACTTGAATCTGCGAAGTGTAGGCTGGCATCCCTGAGAAACATGCTCCTGTTCTTGTACCCCGTGCTCTCAATCATAGAATCCAAACTCTCGAGGAATTCTTCGTCACCACTGAAAGAAATTACCCTGTTCATGGCCATTGCCAAAAGGCTACAATTAATAACATTTCTTAAATATGTATTAATTTCCCGCGAACCTCATGTCCGAGGCTAGCCTGCCCGTCGAACTAATTGCCCTAACACTGATACTAGCACTGATTGGAGGCCTTGCCCCGATTCTTAGCAATATTAAGGGAAATGCGGACACTCTGCGTAGAGTGACTGGAATTGCTTCGGGGATTCTATTGGCATCAGCTATGCTTGTCGTCATCCCAGAGGGTTTCGAATTGGCCACGGGAGACCATGACGAACATGGAGATGACGAACATGTCGGTGAGGGGGATTCCGAAGAGGAGGAGGCTGCGCTTGAGAATCTGGTTATAGGTGCAGCAGTGCTTGCAGGGTTCGTCCTGATGCTTGTCCTGGAGGGTTCAGGAATTGGTCACGCGGTCCACGAGGAGCATCACGAACACGAGAAGGAGCACGGTCACAGCCATATCCATCACGGGGTATCCCCGTTTCTCCTGGTTCTGGGACTTTCACTGCACTCGGCCTCTGACGGGCTTGCAATAGGATCTGCAGCAGCGGGAGCTTCCGAAGCGGTGACTGCGGCGGTGGCACTGGCGGTTCTCATCCACAAGGTACCTGCGGCCTTCAGCCTAGGGGTGTTCTCGATGCACGAGAGGGAGGAGAGGAACGACTCGATTAGGGACGTTGTACTTTTCTCTATAGCCACCCCGTTGATGATCATAGTCTCTTTCTACGTTCTCGAGGGGCTCGACGAGCACATAATCGCCCTCGCGATGCTGTTCTCGGGAGGCACTTTCCTGTACGTGGCAGCAGTGGACACCCTTCCAGACATTCACAACCCAGAGACTGGGAGGGAGGCCATGTTGAACGTCCTATTCGGTGTCATCCTCATGATAGTCATCCTATTCGGGGCGGATGCTGCAGGACTTATCGAGCATGGGCACTGATGGCAAGGTCACGACTAAGTGCATCCATTTGCTCCTTGGCAATGGGATAGCATGGAAGGGATACCGGGAGAGTCTCTGAAGCACAGGCTGATGGGGAGTAAGGTCTTCAGGTCCTTCATCATCTTCTCGGCTTTCAGGGCGGTTTATGGAGCGGGCATACTAGTCGTGACCTACTTCCTAGCAACTAGCGAAGAGGCCCCCGAGTGGGTACCATGGCTTTTCCTTCTGGCATCAATGGTAATTTCCAGAGTCATTTTCAGACAAATCAAGAGAAGGTGGCCTCAACTGGCATAGGGTACCCTTTGACTCGCATGTGAGCAGTCAATCAAGAGACTGGCCTAATCTCCTCATTATCGTGGTCGCGGACTCAACGCTGTGGATCGTTCCTACGCTCTTCCCGGCTGACCATATCTCATTCGATGACTTGGACCCCTTGGACATCCTTCTCCATCTCCTGAAAGATATGGTGTTCATTATCCACCTGGTCCTGTGCTTCATCCTTCCTGAGAGCAGCTTCCTGACTACCCAGGGGTTCTCCCTCTTGTAGCCTGGAGTCTTGATAACGGAAACTGGGATCCCGGTCAGCTTCACGGTCCAGTCTATGTCTTCCTCCCCGGACTCCACGATTGCGTCCTTGTAGCCCTCGGGCATGGTGCACTCGGTGGTGGCGATGAAACGAGTTCCCATCTGGACGCCATCATAGCCGATGCTCAACGCCTCTCTCAACTCCTTCTCGCTTCCTATGCCACCAGCGCAAATCAGAGGAAGGCCCAGGTCGGCCAGTGACTCGTACATTTCCTCCATGCTGTCAGTTCCTAGGTGTCCCCCGGCCCTGTCGTTCACGCAAATCAGACCATCGACGCCGCAATCCACACCCTTCTCTGCATGCAATCTGGTGGTTACGTCATGGTAGACGAAACCTCCCCTTGAGTGCACCCTCTCACAAACCCAGTCGGGCTTACCGAGAGACGTCACGAAGAACCTGATGCCCTCATCAAGTGCTATGTCGATCCACTGCGACATTCTTTGGAGGTACTTGTCGTTGCCCTTCTCTATCAGGGCGTTGAATCCTATAGGCTTGTCAGTCTTTGATCTGATGTACCGAATTCCCTCAATCAGGCCCTGGTTGAGGTCTGGCTCGTCATATCCGTGAACAACCGTGAGTGAAACGGGTTGGATGATAGGCATCCCCCCTCCTTCTGCGGCTGCTGCGACAAGCTCGGGATTCGAGCACGGATACATCGCGCCGCAGATTATCGGATACTCGACGCCGGCATGCTCAGTCAACTTGGTGTGAACCATGCTGCAATCCCCTCAGCACGAGGATGTCCCACTTGAAAACCCAATCCGAGAACGATGACGGGGGAAATACACTAGATGCGAATTGAGCGTGGGCAGAAATTGCTCAAATAGTGCTATTCATCGGACGGGTCATGGTTGACTTCTCCCTTTCCGAGGAACAACAGATGATTCGCGAGTTGGCCAGGGATTTCGCCAACGAAGAAGTCATGCCATATGCTGCCGAGTGGGACAAGAAAGGAGAATATCCCCTGGATGCAATTCGAAAGGCACATGACCTGGGTCTGCTCAATACCACCATCCCCGAGGAGTACGGAGGAGCGGGCATGGGGGCCGTCGAGGAAGTGATAATCAACGAGGAGTTTGGCAGGGGCGACCCTGGTTTCGCTACGGCAAATGGCAGCACTATGCTTGCATCCTACCCGCTGATGACTGGAGGTACGGAGGAGCAGAAGCAGGAGTACCTAGGCAGAGCGTGTGAAGGAAAAATTGCAGCTTACTGCGTAACTGAGCCAGATGCTGGTTCAGACGTCCAATCCCTGAAGACAGAGGCGACGAAAGACGGGGACGAGTACGTTATCAACGGAAGCAAGATGTGGATAACTGGAGCGGGTTATGCAGATTGGTTCTTCGTCCTTGGATATACTGATCGCTCAGCGGGATATAGGGGGCTTAGCGGATTCATCGTCGATGCAGACACACCTGGGGTGGAGCTCGGTAAGAAAGAGGAGAACATGGGACAGAGATGCTCCGACACCCGGGGTGTTACCTTCAACGACGTCAGGATTCCGGAGGGAAATCTAGTCGGGGGAGTCGAAGGCGGAGGATGGATGAATGCGATGAAGGCTTTCGATCACTCTAGGCCAAGCGTGTCATCGCACGCGGTCGGAAATGCACAGGGCGCCATGGAGGAGGCATGGGCCTACGCCAAGGAAAGGGTGACTTTTGGCAAGCCAATCTCCCAGCACCAGTCGATAGCATTCATGCTTGCGGATATGGCGACTAAGATTGAGGCTGCTAGGCTTCTGACCCATAGCGCTGCCAACGGGCTGGACAAGGGAGAGAGGGTCACACTGAGGGCAGCTCATGCAAAGAGGTTCGCTGCTGACACTTGCATGGAAGTAACCACTGACGCAGTTCAAGTCCTAGGGGGATATGGTTACTCGGAGGAGTACCCACTAGCTAGAAGGATGAGGGGAGCAAAGATATACCAGATTTTCGAAGGTACGAGCCAGATCCAGAGGATGATAATCAGCAGAGAACTAGAAGATTCCTTCTAGTCGGAAGGCCTTCGCTGTCGTAGGGCCTCTGCGGCCACCACTGCCATGGGAGCCTGGAGGTTGTAAGAGGGTACGAAGCCCGACATGGGAACTCGGACGACAGAGTCTGATTTCTCCAGAATTGAACTGGGAATGCCGTCCCTCTCGCCTCCGACTACCAGGAGTACGTCCCCCGTCAGATCTTCCTCCCATGGCTCGACTTCTCCGTGATCCTCCAGGGAGACTATCCTGAAGCCAGCATCTTTCGCCTGATTGACGATGTCGCTTCCATCGACCCAATGTACTGGCATGAATCGGTGGGCCTTCATCGAAGCCCGCTTTGCTGCCTTCTTCTCGGCGTGACTGAGTTCACCGTCGACGAAAACGGCACTTGCCCCGCTGACCTCAGCAGTGCGGATGGTGAAACCTATGTTTACTGGATAGCGAGCCCCGGCAATGAGCCACGCCAGACCTCCAGAGGACAGCACGCCTTCCACGCTTGCAGTTTGGTCGCGGCCTACCAAAGCCAGGATTGGGGGTGGGGTCTTGTCCTCGTTTACACGGGACATCCGCCACATGTCATTGTTGGATGCCTCCAGAACCGGGATTCCCATGCTCTCTGCTGACTCACGGAGGCGTTGTGCCTCGGGATCCTGAGAGCCCTTCAAGAAGAGGACAAGGGAGACCTCTTCTGAGTCCAGGGCATTGGAAACTTCCTCCACACCGCAGCGCTGCAATCTATCCCTCCAACGGTAGAAGAATCTCGTTCCTTCTCATGAACGGAAGGGTGGAGGTCGGGTCGTCGTACACCGCTAGCATCGCTGGGCCCGAAGGATTGAGTCCCTTGTCCCTCACCATGGAGCTCAGACGGTGCTTAAGCCTCTGGGACTTCCTGGGGCCTGATAGTCCCGTGAATGGCAGGGCAGCAAGGGTCTGTCCTTCCGAGACGACGAGGTGGACGCCATCGTCATCGGGCCTTGGTAGTTCTTCCATCGAGTACTCGGAAGGCATGGTGAATGCCATCATGGTTCCTCCTTCCTCGTGCCAGATGTGCACTGGGGCAGTCATCGCGATTGACAGCTTCCTTTCGTTCCTGCCGAAAATGTACCCGGCTATCCTCCGAAAACCTCCGCTGGAGCCACGCCAGTTCCTGCCTTCTGTCCTCACCCTGGCCTGGATGGTGTCTGAGTACCTCCTGACTTCGAATCCTGAGTGCTGTGCCAGAATCTCGTACTCTGGCTGCTCGTAGTTCTCGGCCATCCCCCTTAGGAGAAGGTGTTCGACTTTGATTTTATGACGGGTTACCACTTGGGACGAGCATGGAAGTCACTCGGCAGCTAGTACTGGGGTTCACATTCCTATTCGGGCCATTGGTTCTGGCCTCCTACGCGTACGGCCTGTCCCATGCAGAGAAACCCATGGAGCTCTGGGGAGGGGTCCCGGAAACATGGCGGGGCTACATCGTCCCATTCATGTTCGTCGCAGCATTTGGATTCCTGATGTACTGGTACATCGTTTTCTTCAAGTTTGATGTGTCTGCGATTCAGAGCCTGAGGTGGCCATGGGGGGAGTCTGACGGAGATGGGGCAACTAGGCTTCTGATTGCCTACTTCTTGATCCTAATTCCATCCGCACTCTGGATTGAAAGCACGATTCTCCATATTGAAAACGACTACTCTTGGACTCCAGTGCTTGTGATTGGAACCCTTTTCCTGACTTCAGTCGGAAATCTGATGCTTGGCCTCCTTGCATACGGATCCTACCAGGACGGCGTAAGCGGTTCAGGACTGATGATAGTGGGTGCCGTGATGCTAGGCATTCAGTGTATACTCAACGACTTCATAATCTGGGTCTACAAGTTCCCATGGTGATTTTCCACTTTCCACAGGCAACATAATGTCACCCTCCCCCATGGCATACTCGTGTTATCGGCATCGGTCATAGTTGGGGCTTATGCCGTAGCCATGGTGCTTTTCGCTGTATGGGCAAGGAGAGATGTGGGTGATGACGATGAGTCGTACTTCCTTGCCGGGAGGAGTTTGTCGGGGCCGATATTGCTTGTGACAATGGCCGCTACCAACTTCAGCGCATTCACTGTTTACGGGTCTAGTGGGGTGTCATACCGAGGTGGTCTTTCCTTCCTCCCGATTATGGCCTTTGGAACGGGATTCATGGCGGTCTCGTTGTACCTTCTGGGCAAGAAGGTCCGCATTCGCTCTGCGGAGCATGACGCTATGACGGCCCCAGAATTGATCCTAGGGCAGACCGGATCGAAAGAGGCCCAGTTAACCATGGCCACGGTTCTCATCATTGCCACAATTCCCTATCTGGCACTGCAACCCAGAGCAGCTGGAATTGTGGTCTCCGCGCTGTTCGGAGTGGAGGATTGGGTGGGTGCAGTACTGGTTACGATCCTTGTGGTAGCTTACACGCTTACTGGTGGCCTGAAGGCGGTTGTGAGAACAGATGCGGCTCAGGGTGCGATTGCATTGGGGCTCCTATGGCTAGGACTTGCGATGGTTGTCAGTGATGCAGGAGGTCTGGAGTCCGCGATGAATAGCTTGGCTGACTCGGAAGAGAAGTCTTGGCTTCTGAGCAGAGAGGGGGGGAAATATACACTATTGGTCTGGACCAGCATGATGCTTCTGTGGCTATTAGCTGACCCGATGTTCCCCCAATTGTTCCAGAGATTATGTGCAGCTGATAGCGAGGAGGCTATAGGCAGAATGGCCACACTATACCCTGCTGTTGCCTGGCTAGCATTTATTCCTCCAATTCTGATAGGGACATTGGGTCATTTGGACTATCCAGATCTGAGTAAAGCAGAATCAGAGGACATATTGCCAATGCTGATCGTCGATGCTGGAGGCGAATGGCTAGGCGGCCTGGTTCTCGTAGCTGGACTAGCGGCATTGATGTCTACGATGGATTCCCAGCTCTTAGCTACGGGATCACTCTTTACTAGAGATATACTCCAAGCTGAGCCGAAGGATGGCATTGGTAGTCGCCAGGGAGTCATCATCGGCCTATCCCTACTTGGCCTGATGCTATCGCTTTGGTCGAATGTGACAATTCTGGAGTTGGGTATGCTTGCCTTCGCGATGTACGCCGTTATTTTCCCTTCAGTATTCCTTGCAGCATACTCGGATTCGCTTGACGGGAGGGCAGTGATTGCTTCTATTGCAGCGGGTGAGCTGGTTGTATTGCTGGCAATTTTCAGTCCGGGCTCCTTCGAAGGCTGGTGGGTTAGGCCTGTTGGCCCTGCGATGGCTACTGTGGTATTGCCATCTTTGGCGGCAGCACTCCTCGCCCTTGCTTTGGGACAATACTCATTCGCACCGGAAAACCGAAGAATCGGTGGATTGGGGATAGATTTCCCCATTGGCCCGCACATGCTAGGACTAGTGGCCGTGTTCGTTCTTGCACAGGACTTCTGGTGGTGGGAGGAGAAAAGTTTGGCACTTGGCTTGCCAATCTGGATATGGTGGGCCGTAATGCTCTCCGTCGTTCAGACGGCGATTATGGCAAAGTGGACGATGAAGGAAGATTCCCGTTAGAGTCAAGGCCGATGATTGACTGTTGGGCCCATGGGAGCGGGGCGGGCCGTGTTGTTTGCGGCTCTGGGAGCAATTCCCGGGGTCTTCCTCTCAGTGATTGGATGGTCCATCAGCGGCAGTCCGGACGAGTGGAGCAACTGGATGGCACTGCCTTGCTACTTGCCATTCTTCGGTTGCATCGCTGCGGGATTCGTCATCGGATGGCGTGATGGGGGATTGGGCAGTACGGGGGCATGAGATTGCGCCGGAGGGAAAAGGCGGAAAGGATTGGTAGGAAATTGGACGAGCTCTACCCGGAGACGCCAATCCCCCTGGAACACTCTGATCCATACACCCTACTCGTAGCGGTGATGCTATCGGCACAGACAACCGATAAGAAGGTGAACGAAGTAACCCCAAGGCTGTTCGAAATTGCAGGTACTCCCGAAGAAATGGCATCGCTTCCCGTGGACGAAATTCATGAGATAATCAGAGAGATCGGTCTGGCACCGACCAAGGCAAGGAACCTCAAGCGAATGGCAGAGCAGATCCTCGAGGACGGGCAGGGAGTCCGGCCGGACTGGGAATTCCTTGAGTCGTTGGCAGGAGTGGGCCACAAGACCGCCAGTGTTGTCATGTCGCAAGCATTTGGGCTCCCCGCATTCCCAGTAGACACCCACATTCACAGGCTAGCGGCGAGATGGGGGCTCTCCAATGGCAGGAACGTTGGAAAGACCGAGAAGGACCTGAAGGAGGTGTTCCCGGAGGAATCCTGGAACAGGAGGCACCTGCAGATAATTTTCTTCGGGAGGGAGCACTGCCCGGCCCTTAGGCACGATCTGCTATCTTGCGAGATTTGCTCTTGGGCGGCGACAAGGACAAGGATTCGCGAGGAAATGGGTGCCTGAGAATGGATGTGTTCGAAGGTAGGATTTCATCGACTGGATTCTCCAGTGGTGACAGGATAGTCATCGGAGACTGGAGGAAATCTCGATTGGGGAGCTTCACCAACGTAATGTGGGCTAAGCCGGACGGCACCAGGATACTTCTTTCGCCCTCAGAGGAGCATGCGCATTACGTATCCGAACTCTACAATTTCGAAGAGGTTGAGGTTGTCGAAATTGAGGTCATCAGGGGAAATAGAGGAGTCTCAGTTGAGGCTGGAGAGCTGTCAGTTCAGATTAGCTGGGGTGCTTCATTCCCGCTCCCATTCTGGAGGCCGCTATGGTTCACGGCCACGATAGAGTCCTTCTTTGGTAAGCTACTATTTGGAACGAAGACAGCGGGGGAGACTAAGAATGGAAGAAGGGAGTGGTATTCGGTAAGGGGCATCTCGAGGGTGATTGAGGCGAATGCCTGGGTGAACGGCAGCCCCATGGGAAGCAAGGGGGCATTCCTTACCGATGCTTGCTTCGGATTCAGCGAACCCCCCAAGAGTCCGTCTTCTGTGTTACTGAAGGCAATCATCGAATGATGGTAGCCTTGATGTGGAAAAGGGTCCACGCTAGCACATGGCAGCAGTTGAGCTAGTGGTTGGGGAGGATGCCCCAGACTTCGAAGCGGAAATAACGGATGGGGGGGAAATCAAGCTTTCAGACATCCTTTCTTCGGGTGAAGGAGTGATTCTGTATTTTTACCCTCGAGACAGCACGCCGGGATGCACGACTCAGGCTTGTGATTTCAGAGACAATTTCGATGTTCTGAAGGAAGGCGGGTGGAGGGTAATCGGAGTTTCAACCGATAGTGCCAAATCTCATCAGAAATTCTCAGAAAAGAACGATTTGCCATTTGAGCTGGTAGTTGACGAGGATGCCTCTCTACACGAGGCTTACGGGACATGGCGAGAAAAGAACATGTATGGGAAGACGTACATGGGGACTCTAAGATCGACATTTGCCATTGGACAAAACGGCACCCTGGAATGGGTGGGCTATGGAGTAAGGGCCAAGGGTCACGTGGAAACCCTGATCGAGGAACTGCAGGTGAGTTAGGATGGAGATGCCGGAGAGGCGAAAACTGATTGGCGACTTCCTCAAGCGTTGCGTGGTCTACGCAAACGAGTCGATCCAGAGAAAGAAGGAAAGGGGTGGAGACGAGGAGGAGATAGCCAAGTGGGTAGCCTACAGGGACTTCACCGAGCATGCTGTGAAGGAGGTCGAGTCAGGAGACCTTGACGAATGGCTCGAAGAAGGGCCCTAGGACTCTGGGTTCTCCGAAGGAATGCTAAGCCCCGATGAGCCAAGTTTGTGTTTGTGGGTATCCACTCGCATCATTGCCCCTGCTACCATGAGGAGAGTGTCGTCTTCGTTTAGTGCGAAAACGGGAAGTCCCATCCTCTCTCCTAACCCCTCGACTCTCCGTGAACAAACGGACTGCTGGCTTGGCATATGATTCAGCGAGTTCAAATCGACTATGACCATGTCACCCATCGAGAGATTCTGCTCTGCACCGTCGAGAGGAAGCCGGTGCAGGTCATCTGGCTCTAGGTAAATCACTCTCCTGTTGGGCCTCTCAGACATCCTAGAGGTTCGCTCAGACCACCTTACCTCCCCCAGGTCGTGGAACCTGTTCCCCGCACTGGGGCCGGGTTCTACCTGGGTCCTGCTAAGTCCCATCTTGGTTCTTGGAGCAGCACTTGGATTAGGCAGGCCAAGAAGCCGGAAGAGATTGACCACGCAAGTCCCGCGCACTACTCCTCAAAGAGTGCTTCGATGTCTTCCTTGTCCAGGAGTGGCTTTGCTATCTCCTCCTCCGGAGCCGGGGCACCAAGATCTGGGGCAGGTGGGATCCCCCCATGGGCACTCTCGGGGATGCCCCCCAATAGTTCATCCAGGCCTTCGATGATGGGGTCTTGGAAATCTTGGGGGATAGTCCCCTGAGGTGGTCGGAATCCTTGCCCCGAGTCGATTGGCTCCTCAACGGAGTCGTCGAAGGCTGCGTCGAAATCCATTGGTTCCTCGGACTTGGGTGAGTCCTCACTTCTCTTCGGGGACAGTCTCAGACCTGCGAAAACGGCACCGGCGATTGCGATTATGACCAAAATAGAGGGCAATAGGTAGGACTTGACTGTCTCAGACAGGCTGAATGGCGCCTCCGCAACTTGGATGTCCATTGTGACCGAATGGCTGGAGCTGTCGTCCAGTACGGTCAGCTTTGCCTGCTTGGGACCGCCGGAGTCGTATGAGAACTCTATCCACCTCCCGGTGAAGTCGATGTCGTTTGATGGGTTTCCGTCACCATCTGAGTCATGTGTTACATCTATGTCCCAGTGGAACTGGAGGGAGTCCATGTCGACCGCAGAATCAACTGTGCCATTGGCGGACAGCACAATGCTGTCGCCCTCGGTCGGATTGACGACGCTAGCAGATGCCATGGCTGTGGGGGGGGCATTATTGACTTCTATCGGGATCTCAACTGAATCCATTTCCCCATCGTCATCAGTCACATGGAAGACAATGTGGCTAGGGGCCGTAAGTGAGTCTGGCCAAGAGTGCAGCAGGGTGTTCGAAGGAAAGTCACAGTCGTTGTCAGACGAACCGTCCGAGTCCGAGTCCTCATCGGGGTATAAGTCGAAGCAATACTCCAGAGAACCGATGTCATTGCTCGTATCGGAAACCGAAACGTGAATGGAGAATTCCTCATCCTCTTCCAAAGGCTGCAGGCTAGGTACGGGGGAAATGGAAGGAGGCACATTCTCGACCTGGACGGGCACCACCAGGGACTCGGCCTCAGCACCGTTATCGTCGATTACCAAGAGTGTCGCCAGGTGCATCCCCGAACTGTTGTATGACTGGTTGGCTAACGTGCTTAGCCTTCCCACGCTGGTGAAGTTCAGTTCGGGATAATCCTCGGCGTCAGGACGCCAGATGTGTACTAGTGAATCCAGATCGTTGCTAGAGTCGTCTGCCTGTCCCCAGAATGTGATCTGTTCGTCCTCCTGTACTATGAAGACCCCTCTGCTATCGGGGAATAGACGTTCGCTGCCAACGTACAATTCGGCCACGGGATTGCTGGGTGCTATATTGCTCACGTTGACCGTGTGGGTTCCCAGTGTGGTTGCCCCGTCGTCATCTGTGGCAAGCAACTCGATTGTGTAGTTGCCCTCCAGCATAGGGGTTATTGTGCAGACATTCCCCACTCGTCCCTCTTCGCAATCTGGAGCCCAAAGGAACTCTATGGGGGCAGATGGGTTCTGGGTGTCCAGATCACTGCTCTCCAAGATTCGGAATGTGATTGGGTTTGTTACCACGACATCTCCCGAGTCAGCCCCCAGAATTACCTCTGGAGGGCGATTGAAGACGACAACAGTTGCTTGCTTCTGATCAACATCGTTCTCCTCGTCCGTGACGACCAAGAATACGTCATACTCCCCCTCATCATCCCAAGTCCATTCGAAAACGCAGCCCTCTCCTATCGACTCTTGCAAGTTCCCTTCCACGTCCACAACCCTGAATTCGCATACAATTGAGCCCCCGTCTGGATCCATAGATGCGCTTCCATCGATGAAAACCGAGTCGAGTGTCAATGATTCGTTTGAGACTAGTAGGGAGGAGACCGGAAGGGCCCCGATGAAGAGTGCGAACGAGCCGTCGTTGTTTGACCTATTGCCGTCCTCGCTGATTTCCTCTTCTGGATCGACAGTGAAGTCGAAGTATACATTTCCGAAGCTCTGAGATTGGGGGACGGTCCAGTTCAACTCAACCCTTGATTCCTGTAGGCTCGAAAGTGGTGGCACAATCCCATTCACAGAAGTCCCATCCGGAGCATGTATCACCAAGGTGGACTGGGGAGAGGGGATTAGCCCCCGGTTCACGATTGGCACAGAGAACGTCAGAGTATCACCCTCGATTGCATTGAATCCTACGCTCGAGTCCAATGTGACCGAGTTTCCATTCTCATTTCTGAGTCTTTGGACAGTTACTCCTGCAGAGCTTGTCACAAGATCTATCTCGTGGATGTCTGAGTCAATCAGGAGTGATTTCGTCCCAAGGATGCTCTCGTCAGCGATCCAAGCCACGAGGCCGTGACTGCCTAGCTCGCCTGCACCCGAAGTGCTGTCGGGTTTATCTCCGGAATTGAAAACCAGGTGATAGGAGCCGTTGGAATCAGTAGTAACGTTCTGGAATAACTGCTCAGACTCGTACCTGAACTGGATGTCCTGCGAGCTGACGGGCTGGCCCTGGTTAGATACGTTGATCCACGCAGAGATGTCTATGCCAATGGGGGAAAGTGGGTACTCTACGTCTATGGAAACCGACTTACCCCTCTGAACGGGCTGGTAGGATGTGAGCTCATGGACTGCGAGGAAGCCGAAACTCTGCACCACTGAGCTCTTGACTTCACCTCTGATTGCGGGGCAGTACCAGTTGTATCCAGTCTCATCTCCATCGGCGTCATAGTTGGTGACATTGTAAGACTGGTAACATCCGGGGTATGATACTCCGGAGTTGCCTTGGCTAACGACTGCCCAGCTTGTAGAGTTAGAGTCGCTAGAGTCATCTGGGATGTCAACATAATTGCTTGACCCGCTGTAATCGGTTTCCTGTTGGAAGTCCATCCCCCATGATTCCCCAACTCCCAGAGGGAAATCGTAATTCTCCAGAGGTGGATCGAACGAGTTGTCAACGTTTAGCAGCCCGATTGTCTGTCGTAGTGATGACCAGCAGCCACCGAATATTGCTGGATCGAAGTATACATCGATTGCGACGTCCTGCGAGTGCGTGGCCATGTCGGATGCTCGGATGATCTCCGTAGTTTCCATGTCGACATAGAGGCAACCATTGGTGCCGTCAATGCTGATGACCCCATCTGTTTCGTAAGACCCAACCGATACCACCTCGTATACCAGAGTCGAGTTGCCATCGATATCAGTGACGTAAATGTCCTCCACCGTGCGATCGAGTGTGCCCTCCAGGAACTCAACATTGGACTGGACACCTGAATCGGCGACGAAATCGGCGACATCCAGATACCCATCATACATCCAATTGTCATTGATCCTCCAATCTGCTACATCAACGGTGTTGACAGTCCGTCCTGACACCCATGTTACTTCTTCGCTATCAAGCGCAGTTGGGTGATTGTTGAGTCCAATCAAGGCCGATGAAGCAGGTGCCAGAGCGATCAATGCCACGAGCAGATGGGTCATGCACCTGATTCTCATTGGCCATCATGGGGGCCCGCCCAATAATAGTGGTTCGCACTGCCTACAGGAGATCTGCCAGCTCGTCCTTGATCTGCTCGACTGCCTCGAGGATCTCGTCCTTATGCCTAGCACCAGTAATCACCATCTTACCGCTTCCGAAGATCAGGCAAACGACCCTTGGATAGTCAAGCCTGTATATCAGTCCGGGGAACTGCTCTGGTTCGTACTCTACCTTGTCGAAGGGAAGGTGGAAAGTCAAGTTGTTCAGATTCAGCTTCCTTGGAAGGGCAGCCAATGGTTCTCCCTTGAGAATTCCGCGAATCCTAGAGTCCTCTGCCTCAACTTCCTCGTCAGTCGCTGCCCTGATTCCACCTTCGTCGTCTATGACCTTGGTGTTGATGTCATCCATTCTAGCGACTTCGCCATAGTCCTCAGGGTAGTAGAGGGAATATGTAGCGACCATGTTCTGAACCTCTATCTCAACGTCCTTTAGCTCCCATGTCTCTATCCCCGCAGCTCGGAGATCTCCGATCATCCGCTCTATTCCTGTGTGGATGTTGTCCTCGTTCTTTCCACCTGTGCAGACAGCCCTTCCAGATCTGAACATCAGTATTGCCAGCTTGGGGTCTACAACCCTGTAAACCACTCCTGGGAATTGCTCTGGTTCGTATTCGCAATTGAGTTGGATTGCTATGTCTGGCAAGTCCAATTCTTCGGCTACTCTTGTTGAGGCAACTACGTTGACTACTGTGAGCCTTTCTTCATCACTTAGCATAGGTGTTCGACAAAAGTCCCCCTTATAAATGATAATATAAAGGACAGTGCGAATTAGCACTCCGATATTAGTCAGCGGTGATTCTTACTCCACTTGCCCCGAGGCGGCTCGTCAATGGCTTACCCCCTGCAACCTCTATGGCCTCCGAAACTCGGCCTGGGTTGTCAGTTAGAGCGACCATGCATCCGCCACCTCCGGCTCCAGTGAGCTTAGACCCTAGGGAGTGGGGCCTAGATGCTTCCACCAATCTTTCGAGTTTTGGACTGCTAACCTCGAGATTTCGTAGACGGTCATGACAGGCATCCATTGCCATCCCAAGGGCCTCGATATTTCCAGCGGACAGGGCAGTGAGTCCGGCGTTTGTGATGTTTGCAATCGCTTCCAAGTCCCCCATTCGATCGGAATCTGAAGATACCAGCTTTGCTACCTTGGCAACCATCCTTCCAGTGGGAGAACCTTCGCCAGTGAATCCCATTACCAACCAAGCATCGTCGATTCCCTCGGGGACGTCGACTACATTGACTGCCCAGTCCCTCTTTCCTTCTGGAGTGACTAAGCTGGTATCGAAAACATGCCTGGTCCCTTCCACCTTCCCCCCTGAAACCACGACGAAGCCCCCCAAGGCACTGGTTGCAGTATCTGTCGGGCTTGCCCTCCCCTTCTGAGCGGTGGCCTCCGCGGAATGAGCCATTTTTGCTAACTTAATAGGGTTCAGGAGTTCATCGGGCCTGAGGTAGGAATGGAGAGCAGCGCCAAAGGCGTTGGAGAGTGCGGCAGAAGAGCCCATTCCTGCAGCAGAAAAGAGGTTGCTCTCAACGTCAATCTTCAGAGGTTGCCCCTCGTATTCGAAGACTGTGTCGATTATGTGTGAAATGTGAGGATGACGTGATGGTTCGAACGGTGAACCTTCCAATAACCATGAGGGGGAGTCGTTGATTCTAACTCTGACTCCTTGGTCTATTGCAACGGCAACAGCAGGATGCCCGAAAACCACTGCATGCTCCCCGAAAAGTATGCACTTCCCGGGGGCGAATGCGCTCGCCATAACCACAGGCTGGGCCATTAGGCCATGAGTGTTGGCATAGTGGCGGTTGTTTCAAGGGCGCGAGGGTGCTCGGAGAAGGTGCCGGCCAATGTCGGAGGAGCAATCCCATGGAACACCCCCTTCTGGAAACCTATGGGCCGCTAGAAGGGTGGCACATCCTCCTAGTTCTCGGTTCAATATCCATAGGATTCTTCACGTACCAGGTTCAGAAGGCAACTCGTCTGGTTTTGATTGGTTCTCCGGATTCCCGTTTCGACTCCTGGGGGACTAGGGTTCGAGAGTTCACCGTCGGATGGCTGGGGCAGAAGAAAGTACTGAGGGATCGAGTTGCGGGGACGATGCACGTCCTGATGTTCTGGGGTTTCCTAATGCTAGCCTCAGACATGTTCGACTTGGCGACCGCAAACGCATTCTCCTCCAAGATTTTGCCATCTGTCCTGTTTGGGCCATGGAACGGAATGGTCGAGCTAGGCTACACGATGGCCATGATTGGGTGTTCCGCTGCCCTAATTCGACGCGTTGTTTTCACTCCTGAGAAACTCAAGGGAAAGTCGCAATTAGAAGGA
>JASMLH010000001.1:0-67733 GCA_030748775.1 Candidatus Thalassarchaeaceae archaeon | reverse complement strand
TTGGGTGTTCCGCTGCCCTAATTCGACGCGTTGTTTTCACTCCTGAGAAACTCAAGGGAAAGTCGCAATTAGAAGGAAACACAATCCTACTACTTATCTTCACCATCACAACAACATCATTCGTGGTTGAGTCTAACGATGATCCATCTCCATTCTGGGAGCCAATTGGCCATTTTGTTTCGGATTTTGGCGTTTCTGACGGGACTGTAATTGCAGCATATTGGGCACACATGGTGGCAATTTCGGCATTCCTGTTCCTGATTCCCTTGTCGAAGCATATGCACTTGGTAATGGCGGTTCCTAACGTCTTCTTCCATGACACTGGCCCAGTTGGAAGAATGCGCCCCCTAGACGTGGGGGAAGACGGCAGGGCGGTACCCCTGGATGATTTGGATATCGACTCTTTCGGGGTTAGTACCTACTCGCAGTACACCTGGAGGCAGTTGATCGATGGGTGGTCTTGCACGTCCTGTGCTAGGTGCCAGGACGTATGCCCTGCCTACGCATCCGGAAAGGGCCTGAACCCCATGCAAGTCATTCACGATGTCAGAAATTATGCTAACGAACACGCCCCTATCCTGCTATCAGGCGGACAGCCCGAAGAGACAATGATGGAGAGGATTACTGACGAAGCAGTATGGGCATGTACCACATGCAATGCATGCGTAGACGTTTGTCCGCTGTATATCGAGCATGTCCCGAAGCTTACTGATCTCAGAAGAAATGCAATGATGGAAACGATGGATTATCCGGAAATTCTCAATAATGCCATGGGGAACATCGAGTCCGCATCCAATCCATACGGATTCGGGGCACATGAGCGTGCTGACTGGGCATCTGATTTGGACGTAAAAGTGGGCGAGCCGGCCGAATACATCTACTTCGTCGGTTGTGCTGCAAGCTTTGACGAAAGGAACCAAAAGGTTGCAAGATCTACAATCTCATTGCTCAAGGAGGCAGGCCTTGATGTCGGAATTCTGGGAATGCAAGAGGGTTGTTCGGGAGACCCAGCAAGGAGGGCGGGGAATGAGTACCTCTTCCAAATGCTAGCAGAGACGAATTTGATGACATTCCAGGATTTGGGGGTGAAGAGGATTGTGGCATCTTGCCCTCATTGCTTCCACACCCTCGGGAAAGAGTATGCAGACTTTGGTGGCGAAGAGCTGGAGGTTTTCCATCACTCAGAGATTCTCGCAAAACTCCAGGAAGAAGGTAAACTGCCCCAAGTTGAGGGCAATGGACGGAATATGACCTTTCATGATCCATGCTATCTTGGTAGGATTGGAGGAGTTTTCGATGAGCCTAGGGAAGTCATAGGGGGAGTCGATGTAGAGACGGAAAAACATGGAAACGACTCTTTCTGCTGTGGTGCCGGTGGGGCTCAGATGTGGATGGAAGAAGATGCTGACAAGCGTGTGAACGTCATCAGAGCCAAGGAACTAGCCGAAACCGGATGCGATACAGTTGCTGTTGGCTGCCCATTCTGCTCAATAATGGTGAAAGACGGTCTCGATTCAGTGGGCTCGGAGATGGAGGTAATGGATGTCGCTGAGATTCTTTGGGAGCAGATTGTCGCAAGGGACGAGGAAATTCAGGCTCAGAACTTGAAATCGTGAGCATCAAAAGTGAAGGCACGTGAGGGATGGCATGAGTGACGAATTCATCTACCTTGGAATGAACATTCCAACGTTCACGAAGGTTGTTGCGGCCGTTCTTGCATTCATAGGGGCAGCGACTTACTTCATGACAGGACAAGAGAGCATAACTGCCCTGATTCCCAGTTTTGTCTCGATTCCGATGTACATACTAGCAACATTGGCCGAGCAGAACCCTGAGAAGAGGGCACTGTTGATGCACTTCGCAGTACTATTGGGGGTATTCTGTATTGCTGGTGGGAGCATGGGAGTATCCGGATTCGCAGATGGGGATACCAGTGCGTCGGTGATAGAGCAGCTGTTGATGATGTTAGTTGGAGTTGTCTACACCTATGTTTGCGTACTTTCGTTCATCCATGCAAGAAAGAGTCGTTTGGAGGAATAGTTTGACTGGCAGGCCGATCATCGGGATAACCTGCTTCATCCGTCAAACCGTTTATGGCAACTGGCATAGGGATGCGGCAATTCTCCCCTCGGCATATATTTCTGCCATTGGCCGTGTTGGAGGGACCCCACTGATCATCCCTCCTGCTGGAAACATGAATGGGATTCTGGACATGATTGACGGCCTGGTTGTCTCAGGAGGGCCGGACCTGTGCCCTGCTACCTACAATCAGAAACCAGAAGCAATGACCAAGGAGTTCTTTCCGGAGCAGGATCAGACCGAGTTGGCCCTAATCTCAGAGGCGTTGGACAGGGAGATGCCATTCCTCGGGGTTTGCAGGGGGATGCAAATACTGAGTGTCCTGCATGGTGGTGATATTCATCAGCATCTTGATTCGACACCCGGTCACGAAGGTCACGGCGGATTCGACGGTGTCGAGACGGAGCATGGGGTTGTCGTTTCCGAGGATTCCCTTCTAGCTAGGTTGATGGGAGTTGATTTCACGGTGAACTCGACTCATCATCAGGGAGTATCAAACCCCGGGAGCCTTTCTGTTTCGGCTACCGCGGAGCACGATGGGCTAATCGAAGCCGTAGAGAGGCCAGACCTAGAATTCTGCCTAGGCGTCCAGTGGCACCCGGAGAGAGCAGGGCATGACGTTCTGTACTCCGGACTGGTCGAAGCGGCGCGGGGTTGATGACCGATAAGCCGCGCAGCCCGGTCCAGAATGCCTCTCCGAGTCTACGACACTCGCTCTCGCGCAAAGCGTGAATTCGAACCTCTGGTCGAGGGAAGTGTCAGACTCTACGCTTGTGGAATCACCCCGTACTCACCCAGTCACCTTGGACACGCTCGCCAGGCCATCGCCTTCGACGTCATTGTACGATGGCTCCGTCACTCTGGCTACGCAGTCGATTATGTCACCAATTTCACCGACATTGATGACAAAATCATCAATGTCGCGAACGCGGAAGGAGTCGATTTCACCGTCGTCGCCGAACGCAATATCGAGGAATATTTCACCGTCATGGACGCGATGAACGTCATTCGTGCCGACGCCTACCCCCGCGTAACAGAAACAATTCCTGAAATCATCGACATGGTAGAGCGCCTCATAGGCAAAGGTCACGCTTACGTCGCCAATGACGGGGTCTACTTTGAGATAGATTCTGCACCGGAGAAATACGGTGAATTAACTGGCCAAACTCTGGAGATGGTACGAGCCGGTGCAGGTGGTCGAGTTGACAACACCGGCTCGGGAAAACGAGACCATCGAGACTTCGCTCTGTGGAAGCTTGCCAAGCCAGGAGAGCCCTTCTGGGAGAGCCCTTGGGGGGAGGGGCGTCCAGGCTGGCACATCGAGTGTTCAGCAATGTCACTCAAGCATCTAGGTGAGACTTTCGACATACACGGAGGCGGTGCTGATCTCTTATTCCCTCACCACGAAGCCGAGATTTTCCAATCCGAATGCTGCCTTGGGCATGAGCCGGTCGTCAAGTATTGGCTGCACAATGGACTAATCAACGTCGATGGCGAAAAAATGTCCAAATCTCTAGGGAATTTTTGGACTATTGGTGAGACCTTCGAAAACGTCGAACCGCTCGAGCTTCGTTACGCTTTACTAAATGCCCCTTATCGCCAGCCGATTGAATTCAACATGGCGATGCTGGAGGAATCGAAGAAGCATCACGAGCGCATGATGGAAGTCTATGGCAAGGCGCTGGTGGCGGCGGAAATAGGCGAATGGGGGGGGCACAATAACCTCGAGACGGCCGCTGAGCGGTTTACAGCCGGGATGGATGACGATTTCAACACTAGAACCGCAATGGTCGAAGTTCAAACTGTGGTTCGCGAGTTACGAGCCCTGCTCGACTCCGGTGCCGATCCAGGGCTCGTCGCTGCGAGCGTCGGATGGCTCAATGAATTCGCCGGAACCCTACTCGGCCTACTGCCAGACACAGACGCGGTCAGAGCAGCACAGGCCGAAGGAGAATCGATGCGTAGTAATCTCGCAAGTCAAGTAGAGTCTCTACTCTCAGAAAGAGACTCTGCTAGAGAGGCAAAAGACTGGCCAAGGGCGGACGAAATAAGAGAAGAGTTGTCAGCCATCGGCGTCATTGTGGAAGACGGTCCCGAAGGCCCTACTTGGAGATTAGAATAGCACTGTTGTATGAAAGTGCGATAAAGCCCCATATCTGCGGGAGTTCGTGCAGGCCGTTAGAACAAGCCGGACACTGGCAGCAATTGCTATTTCGACAATCATGCTAATGTCCGGTTGTGTTGAGAAAAGCCAGTCTGACGAGAAAGGTCCTGATTGGGACAAAGAGTACTACCTTATCGACCCACCTAGCAGCTATGATGATGCAAGGAACTTCACCGTATCCCACCCATGGGAAAATGAGACTTGGGGGAACTCCTCATGGTCAGTATACGGAAACGAGCATGGTGGGAACTGCTGTGAACACTATCTCGCAGCTACCAAAGAAGGCTGGATTCTAAACTTTGGAGGGGAATACCCCACCTGGTCTGAAGACAGGGGGCATACTTGGCAGGAGTACCTGCCGACAATATTCTCCCAATTTGGTTGCATGGAGCCCAAGCCTACGGTCCCAGGGCAGGAGGGCCTTGGAGAAGGCAGCATTGTGCAAGCAACAAATGGTGATCTGATCTCAATGGGGTGGTTCCCTTACCCCAGCACTAGCGGAGTGGACCAGTTCTACGCATTCTTCTATGACTCGGCGGATAAGGAGTGGAGTTGGTGCTTCAATCGAACGCCAGAGCCATTCTACGATAGGTCCTGGCAAGTGGAAATAGTGGGCCCAATAAACGGTGGATTGTACGGAAACGGACCATGGGGTAGCCTTGTGATCTCGAACTTCTGGCACCAGGTCCAGAACATAGGGGGGCAGTTGTCAACTGATGGCCTGAATTACGACTACTTCGGATTCCCAGATCGGGACGATAGCCTGGATGTAATGGAGGTAGATCTCAATCCAGATAGCCTCGGTAGGGAATGGGACTATACGAAGCCTCACAAGGAAATGAGGGCCTTTCCGGTTCCCTCTGGGGGGCTTTACTTCCCGAATTACTTCATTGACGGTAGTGATGCATATCTCGATACATCGTTAAATTGGTGGACAGGGGTGACCATGAACGGTTCTTCCTTGCCTTCGCAGTATTGCGCTTTCGACTCTTCCACGGCCCTACACTGTGTTCTTGCATCAGGAACTGAGTTCAAGCACATGCTATCTTGGGATGGCGGAGAGAGCTGGGAGAACCAGTCCTACAACCTCTCAGACAAGGCCACTGAAATAGAGGAGTGGGAATTCCACTCCAACGGGGAGCATGACCTGTTTGTGCTCAATGTTCGTTTCCAGAGCGCAGACGGGCCAGACGTGGATATCGCTTGGCACGTTAGAGAGTTCTCGGAAAGTCTAGAGCCGGACACACTGACATACCTGGGACTGGGGGATCTGGATTCAACTTCAGGAGCAGGGAACGACATTAGGTTCGACTTCGCGAGCATGGGCATATTGCCAGATGGGGGGTCCTTCATTGCATACCATGACTCTTCGGATCCTGACCCACTCTTCGGAGTGGAGCTATTGATACCGAATTCATACAAGCCGATAGCAGATCAGTTCATGTCTGGACACAATCACTAATCAGTCAAGAAATCAAGAAAGAGACGCTGGTTCCGTCTACCTCGAATGATTCGGCTCCATCTGCTGGTTTTCCAGAGTTCAGAGATGCGTCGCCTGCTCTTGTTTCCCTCTGGACATGCGTCCAATCTGAATCCGACAGTTCCAGTCCGTCCACCCAAACAGATAGTTGGATAGTTGACTCGACATCTAAATCGAGTTCTTTGCGCTTGGCCTGAACCCTTCGGGTTATATCCCTGGCCAGGCCCTTGGAAAGCAATTCAGCATCGAGGTCCATGTCGAGCACGATGGAAATATCGCCTTCGTCGAAAGAAAGAGTCTGTGCTGCGAATCCTTCTTTCTCGACCCTTCGTATCTCGATATCATCCATCGTTATCTCGTATCCCGCCAAGGCAGCAATTCCTGCTTCGATCTCCAATAGAAGGGCATCGGGATCAGCCAGATCAAGTTGTGCTAGAACCGCGGGCAGGTCGGACCGGCACTTTTTGCCCAGGGCCTTCCTATTGGGCTCTAGAACGATCCGCTGGAATACATCCAAGTCTTCCTCAGTGGCGAGACTCTCCACATTGAGTTCCTCTGCCAGTGTATCGTGAAAGTCGGAGAGATCCGGGCCGCCGACAATCCAGCCAGTTCTGCATGGAAGCCTTTGGCGGCGATTGCATTCAACCCTGGTCCTCCTACCAGCTTCTGCAAGGGACCTAACCAATTCCATCTGCTTCTCTACGTCCCTTTCCCTGGTAGGGAGAGATCTGGAAACCAATGAAGACCCGGTTGGCCAGTCTGCAAGGTGGGCAGAGGTACCAGTCAAACCCCTATGAATCTCGTCTGGCATGAAGGGCGATACTGGTGCCATAAGCCTGCAGACTACAAGAAGGACCTCGTGCAGGGTGTGCTGACATGCCCTCTTGTCGGTGCTGTCATCCTCATCCCATAGTCTCCTTCGCGATCTTCTGACATACCAGTTTGAAAGATCGTTTACGACAAAGTCCTCGAGGATTCTGCCAGCTTTGTGGAAGTCCCAAGTGTGGAAATTCTCGTTATATTGGTCTGCCATCGCAGTGGTTCGGGACAAAATCCACCTATCCAGGGGGCTCCTATCAGAGACATCTACGAAACCGGCCTCCCTAGATGGATCGAAATCGTCGAGTGATGCGTAATCGGAGTGGAACCGGTATACATTCCATAGTGTCAAGAACATCTTAGCGTATGATTCTCTGACTCCATTTGGATCAAAGTTTGTAGGCGACCAAGGGGCACTCTGCGTAGTCATATACCATCTAATCGAGTCTGCGCCCTCCTTGTTGAAATGGTCCCACGGATTGACGACGTTTCCTCGGGACTTGCTCATCTTCTTGCCTTCCTTGTCGAGAATGTGACCCAGTGAAAGGCATCGACGGAAACAAGGCTCATCGAACACCGTAGTGGCAACTGCAAGCAAGGAATAGAACCATCCTCTGGTTTGATCTACTGCCTCGCAGATGTAGTCAACAGGGAATGAGCCAGCGAACTTATCCTTATTTTCGAAAGGATAGTGCCACTGAGCGAACGAAGCACATCCCGAGTCGAACCAGCAGTCCATCACGTAAGGTTCTCTGGACATCTCTCCAGAACACCCCTCAGAGGGGCATTTCAGTAGGACATCATCGACGTAGGGCCTGTGCAGTTCTGGTGGCATCGGAGATGATTCTGTCTTCATATTAGACATCTCTTCGATGCTGCCAATGCAGTGCTCATTGTCGCATTCCGGGCATATCCAAACAGGGATGGGGGTCCCCCAGTATCGCTCCCTGCTTATCGCCCAGTCCTTGATGTTGGAAAGCCACTCTCCCATTCGCTTTGTCCCAGTCCACTCCGGGGCCCACTCAACGCTGGAATTGTGAGACAATATCTGATCCCTAACGGCAGTCATTTTTACGAACCAACTGTCCATTGCGTAGTACAGTAAAGGGTGATCTGTACGCCAGCAGTGAGGGTAGTCGTGAGTGTATGTGTGCTCTCGGTATAGAAGTCCGGATTCGACTAACAAATTGATAATATCATCATCGCAATCCTTGACATATCTCCCATCCAGGGAATCGTGAACCCCCTCAACGAACGCACCGTCCATCCCAACGGTGTGTTGGGCAGGGAAGCCGACCTCCATGCCAAGCCTATAGTCGTCCTCGCCGTACATTACAGCGGTGTGAACCACGCCAGTTCCATCGGTCGTAGTAACGAAGTCAGCAGCGACTACGGTCCAGGCTGAATCTGAGTCGCCGCGATCGATGGCTCCTGGAAACAAAGGCAAGTATGCCTTACCAACTAGTTCAGAGCCAGGGAACTCTTCCAAGACCTCTGCCTGATTTCGGAGTACGTTTCCAATCAGATCCTTGGCAAGAATCAGCTCTTCTCCTACCTCCGCTCCGCCGCGTCCCTCCCATGTTTTGGACGGTGGCTCTGTGATTCTTACTCGGCAGTATGTTACTTCCGGCCCTACGGCCAATCCAACGTTTCCAGGCAGCGTCCATGGAGTAGTGGTCCACGCAAGAATAGAGGCGTCATCACCCTCAATTCTGAACTTCACGAAAACAGCTGGTTCGGAGACCTCTTTGTATCCAAGTGAGACCTCGTGAGTGGAGTAACTAGTTCCAGTCTGTGGGCAGTAGGGCAGAACCTTGTGGCCTCGGAACAGTAACCCTTTGTCGAACATTTGCTTTAGGGACCACCAGGCCGACTCGATATACTCATCATGCAATGTGACATACGGCTCGTCCATGTCAACCCAAAATGCCATCCTCTCGGTCATTTCCCTCCAGGCCTCTTCGTAGGTCCAGACGCTTTCCTTGCACTTCTGGTTGAAAGCCTCCATACCGAACGCTTCAATTGCCTCGTTACTCATCAGATCCAACTGCTTCTGTACTTCAATCTCGACGGGTAGCCCGTGGGTGTCCCAACCGCCTTTTCTTTCGACGATGTGCCCCTCCATTGTCTTCCACCGACATACCATGTCCTTGAACAGACGAGAAATCACGTGGTGAATTCCTGGCCTTCCGTTCGCTGTGGGGGGTCCTTCCAGGAAAGTGAATGGGGATGCGCCGTCACGGCGTGCCTCTATGCTCTGTACGAATGTATTCTCATCGCTCCAGGTCTGCATCAAGGATGTCTCAAGGGCGACGGGGTCGAGGTCGCCTGCCGGCGTGGGCACTACCATCAGGCGGTCGAACTGTGGTGCCGTCTTGAAGTTGAGGGGGTCGCCCGAAGGGCTCCTACGGCTAATTGGAAGGGTTCAAAGGCGGGCTACGCAGGGTCATGACCATGTCCGATTCCATGTCTCTCGAAGTTGGCGGAATGACTTGCGACGGATGCGCTTCGAGGGTTAGAGATGCCCTGCAAGGAGTATCCGGAGTAACCTCCGCAGAGGTGTCTCACGAGGTAGGGACGGCTCTGGTGTCGCACCGGGGTGCGTCTCGCGAGACTCTGGCAAGTGCAGTAAGGGGAATTGGTTACACCGTGGATGGATTGAGCGAAGACTTCCATTGGAAAGACAGGAGCGTATGGAAACAGTCTGCCCAAAATACAAAATGGTGCCTAATTGGTTGTAGTATCGGAGATTTCGGGACTATCGCTGCTTTCCAGTTTGTATTCACTGAATCGGGTTGGACACCCATGATGATCATGGCACTTGCTATGTTCAATGGAATAATGACATCCATAGCTCTCGAGACGGTAATTCTGTCGGCCCAGATGGCTTTGAGAGAGGCATTCAGAGTTGCCATTGGTATGTCATTAATATCCATGATTTCGATGGAAGCGGCAATGAATGTAGTTGACCTAGTCTTGACAGGTGGGGCCAAACTGACCTGGTGGGTGATTCTCCCCATGCTAGTGGCAGGATTCCTAACGCCCTGGCCATACAATTATTGGCGTCTGAAGAAGTACGGTGTGGCTTGTCATTGATGTAGGTGAGAATGTGCAGAATTGGAATGTACTTGCTGACGAAATTACTTCCTGGATTAGGGAATACGCTGACGATAATGGAATTTCTACCCTAGTCGTGGGAGTATCGGGGGGGATAGATTCGGCTGTTTCCTCAACGCTATCTGCGCGAACCGGACTCTCGACGATTGTTCTCAATATGCCAATTCATCAAGACCCCGAGCAGTACGAATTATCGAATCAGCACATCACGTGGCTCAAAACAAATTTTGAGAACGTCGAGGGTAGACTTGTTGACTTGACGGGAACCTTCGAAACCTTCGCAGACGAGATGTCGAAACATGAATTGTCAGATCTAGCTCTGGCCAATTCCCGTGCACGCTTGCGCATGACGACTCTCTATGCAGTCGCAGGTTCTACTGGGGGGATAGTAGTAGGAACTGGAAACAAAGTGGAAGACTTCGGAGTAGGATTTTTCACGAAATATGGAGATGGGGGCGTGGACATTTCCCCAATAGCAGACCTGAATAAGTCTGAGGTTTATGCCCTTGGAGCTGAATTGGGGGTTGTCGAAGAAATCCAAAGGGCGGCTCCTACTGATGGCCTGTGGGTGGATGGTAGGACCGATGAGGAACAAATGGGCGCCACTTACAAAGAGCTGGAGTGGGCCATGGCAGAAATGGATAGCGAGGATAAAGATGAATGGACTGAAAGGCAGAGAGAAGTCATGGAAATTTTCGAGAGTTTCCATAATTCCAACTCCCATAAGATGAAACCGATCCCGGTCTATTTCAGAAGCCAGATTGATTCTGATGAATAATGGTCAATTGAGTTCAGGGTGATGAATTGGAAGAAGAAGACTACGCCCCGGTATACGTCAGGAAAAATCGCGAGCCATACAGCGGATTGGTACTAGAGTCGATTTTCAAGTACCTAAGACGGGGAATTGTGATCATTGTGGCACTGGGAATGTTACTGATGTTCGCACCTTTCCTATTCTGACTACCTTTTTCTACGGTCCTGAACCTTCTTTTTGTACTCCTTGTCAGAGTCCTCTGAGGTCCAACCAGAAAGGTGGAGGCCTCCTGTTTTATGCACCCCCCCTCTTACGTTTCCCTTCCTTGGTTTGCTGAATTTATCCTTAGTCGTCTTGTGTCTGCTGAAGGCTTTCGGTAATCCATCGTTCCCACGTTCGGTTTGGGAAAGAGCATAGGCCCTCCACTCGGCCTTAGATCCATCTGTCTTGGTAATCGACACTTGTAGTTCGCTGCCAAGAATTACATGTAGCAGGACACCAATAATCACCAGAATGATGCCCCCGCATAAGAACGAGCGGCCAGTACGAAGGCCTTCTGCAATGGTGTCTACAATGAGAGAAAGTATTGGCTTTTTTTCCTCGGAAAACTCTTCGATGAGGCGAACTATCTGATTCGACTCAATGCTGTAGTTTCCGACTTCGCAATCAGGAATCGAGTCGTTTACCGGGTTGTGGCAAATCTGTCCTACGTAAATCATTGAAGGAGAGTCGTTTCTCTCGTAACCTGGACCACAAATCTGGTAAAAGCTGTTGTTAGCTCCAAGATTCGGAGTTTGGTCTTCTCCCGATTCGTTAATTGGTAATACCTGAATCTCGGGGCAAGAGTCCCACTTTCCGTCTTCATTCGAGTCTTCGTATTCTCCAAAAACGTAAACTGCCCAGCCGAGACTGTCCCCGGAAGAAGACTGGGAGTAGGAAAGATTCCCTGATGAACCATAGAAAGCGATATTGATTTCTTCTTCGGTTTCTTCTGCGAAGAATGGGATGTCTGTTGCAGTTAGCATGAATAGAGCCCCCACGAAAAACAGGGTTCCGCCCAATGAAACAAACGCCAATACTGGTACTCGCATGTACAATAACCGGCTTTCGCAGTTGGTGAGCACTCAAGTGAATTGCGTTACTTTGAGATATTAAATTGAAAGAATGTAGATGCATGCCCCGATTAGCGAAAGGAGCGAGAGTCGAGCAAACCTCCGACGACCGTTTGTGGCTTTTCTAGACCGGGAAACCCGAAAGAGGATCAATACGGAAAGGGCCGAGAATCCTAGGGTTGCCAGGAATGCAGATTCGCCTGCGCCCCATCGAAATCCATCTGATGCTGTGGCTTCATTCGCAGACTCGACTCCCGAATGGAGCATCGCCAGAGCGGCAATACCGATCGCTTGACCGATGAACAGCATTGGAGTTCCAGAATCCCCCCTCACCTGCCTCCATTTGTGTATTGACGGCCTCCAATTTTTCTGCTCGGGTTTTTCCCCGTAGGAGCTGTCATCCCGATTGGACCAACGAGAGCGAGGGGAAATCACCATGGCACGCTCTGGCAATAGCAATTTATTGGGTTGTTGATTGGGAGAACATACTCAAGGCGGGTCCTGCACGAACGGGTATGGGTTACGTAGAGATTCTAGAGTCCTTAGCACTGGGTCTTTGTGGTATTGCGACAATCCTGTGGATGTCCATAGGAACTCTATCCAGAACCAGAAGAAGCGAAATATTGGCACAGAGGGTTATTGCCGGACTGTGCCTGATTTCAGCGGTGACGCTATTTGCCCTTCATGGCTCTGGAGGGGAGCTCTGGGGTTCAAGGAACATAGCTAGGCCATTCGCAGTAATCGCAGTGATAGTTGCTCTGGCCTCGATGATGAATATCAAGGGAAAGGACGTCCAAGGTGAGGCCAATCCCCACAAGATAATGAAAGCCAGGAAGGAAGAGGAGTGATCTAACCTGAATTCAACTTGTTATCGATGAAAGAGCGCATGTAAGCAGGCAACTCCCCGTTAACGAAAACTACATCTTCGACCTCTTCCAGCTTCATCAGAGAGTAGTATATCTGCATCGCAGTCATTGGCGTCGCGCTACAGCCTGTGCATCCTCCTTCTAGTGAAATCATGATCACTCCATCTGTTGTGTCGACTACGTTGACTACGCCATCGTGAGCATCTAGAACAGCCTGCACAGGACCCACTGAATCAAGAATTAGCTGCTTGTCCACCATCGTACTCCCTCCGTATGCTGGTCGGGCGGGGGTCTTTCAAACAATTGCCTCTTCGGAGGCCCGTGGCGGCAGATTTTCGAGTGGTCATTTTGGACCTATTAGTTGAGCGATCGGAGTTTGGCCATGGGGGGAACCAAGAGATTCTGGCACCGATTGCCGAGTTTGGCAGTGTAGAAGTCCTCCTCTTGACGCCCCAAATGCAATCTCCGGAGTCAGGAGAAAGGGCGCAAAAAGAAGGAATCGTGAAAATTTCCGAGTCAGATGTTCCGAACTGGGATTACGATTTCCCCTTCTGGGACGAATTAACTATGGAAATCTCTGGGAACTCAGTCCTGTTCAGGAGGATAGCAATGCCACTACATGGTGACGATCTCCTGACTTCTAGGTGGCTAGATGCCTTGGGCCCGGATGCTGTCATTTGCAGCGGTTCACGAAGGAATGTCTCAATGTGGGAGGAATGGATGGCTGGTGGAGCATCGGTTCTTAGATGCGCATCGAACATGGGGATACCTACGATCGGAATATGCTTCGGGCACCAGTTGCTTTGCAAGGCTCTTGGGGCGAGCGTAGAGAGGGCTGAGTCGTTATCCAACGGAGTCTGGGACCTCAATCTGACCGAGAAAGGGGACAGTGACGAGATTTTCTCCTCGAGAAGGAGTGGTGCTGGAAATTCTCCGGCTGTACTTTTCACTCACCAGGATCATGTGATGTCAGTTCCAGATTGCTGTAGCCTCCTTGGATCAACCATTCACAACGGCGTCACGGCAGTCAGGGTTCTGGATGAGAGGGGCGAACCACTTCCAGCATGGGGGGTGCAATTTCACCCTGAGGCTGCAAAGGCCAGGGTCGAAAGAGCGTTCGAATGGGGGCACATAACTGAAGACGAACTAGAGGCCTTCAGAAGAGAGCACGATGGGGCTGGCATACTGGGCTCGTTTGCTGCTGTGGTGATTAGAAATCAGTCCTAATGTACCGTGACTGATTAGACAGTGGATTTGGATTAAATACGCGACCTAGGTCGGCGGTTCGACAGGTGAGAGTATGATTGAGAACATACCAGAAATAGCAATGGGAATGGCAGTAGTCGGTCTGGCTATTGCAATGTACCTCTACAGCCAGGTGCAGAAAATTGAGATTGAGAACGAAACGGTAGCTGATATTACAGGGCAGATTCAAGCTGGAGCAATGGCTTTCCTGAATGCTGAATACAGATATCTTAGCATTTTCATAGTCGTTGTAGCGGGACTTCTATACTACGTAAATGACTTCGAGTATGAGACTCCGGCCGCCTTCCTAGCTGGTGCGTTATGCAGTGTTGCTGCAGGATATTCGGGAATGAGGTCTGCAACTAGCGCCAACGGAAGAACCGCGATGGCTGCGTCCAATGGGGGACAGCCTGCTGCACTGGAAGTTTCCTTCAATGGAGGGGCTGTAATGGGCCTGTCTGTCGGAGGGCTAGGCCTCCTGGGGATCTCATTGATGGCCTATTGGCTAGGTACAGGAGAGGAGGTTCAGAACATAGCTGGTTTCGGGATGGGTGCCTCCTCTATTGCCCTGTTCGCTAGAGTGGGCGGAGGAATCTACACCAAAGCAGCTGACGTAGGAGCCGACCTAGTTGGAAAGGTGGAGGCGGGCATCCCGGAAGATGATCCCAGAAATCCTGGCGTGATTGCAGACAACGTGGGGGACAACGTGGGGGACGTTGCAGGAATGGGGGCGGATATCTTCGAGTCTTTCGTTGGTTCCATAATCGCTGCTATGGTTATTGCACAAGCCTCAGACAATATGGGAGCGGACTATGTCACCCTCCCCATAATGCTTGGCCTGGTAGGCTACGCGGCATCGATTGTTGGAGTTTTCAGCATGAAGGTCCTGAAGGGAGGAGATCCGGCTGCCGCTCTTCGGAATACTACCTTCATAGGGGCTGGTCTTTTCTGGATCGGCGGATGGTTTGGAATCGACTACTTTGGCCTAGAGACAGGTACAGAGCCAATGATGGCGGTGATCGCCGGTTCACTGGTCGGCATACTAATCGGACTAGTTACTGAATACTACACGGGCATAGAGGACGTTTTTGGCTTCAAGGTCAAGGCCATACCCCATATTGGAGAGATGTCCAAGACTGGGCCTGCAACAAATGCGATTGCTGGTCTTTCCGTGGGTATGATGTCTACATTCTTCCCGATTCTACTAATTGCAGCGGGAATCTATTCAGCTAACTGGGCAATGATGGAGACTACCGGGGCTTCGGCGGAACACGGCCTCTATGGGATTGCAATGGCAGCAATGGGGATGCTTGCCACCGTTGGCGTCACAATGACTGTTGATGCTTATGGCCCGGTTGCGGACAATGCTGGTGGTATAGCTGAAATGGGCGAGCTGGGTTCAGAAGTAAGGGAAATCACAGACAGCCTCGATTCCATAGGAAATACCACGGCAGCAATTGGCAAGGGTTTCGCAATCGGCAGTGCGGCGCTCACTGCACTCGCCCTTTTCGCAGCATATGGTACTGCGGCAGGACTTCAGCCAGAGGATCTGGCTCTAACCGAACCAGAGGTAGTGATTGGTTTACTAATCGGGGGATCACTACCATTCGTTGTCGCGGCCATGACTATGACTTCTGTAGGCAAGGCCGCTAATGACATGGTAGTTGAAATCCGTCGACAATTCGCGGAGATTGACGGTCTGTTAGAAGGCCGAGAGGGAGTAAAGCCAGATAGCCAGCGATGCGTGGAGATCTCCACCGAAGCAGCCCTGAGGGAGATGATTCTACCAGGTGTAGTCGCCGTTTCGGCTCCAATTGTGGTTGGCATGGCCATAGGAGCAGAGGCACTCGGGGGACTACTAGCAGGGTCTCTTGTTTCTGGTGTTCTAATGGCCCTATTCATGGCAAACGCCGGAGGAGCCTGGGATAACGCCAAGAAGGCGATAGAGCAAGGACACATTGAAGGGGCATCGAAGGGCGACTCCTCGCACGATGCCGCAGTTATCGGCGACACGATTGGAGACCCGTTCAAGGACACTAGCGGGCCATCACTGAACATCCTCATCAAGCTGATGTCGATCGTTGCAGTAGTTGGCGCCTCGAGTGGCCTGTTCTGAATGGACTGGCAATCGTCACACTCTTCATTGACTAATGCATGCGGAGGCCATGAGCGAAGTTCGTGCATTGGCTTTGGCGTTCCTCCTTCTTGTCACCTCACTGTCCGGCTGTGCCGGACTCTCTGACAATGGAGGTGGGGGCGGATCTTCGCAATCGATGGAAGTTCCTGTCTGGGAAACAGGGGACTGGTGGCTATACACATTCTCGACGCCTGACTACAGCGATGATACAGCTAGGCTCGTTGTAGCCAGCACTAGCGAGGAGGGGGGGACGGCCTATATGCTGGCTATTTCAAGCCTGACTGAGGCTCGAAGGCATGCTGTCCTAAACCATAATCCGTTCCTAGGCAGGATGACTCATGACGGTCTGAGTGCGTATGAGAATGGAGTCCCGCAGCCGGTTCTTGCCTTCCCGCTGGAAGAAGGAGAATCGTGGGTTTTCAACCTGTTTTCCGTCGAGTGGTCAACGACTGTGACCGGGATCTCGGGAAGTTCAGCAATCATAATGGCGTCATCTGCTGATGGTTCAAGACTGGACTACGTATACGATTCGAATTTTGGCTTCTTTTCCTCGTTCATCTGGAAAGACTCCTCAGGTGAAGAGCAACTGAGGATGATGCTTTCCGATACAGGAGATGGGCATACTGGTGATGTCTACTTCGTCAGAGGGGGGGACCTATTCGGAAACACATGGGAGGATTCTGGAACTGACTTCGAGTTCCGAGACAGTTTCCTTGTTAGCGACCACCCGAGCGATGGCGAGTGGGACGAGATGATCTACTTCATTGACGCAGAGTGTGGTTCGGGCTCATCTAGTATCACACTGACTCTCAGGGACCATCTCTCCGTCTCTGCATTGGAGAGAGTCTGGGGTCCGGGAGCCAGCGAATACGGGACCCTTGGCACCATCCCATACCCATCCGGGGAATATACACTGACGGCGACCTTTACTGGAAACACCTATCTCAGAATCAAGATAGCGGGCGGGATAACTAGCTCCTGGTCACTCTAGAGATACTCCAGCAGGTGGTCAGAGCCGCCAACGAAAACTGGCTCATCTCCTCTCAAATCAAAGACAACTGGGACAGTTCGGTGCCTAGTCTCGGCAACTACCTGTTCTCTCAGCCCATCATGGTGGTCGAGATTAACTTCTGTATATGTGAGGCCGTGTGCATCTAACGTCCTCTCTGCCCTAGTGCAGTATGGGCAGATTGTCTGGGAGAAGAACAGAAAGTCCGTATTTGCGGACTCGAGATGCTCACGCACCTGAGACAGCTGGCTCCCCTCCCTCATACCACGCCTCGGGCCTCTCACCGAGATCGCCATCGAACTCTTCCTCGTCATCTCCAAAGCGACCCTCAAGGACTCTGTCGACCTCGTCTGGGTCGATGAACCAGAGGAGAATCACGGTGAATAGGGTCAGAGCAGCACCGATGTACAGGCACGTGATGTAATCGAATCTCTGGGTCATTGTTCCTGTGAACAGATAGGCCATAACCGCTGAGAGATTGAACATCGACATGTAGGCTGTGAACTGAGAGCCACCGGCCTTGGAGAATGTTAGCCTCATCGCTACTGCGATGACGCATATCCAAGCTACTCCGTTGATGATGGCTCGAACGCATAGGTATGTGACCATGAGATTGGTGTTAGTCCAGTGATCGCTAATCAGGGCAAGAGTAGCATTTGACAGGGCGAGCAGGGTGAAGCCGATCATCGAGATTTCTCTGACTCCGAACCTATCCCCGAGCATCCCTCCGACGATCTGTCCGAACATCATGAAGGCGATTACTACGCCTCCCATGATTGCATTATACTTGGTCTGCGACCACCCTGCCTCGTTGATGAATATGTCAACCACAATCGGGTCGGTGAACAAGTACAACTCCGAGAGCAGGCAGAGGAATATCAGGATGAACGAAGAGCGAGTGGAGAATCCCTTGACAATGTTGTAAGCAGTTGTAGATGCGAGAGTGGAAGCAGGAACAGGATTTCTAATCTCAGGGATTGATGCTCCAAGTCTTTCAGCCAGAATTATCAAGGCTGAGACTAGAAGTCCCCACTTCCCGATTGACTTCATAGGAGCTGCGATGTCTCCAAACGTCAGGGCCCAGTCTCCTGTATACGTGCTCGTCAGTTGGTGAATGATGGCGAATAGCCCCCAAAGCAGAAAGAATCCGATACTGAGCCATAGGACTAGAGCTGCGGGGGAGATTCTGTTCTCGTGCAGGTTGGTAGCGACCCATCGTGCTTGTGTGAACTCCTCTGGATGATCTGCTTCCCAAGGTAGAACCGCTTCTGCCTCAATCGGATCCTCGTACTCACTAATCTTCACGCCGGTTATGGGGTCGATCCTCTCGCCCGTGACATCGTCCCTGCTCATTCTAGCCTCCTCTTCCTTCTCTCTCTTTCTGCTCCAAGGGAACAGGCTGTTACTTGGCCTCTCACGTAGGAAGAGTGGTACCATCATAATCAGCGCCAATAGTGGCAGTTGAACCATGATCGCTGACTTGATTCCATACGGGACTACTAGCATTCCAAGGACGGCCCCTCCAAAGATGATTCCACCTCTCTTGGAGGCGAACATTAGCCCATTCACAGTGGCTACTTCATCCGGCTCGAGGATATCCACAGCCAGTGCATCTACGCTGACATCCTGTAAAGATGAGAACAGATTATGGATGAACAGCAGTATGGTGGCCAGTTGAATTGAAGCGACTAGATCTGGTACCAACAGCAAGGTAGCGAGGGAGAGGATCATCCCAGTCTCGGCAAACAGAACCCAAGGCCGTCTAACTCCGTATCGTGGGAAAGTTACCATGTCGATGACCGGGCCCCAGATGAACTTGAATGTCCAGGGAAGGTAGACGGTAGCGAACAGCAAGGCAATCTGCTCAACCGCTATTCCATTGGTCACGAGGAAGGCGACGAAGGCCACGTTAGCGAAGCCGGAAGGGAGACCTTGTGCGACATAGAGGATACACAGAGCGATGGTTCTCGATGCCTTGTTCTCAGTCAGTGCCTCGCCATTACGAAGACCTCTGACGAATGCTCCAAGTGTTTGGATGAATGCCATTATTCCACCAATGATGAACCCTACGAAGAAGGACATGATGGGATTTCCACTGCTACTAGTTCTGACACCATCTTGTAGTGCTTCACCAACAGGTATGGAGCTCAAATCTGGTTTTGGTTTTCGCATGGCGGTCAAGAACTTCCTGTCCCACCTCTCAGTGATCATGATGAAGCCAAGCAGAGCCAAAGCGAATGCAAAGGGCACAAAGAACACCCATGAGCCCATGGAAGTCAGGTCCCCTAACGCTCCTGATGCAGACTGACCGTCGATCAGTACAACTCTTCGGGCATCAATCGGAGAGATGCTGTCCTCTGAGATGGCCAGCCTGGCATAGATCGTTGAATTTCCAGATTCAGTGTGAGGATCTAGTTTGACTCTCCAGGTCGCCCAGTCACCATTCTTCGACAGGTCTGCGGCACCCTTCCATTCACCACCACCAACCTTGACCTCTACTACACCCAACCCGGGTGCACCGCCTGATGAGGTTCCGGAGATGTAGCTCTCATTGCCGACTTCTTGTAGCGTCTCCAGGTCCATCGAGACATTGAGTGAACGGTCTATGCTTCCTGCAGCCTCTACGAATGCCACCGGGTCGGCTTGGCCGTATCCGAACTCGTTGTCGGGACGCGTTTCTAGCAGACTGCAGTCATTGAAGCCGGGATCATCCAGAAGCTGGATTTCACGTTCGATTGAGTGGGCACCAATGATGTCCTTGAACTCGGTTGGGGTGATATCCGGGTTGGCCTGAACCATGAGGGCTGCTATTCCAGCCATCAGGGGAGTGGCCATACTGGTGCCGGACTTGCTGGTATAGCCGTCTTGAGTTGCAGCATCCGGTGCCATGATGCTGGACCCGATTGTTGCGACATCCGGCTTTACACGGAGGTCAGATGTGTATCCCCTACTACTGTAGATGGCCAGTCCGAGATCCTTGTCCAGACTAGCCACAGTCACTGGCAATCTGGCATCGCCTGGGCTGTCGATGGTATTGCAACCGGCTAGGGTTATCCCACCCAATTCGTTTCCAGCTGATAGGGTGGTGATGATTCCCGCTTCCACGACCATGTCCATCTGGCGGCTCCATGCCGAGTTTCCGTCGTTGTCGACGTGAATTTCGAACTGCTGTTCGCCCAGGGAGGAGGTTACTACGTCGATTCCGTACTTTTCCTTGTTATCGATGGCCCACTGGGCACCTTGCATAACGTCCTCGATATCGCCGTCACAGCAGCCCAGGATGTTGATCAGGTAGGCCCCAGGTGCTGCACCGACATATCTGAGTCCGGTTTCTGGATCTGTCTGGCCCCCTCCTGTTCCTGCGGCGATTCCGGCTACGTGAGTCCCGTGCGTTCCCGAGTCGTAGGAGGTCGAGGGATCCTGTTCCTCATCTGTGAATACCGCATCGTAGAAGGCGATAATCTTGGGGTCGCAGTCGGATGGGATGGGTTCTGGGTCGGGATCGAGGGGATCGGGTTCTGGTGGATCATCGAGGCACGTGAATGGGTCATCATCCATATCATTGAGTCCCTCATGATCTCCTCTGACGCCCGTGTCGAGCACTGCGATAACTGAGCCGGTTCCATCGAACCCGAAGTCCTGCCAGACCAAATCGACTCCCATGTTGGGAACGGCTTGGTGCATATTTGTCTCGGCAAGTCCAAGATCCTCGATCATGACAACTCCGGGGAGTGCCCTTATTCCCTCTGGATCCAATATTGATTCAATTGGTGCTGTAGCAGACAGGGTATCCAGATAACTGAAGCGAAATGTTACTTCGACTCCTACGGATTCAAGGGCTTCAATATCAGCATCGGATGGATGGTGGTCGTAGTCAACGAAAATCCTTGCATGGTCCTCTGATGCCCTCCTCCACCAATCTCGCTGGGTCTCCTCTGGTTGTTCGATTAGCCACTCGAGCCTGTCATCGAGAGAGTTTGCGTCCTTGTCCCGGCTCCAGTGTTCCCACCATTTAGAGTGGATTTCTAGCTCCACGCTCGGCTGCCAATTGCCCTCTGCATCGAATCCCCCCCGAGGATTATTTTCTGGGGCAATTGAGGATGCTGCAATGGGGGCAAATAAGACCAGGACCATGAGGAGTGACAAGCTGCCCCTGCGTGCGCTCATGGCCCTACGGGCCATTGGTCATGTTTGAGGATTAGGACGGGGCTATTCACCAGTAATCTCCAATCCCTGCTCGTCGTAGTCCCACTCGATTACCTGCCAACCTGCTAACTCAACAGAAGATTTCACTGCCTCCATGGAATTTGGATTGCATAAGAGGCCTGCGCAGCCCCCCCCACCAGCACCTAGGGCCTTCCATGCAGCCAATGAGCCGTTTGCAATTAGTGGGTCCACAACACCCCGGAAAGGGTCGTGAATTGATCTATCGATCAAGTCCACCCCCTTGCAAACTTCCCTCAAGGAGCCCACTACCATGTCCCTTCTATCTAGTTGGAGGCCATTTGCCATTGGCCTTGCTGCAGCTCTAATCCTGTGAAGTCCATCGATTACGGATTGGGCACCTTCGGAGTACCTCTTCCAGACCCTTTCCTGCATTTCTCCGGAGTTCCTACTTTCGCCGGAATACACCAACAGAAGGTGCTTGTGTAACCACATCTTTGCCGACCTAATCGGCTCGAAGGGCATTATTTCCACAGATTCACCAATGAATAGGAGGTGGTTGAAGCCCCCCCTAGCGGAGGCCCAATGGTCTTGCCGTCCACAAATCATGCCCCCTCTTGATTCCAAATCGAAGGCCATCTCGGCGATTTCTTCGCGGTTCACAGTGTCATTGGGATCTGAAAGGAGGCCGGAGATAGCTACATTCATCGCACTGCTAGTCCCCAAACCGGATCCCCTGGGAGTATCAAATGACAATTCGAAATCGTCCGGCTTCGAGTCCTGGCCAATTGTTGCCCGAACCCTCTTGTTGATTGCGAAATTAACCACTTCGCCTCCAAAATCCCTTGGATATGGGCCCACATCTGTCCAGCCCCCTGCCAAATCAACTCGAACTGGGGACGAGGCCTGTCTCCTTTCTGCCACGACCCTGGCATGGTTGCGAGAGTCATCATTGTTACTGGGACCGAAAATAACGGGTACTTGTGACCCCTCCGGGCATCATGGACCCGAGCGTGGAGGCCGCAGTCGACGCTTTCTCACGAGGTGAGCCCGTGATGATTTTCGACTCGGCCTATCGGGAGAGAGAAACCGACCTGCTCTGGCCTGCTACAGCAGCCTCCCCAGAAGTCATGAGGAGGTTGAGAAAGGACTGTGGTGGCCTTCTCTTTCTTGCTATTGGAAACGAAATAGGGGAGACATTCGGGCTTCCTTGGCTACAAGACATCCACACGCACCCCTCACTGTTGGATGAAAATCCCGTACTGGGCCACCTGATCACCAATGATCTTCAGTACGATAATAGGTCCGCATTCACACTTTCATTGAATCACAGGGATACCTATACTGGAATCACCGACAGGGACAGGTCCCTAACCACTAGGAGGTTCGGGGAGCTGGCAATGGAGGTACTTGATAGAAAGATGAGTCACGAGGAGGCGATTTCCGCACTCGGTTCGGAGTTTAGGACACCTGGCCATATTCCGGTATGTAGGGAGTCGCCCGGTGGTTTGTCGGGCCGGCAAGGTCACACCGAACTAGCCGTAGCGATTGCAAGGTTGGCAGGACTGGTGCCATGCACTATAGGAGCGGAGATGCTTGAGCCCGATGGCGATGGGGCTCTTTCAGTTGATGATGCAATGAGGTATGCTTTCGAACATGGGGTTCCGATGATTACCGGAGAAGAAATCACTGCGGCGATGGATGAAAAAGATTAGGCGGGGTTTAACCTAGGAGTTCATTACATGGTTCGGGTGATGGCAGTCGGAATCTTCGACCTTCTGCATGCAGGGCATCTACATTACGTGGAGCAAGCCAAATCCCTAGGTGACGAGCTTGTTGTAGTCATAGCACATGATGAGACGGTTAGAAGGCAAAAGCATGAGCCAGTTACAGGTCAAGAGCTCCGCAGAAGGATGGTTGAAGGATTGAAACCGGTTGACAGGGCAATTGTGGGAAATCCCCCAGGAGTTCCTATTTTTGAGATTTTGAAGGCCGTAAAGCCTGATCTGATTGCACTAGGATACGACCAGAAGCACTCCATTGACGCCATCAGAGATGGATTGGAGAGTCATGGTTTCGAGCATGTAAAAGTAACAAGAGTCGAGGGGCTTTCGGACGATCTCGACGGAACCAGGAAGATTATTGCCAGAATCCTAGATCTATGGCCTGGTTCGGAAGGCGGCCCGTACGAGGAGGACTAGCATGTACACGGGAATTGTCGCCGGCATTGCACCAGTAGTAGAAATAGAAGAGAATGAAGGAGTTCGGAAACTCACGATTGACCTAGGGAGATACTTGGAAGATCTGGAGGTAGGTGCCAGCGTGGCAATAGACGGAGTTTGCATGACCGTAGTTTCAATAGATGGGAAGGAAGTGGTCTTTGATGCAATCGATGAGACTCTAGAGAGGACTACGCTTGGTCAAGTAGAGGAAGGCGCAGTTGTAAATGTTGAGCGCTCTCTGAAAGTTGGTGACGAACTAGGTGGCCATATCCTATCCGGTCATGTGATGACAATGGGAAAAATCACAGATAGACATGCTAGGGGAGAGGGTTTGTACATCCTGGTTGAGAATCCGGAGAGTGTCAGACCATTCGTGATGGAGAAGGGTTTCATTGCCATCGATGGTATGTCCCTCACGGTCGGCGAAGTAACGGATGAGTCCTTTGCACTACATATCATTCCAGAGACACTGAGAGTCACAACAATAGGCCAAAAAGAAGTAGGTAGCATGGTCAATATTGAGATTGATTCACGTACTCAGGCTATTGTGGAGACGATGATGAGGAAAATGGAGGGAGATTCTTGAACCTAGGAATTGTATGTGGTTCATTCCACCGTGAAGATGTAGAGGCAATGCTTCAGTTTGCTAAGGAAGAGGCCGCCTCAAAGAACTGGAATGTTGCTGATGTGGCTTGGGTTCCAGGTTCTATGGAAGCCCCCCTCGCACTTGATAGAATGCTTCAGCAAGAGTCCATACATGGTGCTGTTGTATTGGGAATAATCGAGCGTGGAGAAACCGATCACGGCCTAGTAATGGGACAATCGGTCACTGGGGCAGTTATCGAACTGCAAATCAAGCATAACAAGCCAATCGGGCTTGGAATTATCGGACCGGGAGCGGAGCCCGAGCACATAGGGCCAAGGCTTGAGCCTCATGCCCGTGCCGCCGTGGGTGCGGTTGCAGCAATGTCTGAATAGAAGCTACTGCCCTGGGAGGCGGAAATCACCTAAATCTGCATTAGATATCTCATCCATCTCTTCTACAGTAATCAGAGGGGTTAACTTTCCGTTGAAGACTCCAGAGGCGCCTACCGCTAACGAGAATGCGGTAATTTTGATGGTGTCGGGGACATCCATAATGCACATGAAATCTGTTTCTCCATAGCACCAATAGTATGCCTCCAATGTTCCTCCGAAGGACTTGGCAATCCTTTCGGCCTCATCCCTGCGGGCGGTTCCCCCTTCCTTTAGAACACCAGCAGCGCCTTCAGCAGTATAGCTTCCCGAATACATGAATTTGGGCATGATTCCGGAGTTTCGTGGAGTGTATATTACGGTTACCCCACGAAAAAGTAGGCAAAGATTTGCAATTGGGCACTCTCAAGATTGAAGAGATGCCGTGCACCTCGTCACCACTATGGGCGAGGATGTCAGAAGCGTCATCATCGTTGGCTCCGGGCCAGCAGGGTACACTGCAGGCCTGTATGCGGCTAGGGCATTGCTTGAACCGCTGATGTTTGCCGGTTATATGTCGGGGGGGCAGCTAATGCTTACCTCTGATGTCGAAAATTTCCCAGGTTATCCGCAGGGAGTAGAGGGCCCTGCAATGATGATCCATATGAGGGAGCAAGCAGAGCGATTCGGATTGGAAGTCCAGGACAAGAACGTTGAGAGAGTCGATCTCTCGGAAAGGCCATTTCGCGTATGGGTAGAAGGTGAAGAGTTCAGGGCAGAAAGCCTGATTATTTGCACCGGAGCAGAGGCCATCTGGCTTGGAGCAGATGGCGAGGAGGAGCAGAAAGGTAGGGGAATCTCCACATGTGCGACTTGTGATGGCGCATTCTTCAGGGATGAGGAGATACTTGTCATCGGAGGTGGTGACTCGGCGATGGAGGAGGCAACATTCCTGACCAGATTCGCAAGCAAGGTTACCATCATTCACCGAAGAGATGTTTTCAGGGCATCTAAGGTAATGTACGAAAGGGCTTCTGAACATCCAAAAATAGAGATCAAGACCTTCAGGCAGGTGAAGAAGTGGCTTGCAAATCAGGAGGGTCTTACGGGAGCAATACTGGAAGACCCGAGGGACGGTTCGGAAGAAGAAATTAGTTGCTCTGGGGCGTTCATTGCTATAGGTCACAAACCAATTACTGAATTCCTAGAAGGGCAAGTGGAAACCGATGAGGAGGGTTATATCATCCATAGCAGCAACACTATGACAAGTTCTCCGGGAGTTTTCGCAGCGGGAGACGTAGTCGATAAGAGGTACCGCCAAGCAATTACTGCTGCAGGAATGGGTTGTCAGGCCGCTATTGATGCGGAAAGGTGGCTAGAAGATCAGCACTAAATCCCAAATTGACCGAATAACCCATTTCCCTGACCCCGCCTGGAGGCCCCATGGCTAATGGGCTGAGTAGTGAGCAGAGCGATAGGTACGCAAGGCACCTGGCCCTGCCAGATGTAGGCGAAGAGGGCCAATTGTCTCTGCTAAACTCATCTGTACTTGTAGTGGGTGCTGGAGGTCTTGGCTCGCCTGCAATACTATACTTGGCAGCAGCTGGTGTGGGAAGAATAGGAGTAATGGACTTCGACACTGTTAGTCTATCCAATCTACAAAGACAGGTCATTCACTCTAGTGGATCAATTGGCGACTCAAAAGTTGGCTCCGCTGCAAAGAGGATTCATGGCCTAAACCCTGATGTTGAAGTGATTGAAATTGAGGAGAAGCTAACTAACGAGAATTCAATCGGAATTATTGAAAATTTCGATCTGGTGCTTGATGGAACGGATAATTTCGAAACAAGATACTTGATTGGAGATACGTGCGAGGCATTGGGGAAGCCGTGGGTTTTCGGCAGTATACACAGATTCGATGGACAGGTTTCGTCATTCAATTACGATAATGGTCCAAATTACCGGGACCTGTTTCCCGAAGCCCCGCCTCCCGAGCTTGCTCCCAACTGTGCAGAAGCGGGAGTATTGGGCGTCCTCCCGGGAATTGTTGGAACAATCCAAGCCACAGAGGCAATAAAGATGATTTTGGGGGTTGGTGAAATTCTTTCTGGAAAGTTGTTGACAATTGATGCAAGGAATATGGAGATGCGTACACTATCGTTCAAGGCGAATTCTAGCAGAAAAAGGGCCTGTTTAGCGGACATTGAACAACTAAGTAGCTTCTCTGAGATTTCTCCTCTTGAATTCGTAAACCGTACTAAAGAGGGATGGAATCCATTCCTCTTGGATGTTCGTAGATCTGATGAAGAAGAAATTGTGAAATTGGAAGGAACCGATTTGCGTATCCAGCACATGCATGTCCCATCTAGAATGGATGAAATTCCCAAAGATGAGGAAGTCGTGATTTACTGTCGGGTAGGAGGAAGGTCTGCTGCAGTTGCCAGATTTCTTGTGGAATCGGGATGGCCATCTCACAGTGTTTACAACCTATCTGGAGGAATCCACGAATGGTCCGATACAGTAGATTCTTCAATAATTAAGTATTAATTGTGGTAAAATAGATATAAGAATGCCTTTTAATTGTGGTATTTATTCAATAATTATCCTCATTTCAATAATTATTCACATTATTTGTTATAATTGTGGTATTATATTATTTAGTAGACCGAATAATTGTTGTACTAATTGCTCCAGGGATGCTCATGGCAATAGGTCGGCAGGGGATATGGAAGTGCCCCGAATGCAGACATCATCAGACGTGGAAAACAAGATCTAGAGATTCGATTAAACTGGACAGGAAATGTGAGAAATGCAGTGAAAGAGCCCGTGTAACAATAGATCGTTCAGAAAGTGGGAAGGGTAGAGGAAGGAAGGTGGAGATATGGGAAAGAACGCTGTCAATTAGTCCTGAAGACCTATTGGAGGAGGCGGATAGAAGGAATTCTGATTCTGGAAATGGAATTTACGGGTTTAATGGGCAACACCCCAGTTCGGCGGATTATGACTCCCCTGCAGACCTCCCTCCAATATGGGGAGCGGGTTGGTGGCCAGAAAAGGCATTGGATTTTACTACTCCAATTGACCAGAAAATGGCTAGAGGGGATCTACTGTGTTTTGTTGCAGAGCGCCATGATGGCTATCTCGGATTGGTTTCGGATTGCTGGGATTCAATCGGAAATGAAAATCGACTGGGTGGCACAGAATTTCATGAGTTTTCTCGAATATTGTTGAAATCTATTGAGAATCGCCTATCAGAAAGGTTGCTCGATCCAAAGTTTGCCCCTTTGATTCGGGGTGAAATAATCCCCATGAGAAAAGGAGAATTGTACCTAGGCAGGAGGGGAGCTAGGTTTCTTATCGATCTAGCACTATGCCTGAGAAGGATTGCTTACTATGCTTCAATAACAATGGAACAGAGGAATGATTGGCAAAGATGGATGACTCGTACCAGACTTGTGGATGAGCAACTCAAGGAGCTATTCTCCAATGGACTTCCGACCCCGGATGGGGGGAATTTTGGGGGGAAGGGATTCAGATCAACCTGGCAAGAGGGGATCGTTGCTTGTGCATCATCCCTAAGGAGGTCGATCGATCTTTCCCCTGCCGATAGGAAAAGAGGGGACATTGTAGCCCCAATGATCCGTGATGTCGGCCTGGCAATTGCGATGGGTCAGACGCCAATCGAGATATTCTCGGCCCAAATGGGGAAGTCGGATTCCTACATGGATGGGGGAATGCCCGGATGTGGTGGGAGGGACCTTCATATTGGCAACTGGGAAAAGGGAGTTTTGCCCCCTACGGCTCCACTACCCATAGCAAGCGCAACAACGACTGGTATTGCATTGGCTGCAAAAAGGCTGGGTATTGATCGTTTTCACCTAGCTCCAGTGGGAGAGGGGTGCAGCAGCAGCGGAGAGTTCTGGGAGGCGATGAACTTCGCAGGTGCCAGGGGACTGCCTATTTGCTACATGATTCAAAACAATCAAATTGCTCTGGATACATTTGCATCGGGACAGTCAGGAGCTGAGACTTTCGGAGACAAGGGCCATGCAATGGGCCTGCCCTCATGGACAATAGATGGTTCCGATCCTGCTATGTTCTACTGTTCAACTTCTGTAGCTAGAGAGTTCGCAATAGATGGCGGTGGAGCTACTTTGATTCACGTTGAAACGATGCGTGGATGTGGGCATGCCCATCATCACGATGACCTATACCTTGGAGCATCGAGTGGGAACCCGCCTGGATATGTTGACCGGGGTTTGCTAGAATATTGGGCTGAAAAGGATCCAGTTCCCAATCATCGGGAGCTCCTGATTCAACTTGGAACGGACGAAGGGGAAATTCGAAAGATGGAGGAATCAGAAGAGGCGGAGGTGGAAAGGGCACGTACTGAAGTAGGGGAAATGGAATGGCCAGAAGGCCATACAGTTACCAGGGGGGTAACTTCACTCCATGACGCCTCCACTCATGAGCAACAACTTTCGAGGATAGAGTCTGGTTCGAATAAGCAGGACCCTACACTCAAACCCGGAGAGATTTCAATCGAATTCTCAGACTCTCCAAAATCTTGGACATACAGCAAAGCCATCCAAAATGGAATGGCAGCGCTGGCAGAGAATTATGGTGATGAGGTTGTTTTCATGGGAGAAGACATGGAAATTGCTGGCGCATTTGGAATGAATCTTCCACTGAAGGCAAGGGGGCATCAGGATAAGTTGCTGGACATGCCCTTATCTGAATCCATCATCGTGCATTCTGCTACTGGGGCTGCCCTGGGAGGGATGAGGCCTATGGCCGAGATTCAATTCGGAGGATTCGCGGCCCTTGCGATGAACCCAATAGTCAACAACGCAGCTCAACTTAGGTGGAGGTGGGGTGCAGAAGTCCCAATGACGATTAGGATCCCGCTGGGTGCAAAGACTCGAAGTGGACCATTTCACGCGAACATGATTGAATCATGGTTTTCCAATGATCCGGGATTGGTGATTGTTGCCCCTAGTATCCCCCAAGATGCGTATGACCTTCTGGTGGAATCACATGAACTTCCAGATCCGGTAATTTACCTAGAGCACATTGGTCTATACGGGCTTAGAGGTGGTAACACCGGTTGGGGGACTTCGATAAACCAAATTGTGGACGAAAGAACGGTCCACGAGAATCTCAGTCAAGGATTGAGTTCAATTGGGAAGGCGAGAGTTGTTCGTGGAGGTAGGGACCTAACCATTGTTACCTGGGGCGCCATGGTACATGTTGCCCTGGAGGCAGCAAATATCTCCGCCAACAATGGGGTCGAAGTAGAAGTAATTGACCTTAGAACAATAATCCCAATGGACTCGGAAACATGTGTTAATTCTGTACTTAGGACCGGGAAACTGCTAGTACTACAGGAAGCACAGTGGACCGGAGGTATGGGCCATACAGTCAGCAGTAGGATAATCGAGGAGGCTTTCTGGAGTCTGGAGGCTCCCCCGGTCGTTATCGGTGCACTAGATACTCCGGTCCCATTCTCGCCGACTTTGGAGGACCATACCGTTCCGAAGGCGGCACTGGTTGCACGACACGTTGAGAGGGCGTGCCTGAATTAACAATAATTCGAGCAAAGAGTCATCAGTACTTCTTCCCCGGGGAGAACTGTGGATGAGTCGTTTCTAGATGTGGTATACGTCTTGGTTGGATTCATTTTCCTAATGTCCGGGGGAGAGGGGCTAGTACAGGGAGCAGTCAGAATTTCGGGAAAGTTGCAGGTCCCACCACTTCTTGTGGGTTTCACAGTAGTGGCAGTGGGGACCTCCTTGCCTGAGCTGGCAGTGGCTTTGCAGGCTGTTGGCGAGGGGGCTGAAGATATAGCAGTCGGAGGTGTTCTTGGATCAAATGTGGCAAACGTGATGCTTGTCCTTGGAAGTGCTGCATTGCTGGGTGCTTGCTCTGAACCAGACAAAGGGATTGGTAGGGATTCGATAGCTGTAATGTTGGCAACTCTATTCCTTCTTGTCTTCGTGATGGGAGGGGAAATACCCCTTCTTGGTGGCATTGCAATGGTTGCTGCCCTAGTTGGATACTACTGGTACGCATACACGGATGCGAGAAAAACAGGAGAGAGGATAGACCCGGTAGACACTTGGCTACCCGACAAAGTTACTCTGGCAGTTCCATCGTGTATTATCGGGGGGGCTTTGATTTGGCAGGGAGCAATACTCCTAGTCGAAGGAGCTACAGGGATAGCAACCAGGTACAACATTCCAGAAGACGTGATCGGCTTATCCGTTGTTGCTCTAGGCACTTCCCTGCCTGAACTTGCAGTAACACTGGTAGCAGGACTAAGAGGGCAAGGGGGAGTTGCCATCGGCAATGTTCTGGGTTCGAATGTGATGAATATTCTAGGAATCCTAGGAACAGCAGCAATTTACGCACCTGGGGCCGGGCTGACGATCGCATCGGAGTTTGCTCAAAGAGATATTTGGATAGTTTTAGCCACATCGGGGTTCATCTCCTGGATGCTACTAACAGAACGAAAAATTAGCAAAAACATCGGCATGGGCATGATTGCCTCTTACGTTGCATACATGTCCTACCTGTTGTATGTGGGAGTTCTATAGCACTATTACCTACAACCGATACCCAGTTGCGTGACAAACGTTGGCTGTGTAGTACTAGCCGCAGGTTTCAGCAATAGACTAGGAGAAGAAAAGGCCCTTCTGGAAACCGGAGAGGGGGCCCTAGTTGGTTGGATCACCAGAAGACTGTCCGACCAGGGAATGAGTCCACTTGTTGTTACGAGGGAGGAGATTCTGGATGAAGTTGAAAGGGCCGTCAGGCCATGTGATGTAGTGGTGAATCCGAGTCCAGAGAAAGGTAGGACTGGTAGCATAATTATTGGCATTTCTAAACTTGACGAGATTTCTGAAGGGAGCTACAGGCTAATCGTGGTTCCAGTTGACAGGCCCGGATTCTCAGACTCTACAATTTCCAAGTTGAAGGAGTCTATGATTTCGTGCTGCCCATCAAGAGGCGGAAGAGGGGGCCATCCAATCCTACTCTCTGAAGAAGATGTAGAAATTGTCAGAAATGCACCTAAAGAGGCCTCCCTTAGGTCATTGGTTGCGTCAGAAAAATTCGAAGTTGAGGACCCCTTTCTTCATTTGAACGTTGATACGCAGAAAGATATGAAGGATTTCAAATCACTAATGAGTCAATACAGCAATACATTGCATTGAGAAGATATTTAGGAAAGAGGTTTGACGCTGATATGTGGATATTATTGGCCTCATTGATGGATATGGCCCAATTCAGCAATCTCTGATTGCCGGACTATTCACATGGTTCATGACTGCAGCAGGTGCTGGACTTGTTTTCTTCTTTCGGGACATTGACAGGAAAGTCCTAGATGGAATGCTTGGATTTGCAGCAGGAGTGATGATTGCAGCAAGCTGCTTCGGACTACTGGGGCCTGCAATCGACCAAACTAGCGGAGAGGGGCTAGTCAAAGTCCTTCCCGCAGCAATTGGTTTTGTTCTCGGTGGGGTCTGCATGAGAATAATTGACGCATTCCTTCCACACCTCCACCCAGGTGCCCCACCCGAAGAAGCTGAAGGAGTGAAGACTACATGGCACAGGAGCAAGCTGTTGATTGCAGCAATTACTCTGCACAACGTCCCAGAGGGACTGGCAGTAGGTGTTGCATTCGGAGCAGCGGCATCGGGAGAGGGTCTGGGTGCAGCCGTGGCACTAGCAATAGGGATCGGGATTCAGAACTTTCCAGAGGGAGCTGCGGTTTCGGTCCCTCTGAGAAGAGAAGGGTTGTCCATCAGAGAGAGTTTCTGGTGGGGGCAACTTTCCGCGTTGGTTGAGCCTGTTGCGGCAGTTTTGGGTGCGGCGGCAATAATCTACATGACACCAATATTGCCCTATGCACTCTCTTTCGCTGCGGGTGCGATGATATTCGTCGTAGTCGAGGAGTTGGTTCCCGAAGCCCATAGGGGAAAGAATGGGGACATTGCAACAATGGGAGTAATGGTGGGATTCACCATAATGATGGTTCTTGATGTTGCCCTAGGCTAGAGGGCAATACCAAAGGCAAGAGTCCTTCTCTCGTGACCCGTGACCAAGTCCGTACTGTCCTGGGTCCTGGATAGGCTAGAAGGAGGGGAGAGGGTAGCCATGGCCTCAGTGATAGAAGCTAGTGGGAGCGTTCCAGGGAAGCCAGGAGCGCGATTGGCGATTTCATCAAATGGAAAAAGATTCGGGACCGTAGGGGGTGCCGGGCTAGAGCTCAGGGTTGAAGATGGGCTTAGAAAAATGCTCAACGGAGAAGGTGGATACTCGAGAAAAAAAGGAGGCAAAGTGGAGGTTTTTCTACTTCACAAGGACGGGAAGAAAAAAGAAGTGACGTCATTGGACAGCCTATGTGGCGGTAAGGTTACAGTTGCAATGGAGGTCCTAGTTCCAATGCCCCATGTCCTAATTGTCGGAGGGGGTCACGTAGGAAGATGTATCTCGATTGTCTGTGACACAATGGGTTGGTCATACAGCGTATTCGATGTTAGGGAAGAATATGCAAACGAGGACCGTTTTCCATTCGCAACGGAATTGCACGCGAACGATGTAGGGGGGTTCCTAGCCGGTGAAGACAGGGATTCATTGGAGAGATTCTCCGATGTACTATTATTGGGGCACGATTGGGCAGTAGACGAGGATTTCCTAATTCGGATTCTGAAGGAAAGAGGCAATGGTAGGAGGCCGAGGATTGGAGCAATCGGATCTAAGTCGAAATGGAAGTCTTTCAGCAATTCTGCAATTGGGGCGGGAATTTCCAAGGTCGATGTGGACTCGGTTAGGTGCCCAATAGGACTACAGATTGGAGCAGATTCTCCCGAAGAAATTGCCCTAGCTGTGTGTTCGGAGATTCTTTCACTGGATAAAGGGGCAAATGCCTAGTGACGTGGTGATGTGCTTGGAAACAAACCAAGCATTGAGAGAAGCCTACTGGGGTTGAGTTTTCGACGAGTTCAATATTGATGAACATCTCCGGCGGGCATGAGGAAGGTCCTCCTGAGGTGGAAGGTCCCCTCCCTTAGTGGCCTGGAAGAAATAGGTGGACTTCTGGATATTGCAAAGAGGATAGAAGTCATTGGGCATTTGTCATTGGGCGAGGATGGGGTTACCCAGCTCGTGGAGTTGAGTCTCCAACCAGGCCATGAGCTTTCAGAAATCTCTGATTTGAAGAGTTTCGAATTAATAGAAAAACATGAGGAGGACGAAAATGGGATATTGGCCAGTATCCTATGCACTCACCCATTCGCAAAGACTGCAATTGAGCTCTCAAACATTTACGTTTACCCCCCTTATGGAATTGATTCGGAAAGGGGGATGGAGATTAGGATGTACGGGCTTTCAGATTCCATTCGGAGATTCGTTGGACTGGTTAAGGCGGTTATGCCTCCTGACAGTATCAGCGTCCAGACATTCAAGACCAATGGGGAGTCGGATTACGACTTCCTAACTGAAAAGCAGAGAGAGGTATTGGAACTAGCTGTGAAGAGGGGTTACTATGACGAGGGTTCGGATGTCACCCTAAAGCAACTGGCTGACGAGATGGGCATAGCAAGGAGTACCATCGGGGAGCACCTCAAAAGAGTCGAGTCTGAGATAATGAAGAGAGCGGGCGAAGGTCTTTCATAGATGCCCGCAATACAAACCGAATGCTCAAAGCATGACTCGGTTTGTGTGGGTTCAATATGGTGCAGTTCCGGTTACCTATGCTTCCGAATCCTGGAGAAGTAGGCTGGAACGCGAGTGTAAATGGAGTAGACTTTTCCATAGCGATCGAGAGTAACGCGATTCTTCTGGATGTGTTGCGGGATCAGGTTGGAAGTCTGGGGACAAAAAGAGGTTGTGACATGGGGACTTGTGGGTGCTGCTCAGTTCTTATTGACGGAAATCCTAGATTGTCCTGCCTAACCCTAGCTTCTGAAACCAAGGGGGCAAGTATCACCACCGTAGAGGGTCTTGCTGATGGGCATCACCTTCATCCAATTCAGGAGGCCTTTACCGAGTACGGCGGTAGTCAATGCGGATTCTGTACGCCTGGTTTCCTTGTCGTCATTTCTGCCCTCCTAGAAGAGAATCCTGAACCTTCAGATCAAGAAATTAAGACTGCGATTGAGGGCAATCTCTGTCGGTGCACAGGATTCCAACAGATCGTTGATTCCATCCGAGCAGCTTCGGAGATTCTAGTTTCGGGGATTGGTGTCGAAGACTCGACGACTCCCAAGAGTGATCCGCATCCGGGGTTCGAGGAGGGTTCTTGATGGGTTCAAAGAAAGAGAAAAAGGAGATGGTTGGATACCGGCAGCAACCAGGAAAGTTGCCATTCTCTAAGCCGGGTTCTGGAGGGAGCTCAAGATTCTCCAAGGCGGTAGACCAAGAAATGATACCGGAATCCCAAGGAGGGAAACTGGCACAGCCATGGGGCCCGCATCGCCATGATGAACTAGTTAGTGGGCGGATCATTGGCAAGCCAACCGCAATGGTCGATAGTCGTTGGAAAGTTACCGGCCAAGCTCACTATGGGGACGATGTAAGGCTACCAGGGGAATTGGTTGGGAGGATTGTTCGTTCTCCACATCACTATGCTAGGGTTCTCTCCATTGATTGCACAAAGGCTCTGGAATTACCAGGGGTGGTAGCTGTCGCCACTGGGCAAGACGCCAAGAGCAAATTCGGAGTACTGCCTGTAACAAAAGACGAGCATGCAATGGCAGTTGACAAGGTAAGGCATGCAGGTGACCTTGTTGCTTGTGTTGCTGCAGAGGACGAAGCGACGGCAAGGGAGGCCGAGCGCCTAATAGAAGTGGAGTACGAGGAGCTCGACTCGATTCACGACATGAGAGATGGATTAGAAGATAGTAAGGAGCCAATTCACGACAGGGGAGAATACCACATCGGCAACTCAAACGTACAGAAGAGAGTATTCCAAGAATTCGGAGACATACGAGGGATGAACGAGTCAGCAGTGGCTAGCCACAAGCAGAACTGGTTCTTTGCAGGGGTAAACCATGCTTTCACCGAACCTCACGCAGTAGTAGCTCACTGGGACCCTTCTGGAAGACTGACCTTGTACACCCCTCAGCAAGTCCCTCACTACGTCCACAGGGCACTAGCAGACGTTCTAGAAGTCCCAATGCATCAAATCAATGTCCATAGGACATTCGTTGGAGGGGGTTTTGGAGGAAAGTCAGATCCCTTCCCACATGAGATGTGCGCTGCAATTCTAGCTAGAAAATCGGGAAGGCCGGTCAGGATCAACTTCGACAGGGAGGAGGTTTTCTGGGTGAACAGAGGTCGTCACCCATCCCATATAGAGATGAATCTGCATGCCGATTCTGAGGGCCGGCTATGTGGAATAGAAACAGATGCGCTGATTGACGGGGGGGCATTTGCATCATTTGGTCATGTGACTACTTACTACAATGGGGTTCTTCACACCGCCCCTTACGAAATTGGGGCATTCCACTACACTGGAGCAAGGGTGTGGAGCAACAAACCCGCAAGCGGGGCCATGAGGGGGCACGGTGCGGTGAACTCAAGATGTGCGGTTGAGGTAGGTTTGGATGACCTGGCAGAGAAACTCTCAGTAGATCCGATTTCTTTCAGGCTGGCAAACCTCCTGCCACCCCACTCAGCCACAATTACCGGATTTAGAGTCACTAGCATCGGCATGAGGGAGTGCCTGGAGAGAGTCAGGGAAGCCAGTGGATGGGAAAAGAAGTTCAGAAAACTACCACTGGGCAAGGGAATAGGCATAGGCTGTGGATTCTTCATTTCTGGAAGTGGTCTTCCGATTCACTGGGACCCAAACAAGTTCCCACATGCGACAGTTCACCTGAAGATTGACATGGATGGGGGTGTAACCATCCATACCGGGGCTGCAGAAATAGGGCAGGGTTCAGATACAGTAGTGGCCCAGTCTGTAGCAGAGGTTCTAGGGCTGCCATTGGATATGATTAGGGTCAAATCCAGGGATTCGGACACGTCTCCCGTAGATCTTGGGTCGTACTCGTCCAGAGTCACTTTCATGAATGCAAATGCGGCTATTTCTGCTGCCATGCAAATTAGAAGTGAATTGATTCAAGCCACTGCAGAAATTACTGGGGCGGAAGAGGGGGGCCTGGTTATTGGGGACAGGAGGATTTTCCTGAAGAAAGACCCTGCAGTGGGAGTCTCTTACCTGGAAGCACTCCACAAAGCGCAAGAGGATAAGGGGGCACTGGTCTCTTCTGGAGCATACAGGACTCCACCCATGGGCAAGATGCACAAAGGAGCAGCAGCAGGACTGGCACCAGCTTACTCGTTTTCGGCCTACGTAGCAGAAGTTTCAGTGGACGTGGAGACTGGGGGAACAAAGGTAGACAGGGTTTGGGCGGCTCACGATTGTGGAAAGGCGCTAAACCCTCTGGCAGTTAAGGGCCAGATCATCGGTTCATGTCACATGGGGATGGGGCAGGTCCTTTCCGAGGAAATGAGATACGGACGTAGCGGGAATCTGCTAAATCCTGATCTATTGGACTACAAGATTCCAAGTGTCCATGAAATGCCAGAGGTGGTGCCAATCATCGTTGAGTCGAATGACCCAGAAGGTCCCTTTGGGGCTAAAGAAGCAGGGGAGGGGCCCCTTCTTCCAATTCTCCCAGCTGTCTGCAATGCTGTATACGACGCGATAGGAGTCAGGACTTCGGAACTACCCATAACCCCTGACAGACTATACAAGAGGATCGAGAAGCGATGCAAGCAAGAAGGAGTAGAAGAGCCACTAGAACTAGATTCTCCCCGAATTGAGTTCTCTGAATTACAGCAAAAGCTAGACGAAAGGGCTGCATTTCATTCAGAAAGGGACAGAAGTAGGAGAATGGACCAGGATAGGAGACCATACCATAATGGGGCAATTTTCGGACTTGATCCCGAGGTGCCTCCAGAAGAGGCAGATCCACGTTGGTCAGTAAGAGTCCTCCCCGATGAGGAATATCTGGAGTCCCCACGGCTAGCAGGAAGGGCCTGGATGCACACAGAAAGAAGGAATAGCGGTGGCTAAGATGAAAATGCCACCATTCGAACTCTATTCGCCGACCTCCTTAGCTGAGGCCCTGGAGAAGGCCTCGGAACTCAGTGATTCGGGTGAAGAGTTTGACTGGGTAGCCGGAGGAACGGACCTACTGCCAAATTACAAATGGCACATCAACGTGAAGAGGCATGTCATTTCTCTGGCTGGGATAGAGGAATTGACAACCCTATCAGAGTCACACATCGGTTCAATGGTCAAGGTTCATGATCTGGCAACATCAGATGTGACACACAGTGTTCTAGCGAAGGCTGCAAATTCAATTGCAAGTGTAATGATTAGGCGGTCGGGAACGGTAGGGGGGAACATTTGCCTTGACACTCGTTGCTATTGGTTCAACCAATCTGAAACTTGGAGGGAGTCAATAGACTGGTGCCACAAGTGCGACTGTGGAACTGAAGCAGATTGCAGAGTAATACCCAACCAAAACACCCTATGCGTTGCAACATACCAGGCAGATCTTGCTCCGGTTCTATTGTGTTTGGAAGCCTCTATTCACTTAGCATCCCCCTCTGGAACTCGGTCCATGCCACTTTCTGACTTCTTTGAACTAGATGGGATGACTAGGAATGTCCTGGAGCCCGGGGAGCTAGTTACCCACCTGACTCTGCCAGAGGGGGCTATGGAATGGGATGGTGACTACCAGAAGCTGAGGCAGCGAGACTCGTGGGATTTCCCGGAAGCAGGAGTGGCAGTAATGTGGAAATCCGATAGTTCGGGAATTCCCAGCTCTCTTCGGGTCGCTACAACGGGCCTGGAGTCGATTCCAGGAATTCATCTCGAGGAGGCTGAAGCAGCAGTTGCTGATTGGAAAGGGAAGGACTCAGTTGATGAGCTTGCGGAGTCAATCAGGAAAGCTGTGAAGCCCGTGCAGAACACTTGGTTCTCCCCCTCATATAGACGCAAGATGGTGAAGGTCTTAACGAAGCGGGCCTGCAGCGAGTTGCTGGTGAGGTAGTGGTTCGGAGAATTGATTCCCTGCTTCTCAGATTGTTTGTAATTTCACTATTGGTACCTTTATCCCCTGCAATGGGGCAGGAGTTGGACTCCTGGGAGCTAGGGATAATGTATCCAAACGAAGACGCTGGCAACCCATTCGAGGTTTCCAAGGATGGCAAAGTGAAGGTTGAGTTCTTCGTCGAGAACTCGGGATTTGTAGAGATCACAGTTGAGTTCGACTATGACATACCTTTCGGTGGCGAGCATGATGGTCCAGAAGGCGATACGATTCCTGCTGGGACCAACGAAACATACGACCTAGAAATCTCTGGGATTGATGTTTTCAGCTTCGAAGCCAGAAAGATTGAGACGTTCTCAATAACTGCGACTATCACAGAAAGGCAGGGCGTTCCTGACCCCCTAAACACACAGCAAAACGAAGAGGGGGATCTGATTATCCCGACAATTTACGATTTAAGGATCGAAGTGGGAGATCCGATCGGGCCTATGAACGCAGGTTCAGATACGATATTGAGAGTCATAGTGACCAACACAGGGAACGTCCAGGACAAGGTAGGAGACGTACAAGTATCGGATGACTGCCCTCTCCTGACCACTGATAATGGTCTGGATTCACTAATGGTGGGAAACATAGCTCCTGGAAAGAAAGCTGAAGGAGATCTAATGGTCTCTGCCTCGGAGAGTCATCCACGAAGACACTGTGACATTACCGTGACTGTTTCATCGAATGGGGCAATGAATACAGGGGGGAGCGTTGTTGTTAGCGATGAGTCCAGAGTGTCCGTTGAGCCTCCCCTTAGGGAGTCAGAGCCCGAGGATTCGGATGGGGAGAATGAAGGGACTGTTGAGTCTGTCAAGTCCAATCTTCCTGCTCCAGGACTTATTTCTTCCATTGCTTCGGTACTCTTTGGCTTTGCAATCGGGCGCAGAGAAAAGAGTGATACTATCGGTTAATATCAGATTTGTTTTGTAATTAGACTTGAACTATGCTCAGCAACATATAACCGTGAACCGAGGGTCGCAGTGACGCTGTTTGGGCCTTAGGCCCAAGATTAAGTGGGTAGGGTGGTGTTGTGCCTGAAGAACCGGATATTGATGAGAGGTTCAACAGATACGTAATGCTCTCCTTAGTCGTGACATCAGTACTACTGCTAATTCTTCCAATGTTCTTCGTAGTGGGAAAGGAGACAGCCTATTCGGCATACGAAACCGGAGAGGACTACCAAGTGAACAAAATGAGGGACACGTTCGACGAGGAAGAGGGTTACTATGTAGCCAACACCATGTCTACCCCCATGCTTGTTAATGATTGGAAGGACCCCCATAGGACCCTCCTAGCAATCGTCGGTCCCGAGAAGCCAATTGATGACACCGAAGCAGAAGAAATCTACAGATTCGTCACCGAGAAAGGAGGGAAGGTGATAGTTGCAGCAGACAACACAAACGCAAACAGGCTTGCAGGGATGTTTGGTGTGACCTTCTTCAACTCCCCCCTGATGGATGAGAAGCAGCATTTCGTCGTCAACGACCAGGCAAATGCAATTTCATGGAAGAACGTCTGGACTGCAGCTTCTGTCGGCCAAGACGTGGATGGAATGTCTCCGGGTGCACAGATGCAGGGATGCACGACTTTCCAGATAGAAAACCCGGATGGCCTCAAGGACTGTAGGCTTCCTGTAATGTTCAGATCACCAACAGGACTCAAGTTTGAACCCCTTCTCAGGGACACTGAGAATCCAGATCACAGAGAAATAATGTCACTTGGCAAGTCATCTTCCTCAGCATTCATCGACATCGCAGGAGACGGAGATCCAACCAACCTGGAGAATCCAGCGCCCGGAGATCTCAGGCTAATCATGAGATTTGACTATCCGGGAATCACCGTTTTCGACGAGCTACCCAATGAAGGGAGAGGGGCTTTCTCTTCTGGAATAGGGGAGCTTGAAGTCACTGGAAGCATAGTTTTTGTCGCTGACGAAGAGGCTTTCTCGAATATGCTATGGGACCAAAGCATTGCCCTAGAAAGGGGTTTGAACAGCGATTGCCAATCTGTTGCAGGCTACACCCTCAACAACTGTTGGACTAAGGAGATTCTGAACAACAATGAGTGGGCTGGGAACCAGCGTTACTTCAAACTCCTAGTGCATGACATGATGGAATTCGATAATGCGAACCTATCTGCTCAGGTAAAGAACGACAAAGGGAACTTCCAGGTAGTTTTCGATGAGAGCAGGCACATTACGGGGGTGGTTTCAGCACCCTTCGTGGAAACTATGGGTACTGTTGTCCTTCTGACATCCAACCAATTCCTCAAGTGGCTAGTCGTGCTGAACGTTGGCCTACTGCTATTGGTTGCCATGATGGTAGTCCCAGAAAAAGAGAACTGGAGACATGTCTTTGACCTAACAAAGTTCAACCAAAGACCAAACAAACTGGAGCCCGGCTCGTACAGAGACAGGGTTCGAAAGTCACTAATGACCAAGGTCAGAATTCACAATGATTTAACTCGGGATGAGATGGCTGCAATGCTTCCACCGGAGGTTCAGGCGATGATTGGTGATCCTCGCCTTGTGGAATTGGCTTATAGCCAAAGCCGTACGTACTCGCCCCAAGAGTTGCGCAAGCTGATGCAGGCCATCAGGCGATGGGGAAAGAATAACTGAAAAACGGAGAGGAAAAAATGAGTGAGACAAAACCAGCAGAAGGGGTGCCAGCACCGAGTCAGGGTGGACATGAAGCTGCTCTAGCAAAGAAGGCGGAAGCCGCTAGAGGTTCAAACAAAGTCGACGAGATTCTGAATGCAACGGGCGCAATGGGGCAAGCAATAAGCACGGAAGTTCAGAAGGTCATTATTGGGAAAGCACACGTAATTGACAACGTCATGGTGGACATTCTTTCCAATGGAAACCTCCTGTTCGAGGATTTTCCTGGACTAGCAAAGACTCTGATGACTAACACATTCGCAGATGCCCTGGGGTGCGATTTCAAGCGTGTGCAATTTACACCTGATCTATTGCCTGCAGACATTACCGGAACCAACATCTACGATGCCAAGAAGGGAGAGTTCAGTTTCAAACCCGGACCAATTTTCTGCAACCTCCTTCTTTCGGACGAGATCAACAGGGCCCCACCAAAAACGCAAGCAGCACTTCTAGAGGCCATGCAGGAGAAGCAGGTGACAGTCGGGGTTGTAACTCACAAACTCCCAGCCCCTTTCCTCACAATGGCGACCCAGAACCCTGTCGAGCAAGAGGGGACATACCCCCTCCCAGAAGCTCAACTTGACAGATTCATGATGAAGATGATGGTCGGATACCCGGACAGGGCCGATGAGAACGAGATCCTCCAGAGAAGAATAGACAGGAAGAAGGACGAGGTGGAAGTGAACAAGGTAACCGATCCGAGCATTGTGGTCAAGATGCAACAGTCCTGCGAAGAGGTCTACGTTGACAGGTCCGTAAGGGAGTACATGGTAGACATTGTCGCAAGGACAAGGGAAGACCCCCGAGTTCTGGTCGGCTCTTCTCCTCGTGGCTCACAGGCTCTACTGAAGACTAGTAGGGCCGTGGCAGCGATGAGAGGAAGGGACTTCGTAACCCCGGATGACGTGAAATCAATTGCTGAATTGGCTGTAGCACACAGGCTCATTCTGAAGCCCGAGCACCAGATTAAGGGTCTGGAGACTGGGGAGGTAGTTAGAGACATCCTCCACGGGAAGAATGCCGCAAACGTCCCGACAGTCTGAGCAATGCGGGGTAGGGAGCAATGGCTTGGAGCCGGAAGTCAGCGATGTTCGCGTCGCTGTCTATTGCGATGTACCTGCTAGGCCTAGTATTGAGAAACCAACAACTTGTGACCGTAGCGGTTGTATTGCTATCCTTCCTCACATGGGCAGCACTTAGAACAGCACATGGGGATGTTGCCTCCACCGGAAAGAGGATGGAAGATTCCGTGATGGACGAAGGCGTCCAACTGCAGAGCATCGTGGCCATGCGCAAAACTTCTTCTTCGCGTGTTTTTGAAGATGGGGAAATTGATGTTACACTAAGGATCCAGAACAGGTCCGGAGTGGCCAAGGTTCTCGAACTCCGTGATAGGGTTCCAGAAGTGATGAGGATAAAGAAAGGGGCAAACTACGTCCTAATGGAAATTGGACCAAAGAGGGAAACCGAGATTTCTTACACCATAGAAACCCCGTTGAGGGGCTTCTACACTATTGGCCCTGTTTGCATCAGAGTTCAAGACGAATTGGGCCTTTTCCACAACGAAAAAGAAATCCTACTCTACGACGATTTCCTTGTCTTTCCCAAAATGGAGGACATCAAAGACGCGATGATAAAAAGCAGAGTTCCAAAGATTTTCACTGGTGCGGTGAACATTAGGAACCCAGGAGAGGGGTCAAATTTCTACAACCTGAGGGAATACATCCCCGGAGACCCAATGAAGAAAGTAAACTGGAAGGCTACCGCCAGACAAGACGGGAAGATGATGGTTAACGAATTCGAGAGAGACGCGGTGAGTGACGTAATCCTGATAGTAGATAGCAGAGCAGTTAGCGAGACAGGTCCCGTTAGTCGGAACTCTCTGGTTTACAGCACTAGGGCCGCTGCTAGCCTTACACAGTATTTCCTCTCACGAAGAGACTCAGTGGGCTTGGTGGTGTATGGGGATGAAATCGTCTCGGTAGACAGGGACACTGGCAAGAAGCAGTTGTACATCATCCTGACAAAGCTGGCAGGAGCCATGGCAAAGGGCAATACTCCACTAAAGATCGTCACAAACAGAATAATGCCACACATACACAGAGGGAGTCCCATTATCATCCTCTCACCCCTAGAAGACGACCCTACGATAATTGACGCAGTGAGGGACCTGAGAGCTAGAAATTTCGAAGTCACCGTTCTTTCCCCTAGTAGCCTTGAGTTCGAGTTCGATGCTAGAAGAATTGACAGGACAGGTTACGAGGTACTGAAGACCGAGAGAGACATTCTGATGACTGAGCTTAGGGGCCTGGGTGCCTATGTGATGGACTGGGAGCCTGACATGCTACTGTTCACAGCACTGGCAGGAGCTAGAGGATTCTGAGGTGAAAAGATGGCGGGAGAGAATTCAAAGGGGCCCGTGGACACTGCCCATCTATACGATGGGAAGGTCGTTAGATCGTCTGCTCCTAGTAGGGTAAAGGCGGCAGGTACAATCAAGAGAGACACGGGGATTCCTGACGATGCAGTCCCTGAGGTAGAAATCCCAGGATGGATTGAGACCATTTTTGGTGGCCCGGTCCTAACCACGAGGAAGTTCCTGCCTCCTGACAGAATGGTTGTTTCCCTACAGATCTGGTCATCTGCATCACTTCTCGTTCTCATATTCCTAACATTCATGCTCACACCGGTTTCTGGAACTGCGTGGTTCACCCTATCGAACATTCTTGGGATAGGTTTCATTGGACTTGCCATTCACTGGATTCTGATTCTAATTGGCTTGATTGGGGGATTCTTTGGCATCTCCCAGAGGGATCAGCGGGCCTTATTGGCCTCATATGTGGCCCTAATCCTAGTAACAATTAGGTTCGCTGGAAGCAAGGTTGAGTATGGCCTAAGCTTCCTTCCCGAAGACGAAACAATCCAGAAAATTCTGCTAATTCTTTATGCGGTTTTCCTAGTAATGTACGTCGAGATATCCAGTGGAATAATCAGATTCTCGATGCTCGATACGTCGATTAGGACTGGAGAGGTTTACGTGATGAACGTCAATGCAATTACTCGCAGGTACACCCGGGCACTAAGTGTGACTCCTGCTGTTGCAGGATTCGTGGCAATGCTAACTCTCTTCATCAATCTGATCATACCTGCTTTCGTGGGAATCCTGGATCCCGTGGCAGCTAACCGCCTCAAGGAAAGCGTGGAGTTGACCAGTGTCTATGGTGTAGCGCTCGGTACAATACTAGTGTTCATCATCATCGCGTCTATGTTCGCAATCAATTTGCCCCTAAGGATTCAACAGTATACAGAGCGTCAGTCATGATTCCCCAAGAATCCACCCATCATTCCTAGGTCGCAAATAACGAGAATGGCGACTGCCTCTACAACGGGAGCAGCGCGAGGTCCGATGACCGGGTCATGCCTTCCTCCGACCTTCAGCGATCTTACTTGGTTGCTTGGCAGGTGTAGTGTGAACTGCTCCCTAGGAAGGCTGCTAGGTGGCTTGAAATGAACGATAACACGTATTGGGGCTCCAGTAGAACGGCCGCCCAAGGAACCATCGGCCCTTCCGGAATCGGAACCCTCGAGTGTGGGGGTGTCACCTCCGGGTAACCACATGTCGTTATGCTCTGAACCCCTCATTCGTGAAGACTCGGTTCCATGAGAGAACTCAACGGCCCTTGCACCGGGGATTGCCATCAAGCCCCTAGCAAGAGATGGTTCTATTCCGTCAAACCAGGGCTCTCCAACTCCTATTGGAAGACCGTCAATTATCAATTCGACAGATGACCCTATGGTATCACGATCCATCCTAACTGACTCAATCAATTCGGACATGGGGCCTACAGCATCCGGGTCAAGACAGTTCAATCGGGCCATGTCGGTCCCCTCCACATATTCAGTTGTCATATCCAATTCGAACAATGGGCGTGAATAGATGCCACCAATGCTGTGAAGATGCGCCTTACACGACCATTCGGCTCCATCTAGTAGGGAGCGGGCTTGGCTTCCTGCGGCTACAATTCCCAAAGTCAGCCTAGCAGACTGTGAACCGCCGCCTCTTGGATCATTATGGCCTTCGTTTCTGATAGCCTCAACCATATCGGCATGACCTGGTCTTGGGTGCTCGGGAAGGAATCCATAATCTGATGATTTGGCGTCTTCATTTCTAGCAAGCATCAGTACCGGCCAACCGGTTGCCTTCCCTTCGTGAATGCCAGAAACTATCTCGCAGTTATCTAGCTCTGAACGTGATGACAAGCCCTTCCTACCCGGTTTCCTCATTGAAAGATCCCTTGCTAATGAGTCGCTATCAATGGGCGTTCCGGGGGGAATTCCTTCTACTAGTGCCCCTACACACTGGCCATGACTCTCTCCGAATAGGGTAACCCTGAGGGAGTCTCCCAATCCCATTCCCATCAATGAACCTCCTCGACAACTGACTCGGTGGTTGAGAATCTGGTGCTGATGACATCCATCCCGAAATCTGAAAGATTTGCGATAATCGTCTCCTTGTCGCTTTCGTAGCAAATCACTGCTATTGCTGGACCTGAGCCGCTCATTCCTGAGGCGATTGCTCCATGGGCGATTGAATGATTGCAAATTCTCAGCGCATCGAAGTCTTCGGTCGAGGCTGCGACTGCCAATCCGTTTGCGGATAGTGCTTCCAGAGGAGCCCCGTTCACTATCGATGCCAATGACCTCTCGAAGAGATGTGAGTTCTCCGAAAACTTCTCTCTCGAGACTGTCGAGGATCGAATTCCCCGGAGTCCGATTAGCACTTCCAGACCCGGATCCATTTCTCCTTCGAGCAATACAGATTGTGATGCTGGCAATTCTGGGTCTACCAACTTCCAACCACAGCTAAGCGACGACCATGCGTCATCCAAACTTCCGGTAATTGTGCATTTTGCTAGCTTCTGAGATGTTACGGCAAGGTCTGCAATCTCTTCAACAGAGAGGCCAGTCCAAGAGATTGAGTCCAGAGCTCTAAGTGCTGCACAGGCTAATGCCGAACTCGACTTTAGTCCCTGTCCAATAGGGACGTTGCTCTCGACCTTCCAGTAGAACATGCCGTGATTGGGTAGTCCCTCTGAATTCCAAGTGGAAATCACTGCGTCAAGTAGTCGATGATAGTCTCCCACTACCTCCCTATTTGGGCCCTCAACAATTGATACCCTTGTGGAGAGTTCGATTCCAACGGAGGATCCCCTACCGAGCCCAAAGGCGTGAAGCAAAGAGATTCCTCCGTTTGCACTTCCCGAGCCTAGGACATTCATCTCTCATTCACCCTCCCCTCGAGAGGTTGCCCGATGTGCCTAACTCGATTATCTGAAAACACAGCAATGTTGTCTCCCAAAGCAGCGGAAGTGATTGGCAATACCCCCCCATCGGGGGCAATTAGGCGAACAGTTTCAGCTTGCTGAGCGATAATCTGGGACTTGACTTCGCCAACTTCGAATCTAATAATCATTAGAGGCCTTTTCTCAATCTTCAGACGTCCTATTGCTGCCTTTCCGACGATGCCCTCACTCGACAGCACAGCGATCTCATCCCCAGAATTCAACTCGCTAAGGTACTTTGTCTTCCCATCGGCCATTAGTGCGTATGAGTGAATGGCCCCCGCATTCACTCTGAATGGCCTTGGAGGGACGAATTCGTTAGAAAGCGTCTCCCCATGAACAATGCATAGCAATTGGGAAACTGATCCAGTAGCGATTCCCTGTCCCTCTTGAAGCCGGACAGTAAGATCGATGCAGACTCTCTCGCCCACACCCCCACTTTCGATTGAGGTTATCTTTGCTGATTGTACCCTGGATTTTTGCTCATTTTCCGTATACTCCACAGGGGCCTTTTCACTAGCTGCTAGAATCGCGGCTTCGAGTAAATCAAATTCAACAAGAATTGCATCCACTCCATGATCCAGTGCGAAAACAGCCCCGTTAAGATCGATTTCCTGGTTCACAGCGGCAGCGATTCTAGTTCCGGAGCCTCTTGATGTGGCCACTAGGTTCTCCAATGGAATCATGGTCCAGTCAGAGCATCTTACCAACAGCCATGGGACCATCCCAATCAGAGAAAGAGCATCATTCTGGCTGCTATCATCTTCGATGACAACCTCAGAAACATCCGTGGCGCTCCCAGACCAGACCCTATCGATGCCCTCGGAGCTGGAAGTCACTCCGTCCGCAGAGTTTAGCCAAATCTCCATAATTCACCCCAAGTGTCTAGCGGCCTCTGACGCAGTTGCCTCATCATGGACAATGGCCCTGAGGGCTCTGATGTGGGAAACCGGATCGTCGGCACCGAAAACCTTCCTTCCTATGCAGACCCCCGAGCCCCCGGCGATAATTGATTTCTCGACGGCTTCCAATGTATCCGAGAATCCTGCATCCCCTCCTGGACCGCCGGAAATCAACACTGGGATGGGGACACATGAGGTCACGAGTCTGAATGACTCAACCGAGCCAGTCCAAGGAACCTTGACCACGTTGCAACCAAGTTCCCACGCCAATCGAGCTGCATGAGCTACTCCCTTAGTTGGGTCGGAAGGATCCAAGGACAAATTTGGGCCCCGTGGATAGAACATTCCGAGTATCGGCAATTCGTGCTTGAAAGCATCAGAAGAAATTGCCCCAAACCTCTCGATCATCATTGGTTCGGAATCTTCACCGATGTTTACTTGGGCAGAAACTCCTATTGCTCCACGAGAAATACTCTCCGAAGCATTACCCACTATCACCTTGTCTTGTGACTGGTTCCCACCATGAACTGTCGATGCTGAGAGATGACACACAAATCTCCCCCAGCCGGTTCTCTTTGAGTGGTGAGAGACAGCCCCCTTATGCAGAACTATTGCATCGGCACCTCCCTCGATCGCATAATCTACTGCCGAGTCAGAATCCTCAAGTCCTGCTTCTGGGAACCCGGAAGCACCATGGTCCATTGGGATCCACACTCCTCTTCCACCAGGAAGAATTGCTTCGATTCGCCCTGCTAGGACATCGGCCATGCATACTCGCCAGTGCTTCATCACTTGAAAGGTCGCGTTTACTCGTTTCAGGGCTAATTTCGCTCCCGTAGGGAGCGAATCAAAGGTCCAAGTCAACAATCACAGGAGCATGGTCCGAAACAACAAGCCCCCCCTCACGCATCACCTCTGTTGATTGCATGAGTGGCCTAGCTGCTGAATTGGCCAAAATATAGTCGATTCTCCATCCCCTGTCTCTCTCCCTTGCCCGCCGGAAGTTGGACCACCATGAATATGGACCCTTGATTGGGCCGACATGGATCCTAAGCAGATCATTCCATCCCGCAGAAAGAAGCCTGTCGAACCATTCCCTCTCATGTTCAAGGAAGCCGGAAGTTCTCTTGTTTCCTACCGGATCCCAGATGTCATCCTCCGTATGTGCAATATTCAAGTCCCCACAGAGCAGGGCGGGTTCATCCGAATCGAGGAATTTTTGACTCCAAAGAAGCATGTCTTCCAGCCACTGATCCTTGTAGTCCTGACGCTCTTGTCTAGCCGAGCCATTTGGCAAATACATGTTGATGCAACTCAGATTGCCATGTTTTGTTACAAGCACTCGGCCTTCTGGGTCCCTAGTCTCATCGAGATCGGTGTCAATCCCTCTCTCTATCTCGTCCATCCCGACTCGAGAGCATGACATAACCCCCGAGTAACCCTTCTTCTCTGCTGGGTGCCATATTACCTCATATCCCTCTGGCTCTGACCATTCCTTAGGCATCTGCTCAGGAAGTGCCCTTACTTCTTGGAATAGCATGATGTCAGCATCGATCCTCTCAATGAAGTCATCGAGTCCCTTCCTGTGTGCCGCCCTGATGCCATTCAGGTTCCATGTGACGACACGCATGCCAAGTCCTACTGAGATAGGTCCTTTACCTTCTCCACTAGATTCATCCTACTGACCCTCCAAGATCCGTAGGGCGTGCAGAGGACGGAGATTACAACCACAACCCCCACTAGTTCGAATATCGCTGAGGCTTGGGGCTGAAGAGTGAAGTAAAACGACCAGTTTACCAGTGAGGCGATGAATGACTGGGCCATTAGGACGGTGAAGAACACTGCTAGGATTCCGCCGATCAGCCCTATTGCTATGTTCTCTCCCAGCATCATCATCCTGATCTTGGAGATAGGAGCTCCCAGTACCCTCAGCGTGGCCAACTCTGTATCCCTCTCGGAGAGGTTCATCAGAAGCGTGTTGAACAGTACGGCGATCGCTATGAGGATCCCCAGTGCCATGATAGCGTTGAAGAATCCCTGCTGGAACTCCTTGAGAGCGTCGAAGGAGTCGATGAGGTCCTGCTTCTCGGTGATTCCCACCGACAGGTCCGCCAAGTGGCCATCTACTTCGACCTGCTCCGGGAGTGAGAGGAGGATCGAGGTCGCTTCGATGCCCGTTATCTGCGAGAGGTCGTTGCGGTGGAAGTACACCGTTCTGGCCATTTCAAAGGTGGTCCCTGAAATTTCAACATCGGAGGACTTGGTGCCGAAGACTAGTGTGTGCGTCTCCCCTACCTCCCATCCCAGGAATTTCATGGTCCCCTCATCGACCAAAACCTGTGGAATATCTCTGTCCTTCTCCGGTATCGATCCTTCCATTATTTCCAACGTTATCATGGACTCACGTGAGGTGGAGAATTCGTCCAAACCGTATGCCGAGAATATTCTTCCGTCCCCCTCGGCACTCCCTGGGAAAACTAGGAGTTGTTCGTAATCTGCCCCCGCCTCATTGGCCCATTCGATGACGGGTCCCTCCCCTCCTGGTAAGACGTTGACCTGGGCATCCCAGTTGATGCCATCATTCCCGAAAATATCGTCCATGGAGTCCATCATCATGGTCATGGTTCCGAAGATTAGCATCGAGAGTCCGACTGCTAGGAAAGTCAGGAGCATGCGGGCTGGCTTCCTTATGCTTGACCTGACCGTCAGGCCCATTGTTGAGGGTAGCCTGGATGTTGCTACCTGGACCCATCTCGATGACAGCCTGATTTCGTTTTCGCCCCTAAGAACCTCCAATGGCTGCGTACTCGAGGCCTGCAATGCCGGCCTGATGCCGGAGACCATGACAACGAGCATTGTAATCGCGAAAATCTCGAAAATCAGTGAGGTTTCTGTGTAGAATCCTATGGCAGGAATTCCGATAACAGACTCGTAAACTGATACCATGGCTGGTCCACCGTAAAAGGCCCCGAGGAGTATTCCCAAAGCAGATCCGATTAATCCCATGACGAGGGGGGCCGCCATGAATCCGGGAATGATTGCCGACCTAGGTATCCCCAGAGTTCTGAGAATTGCTATTTCCCTAGACTGAGACTGTATGAGCCTCTGCAGGCTGAGGAAGATAGTGATCCCAGCAACCATGGCTAGCATCCCGGTGATGTATGGGAACGTGTCAGCAGCCCCTTTGGCGTCCTGACGCAGGAATTCTACCGATTGAACGCCGGATCGGTCGTAGGTTATTACTGGGGATTCAGAAGACGACTCCAAGACTGAGTTTACTGATTCAATAATGACGTTGAGGGCCTCTCCCTCGTTCTGATCTGTGTCCTGAAGGTCGTACCCAGGAGTACCTTCAACGTCTATCAGGAGGAGGTTAGCACTCCCCAGGGACAGATTAGTGAGTCTGGACATCCCCGATTCAGACATATATCCCGAGGCCAATGTTCCTGACTCTGCAGGGACAATGGACCCATCTAAAGCGAAGTATAGGAGGGACGAGTAGTACCCTATTCCCACCACTTGGTAGTCCAGTCTGCCCTGCCCTGCCCCAATGGTTACATTGTCGCCGACACTTATTCCCAATCCTTCAACTGCATGCCCATCTAGGACTATCTCGTCCTCCTGTATGGCGAGCCTTCCAGGACAGCAGTCATCCTCTGGCATCCAAACCCTGTCAACCACTCCCTCGTCTATGCCATACCAGATTGCAGGAATTATTGATTCGGACTCGAACATTAGTCCACTGACCCTGACCCTAGGCTCACAGTAGCTCATTGGGACTGATTCAGATGGCCATTCTTCGGAAATCTCCTGACAGAGTGATTCGGCGTCTTCTCCCTCCCAGAAGCCGACCGTGTTCTCAGCCCAAATATCCGGGAGATTGACTCCGTCTTCGTCATCCTCGTAAATATCCGCGTACATCGATTGAGTTGAGTTGGCATAAGTGCCGAAAGAAATTCCTGCGAAGACGCCCACTGTCACCATCAGGACTACTGCCGTCAGTCTGAGCTTCGTTTTCCAGAGGCTCCTAGCGAGTCTTTTTGTGAGTAGCGCAGACAAAAAAACCACCTTAGCCGACAATCTCGTCTGAAAGGATTATTCCGCTATCCAATCTCACTACCCTGGTGGCGTATTCGACCAGTGACTCGTCATGAGTAACGAACACGCAGGTGATTCCCTCCGCCTCACATGCCTTGACTAGGACCTCCATGACGGTGTTTGAGGTCTGTGTGTCCAGGTTCCCAGTTAGCTCGTCGCCCAGAAGCAGCCGGGGCCTCTTCGCGAGGCTCCTGGCTATGGCGACCCTCTGCTGCTGGCCCCCACTGATCTCTGCGGGGAATCGGTCCATCTCATCCTCTAATCCAACTAGCTTGAGCAAGTGGCGTGCTCGCTCCTCATTCCTCCCGTCAGCCAGCTCCTGGATGAGGAGGATGTTCTCGAGGACCGTCAGATCCTGAAGTAGGTTGAAGAATTGGAAGACGTATCCGATGTTGTCCCTCCTGAATGACGTCATGAGTTCGTTCGCCTTCGCCTTAGGCCTAGAGTGAGTGAAGTACTCCACGGGGGCGAAGACTATGCTTAGCGCCCAATCAATGGGCCTCAATGACCAGTGTCCGATACCAGTTCTGAATATCCTCTTCTTTTCTTCTGGCGCCACTGGGACTTCCTTCCCATCGAACATGTATTTGCCGGACGTGGGCGTGTCCAAGGCGGATAGACAATTCAGAAGGGTGGTCTTTCCTGAACCTGAAGGACCAAGGAGAATTATCCTTTCACCTTCATCAATTTCTAAGTCGATTCCATCTAGGGCTTTCACAGTTCCCGATGTCATTGCATAATGGCGTTTAATATCGGACATCTCTACCAATTTCATTTTCTCGTCTCCAATTTACTGTTGTATTATTGAGCCCATTTCATGATTCACTGGCCCCTGCAAAGAAGGCCATTGAGTCGCGGAAGAGCTCCTCCCTCCTGTGTCGCTTGTTGTCTGATATCTTAATCCACGTAAATAATATCGCTAGCAATATGATGAATGGAATTAGTGCCTCTGCATGGTACCTCTCCATGACCTCGATGATCCCCCGAGCAGTGTAGGCCCAGGTTATTGATGCCGCAGTTCCACCTATGAAGCAAGCAGCCAAAACCCTCTCGAACCTCATACGAGCGACCAGTCCCAACATAGCACCCACCAGAACCCCACTTGCCATGAAGGGGATCCAGACGAAAACTATCAATCCCCAGAACCCATATCGATCGATCCGAGAGCGATTCTTCTGGGCTACGTACTCCACTGAGGAGAGTATGTCGCCCATGAAGGGGTTCTGGAGCAGGGCACCTGGGATTCCCCCTCGCTTAGCAACCATTGCCTCTCCGATGAGTTCCTCCGAGTCTTCGTTCTTCGAGAGTCCGGCCCAATCGAATCTGTTTGTCTTGGCCTTTGACTGCTCAACCCTCCCTGCAACGGCTCTGTCGCCCAATGTGGACTTCTCGTTTCTAGCACTCACCACCAGAGTCCTGCCCTCTAGGAATGGCTTCAGGTCAATTCCCAGCTGTTCCCTTAGATCGCCCTGGAGATGTTGATATGTTGGCTTGAAAAGGAAGTATGCGAATTTGGTAATTGGCCTGTATATCACCCTGACGAAGACCGCATCCTCATCTGCCATTATTGCAGAACCGTAGTCAGCAACTTCATGCTTCCTGAACCATCGCGACATGCTTTCGCGGAACGATTCCTCGAGATTCCCGAACCTTCCCATAGTCTCGAAGAACGTCGTGTAGTCCTCGGATAGAGGGGCATTGGTCCACTTCTCGGGAGAGAGTTGGAAGTCTTGGGAGGGTATTTCCTCCCGAACTCTATCCGTACATACTGTCTTAATCTGAAGAGGTCTCATCTCCCCAAAAATCCTGAATTCTGACAGGATGGCCTTGATGATAGTTCCCTTGACCTCGATAGAGTCCACAATAGTCCTTCCCGTGGTCCGATACTGAACGTAGACGTCTACTGAAATGGAGCGATCCTGGACTTTCAGAGAATCATAGTCTGGCCTAATGTGAAGTCTCTCGCTTGCTGATTCTATGGTCTTCTCAATCAATCTACCCATTTGCTCACTGGATAGTAAGTCATCTGATTCCCTGTGATACAATCTATGCATAAGCGGGTACTGCACGCAAAGGAAGAAAATGGACATTCCTAGCGAGACCGTGGCCATGTACCATGGGGGGACGTTTGCGTTTCCTCCGGTCAGCATTGCAGTCTCCCTTCCACCGAACCACTCGGCAGCCATCAGCCCCCATCCCCAAGCACCCATCTTCTGAATAGTGAAGCATGCCCTTGTTTCGTCATCGAATTCTTCTACCTCCCTATGATAATCACCGGATCCGAATAGTGACGATGACTTCACCGTGTCAACTCTGATGTCGAAATCCTTCGATGCGTAGATATCGTGCTGTGCATTTGAAACCAAACCCGATAGATAATCGGATGAACGATTCGACAAATCTTCACTTTCTTCGGACCACGCATATACCTGGACCAGTACGAGATAGTCTCCATCCTCAAGGCCTTCATGCTCAATTTCTATTGAGATATCGCCTTGCCCACCTTCTGCAATTTCTGATTCTATTGTGATGTCATAGCCTTCAGTTTGGTTCCAAAGAGTGACAAACATTGCCGAAGATGATTCTGAGTCAACATTGTTACTTCTGATAATTAGATTCTGATCTTGATCTACGTAGGACTCAAACCAAATCTCATCCCTCTTATCGACACATTCGGATGGATCCAGTGGGGTTCCGGAAAGGGTCTCATCCAAGACTATTGAATCCGCCAAAACGAGGCCGGATGATGATAAGAAAATTAGCCCGAAGAACACAAAGCCAGAAATCAGACCGAAAACCAAGGTATAATCATCAAATTTTCTTGGGACGATTGAGTTGACCAAGAAGCTCTTTCCAGGATTCTCGCGCCTCTCTCGAATTCGCGATAATTCCTGATCGACCCTTTCCTGTTGGTCCTCTGATTTTCCTTCATTCTCACTTTCTTGAAGCTCTTCGTCCGCTTCCGATAGATGCTCTTCAAGAGAGTCGTCGACTACGCTGGACACATGCGGATAGAGGACGGCGGTGGTATATTGGTTGTTTGCAATTTTTCTCATAATCGTATTTTTCCAAATCCCAATTCGAGTGCTGTCTTTTACTCGTCCGAGCCCAAAAAACAATGGTTGTGAAGGCAATTTTAATGTCCTCCTACTCCGTAGGAGGACCATGCCTAGTGGAAACGCGGGTCGGGCAAGGGTCTCCTTGCTTCTCATCGCACTGATGCTAGTTCCCACAATCATATCGTTCTCTGCACTTGCGATTGAGCCGGAAAAGGAGCGGGTGAACCCACCTACAGAATTGGGTATCGCAATGGATGAAGACCCATCCAGGGGATGGGGCAGTTCGGGGATTGGGGTTGGAGAGGCCCTTCTGTATCACAGGAAGGCAGTATACGTTCCTCTCGACGAGTGGCAGCAGCAGACAGGAGATAGGATAGTCTCTGGATGGCACGTCGTCGGTCACGACTATCCGATTCCCAGTGATTGGTGGCATGAGCTCGGTGAGGCTGGACTGGCTTGCCAAACCTTCGTGTCTCCACAGGGATTCCACTGTGACGTTCCGGATTTGGCGATTGGCACGCTAATGGAGTTAGACATCATCGGCCTGTTCAGATTGGATCCCACGGACAAGATCGCGCCGGATGTTATGCCATTAGTTAACGATGAGCTGATCGGATTTGCGGAGATGGAGGGAGAGAGATTCGTGATTAGTGTCTTGCTTTCGGGTGATGGTCATTTCGAGGACTTGATGGCCGGTCCCTTCGAAGTAAGGGAGACCTTCGCAGGAAGGTTCGCTACCTTGGTGACTGACGAGAAAGGAATATCGTGGCTATCCAACCAAGACTTCGTGGAGTGGCTAGAGCCTAGCTATCCTACATCCCTGGACAACGAGGCGGCATCCGACGTCGTGAATGTTGATTGGTTCACTGACCCAGCCCAGCATAGGCCTAACTGGCGCACAGATGGGTCAGAAGTCGGGTGGCTAGATGAGGTAGGAGCTCTGACGGGTTCTGGAATCATCGTAGGTGTTGCCGACTCCGGACTTGACGTGTCATCGGAATGCAACGGAATCTCGAATTGCAACACCGTTAACAGCCTGGCCAGTGGGATTCACCCTGACTTCTATGGAAGAATCGCATATGTGGAGTCTTTCCATGGTTCATGTAGTGACGATGGGCCCAACGACTACAATGGCCATGGCACTCATGTAGCGGGCTCTGTCCTCGGCTCTGGTGCAATGTCGGAAGGGGGGAGTAACCACGCTGGAATGGCACCGGCAGCCCAATTGTACATGCAATCACTTCAGTGTGGTGGTGGATCTGGAGGCCTTTACAACCCATCTGACTTGGAGAACGATCTTTTCCAGCCCGCGTACGACTTCGGAGCAAGAGTACACACGAACTCATGGGGTACGGGACCGGATAAACCGTGCTCGGCCCCTGCCGGTCAGAACTGCGACGCCTACTACAGCGCACAGGCGTTGAAGGTAGATCAGTCAGCCTATTCCATGGATGACATGGTTATCCTGTACGCCATGGGGAACGACGGGCGGGATGTGAACTCGAATGGCGAGGTAGATCTGGCCTACATGAACAATCAGGCCACTGCCAAGAACATCATCTCGGTAGGGGCATCGGAAAACTTCAGGCCCGGATTTGGCTCTACTTACGGATCGACCTCTGCGGGAGCCGTATCCTTCCCAGTGACCCCACTCAATACCGACAATACGAACAACGACCCAGAGGGGATGGCGGCCTTCTCCAACAGGGGACCGACGGCCGACGGGAGGCTCAAGCCCGACATTGTGGCGCCGGGTACGTTCATCATATCCACGTTATCGGGGGATAGTGAAGCGACGATGTCCTGCATAAGCAACAACTGGGCCGGGGGAAACGATTACTGCATCAATGCAGGGACCTCCATGGCGACTCCAATCACAGCTGGTTCGGTGGCCCTAATTCTGGAGCACCTCAGCAACATAGGCTACACGGACGATAGTACGAATTCTAACGACCCGTCCTCTGCGTTGGTTAAGGCGATCCTGGTAGCGGGAGCCCACGACATGGAGGGGCAATACACGACATTCTGCCCATCATGCGGTTCTGGAGATGGGAAGAACGGGGCACAAGAGGCCGCCCCCAACCCACATGAGGGATGGGGGAGGGTCGATCTTCAAGGCGCGGTCGAGAGCGATTTCCTGGGTGGGACAGAAATCACCACCGGAGAGAGGCACTCGATCAAACTGACAGTTCCAGTGGGTGTTCCCGAACTCAGGGTAGTCCTCTCCTGGAACGATCCGCCCATCTCCCCCCTAGCGGCGAAGCAGCTGTTCAACGACCTGGACATCACACTGAAGGACCCAAGCGGGAGTACAGTACCCTACAGCAACGACGACTTGAACAACCTTGTCGGAATTACGCTGGAGAACCCATCCGGAGGGGACTGGGAGATCCTAGTCGATGGCGTTAACGTCCCACTAGCTCAGACTTACTACGTTGCCTCTAGTAATGGCTCACTTCAGGACATGAGTAAACCCGTCCAAGACGCTCTGGGTCTGAACGTAGCAGGATTCCAGGCTGGTTCGATATTTACCGAGACGAGCCTTGCATCGGGAGGTAATCACCTGTGCGCGATATACGATGACTCGTCACTGAATTGCTGGGGCGACAATGGGTTTGGGCAACTGGGCGACGGGACGGAAATTGACAGGCTGACACTGACGGAGGTCGGGCTCGCCTCCGGCCGCACTGCTGTTTCTGTGAGCACAGGCCAGCAGCACACCTGCGCAATACTGGATGATGCGAGCCTGAAGTGCTGGGGCAACAACAACTTCGGCCAACTGGGAGATGGGACAAGCACCCATTCTAGTTCGCCAGTATCAGTCAGTCTCTCGGGTGTTCCAGTGCAAGTTTCCTCTGGAAAATGGCATAGCTGTGCAGTACTGGATGATGCGAGCCTGGAATGCTGGGGCCGGAACAATGACGGCCAACTGGGAGATGGCACGAACACCGATCAGAGCACTCCGGTGTCCGTTTCCTTCGGCGGAAGCAAGGTACTTGCAGTTTCTGCTGGTGGGCAACACACGTGTGCAGTTCTCGATGACTGGGGGATGAGTTGCTGGGGAAGCAACTCCAATGGCCAACTTGGAATTGGCTCCACACCGACGACTAGCAACACCCCAAACTCGGTGACCACAGGCGGGAATACAGTTGCTGTTTCAGCCGGTGGATCGCACACTTGCGCATTGTTGGAAGATTCGAGCCTCAAGTGCTGGGGGGCCAATGGAAAGGGCCAGCTAGGATACGGCAATACAAACGAGTTGCATGATGCAAGTTCGGTTGGGGTTGTTCTGTCCTCAATAATCTCAGTGGACCTAGGGAATGAGCACACTTGTGCAATCGACTCATCGAATGTTCTACATTGCTGGGGCGGTAGTGCGAAGGGGCAAGTCGGTGATGGCAGCACCTCTGACTCGGTTACCTCACCCTCAGCAATTGACCTCGGCTATGTCCTAGGAGCCACATCTGTAGCCATAGGTGCCTCGCATTCGTGCGTGATAGCGAGCAATGACCTACTCAGGTGCTGGGGAGGACATGGCTCCGGGCCACTATCAATCGGAACTTCACCGGATGAGTTTGAGACCCCCAGATGGACCTACATCGTTTCAGGTGAAAGAGACCTGGACGGAGACTCAAATCTCAACATCTTCGAGGTCGGCGTCTCTGATGATGCCGACCATGACGGTTTCCCCTCCATCGATGACTCTTTTCCCAACAACCCAACAAAGGCTGCAAACTGCAGTCCAGGAAACTACGGGAGGTTCACCTGCAAACCGGCAACTGCGGGATTCTTCGTCAGTGGATGGGGGAACACTTTGATGACTCCCGCTAAGGCGGGTCACTACGTAAACTATAGTGGCGCAACGAGTGACACAGCATGCGATGAGGGGACCTTCCAGGCACTGACTGGTAAGACCGAGTGCGACCCTGCACTGCCAGGATACTATGTGGGCTCAACCGGGCAGTCGTCCGGGACCCCGTGCCCTGGTGGCAAGTTCAATCCCGACTACGGGCAAAAAAACGAGAGCGCATGTACTGGGTCACAAGCCGGGTACAGCGTCCCAGTACTGACCCAAGTTACGACCGGGGGATACCATACCTGCACCATCCTTGATGACGGTTCCATCAGCTGCTGGGGAGACAACAGCAACGGGCAACTAGGGGACGGCACAAGGACCCCGCAATCCACTCCAAGCAAGGTGACCCTCCCCTTGGGAAGAAAGGCCATTGACGTCTCAGCGGGCTCATACCATACCTGCGCTGTACTAGATGATGGTTCAGCCAAGTGTTGGGGAGAGAACGGGGCAGGGCAACTTGGAGACGGTACAACAGTGCAGAGGCTGACTGGGGCCAGCGTCAACCTTGGAGCTGGAAGGACCGCAGTATCTATTTCAGCAGGAGGATCCCATACCTGTGCTGTCCTGGATGATGAATCAGTGAAGTGCTGGGGTGGCAACAGCAACGGTCAGCTCGGAGACGGGACCATCACAGACAGGGTCGTTCCGGTTTCCGCTGACCTAGGAGATTCGGTCGGTGCCCTATCAATCACAGCAGGCGCATACCACACGTGCGCGATTACGGATGACAGGAAGGTGAAATGCTGGGGGGACAACTGGCATGGTCAGATCGGGGACGGGGGCCTGGATGACAGTCTCTCTCCCACTGAGATAGATATTCCCAGTAACAGTTCGGCCGTTACAATCGATGGGGGTTCTTTCCATACATGCGTCGGTATGAATGATGGATCAATGTTCTGTTGGGGCAACAATGGCAATGGCCAGTTCGGAAACGGGAACTCGCAAAGCACGACCTCTCCCACCGGGGTAGCCCTAATCGAGACCCAGTCCCCGACTCAGGTCTCCATGGGCTCATTCCACAGTTGTGCATTATTCGACGATGGGAATGTGTCTTGCTGGGGAGGGAACTCAGAGGGGCAAGTGGGGGACGGAACGCAAAGCGACCGCGCGGTTCCCACGCCCGTCAGCATCCCTCTTGGAAAGAAGGCACTGTCCATTTCCGTGGGCCAGAGGCACTCATGTGCAATACTAGACGATGCCACGCTGAAGTGCTGGGGGCTAAACTCTGAAGGACAACTGGGCGATGGAAGTAGCAACAGCACTTCTTCTCCGACTGACGCGATACTTGGACATGGGTCCAGCGCAGAAATTGCCTGTATCCCCGGAACCTACCAACCAGAGGCGTCACAGACATCGTGTATCCTGGCAGACAGGGGGTACAGCGCCCCCCTACCTGGTTCACTGAGCCAAACGGGATGCAACAAAGGATACTACTCTGGGCTAAGGGGGCAGGCAACTTGCACGCCCGCGGACTTTGGATTCTACGTGGACCAGAACCTGGCCGAGTACCAGACGCAATGCCCCGAGTACCAATCCACACTCCAGCAGGCTTCGAACAACTTCGACCTATGCAGACCAGACTTCGACGGGGACCTTGTCCCTGACGACATCGACACCGATGACGACAATGATGGTGTAGAGGACCGATATGACTTCGACCCGCTCGACCCCAACGTATCGGTAGACTCAGACGGAGACAACATCCCCGACAGCATCGACACTGATGACGATAATGACGGGTTCGAAGACAGCGAAGACCTGTTCCCGTACAACCAGGCCGAATGGAAAGACGATGACGGGGATGGCATCGGTGACAATAACGACCCTGACGACGACGGTGACGGAAGAAACGACATATTCGACGTATTCCCAAATGACCCGGAAGAATGGTCAGACTTCGACGGTGACGGGATTGGAGACAACCAGGATCCGGATGACGACAACGACGACATCTGCGATGGCGAGGAAGGGGTCGATATGGCTCCCGGTGACCCCGCTATTCACCAATACCACTCCGATGGAACATCCGTCTGGTTGGAAAGGGGTTGCTATGCTGGCCCAGACATATTCCCCCTCGATTCAACCGAGTGGCTTGATTCCGATGGGGATAGCATAGGAAATAATGCCGACTGGGACGATGACGGTGACGGATACAACGACACGGAAGACGAATTTGAGCTCGATCCGACCGAGTGGCTTGATTCCGATGGGGACTACTTCGGCGACAATAGCGATTGGGCTCCGGAAGACCCCAATGAGTGGATCGACTCTGACGGGGATCAAGTGGGCAACAACGCAGACGAGTGCCCATACGAACAAGGCCTGAACTCGAGTTTCGTAAACTGGGCCCATCTGAATGCAACCAACCCCTGGGGATGCCCTGTTTCAGAGGCCATAGAAGAGGAGGAGCCTGTCGAGTTGCAACAGATCCTAATGGAAGAAGAAGGGCTTGATACAGATGGTGACGGGGACACAGATGATTTCGACGATGACGATGACGATGATGGAATCTGCGACGGCGCATACGAAGTTTTGGAGGAGCGCGATCCAATCTCCAATATGGTGACTAGGAAGGGGTGCAGCATGGGGCCAGACGGAAAGTTAGACGCATCTGGGATTGATGGAAAGTTCTCGAAAGACGCGAACAGGCCATTCAGCAATGTCACATGGGCCATGATATCTGTTAGCGCTCTGTTCGTCGGCCTAATGGGCTACCGGTTATTCGGCTGGAAGAAGAGGCAAGTATCCAAGCTCAAGACAAAGAGAGTCAGAATCGGATGATGGTGCAGGGGGCAGGATTCGAACCTGCGAAGCACTACGCACAGCGACCTGAACGCTGCCCCTTTGACCACTCGGGTACCCCTGCTCGAGCCTTCCCTATTTGCATACGACTTCAATGCAGCGCACTTCAATTTCTGTTGAGAATGGTGCAGGGGGCAGGATTCGAACCTGCGAAGCACTACGCACTGGGACCTAAACCCAGCCCCTTTGACCACTCGGGTACCCCTGCTTGAATCGGTCGGCATTATTCCCCATCAAGAAGGCAACGCATGGGCTAGAGACTTCCCCATAGGGTCATAACCGGCCCTTGGTGCCGCGGAAACGGCAATTATGGCAAGAATAGGCATTATCGGTCTAGGCAACTGGGGAACTGCCCTGGCTCTCGCCTGGTGTAAAGACGGCCATAACGTGATGGGATGGACAATTGAGCAGGATGTCTACGAAGGAATGGTGAGCAGTGGCGAGAACGAGAAGTACCTCCCTGGATACAAGATACCAGAACTTCAGTGCACAATGGAGATTGGGGATATCGCAGAAGACTGTGAGATTCTGGTACTAGCACTACCCAGCTCGGTAATACTTGATGTGGTGGACATCCTAGTTCCGCACCTTAGGCCATCTCACCTGCTAATCGACCTCGCAAAGGGGCTAGCTCCCGAGGAAGAGGGGGGTTCTGGGATGATTTCAGATGCTATCGAGAGGAGGCTGGCCGATTCGGGCATGAGTAACCCGGTCGTTGTAATGACCGGACCTACGATCGCACCGGAGGTAGCTCGAGGAGTGATTACGAACGCACTAGTCGCCTGCCATGACATGGGGGTCGCCGAGAGGATCGCTGAGAGGCTTTCCACCGACTCACTGGTACTAACTCCCGCGAGAGACCCAATGGGGGCTGAGCTCTGGGGTGCCTACAAGAACTGCGTTGCCCTTGCTTGTGGACTCGTGGACGGACTGAAGGGCACAATTGGTGGAGACAACCTCAAGGCTGCGCTTGTCCTTTCTGGATACAGCGAGGGAATCGCCCTTCTAGGCATGATGGGTGCTGATCCAAACACGGCCTTCGGTCCTGCGGGGATTGGGGACCTGTATGTCACTGCTACCAGTCCCAGGAGCCGCAATCGGACACTTGGGGAGAAATTGGGAGCTGGAATGGATCTGGATGAGGCCCTATCCGAGATGCACATGGTAGCAGAAGGGGTTAGGGCGACGAGGATGTTCCTTTCTAGGGCAGAGAACATTGGATACGAATCACCTTTCCTGAGTGCCCTGGGAATGCTGCTAGATGGTGATATCGGAGTAGAGGAGTGCGTTAGGAACATGGTGGAGTCCTACGAAGTCAGAAGAAATTCCTAAGAATTCTGGGCAGAGTTGATTTCCTTAGCCTTGTTCCGATGGTTGTGGCGTTGGCAGATCTGACAGACTTCGAGATGAGGCTGCTAAAGTGGATATCTGCTTCTGATTTCATAGGAGTGCCGTGGTCAACAGTGAGGGCGGCGGAGGCATTCAAAGTGGACGAGAAGGATGTGTACGAGGCTTTGGCGTCCCTATCATTCAAGGCCAGAGATAATATCCAGATATTCTACGATGGAGGAGCTATCAGGATTGTTGCCGACTACTAGGAAAATTAGTTTGAAGGCAATATCACATCCCTCCACCTAGGTCTTTGAATCCTCTCATCTTCCTCTATGAACCTCCTCCTGAATCTTAGTGATATCTGATCAATGAGGATTACAGTGCAGTACATCACTATGATTAGTGCCAGAACTTTGTCATACATCTTGAACGGTTCTAGATAATACTGCATGTACCAACCTACTCCTCCGGCTCCTACCAGACCAATTACCGACCCGTGGCGAACATTGTATTCGAACATAAATAGCATCTGGCTGATGAGTGAGTTTCCAGCCGCTGGAATTGCGAAAAACCTAGCTACTTGCCAGGTTGGAAGGCCCATTGCCCTAGCTACTTCCAATGGCTCTCTGCTTACCCCTTCTAGAGCTTCGTACTGCAGTTTTCCGAGATATCCCACTGTGTACATTGTCATCGCAATTACTCCAGCCAAAGGACCAATTCCAACAATGATAACAAAGATTAGTGCCCAGATTAGTGAGGGCACCACCCTGAGAGCCGCTAGGACATTCCTAGTAATTTGGGCCATCAATGGGGGAGCAAGGTTTGTTGCTGACATCACAGCCAAAGGGAGAGCGAATATAGTACCAAATACTGTGGAAAGAAACGCAATCTCGAGTGTTTGAACCATCCCAACTATGGCAGGGCTACAAATCCATTCTGAGCCTGATTCGCAAGGCGGATGCGACCAAGAGGCCCTCTTTGTAACTACCGTGAAATCAGGAGGCCATGCCTCTCTACCGAGTATGGAAAAATTCGAAATCGCGTTACCGAGATTTGATATTGTTATCTGTAGATGTAGAATGGAAATGATTGAGGCGACTCCGATAAACAATAGTAATTTGGGCATAGTCCGCTTTTCGAAAATCTGCAATCCACGGCTAAGGAAATTCATATGATTGGCCCCTCAATTTGTGGGAGGCTGGTTTGCAAGGGCAGGTCACCATCCCTAAGTGGAAGTAATCGGTTTCCCTTCAATTCAAACATTGAGTCACAGAATGTATTGGCCCTAGCTGGGTTGTGATCAACAATGATAATTGCAACGCCGAGAGATTGGGAAATTTCCCTAAGGAGATTTATTATCTCCTTGGCAGTATCTGCATCTAGTTCTCCAAGACACTCGTCTGCTAAGAGAAGCTTGGGAGATTGTACCATTGCACGGGCTATTGCAACCCTCCTTTGCTCACCACCGGATAGTCTATTGACAGGATCTAATGATTTTTCGGAGAGGCCGACCGACCTGATCGCCTCTCTGGTTGCATCCCTCATCCCCCGTGAGGGTAGGGAAAAAATCGTCTGAATTAAGTTGGCTCTTGGAAGAGCGCCCATCAAAACATTGTATCCTACTGATTGATGGTTTACCAATCCTAACCTTTGCGGGATTAATCCTATTGATCCTCTGGGTGCCGAGGAAACTGGATTTCCATCAAAGGAGATTTTTCCAGAGATTGGGGGGATCAATCCAGCAATTGTTCTGATCATCGTGGTCTTTCCAATTCCCGAACGGCCAACGATCCCGAATATCTCTCCTTGATTTATTGATATGTCCAAATTCCGGACAAGGGGTCTTTCCTTCGAGAATCCAATGTCAGCACTAGCTTTGAGAATTGGATTCCCAGGATCAGGCATGGATTTGTCACTAGCTACCCGTATTTTTCTTCGAAGTAAATTTGGATTCCTGGTATTGATCCTATTGCCTCGCTGTAAGTTCCCAAGTGTTCTTCAGTGCTAACTTCCTTCAAACCTCCAGTGTTCAATACGGACTCTAGGATTTCTAGACCAAGGGGGTCTGAATTCAGGGCCATCAAGGCATCAATAATCACTAATCTCATTTCAGGGCTAATTTCTTCCGGGTTAACCATTATTGAATGGCTGGGGACTTTGCCGAAAGTAGGCTCAAGCATCCTGTATTCTGATTGAGCCAAGCACCAATCGTTTCCCTGGCAGTGATCTTCGTACGAGCTGGTCTTTGCGAACGCAACGTCACCAAAACCGTCTGTCAAGCATCTAAACGCACCACTGTATCCATAGTATGTGTCTCCACTTGAAGGGATGGTTGCATTTCCGAAATGATTCTCGATTGTTGTCCTTAAGCTATTGATATCTTCGCGATCGCCAGAAACCTCAACTATGCCATTTCCAATCATATACCCCATTGGCATCAACATTCCTGCAGACTTTAGCCATCCAGTGTGACATGAGTCGTTTCCCTTGAGGTCTTCTAGTGATTCAATTTCACTATCAGATAAAACCCAAGCTGAAGCAGTGTAGAAGGTAGAGCCATCTGTCTTTGTGTCGGCAATGATTGCTTCGAAGTTGTGCTGCTTCCAAGACATCCAGGCCGAACCACCGTCCAAGAATGCAATATCAGCGTGGCCAAACCTCAATGATTCTATAGCAGCCACATCGCTTGAAATGGGGTATATTTCTACCTTATATCCAGTTCTTGCTTGGATGAAATCTGCTAAACTCTGTGGATTTGCGTTTGGGTCATCATAGTCGTCTTGAATCTTGAAGGCAATCGTAATTTTTTCCTCTTCTTCCGTCCACAAGCATCCAGAAATGGTGGATGAAAGTAGAACTAGCATTATCCCTATTGCAAATTGTCTCATTTTTAGGTCAACCTAAAATTATCGAGTGATAATTTCTATATTAAATTTAGGTCACCCTAAACTCACTTGATTTTCCGATAATATCATGTCCTTGAGTATCTGGAAGAGGTCAGTGGGTGGTATGCCGAGAGTTGGATTTCCCCCCATTATAATTGTCATATTGATGCTCTCTTCTCTCTGGACTCTGGAAATTCCGGAGTCAGAGTTGGATGAAGAAGGTGAGAGGTTGAACCAATTTGGAGGAGGCGGATCACTGGAAGATCAGTGTGGCTCAATAACCTTCGAAGACATGTTCATCTATGACCAGGCTATTTTTGACATTCGCATTCAAGATGATTGGGAGACGGCGGAAGTCGAGGCAAAGGCTTGGATAAACTGGACTCTGGCGGACGACATCAGAGAGGACTTAGATGCTTATCTGGAAGATATCATCCCCTCTGGAGGTGATGGCTGGCTTTCAACCGACGAAGTTGGCTCTGTGATTATGATTGCAGCGGACTGCCTGCAGTACAGCATTACTAGAATTGGGATTCGTGATGGGGCTCCGCACCGAGGAGGTACTGGCGTAGATTGGCAGAACACGACGTGGCAGAACGATGGCATGAGTATCGGAGAGTTCAACGGAGTTCCTTCGAGGCATTCTGAAAAGAGAGATTGCGATTCTAGCTTTGACGGGGAGTGTTACGAGATTCCGGTTATTCCCTCTTCGGAAAGGGACTGCGACACGGATATCAACCAATCTCTAGGACTTGACGAGTGCAGAGTGGTTCTTTGGCTGAATGCGACTATGGAAATTGACGGGATTTCGGACCCCAATGACTTCACCGTTTCTTTCAATTCATCGAACATGAGCAATGCTAGGCTTGATTTCACTTTCCCTCCTTTGCCAGAACTTAGGCTTGATTCCTGGGAAGAGTGCGAAGGGAGATTTGTTGGCCCGGATGAGGAGAACCCGGGGACTGACTCTGCTCCAATCAGAGGAAGCTGTCTAGGCGACGGTTCGTCTTCTCATGAGTTGGCAGAAAACGAAGACGGCAGTCTGACATACACACTTTTCCCGAGCTTCCAGAGGGCTGATTGGCCTCTTGGAGAAGATATATTCGCTGACTTCACCACATCACCAATTCCAATCGACAATCCTCCAGCTTGGACTGATTCTGCCCCATCGGATGGTTCTTGGATTCCAGTTGCCGAAGAGGGACAGGCCAAACTGGCAAACTGGCAATCCGTTTCTTCCTGGTTCCTGGACGAGTCAGGCGTCTCGAATCTGGAAATAATCTGCTCAGTTGATGGCTCGTCGAATGGTGTGAGTCAAAGTATAGACCGTTCACTTTGGCTAAACGTAGATGGGATAGTAGATGTGACATGCGAATCAGTCGATTCTTCGGGTCAGTCATCCGGAAATAGGACATGGCACATAGGGGTTCCAGTTTCCGTTTCTTCCTCCTCACTTATTCTCGAGGATCCACATCCGATCACTGTTTCAGTAACTGAGGGTTGGCCAGAGATTTCGGTTGAGGTTTCACTTGTCCAAGGAGGGGAACCGATGAATATTATCACGGTAATTACGGACGGGGTTTCGAATCTAGAAGTTCCATCATCAGGAATGGTTCCCGGACCTGTCAATGTTTGGCTTAGAGCTTATCACACTACAGAAGCTGACATGGAAAAAATGTACAATCTGGGAATATCCAAAGAGAGTTTACCCCCTCAGATTTTCTTCTCGAACTCGGTCTGGGAAGGCTCCACATTGAAGATGGCTGGTCAATATAGTGACCCTGACGGGGAAGATGTGAGCATTTCTTGCACCATTGGCATGACATCTTTTCCTGTCGAACTCAGTGAGGTCGAAATTACGGGAAACACGTGGGAAGTCATCTGGCTCAATGCTCATCACAGTGATTTGTCTTTGGGGGATTATTACCCGTTGTTTGTAACAGGATGTGATGAGTCCGGAAAATGTACTTACGAGGAATTTGAGATAATCAACGAAGCGATGCCTGAATTGCCAAGGGAAGAAGAGGACAATATGCCAAGCGAGGATTCGCTTCCTGCTCCAGGACTGGCCTCCATATCATTATCGATGCTGTTTGCAATGTTCATTGGAAGGAGGAGGGTCGAGAAATGAGTTTCTCTGGAAGGGTGAAAGGAGCATCCCATGAAGGAGGCCTGATTGTTTCATTCGAAGGCCGACCCCCTAGGCTGGGTGCGAGCATCAGAATTTCGGGAGGGAAGATTCTAGGCAGGGTAAACACTGTTCTGGGGCCTGTAGATGACCCCCTTATCCACGTTCACCCCTTGATGGAGGGTATCGACACAGTTGCGGCAGTTGGTTCCCCCGTGGAGATAGCTCCACGAGTAAGGACGAGTAAGAAGCAACGCCATAGGGGAAACGTAAGGGGAGACAGGAATTTCAAGCGACAACCGTCCAAAGGTCACAGGAAGGGGCGGAAATCAAAGGGTCGAGGGAGGGCAAGTGGAGGGCCTTCGGGCAGGAGAAGACCTGCAAACAAGCCACCTATGGGAAGAAGGGGCAATCGTGGAAGAGGCAGAAAT
>JASMLH010000019.1 GCA_030748775.1 Candidatus Thalassarchaeaceae archaeon | reverse complement strand
ATAACAAAAAACTAATACAATAAAACACTATCTAACAATCAAATAAAAAAAAACAGAGAGGAGTACGCGAACAAGGTGTACACCCTCCCAAAACACTTGGATGAAGAAGTCGCTAGGCTACACCTAGAAAAGATAGGCTCGACACTCACTACAATGAGCCAGGAGCAGGCAGACTACATCAACGTCCCAGTTGAAGGCCCCTACAAGAGCGAAGAGTACCGCTACTGAGCCTAATCTTGATTCATCTGGTTTAGGATCTTCAGCAAGCCCCTCAGAGTGACCTCGCTAATTCCTGACACTTTGCAGACCTCGCTTTGGGTCCTTGGAGATGTGCTGTTCTGAGAGGCCCAGTAGAGGACGACGCCAGCTATTCCCGAGGGTTTCTTTCCTTGCCATGATAGATCGTCCCGCACCTTATTCCACAAATCTCTCGCCATACCTAGGACATGTGGGGGGAGGCCCAGTTCGGAATGGAACCTCTCGAAGTACTCGTCAGGACCGGTGATGTGATGAGTCCCTAGGTTCCTTGCCACGAGCCTAATGGTTCTTTTGAGCTCCTTGACCTCCACCTCAGATATCATATCAAAAGATTCTGCGACGTCGTCGATTCTGCGAGGGATTGTTGCCTCCCTAGCTGCGATGTACACGCAAGCTGCAGAAACCCCCCTAATGCTTCGTCCGGTAACAAGGCCCCTATCTACGGAATGCCTGTACAAAGAAGCAGCCTCCTGCTCTATCTGTGGCGGGAGGTCTCCGCGGTCACGGATGAATTGCATGGCTGTTGAAAGATTCCGACTTCGGCTATCCCGGGTTTTGCTGCGCTGGTCTATGCGCTGTCTGCGTCTCCAATCTCTCAAGGCTTTGCCCGACATCCCGTGCTTCCTCGCTCCCCCGGAAGTCAGGTCTGATCGGCGAATTTCAGTGGACAGGCCCTTGTCTGAAAGAGTCAGGGTCGAAGGTGCTCCGACTCTGCTCCTGTCATCACCATTTGAGTGGTTTACCCATTCGGCTCCTGGGTCGATCATATTCTCAGCGGCAACGTATCCGCAATCGGCGCAAATAGTCTCACCTCGGATATTGTCGGAATCCCATGAGGAACCCCCGCAGACCTTGCAAGTGCCAGCCATAGCCTCAGTGCTTCGTGATCTGGAAGGTCGCGTGCCAGAAACTTCTACAGCCCCCTTGTTAGACCTAGATGGGGATCTTGTTGGAGTTCCCTCTCGGCTAGCAGTACGTCGTTGCATCTAATCAACCTACAGTTGTATAGTCATAGCTAACATATTTAAATATTGCTATCTATTGATTGATCTGCTCGAGACGGTAATGACTGAAAATTGTAGACCTGCGCCCTGTTGCTTGGGATTGAGTAATTTTCTAACTACAACGAAAGTTACCCTGACTACCCGAGGTGTTTTTCCACGGTCAAACACTGGGAAGAGTCATGTCGGGCGAGGCGCTCACAAGAACAGCACTCTATGAATCCCACGTTTTGGCTGGGGCCAAGATGGTTGATTTCCATGGATTTGAATTGCCTATTTGGTACACAGGCATACAAGATGAGCACCGTTCTACAAGGGCCTCTGCGGGCCTATTCGATGTATCTCACATGGGGCTATTCCGATTTTCGGGCGACGATGTTCGTTCTTGGTTAAGTTCGGTTTCCACTCAACAATTTTTGAATTTCGGACCGGGTTCTTGTGGTTACGCTCACTTCTTAGACAGCAACGGGCACATTATTGATGACATGATCTTTGCAGTGCGCTCAGAGGATGAGGTCCTGGGAGTTCCAAATTCTTCGATGGCCGGAACGATGCTGGATTGGTTAGAATCGCATCTTCCAAGCGATGGATCCATCTCCATCTTGAATCAAACGGAAGGGGGAAGTATTCTCGCATTGCAAGGCCCTGAATCGATCAATGTAGTCAGAAAATTACTTGGCGCAGGTAACGCAGTTGGAAGGTTCAAATGCCAGCAGATAGTTGAGAATGATCTCGGAATAGATGGTTGGATACAAGGTACGGGCTACACGGGGGAGAGGGGCGTGGAGATTTTCGTAGATGACTCATTGGCCGCGAACCTTTGGGATGAAATTCTGTCCGAGTCGGATGCTAGAGTAGTTCCCGTAGGCTTAGGTGCCCGTGACACACTGAGGTTGGAGAAAGGTTACTTGCTGTCTGGTCAGGACTTCCTGTGGCCCGGATTAGGGGAAGGGCATTCAGGGCTTCCGATAGGTTTCCTAGCGAGAAACACGGCCGAAACTGCTGTCCCCTATGGCCTAGAAATGGAACATGAATTCATCGGGAAAGATGCAGTGGCGACTTCCATGGAGTTTGGACAAAGATGGAGGGGTTTGCTTTCCCTGGATAAGGGGCCATCTCCACGGACCGGGCACAAGGTGTTTGATGGCCCCAGCGAGGGAGCTGCGTTGTTGGGTTACGTCACTAGCGGTGGGCCTTCCCCAAGCCTTGGCATGGTGGGCATTGCGATGGCCTATCTGGATTACTGGGAGGGGGATGAGGTGTGGATCCAGACTAGTTCGAGGCGCAGAGTCAGGGCACAAGTTAAGAGTCCCCCGTTTGTTTGAAACTGCAATCTTCCTCTTCATAAGTATGAAATGTGGATTTGAGTCGGACAAGATATGAGATTGCGGGACAAGATCTTGAAACCCGAACGCCCGGTGGTTGTTTACGAGATATTGCCCCCAAGAATAGTGGAAGGGACAATTGAATCGTACGCTGAAAAAATCTGCACGCTTCTCTCTCAGACCCACATAGACGCAATCAACATCCCGGAGGTCCATGCAGAAGAGTCACGAGGAGAGCGTCCGGTGAACGACAATGAGAGGGCGGAGCCTAGGGAATTCGGAAGATTGATTCAGGATTCTGTGGGAATAGAGTCAATTGTCAACAGAGTAACGGTGCTTGAAACCCCAGATGCGCAAACCGAATGGTTCAGAAGTACTCATGATGATTTCGGGATTGACAACATTGTGTTGGTTGGAGGCGAGTCGAGCGGTATCGATTACCCCGGGCCTAGCGTTACTGAGTCGTCAGCGATAATTCGTAAAATAAACTCAGATTGTGGAATTGACATATTCTGCGGCGGAATCTCCCTGCCATCGAGGGAGGTCGAGTCGATGAGGATGTTGAAGAAGGGAGCCAGTGGGGTTGATTTCTTCACCACGCAGGTCCTCTACGACAGTGATGACATAATGAAGATGTTAGGGCACTATCAGAGAGCCTGTGATGAAAACAATCAGAATCCCAAGAGAGTTCTGCTTAGCTTTGCACCCATTTCAACGATGAAAAACCTTGATTTCCTAAAATGGCTAGGTGTGGAGATTCCGGAGGAAACCGAAAGATTCCTAATGGGGGATTTGGATGAGATTAAGGATCGTTCAATAGAAGTCTCGATGAAAGTGCTGGAGGACATTCTTGGGCACGTTTCAGAAACAGGAATATCTGTACCATTGGGCCTAAATATCGAGCACATTATGTCCTACAACTTCCGTCACTCCGTAAGCTTACTCCAGATGATGTCAAAGAAATACAGGAAATTCTGCATGGAAACAAATCTTTACGGGCAACGAGATAGGGTGGTTGGAGCCACGGGCAAGTAAGGTGATGAAATGACGTATCTTTTCACCTCTGAATCGGTCTCGGAAGGCCATCCTGACAAGCTGTGTGACAACATTTCCGATTCCATTCTTGATGCGTGTATCAGGGCCGACTCCAGTGCCAGAGTGGCAGTAGAGACCATGGTGAAGGGGACTGAAGAAGGCAGTCACATCATCATCGGAGGGGAGGTGACGCTGGGCTTGGATACAGAAATTGATTTCGAGGGCATTGCTAGGGCTACTGCTGAGGAAATAGGCTACACGGACCATTCAATTGGGATGGACTCGACGAATCCAGAACTTTGTGAGGTGATTGTGCTGATCAGCCAGCAATCGGGCGATATCGCTCAGGGTGTTGATGAGGGCAAGGGCCTGCATCTGGAACAGGGTGCGGGGGATCAAGGTCTAATGTTCGGATACGCCTCCAATGAGTCGGAGATTTTCAATGGGTTGGAGGGTTCATTCATGCCACTGCCCGCGGCCCTATCCCAACGGCTAACCCTCGAAATGAGCAGTTCGAGGAAGGAGGGGGCGTTACCATGGGCGAGACCGGACTCGAAGAGTCAAGTTACCGTCGAGTATGGTGATGATGGGAAACCAATCCGTCTTGATACCATTGTAATAGCAATTCAACATGATGACTTGGCAAACGACAGGTTCGATGGAGATGAGGAAGAGGAGCACGAGTTCATAGTCAGAGAGATTACGGAGAAAATCATAACGAAGGTGGTTCCTAGCAGCCTACTTAATGACCAGACCAAATTGATCATCAATGGTACTGGTCGCTTTGTCCTAGGCGGCCCCCACGCAGATGCTGGATTGACTGGACGGAAGATAATCGTTGACACCTATGGGGGAATGGGGAGGCACGGTGGCGGTGCATTCAGCGGCAAGGACCCCAGCAAGGTAGATAGGTCGGCGGCCTACGCAGCGAGATGGGCGGCAAAGCACGTCGTTGCCAGTGGCTTATCAGAGAAATGCGAGATACAGCTTGCATACGCGATAGGCGTTGCTGAGCCAGTCAGCGTCAGCGTAAATGTTCAGACATTTGGCACTGGCACGATTCCTGACCCAGAGCTTACCGAGAGGGTCAGGGACGCATTCGACTTCAGACCTCAGGCAATAATTGAGTCACTGGGGCTGCGATCCCCTATTTTCGCCCGGACGGCCTCTGGTGGGCACTTTGGACGAGAACCGGACAATGATGGTGGGTTTTCATGGGAGCTTCTGGATCAAGAGAAGATTGAAGCCCTAAGGGAGTAATTTCCCTATTTCTTCCGAAAATGAAGGGTATCATGACCCCGTCCGAGAATCGCCGTGGGGAGTGTTGGTGCTAGAAGAACTGCTCGAAAAAAGAATACTGGTCCTCGATGGGGCGATGGGGACCATGGTTCAAACGTTTGACTTGGGGGAGGGGGACTTCAGAGGCAGTCTTTTCGAAAACCACCCAATCGACTTGATGGGGAATAACGAAGCTCTAAACATCACAAATGACGAGGTAATCCATGACATACACAGAAAATACCTAGAGGCCGGGAGCGACATTATTGAGACAAACACGTTCGGGGCGAATTCCATTTCCCAATCAGAATACGGTTTGGGCGAATATGCGAGAGAGATGAATCTCAAGGCTGCTCGGATCGCCACTAAGGCAGTATCAGACCAGATGGGAAAAAATCCGGATTGGCCGAGGTTTGTAGCAGGTGCCATTGGCCCGACAAACAAAACTCTCTCTTCATCGGAAGATGTCGAGGAC
>JASMLH010000018.1 GCA_030748775.1 Candidatus Thalassarchaeaceae archaeon | reverse complement strand
TGGGAAAGTAAGTCGTTCAGTCGCAGGTTGGAGGTTTCGTGAGTGGGAGGAGAGCCATCCAAATTGGAGGATTTCCTGCTACGGGAATCTGCAACTCGTGCAAGGCCCGCCTGGAACCGGGAAGACATGGACTGCAACGAGGCTGGTTGAGGACATACTGCGTGAAAATCCTCACGCAAAGATTCTGCTCTGCGCCAAGGAACACCTCGCCCTTGATCACCTCGCTAATAGTGTAAAGGAAGCGCTTGGGGTAGATGAGTTCCGGGGCTTGGAGGTCTCGCGAATTGTCAGCGGCAGACGCTCTGAGAAGGGGTTAGTGGATGAGCGGTTGGATTCATTCACTCTAGGTAAGAGATTCTCTGAAGAGGTATTGGCTGCATCTGAGTCGATCTCCAAAGAAAGAGAATATAGGGGCAGAATGGCGGAAATCAGGGCATCCATGATTCAGAAGGGGCATCCTGCAATTTGGCCATCAAACTTCCTGAATAGAGAGGCAGCTGTTGTGTGCGTGACTACAACGGATGATGCGATACTCAACCTCCTCAGGGATGCGCGCGGCGAGGCTTTCGACTATGCAATTGTGGAAGAGGCAGGGAAGTCATATCCCTCGGAACTACTAGGCGCTTTAGCGATTTCTAGAAGCACCATCCTGATTGGCGATCAGATGCAATTGCCTCCCTTCGAAATCAGGGAAATCAGGAGGAACCTGCTTAGAATATTCGAAGTGGATTCCGAGAAATTATGGAAAGAGAAATCGAAGTATCGCGGATTAACTAATCTCCTGAATGAAGTAAATTTCTCTCACACAAAATACAACTCTAGTAGTAAGAGACATGTGCGGGATGATGTCGATAACATCGTCGATGACATCAAGCCGTGGCTGGAGCCGTTCCGGTGGCTGTTCGAGTTGTTTGGAGAATTGAATGATGACTATGTCTTTTGCAAAGAGGATGGTGAAACAGAAAAAAGCCATCCCGGGATAAGTTACATCGACAGATTGACTTCCAAACTTGAGGAGGAGAGAAGGATGTTTGAGGACCTATCTGACGTCGTAGGAGAGGTGTTTTACGGAAACCCATTCATCTGGATGAAAGACAAGAATGATTGTTACGCCGATTCGGAACTACCTGCCCCTCATCTCAAGAATGGAAGATTACTCCTAATCGACTGTCCACACTGCTCGGTCGATGGAGGCTGGAGGGAGAAGAGGTACAAGACCGGTTCCTACTGCAACCAAAATGAGGCCAATATTGTAGCTAAGACTGCAGTTCAGATGGCCTCTGGGGGTCACGAGGTAGTGGTACTTTCACCATATCAGGGCCAGGTCGATCTAGTCAAGCACAAGTTAGGCAGGAATAGCGATGTGAAAGTCCACACAGTTGATGGTTTCCAAGGCAAGGAGTCGGACTTCATACTTCTATCGCTGGTCCGTAACAACGACAAGACTGCGGGGGGGAGATGGGGTTTCGTCAGCGACCCTAACCGTCTGAATGTAGCCCTCAGCAGAGCCCGAGAGGGGTTGATTTTGTTTACTAGCCTCAAACACGTATCCGACTCTGAATTCGAGGAAGATTTCGATCACCTTGGAAGGGCAATCGAGATGATTTCGGATAGAGGGACAGTTCTAACGCCGACAGAATTGGAGGTGGGATGATTTCGAGCCATGATAACGAAGATTTGTCTCAAAGGGTAATCGTGAAAGTGCCAGTCGAGATTTGGACATGTGAGGTTTCGGCATCATACAATCCTAATGCCGAATCGGAAGCCATGGTCATCGAATCAATTGTTTCAGCGGGTTCATTGGAACGCTGGTCGAAGACGCACAATGGCTCACCACCTGTGCGAACACTCAGTGCCCTCATGACCTCCGGCCTAATGTCAGTATCTGATGCCGGAGAAGTTCTTCCAAGCAAAGCAATCTCAGAAGCCATCGAAGATAATGAGTTGATTGATTTCCTGAAGAAGAGTGGAGGGGGTAAGGCAGAAACAAAGGTCGTGCGCGACCTACTGACAGGTGGGTTCCACCATCCGAGGGTCCTGTACGAATCAACCGAATTGACGAACTCAGGAGGTCTGTCCTTGAGCCCCGAGCCAATAATTGCCCGGCGAGAAGGAGAGGAGGACCCGAGTAGAATGAGCGTGAAGACGGTCCTGACGCCCGTTAGAGGAAGCATCGCGTATGAATTAGATATGCGAGGAAAGTATGTCATCGAAGGATCTAGTCTTCTCGATATAGAGATCCAGGAGGCCGAGACTTCGGTGGCCTACAGGTGGCACAAGAGGACGGATGGTACAGTGGTACCTTACGTCCATGGCGAAGATCCTCTCGCACAGCACATTCTGGATGCTAGGATAATTCCTGAGCTCCAAGTCGTATCCAAGGAGAAAGAGGTGCAGAGAGAATGGCCGCCCTCCCCGGAGGTTGAGGCGATAGCAAAGTTGGACGTGGCTAGAAAGATTCTCAAGAGAGTTCAGAAAGGGCATGTGAGATACAGCGGTAAACATCTACGGGCCTTGGTGGAAGATGCGTTGGAAGAGACGAGTTCTGCTATTTCGTCCTTAGAAAGGGATGATATTGCTCGCCTTGACAATGTCAGAGTAGTGGTTGGAACCGAGTTTGAGCAATGGAATTCGGTTCAGTGCGTCATCAACTCCGCCAAGAAGAAATGTGTCCTTCTCTCGGCATTCACTCACGAAAAGTTCGCTGATGAGGCCGCTATGAGAATTTCAGAATCGTTGCCGGATGGGTGTGAAATCCTCCTTCTCTCAGGCGAGCCAGATAGAATCAACGAGCCGACTTTTGCCGAACGCACGACGAAATATGGAGAAATGCTGAGCGAGGAAGGATGTCCAGAGAGGGTTAGAGTAGAGGTGACCAAGAGAGCGAGTCATGCGAAGTTCGTAATTTCCGACACTGGGATGGTATGGATCGGTTCTTGCAACTTGCTATCTGCAGCACCTACTTCATGGGTTTTGGAATCAGGACTTGTAATTGATGACAAGCGCGTAGCGTCTGAAATTATCAACCATGTAATTGAGGACGACTGGTTATCTGAAGAAAGTAGTAGTTTCATTTCATCAATGGTTGGCACACTTCCAGATATGAAATACAGAATTAAGGCAAAACGGTTGAGAAGAATCGAAAAAACGATGGGGAATCTCGAAAAAACGATGGGGGAATTGGATAATGGCAAAATCAAACCGAAGACTCTGAGCAGGTTAGATGGCCTAATCACAAGGCTACTAGATTTGTCTGAGCGACCTCGGTGGAGTTTAGTCAGGACTGAACAACACAGACCTGCAATGCTTGATCTAATCAGACAGTCTAGGAAACGGATTGTCATTGGCTCAGACGCGGTCAGAAAACGTGGGCTTGATCGTTCGACAATACGTGAAATTTCCAGTAGACCAGCCGATGCCGAAAACCGAGCCTCCAAGTTCACAGTACAGATTTTTTGGGGTAGGCAAGATCCGAAATATGTCAAGGGAAATAATGAGGAGATCAAGGATGCTCGTGCTAGAATTAAATTGCTCAGGGAAGAGGTATGGAAGAATGATGATAGGAGCGGTATAGGATCATTAAGGTCGAAGTTCCTACCTCATAAGAGTCTAGATACGATGATTACTCACTGCAAATTCATCTCCGTGGACGACGAGAGGTTACTCTTGACAAGCGACAATCTACTCTCATTCTCTGATGACGAAGGTTGGGACTCGGATGCGCGTGAACTTGGGATACTGATAGACAGTCCAAGGATAGCAAGATTGATGCGCGGCGAGATGGAGCTTCTAACTCCTACATGCAGGGACTTCTGGGATCGTGGAAGGTGGCACGCTGCAATTGCTTCTGCAATAGAGGAGTGCGGTGGAAATAAAGTCCCACTCGAGGAAGTTATGGAATCCCTTATCGGTAGAATTATTGGGGTTGGGCAACTATCTGATGACTGGTTCAAGATGAAAAAAACCATGAAAGAAAGAAACAAAATTAATGATTCAGAAGTGGCATATGCTCTAGCATTGGAAGGTGAGAAAGACCGATTATACTTGGTCTATAGGCCAAATGAAAAAACTGGAAAAAATCTCTCACATGACGATGATAGGTTTAAACTCGTAACTCTTAGTATTCCAACTAGCCAAAGTAGCTGGGCAAAACATGCTAACAAGAGGGCGGATTGATGTCACGAGGAGATGGAGGAGGATTGGGTGGAAGAGGCCACGGAGGAGGTAGTAGAACCGGTAGAGTTCGCCCTGACAAGGCATCTAGAGATAACCGATCCCGACAATTGAATCCCAAGGATCCGACATACTGGGAGTCTCGTTCCGGAACAGGGAGGAGTAGTTCGGGCGGCAAAGGAGCATCTGGTAATACAGGTTCTGGACCGAGTTTAGATTGGAAGGAGTGGATGACTCAAGAGGCAGCGGGGCGTATCCAGGGTCACGCCGACAAAACAGGTAGGAATCAGGACTTCAAGGCCAGGGCCCAGTCAGCAGCAGACAAGAATGAGAAATCATAGTGAGCTTATCTCTAAGAGTCTCGGCTCGGGCATGTCTCAATCGTATGGGGGGCCGTTCCGACCACCGGTAATCGGAAGGGTACCCTATGACTCGCGGGTGAGTCAATGGGGTTTCAAAGGGGTCTCTTGAAGTAGAACACCTTGAGTTTCCCGGGCTTTTTGCCTCTCACTGAAACTAATTCCCAACCCCGACTGCCCAAATCATTCAACATTTCAGCAATCTGGCTATACGCTGCATCTGAATTTTCTACAATCCTATACTCCCATTGCGTCATGAATCTGGATAGGGCTCGCTAACTTCAATGTGACTCATTCGCTACGGAATATGATAGATTCCAATCTATGTTTTTGGAATTATTGTGCCGTCCCTGGAGAGTACCTCTTCTTTCTTGTCTTTGTCGAACCATAATAGGTCACACTCTATACAACCGTCTAGATCAATAGTTCTGGACGCGCCAGATGTCCAATTCTGGATATCATCAACGACATCTGGAACGACAAGGTTTGACCGATGTAAAACTTCTTCTTCTAATGGAACACTGATATGACTCATTTTCTTTCCACAATCTGGACAATTATACTCGCCTTCCTGCTTTGAAGCAGATAGTGCTTCTCTGACATATTTGGCCTTGTTCAACGCCAAACCTAAAGCATCTCCCTTGAGTTTTTGATCTATCGACTTGGACTCTAGAATGACTCCAGCACAGTTGTTACACCGCAGATCAGTTGTTACCAATGATGAGAGATACACACCGGGAATGAATAGTAACGCACCAATAATGACTCCTGGATTAGTTTCATCGCTTCCTACCTCAATTGAGTTAGCAATTAGGATCAATCCTGCCAAATAAAACACGGTACCGAGTGGATTCCAGGCCCTAATTTTCAGATT
>JASMLH010000017.1 GCA_030748775.1 Candidatus Thalassarchaeaceae archaeon | reverse complement strand
GCCGGGGGTTCGAGCATCAGCGACTTTGTCAATGTCGAAGGCGACTTGGGCTACTTCAGCCACTCCTTCCAAGTCTACGGCAGGGAGGGCGAGCCCTGCCTGTCCGAGGGATGTGATGCCACCATAAGGCGCATAGTCCAATCGGGCCGATCGAGCTTCTATTGCCCGGACTGCCAACGCTGACCCAGGGACCCCGGAGATCGTTTAGATTGACAAGTTGATATACCTTCAATCCCAATGCTAATGTCCGCGAGAAGTGGAGTGTGAGAGAGGGTTTCTTGGTCTATTGGCAATTGCTTATACAAGTCTCGAATTTCTGTGCGATTATGCTGTTGGAAGTGGAAAACATGTGCAAACAAACAATTGGCGCGGCACTTGTCACCAGTGACACCGCAGACCACCCACAGCGGACGCATTATCTTGTAGGGGGTCATTAGCATCGGCATCAATAGGAAATGGTCACTTACACTGGTTAGGAACTACTCAGCATCCGCCAAGAAGATCGATGTCGCCACCTTCTACTTCGGCAGGGACCTCGACGAACTCTATCCGATGTGGACAACCACGGACATGGGCCGCATGATGGGCCTGTCCAAGGAAGATCTCGGAGAGGACGAAGGGACTAATCCAGAGTACAGGAAGCTCCCAGAAGGCCTGATCTCCATGCTTGATTCAGCGGAACTCACTGACATCGCAATGGAGTCGGGATTCAATGTCGAGATGTCCAGCGTCAAGCCTAGCAACGATCCCTCATGGACCAAGTTCGTGATGCTGGCCGAGGGAACTTCGAGGTGCAGGGGATTCTTCGGCAGGACGATGAACTCAATCCGATTTTCGTACGTTGAGTCCGGCACTGGTAACACGATGGAGTTCGTGCCGCTGATGCCGGACCCCATGCCTCGGTGCGTCTGGGTCAGGGTGACCGAACTCCCGGACGACATTCTCGCCGGCGTCATCTCCCAAGGCATCCTCTCCGGACCACATTCGGAACAGGTCACCTTGCACGAGTTCGCTGACCTCGGCTTTGAGGACCAGATCTCCCGCGCTAGGATGCTTGTACTTCCCGGACCGGACTGGGACGGGTGCTGCTGAGGTCACCGGTGACGACGACAAACCTGCACAACAGACGCAATACAATGAGGAGGAGAGGCATATGAGCAGCACGATGAACGAGGACAACTCCAGCCATACAACTAGGGTGGCAGACATGCTGCCCGAACTTCCTGATGAGGCCATTCAAGACGCCTCACAGGATGACTCTGTGGAATGGGCTCAGGGTATGCTTGAGTACTATCCGCCAGGGACCATCCATGAGATGTCCGACTACGGCATCACCCTGCAAATCATCTCTGAGGACACTGCTAGGTGCATCTCCGTTTACGACCACGGGTACTGCATGTTCATGCTGCAGATGGTGATTACAACCTTCAATCAAGCCGGCCTCACTCTCGAGGTCGACCCGCACACCGTACTGCGTCCCTACGAGGCTTCGGAGGAGCAGGAGCCTAGGAACGAGGTCCCGCAGACCACCATCAACGAGGCCTTCGCCATAGAGGTGGTCTGATGTGGTTGTTCACTACCCACGGCTTCCTCAGCGTCGTCCAGCACAACTCCATGCCCGAGCACTTCCAGATCAAGTCGAGGGTCGCCGACCCTCTGCGTGAGCTCTGGCCTGACCACGAGATCGAGGTCATAGACTGGGCCGACTACAGGTTCCGCATCACGATCGAGAAGTCGGTGGCCCTGCCAGTCCTGCTAGAGGTCATGGGGGCCGTTGATTACACCAGCTTCAAGGGCGCCTGCGGCCAGGACAGCAGATACCACCTGACACTGACGAAGGTCTGGAATATCATGTACTCCTACCAGAGTGAGATGGAATCGTTAATCTAGAGCCCAACCAAATGCCGGAGAGGAAGACGACCATGGAACACAGGGACGAGGGGATCGAACGCGTTCTACAGCAGGCGCTGGACGACGGCAACTCGGTCTGGGTCGTGGGCGACGTGCACGGTCACTTGGAGACCTTTAGGGCTCTGGTAGCGAAGCTGGACCTCTCTGAGGGATCCCAGCCAATCTACCAGAAGAACAACCCCCGGGAGTACTGGTCGGCCCCCTCGGGGGATCATGTGGTCTGCTTGGGCGACCTGATTGATAGGGGCCCGGACAGCCTAGGCGTGTTGCGACTGGTCGAGAGCTCTGGGAACATCCACTCCATCAGGGGCAACCACGACGAGATGCTGAGGCTCTCGGTCTCCCCCAAGCACGGGAAGATGATGAAATCGTGGCTGAAGTACGGTGGAGAAGACACCCTCCGATCGTTCTCCGATGACCCCCAAGAACAGATTGAGATCGCTAGTGGTTGGCTGCCATTCATCGAGAGCCTTCCAACCGAGCTAATCCTCAATGGCCACAGGCTTGTTCACGGGGGCTATGATCTCAGCAAACCCTTGGAGGACCAGACCAACCAGGACAGGATGTGGTCACGGGCCATCTTCGACGCTGACATCCCCCCTGATCCCGTGAGGCAGGTTATCGTCGGCCACACCACGGTACAGATTTTGTCGGGTCAGTATGCCGCGGAACAAATCGCCGGGTTCTGGGACGGCGGCGAGTCGGATGATAGGGTGCTCGACAGCGGAATCTGGGCCTCTGACGCCCTGTTGGACGACGGCAGGCCGGCCGTGCTCGGAATCGACACCGGAGTCTTCCTCCCCTCCGAACAGAACCCAAGGCTCACCGCCCTCGATCTGCAGACCGGCCAGGTAGTCTCGCAATCTCTCCTGAATTGAACAGTTCAAATATGCACGGCGCTACTTGATATCGTGCCCCCCGCCTCTCCGCCGTCGAAGCCCTACGATTTTGACGAGCTACCCGAGCCCCTACAGAAGGTCATTACTGACTATGTCAGAACTATCACTGAACTGCTCCCATTAATTTCCGAAGAAGATTGGAAATTGGTGTACGAGGGCTTTAGTCAAAATCCAGACTACCATGACACCCTCGAAGGAAAGGATTTCTGCGAACAAATACTAGAATCATATACGCCCGCATTCGATAGTCGCCGAGCGCAGAACCTAGGAGACAATCTTAGCAAAGTCGCCCAAGAGAGGTGGGAGGAATTGATTTTGGCTCATCTTAAGGGACCAGGTCGTGATGAGATACCCCACCTCCAGAAAGCCATGAGCGGACCAAGTCTACTAACAGAAATCACACTCAATCCGGATGAGGCTGAGATCATACTGGTCGAAAAGTTCGGACCAGTCGAAGTGGGAGATTTCTATCCCTTTGGATTCAATTTCAGAGAGTACAGGAACTCCTTCGCGTATGTATGTGAATCAATCAAAGAACAATCCCAGAGGAGGGGGGATGAGGAGGCCAAAACAATTCGTAGATTCTTCCACGACCCTAGGTACGGTTACTTAACTCGAGACCAACTAGATTCAGAAATACAGAGAATCATCCGTCTATTCGACCCTGCAAAGGCCGAATTTCTACCTCACTACTACTCTACAGCAGTTCAGGATGACAGGAGTTATGCCTATGATGCTGAAAATGTGCTGAAGCAGTTGGATCTGCTGGGCTGGAAAGAATACATTGAGCCAGATCCAAACAAATCGAATGTCCAAGACTTGTGCGATATCTTAGTCGGTTCGCAGGGCGTGGAGATTTGGGGAGAAGGAGGATTGGGCAAGACCGCGCTAGCCTTCGAATTCATACGCAAAAATCTGAATGATGATACCTATTCAGAAGGCTCAATCACAGGTAGGGAACAAATCGAGCGATTTGAGAAGCATGTGGTCATCACGAGCAAATCACCAGAGCAAGGCGAGAGACCAATCAATTTCAGAATCGAGAGGAGAGGGGATCCTAGAGACCCGACCCGTTCTATTGCCGAGTACAACCCCCATGGCCGCTTTGAGACTTTCATTGACAGAGTGTCTAATTGCCACCCAGATGGGCCCACACGTGCAAGCATCGTCGGACCAGCAAAAGCAGCCATGGAAACACTCATCCAAAGACGAATTCTTGTTGTTATTGACAATTTTGAAGACATTGTTAAGGACACCGACAATCACAAAAAGTACACCGAGTTTCTGCAACAAATTCCACAGCGTTCTGAAAGCAAAGTAATTGTCACTTCCCGCCCTCCTGCTACGGGAGATACAAAATTAAGACAATTACAAATCCAACGCTTACATACAACGATGATTCATGTCTTGTTGCGAAAAAGACTTGAATGGCTCAGCAAAACCTACCCCGAAGAATTTTCCATACACCCAAAAATCCTCAACTTCATTCTTGACCGCAAATTCTCCACATTATTTGAAGCCCTAATCAAAAATCTTGGTCCCGGTTTCTCCAAGAACATGAGGACTCCAAGCCTTCTCTTTGCTCTTGCAAGAGAACTCGGCAGCAGTTTGTCAAACGATCAGAGTTTCTCTAATCTGGTGATAATCGACGATCGAAAACTTCCAAGGATTATTGAGAGAATAGCTCAATCCAAGGAATTCCTTGAGGAGATCAAGGATCTAGATCAATGGACCGTAAACCACGCCTGGGATTGCCTCGCGGAGGATACTGTGGCAAGGGCCATCCTTCGCGAATTGTATCAGAAGCGCACGAAGCTAAGTTCCGACGAATTGCTAGAATTAACATTGAAATCCAAAACGGAGTCGACAAGAAACATGATTTCTACGGCTCTAAGAAATCTGGAGTCTCACCAACTATTCCTTGAAGTCCATGATGGCGAAGGAGTAACAACTCAGCCTTCCTATCAACTAACGGAAAAGGCCAGACGAGTACTGGCACCTATACCGGAATTTGAGGATTTGGAAATCGAAGAACCCGACTACAGTCTTACTGCCAGATTAACTAAAGAAAAAGATAGATTGGAATCCCTTTCTGAAGGAATTGAGTCTCAAAACCTAAAGGAAATCCAAAATGCACTAGATACGCTAGTCGGGAAATCCATGGACGATGAAATTACCAATGGAACAGATACCAAAATGGACAGAAGGAATAAGTTAGACTTGGCTAATATCAATCGAGCCAACATGTGCCGAACCGCACTGAGTGACGACTCCTTCCTCACAATGAGGGATGACCATCCGAAATTATCCGCTCTAATCGAGGAATTCGATAAAGTGGTTCTTAACGCAATAAGCGGAGTGTTGCAGAATCCGAAAAAGATTGATCTTCCCGAGAATCACCCCGAACTGGGTCGACTTTTCACCGGGGTAGCTCGGGATTCCACTGACCCCGTTTGGATTAAGGACAATCTAGAATATGCTTCCGCTTCAATCATGAATGCCATAAACATGAGTCCATCCCAAGCCCCAGATTTCCTTCAACATGTTCCGGGAATAATACACAGTCAAGACATGTTGCCCGATGGAGGGAACAAGCAATGACACAATCATATTGGCGAACTTGGCTTAGCCTGACACTCTC
>JASMLH010000016.1 GCA_030748775.1 Candidatus Thalassarchaeaceae archaeon | reverse complement strand
CCAGGAGACAACTCGGAGATCGCGATAGAAGGGAACTTCCACGAGGACTGCGAGATATATGCAGACGGTTCTGGTGGGTGCTTCGCATATGTTTCAAGCTACAATCAGTTCGAGATTCTGGATATCAGCAAGCCGAACAACATCAGGCTTCTGTCTACTTACTATGCGGAGGTTGCCAGGATGATCGACATCAAGGTGACGCAGGACAACAACTGGGTCCTAGTCAACCACGAGCTGACCAATAGCGAGTTGGACCCGATACCAAACGACGATGATGCGAACAGCGGGATGAACAGGCTGGACGTCATCTATGTTGGAGACAAGACTAGTCCTGTCAAGGTCGCAGAATGGAATAACCCCCCAGCTGGCTTCCACAACCAGGACCTGGCGGTGTACTGCGACTGGGACGGGGCCATTGACTTCACTGAGGAATGCAGCCTCTTCCTCTTCGGTGCGGACCCATATCCCGAGATGATAGAGGGGAGTTCGGGGACATTCTACAAGGGGACCCAGGTATTCTACGTCCCTCGGGGATTCGAGTCTTGGCTACCCAACCAGAACGAGGAGCAGCAGAACTCGAGCAGGGAGATAATCCGGTGGGGAGGATATACCCCCGAACCGGAGACTACCTGTGGTGGTTCTATCTTCAACCACGACCATGTCTACTTCGTCCATCCCATCACCAAACAGAGACTGTTGATTGCATCTTACTGGGGAGCTGGACTGAGGATAGTTGATGTGAGCGAACCGCCAACTGTAGCGGACCCGTTCGGGATAGCGTGGCCCCCCGAGGTTGGGAGGTGGATGGGTTGCCCTTCGGCTGATGACGGTTGGTATGGTCCAGAGGGAGGAGGGCATGCCAACATGTCCCCGGAGGAATGGCTGGATTCTAACCAGGGGAACGACAACATCCACTATGCAGTCCCTTACGAGCACCTAATCTGCAACGGAATTAGCGAGTACGTGCCCCAAGCAGAGTGGCCATCCGAATGCGGCTCCGGTCCCGGAGACGCAACTTTCGGTGTAAACTGGCGGCACTACACGATAATCGCACCCGAGTACGGTAGCAATGCGAATCACAGCGGCTTCCTTTGGACAATTGACACCACTGATCCAGCCAAGCCATTCCTGGTGTCTAAGTGGAGGCTCCCTGGCGAGGGAACACTGGCGAACGGGTCCAGCCATCCCCAGCACTACATCCCAGGAGGCTACATCTTCAGCCCCCACAATGGGGACACAGGCATCAACGGGCACATCTACTGGACGCACTACCATGCAGGGGCATGGGCGACGGACCATGGCAAAATTTGGGAGGAGCTAGTGTGGGAGAATGGGGTTCCTGAGCCAGATAGGGGTTTCCAGGCAATTCAGGAGCTTGCTCCAACACATACGGTTGGGTACTACCTTCCTGCTGGGCCGGATTGGATAGATGACCCAGCAACGGAACTGGGATACGACATGGCAGATTGCTGGGCATCATGCATGATCCCATTCGATTGGGGGCTCCAGTACGACCCTCGTGGGTTCGTAATGATATCTGAGATGGTGAGTGGCATCTACGTGGTGCAGTTCGACGAGGACTTCGACCCCAGATACGACTATCCCGCACTATGGTCGATAGAAGCCAGTGAAGACTGAGGATTCTCATGAGAGCCCATACTATAGTTGCGATTATCGCACTCTCCGTGGTAACGCCAATGGCGGATGCACATGGCGCTAACGACTTTGCAATAATCCTCAGGGGTTCCAGTATGGATCCAATTCAGGCGGAAGTCCTCCAGGGAGACTTCGTGGTTTTCTACAATGTCGCAGACAGCCACAGGATACAGAGAGTGGATCTGGATGGAGACGGGGTTTACGATCTGAGATGCGAGACTGAGCCCTCGAACACATCCTCGATAAGGGACGAGTGCGCATTCTCGATTGATTCGGGGATTTGGCCTGCAGGCGATTACAAAATCGACATTTTCTCGGACGATTCGCTTTGGGATACCCTGAATCTGACGGTAGTTCACGACTTCCATGAGGAGATTGGGCCTCCTTCCGGTTACAGCTTCAACAACGTAAACCAAACCGGAGAAGTTGTGTCTGCAAGCACTAATGGCAGTTTGGCTAGCCTTGCAATGGTACTATTCCTAACATATGGTCTGACGTTGATTACAAGGAGGAGAAATGATGCGTAGGGAGTTCTCCTCAATCATCATCGCAATAATGATGCTCATCCCTGGATGCCTATCAAGCGGGCCTGACGATGTTTTCTATGGCGAAGACATTTCCCCGCCTATTCCGGTTCACGATTTCACACTTATCGATGAAGGGGGAGAGTACGTTGCAATGTCCCAGTTCAGTGGCAAGGTTGTCGTTGTCGCGTTCCTATTCACAAGATGCCCCGACATCTGCCCGGTGGTAAGCGCGAACCTAGCTTTCATCGCAGAGGAGCTGGGCGAGCAGCATGGCTCAGAAGTTCAGATCCTAACCGTGACCGTAGATCCGTGGACGGACAACTCCACGGTTCTGGAAAACTACGCTACAAGCAGGAGCCTCGAATGGCCGCACCTAACGGGGACCGTGGAAGAATTGGAGCCTGTCTGGATGAACTTCGATGTCGGATTGGCAACCTACAACACTGATCTGGACAATGACGGAGTGGCCGATGGATTCGATAGCTGCCCAGATACACCAGAAGGAGAAGAGGTGGATGGGAATGGCTGTGGGAAGGAAACCCAGCAGCCCGAAGGAGACGTCACGGTGAAGCATCACCCTCTGGATTACTGGGTGGATCACACCACAGGGACCATAATTGTGGACAAGCAGATGCAGCAGAGGGTTTGGTGGGGGGACACGGACTGGAATCCCGAACTAGTGCTCGAAGACATCAAGAGTCTAATTGCAGAACAGTAGAAATACGCTTGTTACTGCGGGAGGTCGATGAGAAGAGAGGGAATGGCAATGGCGATAATCGTCATTTTCCTATTACCTGGTTGCATGGACCCACAAGAGGGTGGCACTAGCCTAATTGGCACGGAATACAGGGACCCACCTGAAGCTCCTGACTTCACACTGAAGAACCAGGATGGATCAGATGTCAGGCTTTCGGACTACGAGGACAAAGTCATAGTAGTCGCATTCATCTACACATCTTGTCCCGATGTTTGCCTTGTTATATCCTCAAACCTGGCGTTCGTATACGAGAACCTGGGAGGCCATTCGGAAAACGTCGAGGTAATTTCAATCACCATCGACCCTGCAAGAGACACGGTTTCGCGACTCTCGCAATGGACAGATGACATGGGCTATCAGTGGGACCACCTGACTCACGATAGGGGGTCCGTGATGCAATCGGTCTGGGACAACTGGAATGTTGTAGTTGATGCTGAGCACATAGCAAACAGCCTACCTCCCGACGAGGCCATCCTCAGATTCGCCGTGCTATTCCCAGACAACTCAACGATGGTGACTGAAAGCCCCTGTGGTAGTACTGATGGCTCATCCTGCTTCGACAACGGGAGCTCCTTCGCTGAACACGCATTTTCAGAGTCAAGCAGCATCGCATATGACATTTCTTCAGGCACTATTGGCAATTGGACGAGCGATGAGAATTGGTCATGGTTGCTTCACTCTTGGGATGCTCAGAACGAGAGCTGGATCCAGGTGGAATCTGACAGCCTCGATTCGATGGGCGTGACCACTAGCACGAGCCTTGCATGGGTCGCTAGCAATGCAAACATCAGCAAACTACCGCCTGGGTTTGACTGCAATGGCCATGGATGGGTCATGGGCTCTGGCAGCGGAGCCCATTGCATGTGTGACGAGGGTTATGAGCGTCCAGAGGGGGATTGGCTTTCTTGCTCATCTACTGTTGGCGAAGAAGCAGAAGAGCAGGGGCACTCGGATGATTCAGACCCGCACGAAGATGCACTAATGCAGTACGAAGTAGGGCACTCGACGGTTACATTCATCATTGACAAGGAACAGAGGAAGAGAGTAGCATATTCTGGGATTCACTGGGATGTAAACGATTTCCTCCAGGATGTCAAGACCCTTGCAGATGAGTGATTGTTCATCGGAATTCTTCAGAGTATTGGCATCCCACGAAGAATCTCCAGATCTGGCTGGTATAACTGACGGATATCGTCCAGTCCAAGTATCAGCATTGCTAGTCTCTCGAGTCCCATCCCCCAAGCGCAGACTGGCCATTCAGTTCCAAGCGGCTCCGTTACTTCCGGCCTGAAAATACCCGACCCCCCCAGTTCCAACCACTCTCCTCGCCACAGGACCTCTACCTCAGCACTAGGTTCGGTGTAGGGGAAGTAGGCAGGTCGAACGCGGACATCGGGGTATCCCATCTTTGCATAGAAAGTCTTCAGAGTTGAGACCAGCATTGGCAGGCTGGCATCGGGCTCATGGATGATTCCCTCGATTTGGTGGAACTCAGGCATGTGGGTTCTATCAATTGTCTCCTGACGGAACACCCTTCCTATTCCGAATACTCTCGAGGGAGTGCTGGGATTCTCCGCAATATGGCGGATGGTGTTCACGGTAGTGTGAGTCCGAAGAAGAGCCTTCTGAGACTCGGATTTATCGAAAGACCCACCCCAGCCCCTGCTCCCTGTATCGTGCCCATGTTCGTGCACTTTGGCCCAAAGATCGAGGAAATTCGAGTCGACATCGATGTTCTCTGGCTCGGTGAGATAGAATGTATCCTGCATGGTTCTGGCCGGATGTGACTGCGGGATGTATAGTGCATCCATGTTCCACCCTGCAGACTGGACGAAATCTCCCTCGATCTCCGAGAATCCCATCTCTAGGAATACCGAGCGTATTCTCTCGATCAGGGCTTGCATTGGGTGCCTTCTGCCTCCGGAAGGTATTGGGGCTGGAGACTTGACATCGAATGGTTTGAATTCGGCGCCGATCCATGATTCGGTCTGGAGAATCTCTGGGGTTAACTCCCCTATCAGTTTAGTCTCTGAGAGGGACTCTCCTTCCACCTTTGAGCCAGAATCGGTCAACTTCCATGTCCTGGTGACGGATTCTTCCATCTCTATTAGCCCACTTCTGGAGGAGAAGTGTTCGACCAATTCGGAATCGAGCTTGGAACTGTCAAGAGGGCCGGGCTCAAGAGAACGGATGAATTCGGTTCTCTTCCTAATTGATTCGGAGACCTCGTCTTCGTCGCCCGTGACAAAGGAGCCAGAGACAATAGAGACTCCGAGGCCCTTCAGAACTCCTATTCCAGGTCCCGTCTCGCTTCTGCCAAATCCAGATGAAAGCAGTTCATTCATGTTTCTAGACTCGGTGCTCTGGTTACTAATCCACTCCCACAGCCTTGATTCCAGAAGTCCGTCTGATAGTGCCTCCGAGCCCTTCTCACCTAGTGAGATCAATGTGATTCTTGACTCTTCTACTTCCACTAAGCCTTCTTCCTCAAGGGACTTTCCAGCTCCAGCGACATGGACTTGGTCTGTCCAACCAGTACTGGAAAGAAGTTCTTCCAGTGTCCATGGCTTAGATGGCTTTGAGAGCATTGCTCTGAGCAG
>JASMLH010000015.1 GCA_030748775.1 Candidatus Thalassarchaeaceae archaeon | reverse complement strand
TTATCGCCACAGCCTCAATATTGGTCCTCACATCCTCGCCTCATGGTTACCTGTGAGGGCATTAGAAATGAGTTTTGTCGCTGCGATGCTTGCCTGGGGGAAGAGCAATTATTGACAAAAGCCGCCAATTCTATTCGTTTAAGTAACCCAGACCACCAAACGCACCCCTTAGCCACCTCTGTGAATGACTCATCCCACCGACTATCTTCCGGGCAAGAATTCGTAAACAAAACAGGCCGCTTTGACCTCAGAATCCTTCTCGCAAACACGCATATCGCCCAATCTGTTCTGCGTTCATCTGCGAAAACGCAAAGGAAATTTTCAGACGAATGGAGGGCTTTTCAGAAGTGCCCTAACCCTTCTCTTGGGGCTGCACTGTATCCAAGCCTCAGTTTCTTTTGTTTCATCCAAGTAGGCTAGAGCAATCCCCACCATTCCAAGGCTGGGCGAAGGACCTCCGCTGGTAACATGGCCCAACAAGCCTGCCTCCTCTCCCGGCCCATCAAATACCTCATGCCCCGCTCTGGGTGAGGGACCACGATCTAGGCAGAGCAAACCCCTCAACCTTTGGCCACCCTCTAGAGAAGCGTCGACAAATTCTTTGCCAATGAATTCATGTGATAAGTCCAAACCATAGGGGACCGAGGTTTCAACAGTATTCCGAGCAAGGAATCCTTCTGGAAGGTCGTAGGACTTCCTTCCAAGTCCCGGCCACAAGAAGTCCTGACCCGAAAGCAAGTAACCTTTCTCTAGCCGTAGCGTGTTTCGGGCACCCAATCCGACGGGAACCGCTCTTGATTCAGAATCAGATAGTATGGCATCCCAAACTAAGGGGGCGTACTCGTCCTCAACAAATATCTCTACACCTCTCTCTCCGGTGTAACCTGTACCTTGAATCCACCCCTTGACCCCAAGAACATTCTCCATGATTCTCTGGCAGGCGAATCTTCCTGGGGTATTGAGTTCCCCCATGACTCCTCTGACTATTGATGGGGATTCAGGCCCCTGCAAAGCGATAATGCTGACTGCATCCGAACGGTCCTCGATTGCAATACTCCCATCCTCTGGTAAATTTTCTTCTAGCCATTCGAGCATTCTCTCCCTCATTGTTGAGTTTGGGACTCCAAGAACCTCATCCTCTGACGAAATAGCGAAAATCATGTCATCTATGATGTAACCATTCACGTCCAAGAAGTGTGTGTAACCACAACTCCCCGGTCGGAACTTATTGAATTCTTGAGTCGAAACTGAACTCAACCAAGATCTGACTTCATCCCCACGAAAGCAAAATAGCCCCATATGGGAGACATCGAAAATTCCAGCCAACTTTCTAGTTGCTAGGTGCTCTTCTTGGATTGATGAGTACCAAATCGGTAACTCAAAACCGTGAAAATCCACCATCTTTGCTCCTGCATTGAGGTGATTGTCATAGAGCGCGGTTCGAATCAACCCCGATTGCGCCATGCTCTTTCCAGTATGACGCGGCGGAAAAAGAACTCGGGCACGCATCACCGGTTACCGCATTATTTCTCCCTCTCAAATTACAATATTTTCTGCCAATGTTTGCAGTAAGTCTCCTAGATCATCTGCCAAATACCTGAAAACAATATTACACAACATTTAAATAATACATTTACTGACTATACAACTAGTGGTTGATAAGATGGAAAGGAGCATTGCTAGCCGAAAACTCTCCCAAAATACCTCTTCTAAGAACTCAAATAGACACTCCCATGTTGTAGCTAACCGGCGACCCTCGCAATCACGAAGTACTGAAGCCTTTGGGGGTAGTTGCAAGGTTTGTGGCGGCACTTCGTGGGATGCAGATGATATCAGGGGCGAGACCATCTGTGCAGATTGCGGGTTTGTGGCCGCAGAGAATATGATTGATCCAGGCGCCGAGTGGGTTAATCATTCAGGAGGAGATGACAGGAGTAGAGTCGGATCACCCACGACGTTGACACTGTCAGACAAGGGCCTTTCTACAGAGATTCGACGCTCCGACCTGACTTCTGGAGGCGCTAGGAAGCATGGATTGTCCGGTAAGGGACTGCGTGACTGGCGGCGCAGGCAGCGCATTGATCAGCGCAGCAAGACCCGAGATAGCCGCAGCAGAAACCTCTCTAGCGCTATGCAGTACATCCGCGATCGGGGCGACCTACCTCCTCAAATCGAACAAGAGGCAGCTTCGCTATACCGTCATTCGGTTGAGAGGGGCCTAGTTACTGGGCGTAGCATCAGGGGAGTTACTGCAGCGTGTGTTTACATTGCAGCGAGAGAGGCCAAGATTCCACGGAAAATAGAGGATGTTGCCAAGGCGTTCGACATGATTTCTGAAATAGAGACAAAAGAGCTGAAGCGGACAATAAGATTGGTAGCAAGGAACCTAGGAACGCATCACATCACCAGCCCGGATGAGTACTTTGAGAAGTTCCATTCCGACTTAGGGCTGCCACCTTCGGTTCTGGGCGAAGCCAGAGAACTTTGGTCAACGGTCAAGGATAACCTTTCATGGCAGGGCAAGAAGCCTTCGGGAATCGCAGGGGTTGTCCTATACTTTGCATCCCAGAATAGCACCTCACCAAGAACCCAAAGTGAAGTCTGCTCAGTCTCTGGGATTAGCGAGGTGACACTCAGGGGGCTCTTGAAGATATTAAACCAGATGATCAAACAATAATCAATACCTGTACTCTTCGTTCTTGTAAGGCCCCTCGATTGGTACGTTGATGTATTCCGCCTGGTCACTGTTCAGAATAGTCAGCCTGGAACCAATCTTTGAGAGGTGTAGCCTCGCGACTTCCTCGTCGAGATGCTTGGGGAGGGTGTAGACTATATTTTCGTAGGTGCCCTTGTTCATCCAGAGATCAATCTGAGCTAGGGTTTGATTGGCGAAGCTGTTGGACATAACGAAACTCGGGTGTCCAGTGGCGCAGCCTAAGTTGACTAGACGTCCCGAAGCGAGTAAGTAGATGCTGTTTCCACTGGGGAATGTGTAGCGGTCTACCTGGGGTTTGATGTTTGAGTGCTCAGCGATGCTGGCCTCAAGCCTTTCAACCTGAATCTCATTGTCGAAGTGGCCGATGTTGCAGACAATCGCCTGATCCTTCATTGCTTCCATGTGTTCGAGTGTGATTACGTCCCTATTTCCAGTGGCGGTGACATAGATATCGGCCACACCTAAAGAATCCTCAACAGTCAGGACGTTGAAGCCCTCCATGGATGCCTGCAGGGCACAAATTGGATCAATCTCTGTGACAATGACCTTGGCCCCCTGGGATTTCAAGGCCTGAGCTGAACCCTTCCCAACATCTCCGTAGCCACAGACCACAGCGGTCTTCCCAGCGATCATGACGTCCGTGGCGCGTTTTATCCCATCAATCAGTGACTCACGGCAGCCGTAGAGGTTGTCAAACTTCGACTTAGTGACCGAGTCATTGACATTGATTGCTGGGAACAGCAGCGTGCCCGCCTCTACCATCTGGTGTAGGCGATGCACTCCGGTGGTAGTCTCTTCCGAGACGCCGTGGCACTCTGTGACAACTTTAGTCCAAAATGATGGTGCCTCTGAGTGAACTCGCTTCAGGAGGTCCTTGATGCACTGCTCCTCCTGATTCTCAGAAGCAGATTCGACCCAATCACTCCCCTGCTCAAGTTCGTATCCCTTGTGAATCAGAAGCGTAGCATCCCCCCCGTCATCCACAATGAGTTGCGGACTTCGGCCATCGGGGTGACTTAAGGCGCGGAAGGTGCATTCCCAATATTCTTCGAGGGACATGCCCTTCCAAGCGAAGACAGGAGTACCGGTTGCCGCAATTGCGGCGGCCGCGTGGTCTTGTGTAGAATAAATATTACAACTCGCCCAGCGCACTGAGGCACCCAGCTCGACCAGCGTCTCAATGAGGACAGCGGTCTGTATGGTCATGTGGAGTGAGCCGGTGATTCGAACCCCTTCTAGAGGCCGCTCTGCAGCGTACTTCTCACGAATCGCCATAAGTCCCGGCATCTCGTGTTCAGCGACCTCGATCTCCTTGCGACCGAACTCCGCGAGGCCGATATCGGCAACCATATGTGAACCGGCGCTCTCCGAAGGTTCCAACGCAATTCCCATGCCAATTCGCCCGACTATATGTTCTTTAGATTATGTATCTAATTACGCCGTTCAAGAAAGAGTGAAAAAAGGAACTCGGGTCGGGCCTACGTGCGTCTTAGGGACAAGATTCAGAGGGTCGGGCGACCAGTCGTGGTTTACGAGATATTGCCCCCGAGAATAATTGATGGGACGATTGAGTCATACGCAGAGAATATTAGCACACTGTTGTCTAAGACACACATCGACGCTATCAACATCCCTGAAGTCCATATGGAGGAAACCAGAGGCGTGCGCCCAGTTGCAGAAAGCCTGAGGGCGGAGCCTAGGGAATTCGGCCAGCTAATCCAAGACGCCGTAGGAATTGAAGCGATCGTGAATAGAGTGACAGTGCATGAGTCGGTTGAGGAACAGTCTGCGTGGTTCCAGAGTACGCACGACGACTATGGTATTGAGAACATAGTCCTAGTTGGGGGAGAATCTAGCAATATTGAATACCTCGGACCAGGTGTCGTTGAATCCTCAGAACTGATCAATCAAATAAACTCAGAGTCAGGTAGGGAAATCTTCTGTGGAGGAATAGCAATCCCCTCTAGGAAAGTGGAGTCCCTCAGATTGCTGAAGAAGGGGGCAAATGGGATTGAGTACTTCACCACTCAAGTACTCTATGACAGTGACAACATCTCAAAGATGCTCGGACATTATCAAGATGCGTGCATTAAAGCAAAAGTCTCCCCGAAGAGGATTCTGCTCAGCTTCGCGCCAATCTCAACTGAAAAGAATCTTAATTTCCTAAAGTGGCTAGGCGTTAATGTCCCAGATGCCACAGAAAATTACATCACTGCAAATCCCAACACCATCAAGGACAGGTCTTTCGAAGTTTCGATGGGAGTACTCGATGATATTATTTCTCATATTAGTTCCAACAAAATAGCGGTTCCTATAGGCCTAAACATCGAGCACATAATGTCATACAACTTCGACCACTCCGTTGAGCTACTGCAAATGATGTCAAAAAGCTATAGAAAATTCTGCATCGAGACCGACCTATTCGATGACCTAAAGCGACCGCAGCGTTGAAATTTGAACTCATCGGGGAAGGAATAATGGCTTATCTCTTCACTTCTGAATCTGTCTCCGAGGGGCATCCTGACAAGTTGTGCGACCATATATCGGACTCAATTCTCGACGCTTGTCTGAGCGTGGACAAGAGAGCTAGAGTTGCAGTTGAGACCATGGTAAAAGGGACTGATGAGGTGAGTCACATTATTGTCGGGGGAGAGGTGACATTGGCCCATGACGCAGACATCGACTATGAAGGAATTGCCAGAAGGGCCGCTGCGGAGATTGGCTACACAGACCACGCATTCGGCATGGACGCCCTAAACACGGAGCTTTGCGAGGTCCTAGTCCTGATCAGTCAACAGTCAGCTGACATCTCCCAAGGAGTCGATGAGGGCAAGGGCTTGCATCTCGAGCAAGGGGCGGGGGACCAAGGACTGATGTTCGGCTATGCCTCTGACGAGTCCGAGGAGTTCCCCATTCTCGCGGGCTCTTTCATGCCCCTCCCCGCAGCCCTAGCACAGAGGCTGACACTGGAATTAAGCCGGGCTAGGAAGGAGGGACTCCTCCCCTGGGCTCGACCGGATGCAAAGAGCCAGGTAACAGTTGAATATGATGGCAACGGAACCCCCCTGCACCTAGAAACAGTGGTGATTGCGATACAGCACGATGACTTAGCGCATGTGCAATTCGATGGTGACACCGATAAGGAGAGGTCACTTATCGTTGCCGACATCGAGGAGCACATCATCAGAAAAATAGTCCCCCCTTCGCTCCTAAATATAGAGACGAAGATAATCATCAACGGAACTGGCCGTTTCGTATTGGGCGGTCCCCATGCGGACGCCGGATTGACCGGACGCAAGATTATCGTCGACACATACGGGGGAATGGGGCGACACGGTGGGGGGGCGTTCAGTGGAAAGGACCCCAGCAAGGTTGATCGTTCGGCGGCCTACGCAGCTCGCTGGGCAGCAAAGCACGTAGTCGCAAGCGGCCTGTCGAAGAAATGCGAGATCCAACTAGCCTATGCAATCGGCGTGGCAGAACCAGTTAGCATCAGCGTAAACGTACAGACCTTCGGGACGGGCACGATCCCAAACTCGGAGCTGACAGATAAGGTTCTACAAGCCTTCGATTTCAGACCCCAAGCCATCATCGAAACGCTCGGTCTTAGAGCCCCAATATATGCGAGGACAGCCGCAGGAGGGCACTTTGGCAGAGAACCAGACAATGAGGGTGGGTTCTCGTGGGAGCGACTTGACGAGGAAAAGCTGTCCTCCCTAAGGGCATAGCCTCCGTTCTTGCCACTCTCAGCCGAAAATCACAGGTATCTCTGCCCCCTCCGGCTCACGGGGCAATGTCACATGGGGTCTTCAAACACCCAACATACCGGGGAGTCGTGATGCATTCACTTATTGAGAAATTACTTGGGGGTAGAATACTCCTGCTCGATGGCGCCATGGGGACCATGGTCCAGACCTTCGATCTAGAAGAGATCGACTTCAGAGGTGAATTTTTCGAAGACCACCCCATCGACCTACTCGGCAACAACGAGGCACTAAACATCACAAATGAAGGATTGATACTAGACATCCACAGGAAGTACCTGGAATCTGGCAGTGACATCATCGAGACAAACACGTTCGGCGCAACCTCGGTCTCACAACGGGAGTACGGGCTAGAGGACTATGCCGTACAAATGAATCTCAGTGCTGCGAGGATTGCTAGGCAGGCGGTTGATGAGGCGATTGCGGGCTCCCCCGGGAGGCCGAGGTTCGTCGCCGGTGCCGTCGGGCCGACGAACAAGACCCTCTCCTCTTCCGAGGATGTTGATGATCCGTCTTTCAGAGGCATCACCTTCGATGAATTGCGAGACTCGTACTCCGAGCAGGCCGGTGCTTTGATTGAGGGAGGTGTCGATATCATCCTCATCGAGACTGTTTTTGATGTTCTCAACGCGAAGGCGGCGATCACGGCTACTCTCGACGCCTTCGAAAAGTCTGGCGTGGAACTCCCCATCATACTGTCTGTCACCTTCATCCAAGAAGGTAGCAACCGGACCGTGTTCGGCCAGACAGTGGATGCCTTCTGGGCTACAGTCGCTCACGCGAAGCCACTATCGGTAGGCATCAACTGCGGGCTAGGAGCCAAATCAATGGTTGGCAATCTCACCGAGCTTTCTAGGCTCGCAAACACCCATACGCATTGCTACCCCAACGCTGGTTTACCAAACCCCCTGGCCCCAACGGGTTTCGACGAGACGCCCGAAATAACATCAGATGGAATCAAGGAACTCGCAGAGAAGGGCCTGGTGAACATCGTTGGGGGGTGTTGCGGCACGACTCCAGACCACATCCGTGCAATCGCTGAGGCCGTGGAGGGAATTCAACCACGGGCTGTCTATGGCGAGGGACTGGAAATCGAGGAATTGGACATAGAAAACTCCAGAGACGGCGAACATTTTCACTCAGAAGGCTGTAGTCACCGTGGACCCCATGAGGTCACTACCTACGCCGGACTGGAGCCCTATTCAATCCGACCGGACTCTAACTTCACAATGATAGGAGAACGGACCAATGTGACCGGATCCTCAAGATTTCGAAGGCTTATCGAGGCTAACGACTTCGATGGGGCCCTCAGCGTGGCACTTCAGCAGGTTCGTTCGGGCGCGAACGTCATCGATGTGAATATGGACGAGGGCATGCTCGACTCCGTAGGTTGCATGCGGCGTTTCCTAAACCTCATCGCCACGGAGCCTGATGCCGCACGAATCCCAGTCATGATTGATAGTTCTGACTGGGACGTCATTACGGCAGGCGTGAAGTGTGTCCAAGGAAAGCCGATAGTCAACTCGATAAGCCAGAAGGAGGGAGAGGCTGACTTCATTGAAAAGGCACTGTTCATCAAGCGCCATGGTGCAGCAGTCGTAGTGATGGCTTTCGATGAGGAAGGACAGGCAGAAACCGTTGAACGTAAGGTATCAATCTGCAAACGATCTTACCAAATTCTCGTCGACGTCGTTGACTTCGATCCCATGGACATAGTGTTCGACCCCAACATTCTAGCCGTCGCCACAGGCATCGAGGAACACAATCGGTTCGCCATCAACTTCCTCGAAGCAATACCCCTCATCAAGGATGGATGCCCCGGGGCGAAGGTTTCGGGGGGGATCAGCAACCTCTCCTTCTCCTTCCGCGGGAATAACCCAGTCAGGGAAGCATTCCACTCCGCTTTCCTGTACCACGCGATTGAGGCAGGACTAGACATGGGCATCGTTAATCCAAGCCAGCTCGCGCTACAGAGGGAAATTCCTCCGGACCTCCTCGAACACGTCGAGGATGTCCTGTTTGATAGGAGGCCCGATGCAACTGACAGAATGATTGAGTTTGCCGAGTCATTCCAGGAATCGGAAAACAGGGCAGAGGATTCCGTATCTTGGAGAGATCAGGACGTCGAGGGACGACTTATGCACGCACTAGTCAACGGCATCAACGACTTCGTCGAGAGGGACGTCGAGGAGGCTCGACACTCGTACCCAACGCCTCTCGAGATCATCGAGGGCCCCCTTATGGATGCGATGGAAGTGGTCGGCGATCTATTCGGTTCGGGCAAAATGTTCCTGCCCCAGGTCGTCAAGACTGCACGGACAATGAAGCGTGCCGTAGAGTATCTGGAGCCATTCATGGAGCCAGAGTCGCGAGCTTCCAAACACAAGGGAACCATCGTTCTGGCCACCGTCAAGGGCGACGTCCATGATATCGGAAAGAACATCGTCGGCGTCGTTCTTGGGTGCAACAACTACAATGTAATCGACCTCGGGGTGATGGTTCCAATGGACATGATCCTCAATGCCGCAAAGGAGCACGGGGCTGACGTCATCGGACTTTCTGGGCTTATCACCCCTTCTCTCAGGGAGATGGGTCATGTAGCGAGGGAGATGAGTAAGCGAGGAATGGAGACACCGCTACTCATCGGTGGGGCCACCACGAGCCGTCAGCATACAGCGGTCAGGATAGCCCCGGAATACAAGTGTCCAGTCGTCTATGTCAAAGACGCATCACGAGTAGCGGCTGTTGCTGGAAATCTGGTC
>JASMLH010000014.1 GCA_030748775.1 Candidatus Thalassarchaeaceae archaeon | reverse complement strand
GACACCCCAATGAGGGTAGTGGAAGGAAAGGACGTCAATGGGATAAACTTCCTCAGAAACGTTCTGGAGGCAAACCAGAGGGCGGAGATAAGTGAAGACTTCACCGAGATACATGTGCGTGGGACTAGCGGACTGAGGTACGCAGTTAGACCTGGAAGGGGGGGACACTCAACCAGATTCGTAGTTAGCCCAATTACTGGCGATGCTGAACCAGCAAGAGGCCATCAGCATGGATGGCCTCAGTTCCGTCAGAGGATGGCATTCCGAGACCGGGCAATATGCATAGTCGAGAGACCGGAACTGAGGAGGCTTGTACTTGGAGATGCTATCGGTACGATCGTACTTTCGTTGCTAGATGACCTGTCTAGTCAGAATCATATCGACACTCTGAGGTCCCACATCAGAAGGCATAGGCCTAGGCAGGCCCAGAACCCAGATATAACAGCCCACAATCGAGCCGAAGAGCTTCGGTACCAACTCGCAAGAAACAGAATAGCACGAACACAGTCTAGGTGCACTGAATCCTTCCCTCGCCTATGGGGGGTGCTTCTTCGAATGCCTCTTGGTTCTAGGGTGACGTTCACAGCAATGAACAGGAATGGGCCACCAAACGTGTCATTCGACGACTGCGAGACCACTTTCAGGACATACAACATGGAGGACAGGCAGGTCTTGTACCGAATGCTACAGGCATCAGGTTGGATCAGAGACAAGGTCGAAGAGGGAGTCAGAGGGACTCTTAGAATCTACATCAGGACCGGAACTGGAGAGGCAGATCTAGGTAACGATGTAGAGGAAATCGCCGGAATGCTCGAGCACAGGTTGGTTGTCAATGGCCGAATACGAGTTATCGCAGCACCACTTTGGAGCGTGTTCGAACGAGTAAATCCTGGAACTGCTGCCCTATTGCCAGGTTCCGATCAGCACATCCCCTGATCACTCTTCTTCGCCGCCTTCGGAAAGTGCACTAGAACGCCTCTCCGTGAAGTTCTTTGTCGAAGAGAGCGGCAGCTCCTTCCTTAGGGCTCTTACCTTGGAATCAGAGAAACCCATTTCCTTCATTGCGGAGACAAACGCCTCCCAGGCTGCCCGATGCTCCACCATGTTGCAGAAGTTCCCCACTACCTTCTTGTCGCAGGAGTTGTCCGGAGGCATAGGCTCGTTCTGGCTCTTCAGAATCTCTTTTGCTCTGGCAAACACTTCGTTTGCCACATCCCATCCCTCTGTCTGGGCAAAGAACTCCCGGATTCTTTCCAGGGTGTAGATCAGCATTTCCGACCTCCGCCTCATCCATTCGTCTTCGTCTACGTCTTCTCTGCATTGTCCCCTTGACAGAATCTTCTTGAACATCTTAGCGACTTCCATTAGGTCTGAGTGATTGATGCCCCATCTATCGGCAACCTGTGGTGCCTGATTGGGCCTACCTGAGTCATTCAGAGCCTTCATGGCCCCAGCTAGATACAGTCTCTGCCTGTATGCCCTTCTTTCTGCTCCTTCTAGGTCTCTAAGGCCCTGCCGCTTCTTTCGGTTATCTGCAAGAGAAGTCTCATCTTCTTCGTCCCCTAGTTCCCTTAGAAGCCTCTTCACGTCTTGCCTTGTCCGCTCCCCCCCTATCGTGTTCTCCGCCAATTCTTCCAATTCACTAAGGAATGTTGATCTCTCCCGGGCCTCCCTCTTCCTAGTCCTCTCAAGTTTTCTGGCATCTTGGTCCTTTCCTCCGATTGCGGCAGAACCTAGTTTCCTAGTTGGGGTGTTTTGGGCTTCATCACCCCTCGATATCTCAGCGCCATCCTCGGCAGCGATCCGGTCCTGTACCACAAACCCGCAATTGGGGCATACTAACTCGCCCCGCCTGATGTCTTCAATTAGGTCATGATAGCCACATGAACTGCATTTTCTTTCGTCAACTTGACGACGATTACTGTTTTCTTCTGATGTCATTTTTCCCACCGATTCTCTTTCCCTTGCTACAAAACAAATTCCCATTATTCTCCTGTCTCAACAGGGAAACCGACCAGGCACCCATGCGGCTATTGAACATTACCGAATCATGTAGATTCGGCAGGTTCTTTTCCCAACATGGCCCCTTTTCGCTAGGCGCTAGGTCGTGCCCGTTTCCGGCCATCCGAGGTTTGGAATGGCGGGTATTTAATCATGCGTTTTTCAGTCGCAAGCGTGACGCATTGTGAAATCAGGAATGACTGAATCTCCAGTCTTCTAATGACAGTATCCCCTTTGCTATTTCGTCAAGGCTCATCCCACTCTCATTGGCCCTGAGCGCCATGGTTACCAGGCTCTCCAGGTCGTCATCGTAACCGGGTCCGACCACTGCCTCGATCATTGACGAAATAGATAGCCCACTGGTTCCTTCATCTGTTCCTTCTGCTAGCCTTCTTAGCCTCTTGGTGGCTTGATCTAGTCTATCTGTCATAGCATCCCCCCTTGAGGTTGGAATAGAGCACAATTTCTTCATCCGAGGTCCAAGTAGACAAGGGCCCATAGTCTTCCAGAGACCTGCCAATTCCTGCCGGTTTTCTCTGTAGCCTGACCATGTGATCATGCCCTAGGACTATGGCCTCCTGAAGAATCATTGAGCACCCTGCTAGGGTGCCTCTGTCCGTCTGACTCGCATAGGCATCGTGGGGATGGGTGTGAAGCCAGAGCCTGAATGGGATTACTGAACCCTGTGCAGGGGCCAATCTAACGCTGCTCTTCGTTCCAATGTCTACCCAGACACTTCCAACCGCGTCCACAAGTACACTGACCTCTTTTGACATGCTATCGGCTATTTTCCAGAGCTCCTCGAACCTCCCTAGTTTGGCTAGGGCGGCTATGGTCTCAATTATGGTATGAGACGAGTGGCTCCCTTCCTCTATGGCAATTTTCACCTCTTCTGGCTCATGCAGAATTTCTTCCACCGGAGGTCTCGGAAATAGGGGACTTTGTGTCATTCACATTTCCTCCGTGATAGGGAGTTTCCCAAGGGTCCCGAACGTCACGCTTGTGGATCTGGGTTCCGGAAGAACCGCCCTTTCGAAACCGCTTATCTGCCTCATAATAGCGATAAGCCACTGGTATCCATGTGCAGCAGCTGCCAAGAATCCTGCCTGCAGGAAACCCGATTCCCATCCTTCCAGCTGGCAAGAGTTGGAATGAGGCGAGTCATTTGACAGACTCGAAACTACTGACTCCTCTACTCTGTGATCTATTGCTATGTAACCGTCACCAGAGCACCGAAGGTCTATCCATGGGATTTCCAGGGAGTGCACAACCTTCCTTGCCTGCATGTTGTCCACACAAACTATCACAACGTCGGACTTCTGGATATCACCAGCTTCCCTGATGTCATGTTCGTATGCTACTACACTCAGTAGGTCTCCTTCGAACGGCAGAATGGACCTTTTTATCGCCTCAACTTTCGATAGACCCAGGTCACCATGCCCAAACCTCTGTCCCAGTCTCAGGTTTTTCTCTTCAACCAAGTCAGAGTCGAAAATCATTAGATTTACCCCTCCCAGTGACTCAACAAGGGGTCCTGTAGAGATTGCGGGTGCTACGCTTCGTACAAAGTTCGAGCCTATCCCCCCTGCTCCGATTACTGATATTTTCATTCGCTCATCTCCTTCACTTCTCTGTTTGTTGTTGGCCCCCGCTGGAGAGTCCCCAGCGGGGGTTTACGTAGTTCCGATGGTTGTAATTCCCTGTGTCACAGTCCGCCGACCAGACCTGGCACTATGCGCACGGTCCCAATGGTGCTGAAGTCTGCTTCAGCCAGCTGAGCCGGCTGAACCATCTGTCCCTCACCATTGAAGACCCAGGCGCCATTGTTCTCCGCTACGGCTTCGAGAGTCTCTTCCCTCGTCATCATCGCGGAGGTGTGACCATTCTGATCAGCGATCTGGACTAGTGTCTTGATCTCTGCCATTGCCTAAACCTCCTTTCCTGATTGATTGCCTTCCAACCTATATGAAGTGACGAGCAATTCTCTAGCCCGCTGGAATCATATCGGCCCAGAAGTGGCTAAGGAAAGTGTCTAATATTTTACGAGCATCGTGATTTCATGCCTGAGGGGCAAGTCCCAGTCGGTCAGGCTGTATCGGAGAGTAGCGAATTTCACATCACTCGTCATGAGCGGAGAACCTGTGGCATAGTAATCCCATATCCCGAGAATCACGAGGAGAGGGCAGCAAAGTATGGAGTCATAACCTGCGGTATGGAGTACGGTCCCAATCCAGATGAAATTTGGTTCTTCCAGTGCACCAACTGTAGGATGAAGAAATACTAGTTCGAGAACCCTTCGGCTTCGATCATTATTTCCCCTCTCAGGATGCCAATCCGAAACGCTCCATTAGTTGGACCATTACGAAATATCCGACTACTGTCGACGATAGACCAGCGGCCAGAGCAGGGTAGAATTCCCAGCCCCTATTCTCAATCAGCCAGGGCATGACTATGAAAATCAGTAGAGATGGAATCAGGAGCCAAACTATGTCCCGCGCGAAGGCGGAAATCTCCAATGCGGTCTGACCCTCGTGGAACATCAGCATCATCGAAAGTACGCTGACGATGGGAATTGATGCCAGAACTGCAGCCATTATGGTGCTCCTCTCTGAAACTTGTGCAACTGAGAAGATAATCAGCGCTGTAAGCAGAATCTTACCTGCATCTATTGCCCAGGCCATGGCATTGCGAGCAGGGAGATGCTCTCAATCATTACCATAGAATCATCCTGTTCGCTCAGTGTTGAAATGCTGGTCGTGATTAGAACCATTGCCGTTCTCAGTAGGTGGACTGATTTACCGCATCCACTCTCATCAATGCAGAACGAGCAAGCAGAATCACTAGTACTGCTGAGATCAGAAGAGTGCCTCCCAACACATATGATGTCCTCATCAGCATCAGGCAGAAACCAGTAATTCCGCAAGAGTAACTCACTATTTCGCAGCGGGAAGCGAGACTCATTATCGGTTCGGGTACCAGAAGAGAGTCCGAGTACTCCCTCACCATCCTGGCAAGGAGGATGTACAGACCTTGGAACGGAAGAGCCAAGCAGAACAGCCCCAGAGCGACCAGAAGCATCTTGTCTGGGTCGTCTGGGTTCAGCTCAGTTCCCTTCCAGAACAGGTTGCTGAGACCAACGCTAAGTAGGCCAGTATGAATCAGGGCGGAGGTTGTATTGCCCGCACTCACTTCTCCGGGGTCAGGTACCACGAGCGATTTCGGCATCGAGACACTATTGAGAATTGCGCTGCTCAGGCATTACTCAAGGCTCGTTATTGGGCAGTCTACCTCTCATCGCTCGCTTCCAGATCGGAGGAACCAGGCAGGGCCACCAGGAGCCGTAGTAGCCCCATCTAAGTTCAGGAGTTCCCTGATGCGGTCTGAGCTTCCAGAATGGAACGCTGGCACGAAGGTGATGATCAGAGTGGCGTGTGAGCTCCAACAGACTCCACCGGGACCAGCGAGCCTCTGTGTTCCATGCATGGTCGGCTTCGAACCTTCCACCCTCTCCCCTCCTAAGTCCCCAGTGCCTGATGTAGTTGACATACTCAAGTGTAAGAATCGCTATTGTTGAGAGAATTATCCAGCCTACGACCAATGGTGTCCCGTCGAACCAATCCATCCCACTGGGTATTAGAGCTAGGGCAGAAATAGCAACTATCTGAAGGAAAAGGCCCCTGTATGAAGGATTCCTGAAACCATTCCTCCCCTTCTTATTGTGAATTCTAACCGAGGACGCGAACTGTCCCGGAATAGTGCTTAGCCAGAAAGACCAGAGCCCCTGCTCCGCAGTTGCGCTTGCTGGGTCGCTGATTAGGCCGACGTTCTTGTGATGGTTCACGTTGTGCTCCGTAGTGAAGTGTGTGTAGTGAATGGAGAAAAGCAGAACTCTTGCCAGCCTCCATCCGGGACTCCTTGGCCTCTTGTGCCCCAATTCGTGCGCAGTGACGATTGCTGATGCTGCGGCACTGAGCCCGGTCGACAATGCAGCTACCACCAGCCACCAAGTCATTCCTTCGTGGTATGCGAAGACGAAGAATGATCCCAGAACCACAAGATGCAGAATACCATGAACCCACAGCAGGACCTCGAATGGAGTGCCCGACTCTCTAGGCGGTCGGGGTACCTTTGTCTCGCCCATTGCTAAATCTAGAATCGGACCAACGCCCCAGACAAACACAACACCCATGGCTACGAAAATAGGCTCCTCGATGCCAAGAAGGTTCCCAGAGATAACGAGAAGTGGACTAATTAGCCCCAGTAGATGTACTGGCCATGGTTCGGGAGCAAGCTCCACAGCGTCACTCATACAACTCTGCGTACTTGCCCCTCGCCTTAGCGATTTTCGGTGCTACGACAGAGACACAGTACGGATTCGTGCTCCCATTCCTGGCGAAGTAGTCATGGTGGTACCCCTCTGCCTCCCAGAATACGTCCAGCGGAACTACTTCCGTTACCACTGGGTCCTCGTAGGACTCAGCAACCTCCTCTATGGCGGCAAGGGCATCCTTCTTCTGACCCTCGTCCGAGAATAGCACCATGCTCCTGTACTGCGGGCCAATGTCATTGCCCTGACTGTTCAATTGGGTTGGGTCGAAGAGGGTATGGAAAACCCTCAGAAGAGTCATCCTTGAAATCACCTCCGGGTCGAAGGTAACCCTGACGACCTCTGCATGGCCAGTCATCTTCCCACACACCTGTTCGTACGTGGGGTTCTCTACATGCCCGCCAGAGTATCCTGGGACAACTTCCGAGACTCCTCTGAGACCCAGCAACCCTCCTTCTATGCACCAGAAACAACCCCCGCCCAGGTGTATCTGCTCCATAGCAACTACCTCCTGTAGTTGGGAGCCTCTCGCGTGATTTCGACGTTGTGCACGTGACTCTCGGAGAGTCCTGCATTCGTGATTCTGACGAACTTGCAGTTCTTCTTCATCCGATCAATGCTTCCGTTTCCGGTATAACCCATTGAACTCCTTAGACCCCCCATCAGCTGGTAAAGGACATTGTCTACTGGCCCTCTGGCCGGAACCCTTCCCTCTATCCCTTCTGGGACGTACTTCCTTGTATCTCCCTGCTCGGACTGGAAGTATCGGTCGGACGAACCCTTGCTCATGGCACCTAGTGACCCCATTCCCCTGTACTGCTTGTAGGATCTTCCTTGGTATAGTATGGTCTCTCCTGGAGATTCGTCTGTACCTGCAAGCAGAGAGCCGACCATGACACAGTCTGCTCCAGATGCTATTGCCTTGGCGATGTCGCCACTGTACTTTATCCCGCCATCGGCGATTACTGGAACACCATGCCTTGAGCAAGCTTCGACAGCCCCCATCACTGCGGTGAACTGAGGAACTCCGACTCCAGTAACAATCCTAGTTGTGCAAATTGAGCCGGGGCCAATCCCGACTTTGATTGCATTTGCACCGCATCCTATCAGAGCTTCTGCCGCTTCAGGTGTTCCGACGTTTCCTGCGATAATCTGGGCATCAGGGCCAGCTTGGTCTCTAATTTCGCTCACTGTCTGGAGAACCCCCTTTGAGTGACCGTGGGCAGTGTCGACTGCCACAGCATCCGCACCAGCTTCGAACATCGCTAGAGCTCTCAGCACTCCCCTTTCCCCGGTCCCTGTTCCCGCCACAACGCGGAGCCTTCCCCTGTCATCCTTGCAAGACAGAGGGTTGTCCTTGGAGCGATTGATATCCCGTACAGTAATGAGTCCCGAGAAACCTCCATCGGAGTCTACAACTACCAGCTTCTCAATGCGATGCTGGTGGAGGAGTCGCTTAGCATCCTCGAGATCGACGTGTTCTGGGACAGTGACTAGGTCTGTCGTCATTACGTCTGAGACTGCGGTGGACTCTTCCTCTACGAATCGGATGTCACGATTCGTAACCATCCCGACAATTCCCCCGTCCCCGTTTATCACCGGGAAGCCCGAGAATCCGTACTGTTCCTTTAGATCTCTAAGCTCTCCCACCGTCATGCTTGGTTCTACGGTTATTGGCTCGAGGACTAGACCAGACTCGAACCTCTTGACCTTGTCAACTTCTTCGGCCTGGTCCTCAATTCCCATGTTTCGGTGAATTACTCCTATTCCTCCGCATTGGGCCATTGCAATTGCCATCTCGGCCTCAGTTACCGTATCCATCGCTGCCGAAACTATAGGGGCGTTCAGAGTGATCCCAGTGGTAAGTCTGGTTGTCAGGTCTACTTCTGCAGGAAGAACTGCTGATTCAGCTGGTAGCAGGAGGACGTCATCGTAACTCAGAGCAGTCTCAATCTGCGCCATTAGGGATACGCGTGGAGACTTGTACTTCAACGATTCCATGCTGCCACATTGTTTACCTCTCCGCCTCTTTCTGAGATTCAATTATTGCGTTGGATTCAAGAATGCCCGTTGTCCCGGGAAGCCGTTGCGACATGATTAGACCGGCATTTATTGGATGGAGGGAATGGGTGGGCCTACCCGAGCTGCAGAAGCAACCCTTGCTGGCAAAGGTCGACACTGGTGCGTGGTCCAATACCCTACACGCATCCGAGATTGAGATTATCGAAGGCCATCCAGAGACTAGGGTGAGATTCAGGCTCGACGATGAGGGTGACTGGGTGGAGCGACCTCTGCACAAGTGGAGGCGAATCCGAGATACCGGGGGGCACGAGTCGCTGAGGCCGGTTATCAGGACCTCGCTGGAGATAGCTTCGCGTGACTACGACGTCGAGGTCTGTCTAGCAGATAGGGCGAAGCTCAAGCACAGGATGATCCTTGGCAGGAACTTCCTCAGACACGGCTTCATCGTCAACCCTTCCAGGCAGTGCATTCACACGATGATTCGCTCGGACGAAAGGCTCGAGATGCGATATATCGACTGACACATCTTTGGCACCCGACCTCTTCCGGTGGCTGTGACCGAGTCACTCTACGTCTCCCAGACGGATCCAAGCATGCCCTCTCCTTGGTGGCTGAGGGGAGGATCGATTTTCTTTGTGGTTCTAGGAACTTTATCCCTAATCAATGGAATTATCATGGGCGTCGTAGGTATTCTGATGGCCGAGACGGTTTCCGTCATGGTCCCAGAGGATATTTGCGCAGGAGACTATGAACCAGAAGACCCAGATGAGGTTGAGTACGAAGAATGCGTGTCCTTGATTGAAGAGCTGATCCAGCTTGGTGAATCAGGGTTATGGGATGTAGCTGCCGCTGGCTCGGCACTGCTCTTCCTGCTGGCCATCCCAACTGCGTTACTCATGTGGAACGCCGAAGACAGGAACACCGCGCTCAAATTCGCCTGGGGGTGGTTAGGGGTGCATGCTGCCT
>JASMLH010000013.1 GCA_030748775.1 Candidatus Thalassarchaeaceae archaeon | reverse complement strand
CATTCAACTCGATCAGGTCATTGTGGTTCCGGGGCTCGAATTTCATCTCTGACTTCTCACCATGGAGGCTGTGCAACGTGTTCTTCTGGTCGTCTTCACCCACTGGTACGTCATCATGTAGGATGTTGGGAATCACCATTCTTAGCGAGTCCCTCTTCGAGAGGCACTCATCAGAGTATGAGGCTAGCTCGTCGATCTTCGCCCCAATGTCAGCAACCCGTTCCAGGATTTCATTCGCAGCAGACTCGTCTCCTGTCTTCTTGGCCTCTGCAATCCCCCTAGCCGCTTCGTTCCGCTGCTTCCGGAGTTGGTCTGCATCGTATCGAGATTTTCGCCATTCGTCGTCCAGTCTGATGACCTCGTCAATCGAGTCATGTGCTAGTCCTCTGCGGTCGTGGTCGGCGCGAATCAAGTCCGCATGGTCCCTGAACATGGACATGTCAAGCATCGCGACCGGCCTTGTGGCTCCGCTTCCGACCTTCAACTCATTGGGCAGAACTCACAGGAACGAGATGTCCTGCCATAGATTGTCGAATCCGAGGGCTATAGTTCCAGAAATAATGTACCCCAGAATACTGCCTCCGTTCAGCAGTGGTAGTCCTGCCTGGGGCTTGCCTCTTGCGACCTGGGTCATCAGGGCCAGGTAGCCAAGAAGCCCCCCTACCAGGGTCCCTAGTCCCACTAGCATCGGTCCAAGGTGGATAGGAACTGTTGCCCCTCCCCAGAAGTCGAATACAACCGAGCTCCCATTCGTCGGGAGGAAAGTGATAGAAGAAATCACTAGCATGCCAGGGAAGATTACGTCCCCCAATCCCATGAATAGAGCATCTCTGCTCTTTTTCTGGACGAGCTCACTCTCCAGAGGCCTCTCCCTGTTGACATCTTCCCCAACATCCCTCCTCATCGTATTCGACTCCTGATCTAGGAAAGAGTAACTCGCATCCTTTGGTGCAACTAGTAGGACTGGCAGCTTCAGGTCAATCATAGTGTCCGCTAGCTCTAGCATGTGCTTGCTGCCATTTACAGCCCAGTGGTCATAGATGGCCGCTAGAACCATGAAGAGGATAATCAGTACTGGAACGAAGGCAATACCCAGCATCACAATCACTCCCGAACCAACCAGCAATCCAACTGTATTGACCACGTACCATTCAGGGTACTTGTGTAGGGTGTACATCATTGCGATGGTGACCCCGATAGTAATTGCAAATACTACTAAATCGTCAATTTCCACTCCGAAAATCCAAAGCATTATTGCGAGAATAGGCAAAACAGCCATCATCAGGCTGTAACCTAGAGCAAGGAAAACAACTCCCTTGATTACAACTTCAAGACCCTTCCTTGCAAGCCAAATTATCGCAATCGTGAACAGGAAAATCATAAACAACTCAAGAATGATGTTTCCAGCCTCTGTTGTCCCCTCTTCTCCGAAAGCCCTCATTTCCTCGAAATTGTAGAATGGTTGGATGAAAATCCCAAAACCAATCGATACGACGAACATCGCTGCCATTCCTGTCATCGAGACCCACTGGTCCCTAATCGAAGATAGAACCCGGGCAAGTTCAGTATCCGCCATGCTCCCACGACCTTCAAGACGCATTTCACCTTGACCCAGCCATGCCCCCTCGCGACGAGGCCAATATCAGGGGCTGGTTGGATAGCAGAATTGGCTCAGGGATGAGGCTCGGCCTCTCTACGTGCGCGGAGATGCTTGAGAGGCTAGGCAATCCAGAGAGGGACTTCCCAAGCGTTCACGTTGCTGGGACCAACGGCAAGGGTTCCTTGTGCGCGCAGTTGTCAGCACTGGGATCAAAGAACGGGCTACTCATTGGCTTGTTCACCTCTCCGCATCTGGTAACAGTTGAAGAGAGGACCAGAGTCGATGGGACACCAGTCCTGCCGAGCGAATTTGACCGTTTTCTCCATGAAGTCAGAGAGGCTAGTGAAATCGAGCCAGAGATAAGGCCGACCTACTTCGAGGTAACCTTCCTGGCCTCGATGTTGGCCTTCTCTGAGGCAGGGGTGGATAGGGCAATCGTGGAGACCGGACTAGGTGGGAGATTGGACTCAACTAGGCTAGTCGCGGCCGACATATGCGCGATAACCACCATTTCGATGGATCATACTGAGGTTCTGGGGGAATCCCTGGGGGAGATAGCCTCTGAGAAGGCGGGAATTCACAGAGATGGGGTCCCTATGTTCTGTCTATACCACGAGGATAGCGTTGTAAGAGAAGCCATAGAGTCTGTCGGCGGCGATGATGTAGAGTGGATTGATGATTCGAGAGTAGATGCTCAGTCCACGGCAAGGGCGATTTCACAAGAGATAGGGAGAAAACTTGGTTGGAGTGAATTGGAGACAGAGGTAAGCTGGCCAGGTCGAACGAAAGACGCCTTCAATTGGAATGGAGTGGAATGCAGACTGAGCGCTGCTCATAACAAAGAGAGCATAGCACACGATTTCGCCCAAGTCTCGGACGACGAGCACGTCCTGGTCATAGGGATGACCCAGAAGGAGGAACTGGCCTCCACAATCGAGCCCCTTCTAGGTTCTGAAAGTACGACTCACACGATTGTGACTAGCGTAGAGGGCGGGCGAAAACCATCAGCCGCCGTTGACGAAATAGCCGAACTGTTTGATGCGGAAGTAGAGATCGAGGTAATCTCGGACAATTCCGAGGCTATGGAAAGAGCAGTGAGGATTGCATCTGAGAATGACTGCATCGTCTATGTCACTGGAAGCGTGTATCTCGTTGGAAGCGTGTATTCTGAGTTCCTGAGTATGAGCGATTCCAACCTCTGGGACCATCTCGCAGTTCATCCTCCAAGATCACAAACCGAAGGATGATTACCCAGTCACCTGACACGTGGACTGTGAGCGATAAGTGGGATCGGCGTTTTCTTGAACTCGCTAAACACATTTCGGGCTGGAGCAAGGACCCTTCGACCAAGGTAGGTTGCGTGGTTGTTGGCGAGGACAGAGAGATCAGATCTACGGGATTTAATGGGTTTCCTAGGGGAATCGAGGACGATTCAGGTAGGCTTGAGGACCGCGAGCAGAAGTACCCGTTGATTTGCCATGCAGAGGAGAATGCAATTATGCATGCAGCCAGGATCGGAGTCTCACTGAAGGGAAACTCTGCCTACGTGACCTGGCCTCCCTGTTCCCGATGCACACGGTCTCTTATTCAGGCTGGTGTGAATGAGGTGGTCTATCCGAAGGATCTAGACATCCCAGAACGATGGAAGGAAGATTTTGACATTGCAATGGGGATGATGAAGGAAGCCGGAATCAACGTTAGAGAGGCCTAGCACAGTCCCTCCCAGAAGCCTTCCAGCTTCTCTTCCAGATCCTCTATGGTACCGTCATTGTCTATCCGGATGTCTGCCATATTGCCAGTGGCAACTAGTGCCTGCCCTGCCTCGTCTTCGGCATGGGACTCTGCTGCCTCCTGTTCCAGGAAGACGCTCTTTTCATTAGGATCACCAGATCTGCCCCTCCCAACCATCCTTTCCCACCTTGAATCCTCTGATGCTCTTACTTCGATTAGGATGAAATCCCCCCTTGAACGAAGTGCCTGGACTTCAGCAGGAGTCCTGATAGAATCCACTACGGCATCTTCGCCATCAAGTATTTCCAACAGCATTTCTGCTAGAATACCGGACCCTCCACGCCTCCGAAGCTCCCTCCCCCCTTCGATCAAGGCCTCTCTGGTCGAGTCGATCCCTTGGTCATGCAGCCATGTTCGAATCGAATCGGAGCAGGAAACGCTCCTGAGTCCCTTCGATGAGAACCACTCAACTAATGTCGACTTTCCCGAAGCGTTCCTCCCCGTCAGTCCTACCAGCACGGTCCTCGCTGCGAGAGGCCGTGAATATTGGTTGCGCCGATTGGGGCCACAATATTATGGCAATAATTGTCTTTCATCGGGGGAACCATGCAACGAAAGGCACTAACCGTATGAGTGCGGCGCGGGAGCCGGTAGAGATGGCGCGAGCGGCAAGGAGAAAGCCCAACCCGTTGAAGGCATGGTGGCGCTCGAAGAGTGAAATTCACTTCCAGGCATACACCGTAATGACCGCATTCTCTTTCGCAGCACTACTCTATTGCTTCATCCTTCTTTTCTTCATGGATGGCGTAGCAACTCTTACAGAAGATGGGAATGAGAATCTGATACCTCTTGTCTGGATTGGTTTGGTTGGAGGGTCCATCTCACTGTTCATTGTGGCCCCTGAATTCTTCTACTACTACGGAAAGAAGGATCAACTAAGCGAGATTCTTCAATTGGACTCCAGGGCCGAGGTAATGAGACTTAGGAAGGAGGCAGAGACCGCTGCAGATGTACTGGGACCATCTTACCAAGCAATGCTAAAGGGCCGATACGAGGAACTAGGCATCAATGTCCCGAAGAGGTATTCATCCCTATCTTCTAAGCCTAGCGAACATGAAGCCGAGACCGACTCGAACTCCGGAGAGGAGGAATGAGGTGTCTGAAGAGGCCCCAATCCTGCTAACTAGAACCGCCGGACCGAGAGACACAGGTGCAGGTTGGCTCGTCCGTGAGGCGATACTGGCCGGTGGGTTGGTAGTCCTGATTCTCAGCTCTATGTGGCTGGCCACAGGGACATTTCCCCCTATGGTAGTCGTCGAGTCAAAGTCAATGATGCACGACGAAGAGGATGGATCAATCGGGGCCATAGATCCGGGCGACCTGGTTCTTGTGATGAGTATGGAGAGGACAGATATTGTTACACTTGTAGAGGCCACTCAGGAGGGAAACGAGAACTACGGGCACGAGTCCCATGGAATGCATGGTGATGTGATTATCTACAAGAAGAATGGGGGATCTGAGACCCCGGTTATTCACAGAGCTCTCCTCGAGGTTAGATTGAACGAATCTGGAGGATGGGACGTCCCTGGTACAACTCTAGTGAATGTAGAGAGTGTAACCTGGACTTTTGACATCGAATGTTCATACCATGGTGGAACCTACAATTTGCAAGTGGAACAGTGGGTTCCTCCAAACGAGGGATACCTTACCGCTGGGGACAATAATGACTGCATGATTGACCAGCCATCAGCCAACCAACAGGGAAGGGGAGCCGGTCTTTTCGACTCTTCGGGAAACCCCGTACTTCCTATTGAGGACGAATGGGTTGTTGGGGTCGCTTCCTCCGAGATACCATGGATAGGAGCAATAAAGCTCCTAACTTCTGGAAACCATGGTTCTGTAACAAGCAACTCATGGAGCTTTCTGTCATTGACAATTCTCCTCATCCTAGCATCACCGCTGATCATCGACTACTCCTCGAGCCTGCTATTTAGCTCTGAAGAAGAAGAGTAACTAGCGTGGACTTCACTGTTCGCAAGGATGAGCCCCTTTCGTTTGGTTTAAAATAGACTTGAAATTGCGAGCCTTGCAAACAAGGAGTTGCTCTTTATGGAAATAGGAATAGAACCGATTGGAGAAATGGTGCTGCTAGCAATGGAGAATGCCCCCGAGAAGACCGATTCAGGTCTTCTACTGCCCGAGGAGGCCCGCGAGAAGATGAACGTGGGACTGGTAGAGGCAGTTGGACCAGACGCAAAAAGCATCTCAGTAGGAGACCGCGTAATATACAGGCAGTACAGCGGAACGAAGATTGAATGGATGGGCATGGATTACCTGCTAATCCAAGAAGAGGACATCCAGGCCAGGGTAATGGGGTGATCAAGTGGGAGCAAAGAAGATCATTTACGGTGCAGAGGCGCGAGAAAAACTGCTGGAGGGAATAGACACTGTCGCAAATGCGATCAAAGTGACCCTTGGGCCTGCAGCGAGAACAGTAGTGCTTGAGAAGTCATGGGGAAGCCCTTCGATCATCAACGACGGCGTAACGATTGCAAAAGATATCGAATTGGGGGACCCATTTGCTGACATGGGTGCCAAGCTCGTCAAGGAAGTGGCCTCAAAAACACAGGACAACGCTGGAGACGGGACGTCTACTGCGTCTATACTAGCTCAGAGCCTGTGTCATCACGGGCTAGAGAACATGGAGTCTGGATCGAGCCCTGTCGAGCTCAAGTCAGGATTTGACGCGGCTATCGAAGCCGTCGTAGAGTCATTGAAGGATCGGGCCGTCCCTGTCGAGACAGGAGAGACGATCAAACAAGTAGCGACCATTGCTTCTAACAACGACGAGGAGATCGGGGCACTTATTGCTGAAGCAGTAGATGCCGTCGGAAGAGAGGGAGTCATCACTGTCGAGGAAGCGAAGTCAATCGAGACTTCTCTGAACGTAGTGGAGGGGATGGAGTTCAACAAGGGCTACGTTAGCCCTTACATGATTACTGATCGTGAGAAGAGGGAAGCAGTCCACGAGAGCCCCCTAGTATTGCTCACCGATCACACAATCAACTCAGCACAGGATCTGCTTCCATCATTGGAGGCAAGCGTCCAGCAGAAGAGGCCCCTACTGATAGTCGCAAAAGACATTGAGGGAGAGGCTCTGGCTACACTTGTACTGAATGTGGTTAGCAAGGTAGTAAAGGCAGTCGCGGTAAAGGCACCAGGATTCGGAGACGAGATCGCCGAACAACTGGAAGATATCGCGGTTTTGACTGGTGCAAATCCATTGTTCAAGGACCAGGGAGCAGATCTAAAGGCCCAGGGACCAACAAGCCTAGGAAGCGCCGACCGAGTAATAGTAGGAAAGAGCAAGACCACCATTGTTGGAGGGGGTGGAGATGCTAAGGCAACCGAGGAGCGCGCAGAGTTACTACGTGGTCAGGCGAAGCTCGCCACCAGCAAGTGGGACAGAGAGAAGATTGAGAAGAGAGTTGGCAAACTCACGGGAGGAGTTGCCGTTCTCAAGATAGGTGCAGCCACAGAGACTGAGGTCAAGGAAACAAAGGCGCGCGTTGACGATGCGCTGAATGCAACCAGGGCAGCTATGGCAGAAGGTGTCGTAGCAGGAGGGGGAGTAACACTTCTCCGAGCTCGCGATTGCCTGAAAGACCTGGCGAAATCCGCAGACGGAGACCGAGCTGTGGGAATAAACCTGGTCTACGAGGCCCTGTCAGCACCTACCAGGCAAATTTCCGAGAACGCCGGTGCCGACGGTGAAGCGGTAATCGCGAACATCCTATCGAGCGATGAAGACAACTACGGCTACAACGCAAGAACCGGCGAGTATGTGGACATGATGGAGGCAGGAATCCTGGACCCTGCCAAGGTTACAAGGAACGCTCTACAATCGGCAGGATCAATTGCAGGGCTGGTACTAACAACCGAGACTCTGATTGCTGATGACCCAGAACAGAAGGAAGACACCCCAGCGATGCCCGACATGGGCGGAGGCATGGGTGGAATGGGCGGAATGGGATTCTAGGCAATCGCAGAACATTCATCTCTCAATCACCCTTACACCGGGTCGCCTCAATGACGACGAAGGGCTACTGAGCATTTGCGCTGACGTTCCCTATGAGTACCGAGAGGCACCATATAGCAAACGAGTTGAAGACGTCCTATTGGCTCCGGAGGCTATGAACCGTACCCGCAGGGCAATATGCCTGGCATCCATAATGATGCTATCTTCCCTATCCAGTGGGTGTCTTGCTCTTACTATACAGAGAGAGATAATGGAGAGCTGGCGGGATGCTCCCGAGCAAACCTCGGAGACCATTACAGTAGGGTGGTCGGTGACCTTTGACACTGGGGCCGAACTGAACTCAGTACTCTACGAGAACGAGACTGACCTAGTTTTCGATGAAACAGTATCAAAACTTGTAATCACCTTCACTGCTCAGATCCCCTACTCCAGTACCATAGAGGAAATCATTGGGAACGAGACGAATGAGCTACGGTACATCGAGGCTCGACTCTGGGCCCCCGGCACCGAGTCGTCCGGAGGTGACCCTTTCTGGGAGGTAAGGGCGACTCAGGGTGCAGAACATCGGGAGGAATGGACGGACTTAACATCGGACTTCATTGAAGGAACCTGGACTCTAGAGGTAGAGGCCAGGGGATATGGCATGACCACTCCCATCGAGCAGCTCTCATTCCATGATCACTTCGACCTATATGCCACAGTTACAAAGCCCTGCGTTCACTTCCCCCAGGCCCATGAAGACGGAGAGTGCACCTTCCTTTCGGAGCTTGAAGACTGAGGTTTTAGCCGACTACTCTCCTGCGTAGCGCTTATGAGTCACGGGTAGGTCGCCGCGCTGCTGAGGAAACCGAATGGCGGAGAGCATGTCACCACTTGTCCCATACGACGTGTACGAGCGCCACGCCGTTCACATAGGAACCAACCAGAAGTCTGCGGACATGCGAGGGTTCCTGGATCACATCCAGCAAGACAGCAGCGGACTTCACCTAATCGACGTAAACCAGACCGATGCTAGGATCCGGGTTGTAGCAAAATTCCTCTCCAATTATGATTCAGACCGAATTCTGATAGTCAGTGCACGCCAGTACGGACAAAGGCCTGCAAGGAAGTTCGCCCAGTCAATCGGAGCCAGCCATATAGTCGGCCGCTTCATTCCAGGGACTCTGACAAACCCAAGGCTCAGGACCTACATCGAGCCGGAAGTAATCTTGGTGACAGATCCAGCTGCAGACTCCCAGGCACTTTCTGAGGCAGTCAAATCGGGCCTCCCAGTGGTTGCGATATGCGATGCCAACAACAGGCTGAGGAACGTTGATCTTGCTCTCCCGGCAAACAACAAGGGACGCAGGTCTCTGGCACTTGTTTACTGGTTGATCGCCCGGGAAATGCTGAAGGCCGACGGTACAGTGAAGAATGACATGGAGTGGGAATTGGCCGAGGAAGTCGAAGACTGGGAATCTACCTTCTGAGTCCACGACGCACTCAAAGGAGAGCACCTGGGGCGATAGTCGTGAATGGCAATTCTAAGCCACTATTCCTAGCTCCAATGGCAGGGGTCACTGATCTCGCATACCGAATTCTAGCTAGAGAGTGCGGAGCCGACATCACCGTCACAGAGTTCACCGCCGCCTCGGGATTAACCAGGAGAAACACTTACTCATGGCTAAAAGTGGAGACTGATCCTAGAGAAGACCCGTTCATCCCACAGATATTCGGTGGGATTACCGAAGAGATGGTTCAGACGGTTGAGATGCTGCAGGACCGGGCCGATGTCATTGACATCAACTTCGGCTGCCCTGCTCCGAAGGTATGCCGAAATGATGCTGGAGCCGCCTTGCTAAGAGATCCCGACCGAGTCGTCGAAATGGTCAGGCAGTGTATCAAGGTCGCTAGAGTTCCAATCACCGTGAAGATGAGGCTCGGTACCGGCTCGGGCCCTAACACCGCCATGGAGATATGCAGGAGGCTGGAGTCGGAGGGAGTAGAGAGGATATGCGTACACGGCAGGACCCTGAAGCAGCGATACTCTGGAATAGCAGATTGGTCACAGATTCGTGAAATTGCACAGTCTGTTCAGATTCCCGTGATAGCAAACGGGGACGTGGTAGATGCGAAAACTGCAGAGGCATGCCTTGAAGCGACAGGAGCGGATGGACTAATGATTGGAAGGGGAGCGATAGGACGGCCTACGATTTTCTACGAAATCAAGAGAGACCTTGGCTGGGAAACCGGAGACCCTCCTTGGGGAATAGATGACGATTCGGTAGCCAGGCTTTGGTGCTGGAGTAGGTACCTAGAACTCTGCGCGGATCTCTATGGCGGGATTAGGAACAAGAATCTCAAACGTCATGCCGTTTCGTTCACAAAGGGCCTTTCTGGGGCTTCTTCGATGAGGGTCGAGCTGCACCGAGAGGCAGATCAGGAAATACTCGGGCAAATGGTATCCGATTATCTCGAAGACCTGTCAGCACAGAAAATTCATGCCTGAAATTAGCCCCTTCAAATACTCCCGATTCCAATCATTCGGTCATGCCGTCTTCATGCAATGGGTGGTGCGGTGATAGCGCACCAGATGGACACGAAAGATGCGCTGGATGCCAGGCTCTCCAAGAGCCATTCTTTGGCCTCCATCCTTCACAGAGGCCGGATTCTAACCAGCGTGAAGACACTAGTTCGTTCATTGACCATGCAAGGGGGCTAAGCCCACAGCAGATGATGCTAAGTCTTGCTGGGGCCTTTACCGAGAGCAGACTTCCTCTTGGATTCAGATCTTCTAGGGGCCCAAACGGGATAAGTTCGCAAGGATTCTCCGGTATCTGGAAGTCCGCACTTGAGTCATACAGGATTTATGGATACCTTCCTAGGGGAATCTACTCTCTTCCAGATTGCCTTCTAGAGATAGATCATCAAGACAGGATTTCCATCGATGGTATCCGGTTGGAAGGGCCATTGCCGATTTTGGACATATGTGAGTGGCTAGCAAATTCTGAAAGAGTCACCGCCATCAGGTCTTGGAAACAATTCCTAATGGCCCTCAGTTGCTGCTGTAGAAGCATATCCAGTTTGGAAGACCGCGAATGGTCACCGTGGCTTAGGCAAAATGGGTGGCAGGGAATCGACGTTCCCGATCCATCGATAGACATGGAGTTCAGGGGGGTGAACCTCCATCCCTTCCTTTCGCTGATTGCCCTCATTTCGGGAAGGAGAGCAACAGCTGAGAAGTCGATGGGTAGCATTGCTAGGGACTCCCTATCATTGATGTCCGAATTCGGAGGAGAAGCCTCGGAGGCATGGAGCGAGATTATCCGCAAAGGGAACGAAAAGGAATTCTGCAGGCTGTTTTCCATAAGGATACATCCCAGGCTAGTCGTGGAAAGGGGACGACTCAGGATGATTGTTCTAAAGTCGGGAACACCGACAACGATTCCAGTAGTTGTCGATGCAAAGGTATGGAGAGTCCTGGTGAACTCTATTCTTTATCCTCCATACGAAGGCGGAGCAGAGCTATCGAAGAACATCTACTGGGTTTGGGACTCGCGGGATTCAGAATGGAGGCCGACAATCCAGCAGGAGAGATCAGCACGCTTCCTTCGGGAGACCATAGACTCTCTGGGAATTCACTCAACCACACTTCCAGTAAAGCACATGTCCGACGAGAGTACTGGAATACTTGTTGTGGGAGAATCTGGAATCGTATACGTAATCAACCCGTCTGAGCATTCTGGAAAGTTCATGGTTTTCGCGCTTCCAAATGCCATTCACATAGGAAAACCACATGTCCACATCCAACTTTGCATTGACCCTAACCAAATCTCTGCAAACAAGAATCTGTGCGCTGGTGATATCTGTGCCTCATACGTACTTGCTCTCAGGAACGACATTTCCTCAAGGAGTCAGATTTTCACACTCAACGTTCTTCTCTCTGCCTGCGAGCATGTAAACGAGGAATACGATCTAAGTGATGATCTGGACAGTTGGTGGACAGCGGTTGAGGGACACTACGAGATGTGGGAAGACGGCGAATTCCATCATCCGGGATACGATCCATACCACGAACCAGAACCCGAGCCGGAACCCGAGCCGGAACCCGAGCCGGAGCCCGATCCATTTGCTGACCTTGACCCCGAGTTCTCGTTCGACAACGGGGTTGGCTGGAGGACCGAAGCAATAGAAGAAGTGCTAGAGGGCATTCGGCGAATGCCTCAATTGGGGTCGAGGGATAACGATGAATGACTCCAATAGACGAAGGTGCGAGTGCTGCAATAGCGAAGTTGAAGGAAACCAGGAGAAATGCAAGGTCTGTAATCTCCTTTCCCCTCACATCACTGGCCAGAACGTAGGCCTTGTCCAGGACGAAGAGACGATACTGCGCGTGAGGAGCCAGCTTGGAAATCCAGGGTTGAGGCCAGCTCAGATTTGGTCGAGGATCAGATCGATGCAGGAAGATGAGTGCGAGTGGGCATTTCAGTTGGGAGGGAGTTCCCAGGACAGAATTTCTAACCCTCCTCCCGATTGGAGCATTTCTGAGGACGAAATAACCACTGTGATCTCGAACAGGTCCATTGGCTCGAAGCACGAAGCAGTACTACGAAAGCTTGCACGCGGAGGCCTACTTCCAGATGGGAGTCATCTTTGCCATGCACACGGATACTGGTTTCTAGATGGACGGCCTTGCAAGATCCCCTACAGAGGTCTGATGAAGGTACTTTCTAGGCATCCTAAGATTTCCAGAAGGGTGAACTGGAAGCTATTGCTCAGGTCGATAGACCTGGCATGCTCGAAGTTGCCTACAGACATGGGCATATCCCCGGAGACATCTCCTCTGTTCCATCCAGCATCTCTGATTATAGCCACAAACTCGATGCGAGAGTACAGGATACTGGAAATGCTCCAGAGGCACAGGATCCCCGGTAGCAGAACACCCAGGGCACAGAGATGGATGTTCGAGGGTACTGAGTGGCTGAGGAGATGGGACAATTCGCAAATCAACATGGATTGGACAAATGATCCTCCAGATGAAGACCTAAAGGTCCCCCCGACACTGAGAATCCATCGAGGGAGGCTCCAACTAAGAGTCAGGAGAAACAGCGGATGGAAGAGACTCGAACTCGACAGTTGCCCCAGGGTCTGGTCTAGAATAGCAACTTGGGTTCTTAGTCCACCCGACCACTTTGACCACCGACAGGTTCGCACACTACAGCAGCACATCTTTGCCGACACCCCCCTTAGGGTAGTGGAAGGCAAGGACGTCAATGGGATAAACTTCCTCAGAAACGTTCTGGAAGCTAACCAGAGGGCGGAGATATCCAAAGACTCCACCGAGATTCATGTACGTGGGACTAGCGGACTGAGGTACGCAGTTAGGCCCGGAAGGGGAGGGCACTCAACCAGGTTCGTAGTTACCCCGATATTGGGTGACCCTGAACCTACAAGGGACCATCAGCATGGTTGGGCCCAGTTCCGCCAGAGGATGGCACTCCGAGACCGTACAATCTGCATTGTAGAGAGGCCGGAACTGAGGAGGCTTGTACTTGGCGATGCGATCGGAACGATCGTACTCTCGTTGCTAGATGACCTGTCTAGTCAGAACCACATCGACACACTGAGGTCCCACATCAGAAGGCATAGACCTA
>JASMLH010000012.1 GCA_030748775.1 Candidatus Thalassarchaeaceae archaeon | reverse complement strand
TTCGCGCGTAGTCCCCACTCCAGGGACATCACGCTCTCGGGGTTGATTTCGCAGGCATGCACCATTTGGGCCTCGCTATGGACTAGGATTGGAAGGCAATAGTAGCCTATTCCAGCATAAAGGTCGCACACTACCTCCCCTGGTCCGACGGATTCGGCCACAGACCTCCTGATGTTTACGTTTCCACGACTCCACATCGTGCGGGTGAAATGGTATCCGTAGAATGTGCCGTTCTCCGTCCTCTCGACCCAGTCGTCCTCTCCCAGAAGAAGCTCGATTCCGCTCTCCCTGTATTCCCCTGAAACCTCGCCCATCCTCCCTAGCCGTTTGGCTCCTAGGGCCTCGGCAATTGATTCCCACAGAGATTCATCGGCACCCCAGAAATCCTCACTGAACGACCCCTCCGGGAGAATGGCCACGTCTGCGAATCTCTCCCACTTCCTAGGAATTTTCCCTGGAGCAGAACCGCCATACCTAGCCGACAAAGCCTCTTCGAGCCTATTGTGAGGGTCCCACTTGTTCATTCTACCACCCATGTAGGTGTTCGTGAATTCGCTCTGCCATCGCCTTTCCTATTCCCGGCACTTGCCGAATCTCCCTGACACTTGCGTGTTCCAAACCCTTCCTGCCACCGAAGTGCCTCAATATGGCCTGTATCTTCTTTGCCCCCAGTCCATCCACTTCCTCAAGTGGGTCGCTCAGGGCACTGGTCTTTCTTGCCTTCCTGTGGTATCTGTTCACGAACCTATGAGCCTCGTCGCGAGCATGAATTAGGACCCTTCCATGCCTGTCTAGGACGATTTGGGCATCCCCAATGTGGAGTCTTTCTTCTCTCTTTGCTAGAGCCGCAATGGCAAAACTACCACCTATCCCCATTTCCTTTAGCTCGTTAGTTACATGGGAAAGGTGGGTCTCGCCTCCGTCCAAGAGTACAAGATCAGGCCACTCGTCTTGTCTCTTAGCCCACCTTACAACCACTTCTGACATCATCCTGAGGTCATCCGAGGCACCGGTCTTGACTCGATACGTCCTGTATTCCTTCTTAGCAGGCCTTCCTTTGCGGAACACAACCGAAGCCCCAACTCTACCTTCGCCCTGGTTCTGAGACATGTCGAAGCAGACCAGGTGGTTTAGTGATTCAAGACCCAGAAGTTGGGCACCTTCATCGGCTGCATCCTCCTCAAGGCTGCCAGCACTGCTCTTGGCGTGACGGATTACCTGGATCTCTGCATTTCTGTCCGCCATCCCCCTTAGTCTGGCCAACTCGCCCCTAAGGGGAACGCGAACCGAAATCTTTCCTCCTCTCCTAATTATTAGCCACTCTTCCATTGCTGCTCCTAGTGAAGATGGAACAAGGAGGGTCTTCGGTGGCTTTAGTTTGGAATAGTGCTCCGAGAGGACCAGTGAAACAGAGTCTGAAACATCACCTCTGTGCACCAATGGGTATTCCACTTGGCCCTGAACGGCACCATCCTTAGCATTCAGAATTACAACAAATCCAGAATCCCCTTGAGAGGAGAATCCGACAGCATCGCAGTCTTGGTAGAACCGGCTTGATACGATTTTCTCTGAAACCGTTCTCTGAACAGCGGCAATCATGTCTCGAATCCTTGCTGCTCGTTCGTAATTCATCTCCTCCGACGCCTCATCCATCTCACTCTGCAGGCTCTCGATAAGCAACCCAGCATTGCCGTCCAGAACGCCCTCAACTGCCCTAATCCTACTATGATATTCGCCCTCATCATCAGATTCGATGAAGCCGAATGGAAGGTTGTCACGATTGTCTCTGATGCCGAAGTGCCTCCGAAGCAGCTTGATCACCAACTTGGCAGCCCCAGCATCTGGGAATGGCCCCCATACCTTTGCTCCAGAAGGGGGATTCCTCGTGTACATTATCCGAGGCAGTTCGTGCGATGTGATGGCGATGAAAGGATAGCTCTTTGAGTCCTTGAGCTGACTATTCCACCGGGGTTGCTCCTTTCGAATCATCTCCCTCTCAAGAATTAGTGCATCAGAGGGACTCTGGGTGACAATGAAGTCAACTTTGTCGGACTCTTCTATCAGCTTCGGCACCATCCCCCTGTCAGGGCTCTTTGAGAAGTATGATCTGATCCTGCTTCGAAGGTCTGATGCCTTCCCGATGTATCTGGCTCTCCCGTCAGATCTGCGGAAAATGTAGACTCCGGGCTTGCTAGGCAAGTCCAATTCGCTCGAATCCAGGGGCATCTCGATTGAAGCCGTGGGTGGCGGGTTTGATTTACACTTTGCAAGACGAGGGTTTGTGCTCACCCACCGCCAACTCGCCATTCTTGCCCACCTTTCCAACTTCGGGAGTGACCTTGAGGGCTCTTGGGACGTTCCTAGAGGACTGTCTTTGGTAGGAATAGCAGAGAACCTTGGAGTGGTACGTTCAGCATTGAACCCTCCATTGAAGGCTCTTGAGGAGGGAGGGTATATTTCGACAAGGACCGCCCACGTGATTGGTTCCAATCGTCGTAGGAAGGTGGTACACGTAACCCAATCTGGTAGAGAAGCCTCGGCTTCTCATTACCGAATTTCTACAGACAGGGGAGCATTGATCGGACCAATTCCGGACTTAGTCAATATTAGTGGAAGAGAGGATGACATTTCTTCAATCACTGAAGCTTCCCTGGGGGGCAATAGCATCCTTCTCGAGGGCCTACCTGGCATTGGAAAGACCAGCCTAGCCGTATCCGTATGCAACGAGATTGCAAAAACTGGCTGGACAGTCAGGTGGGCCACTGCGAATGCAGACTCAGATCCACGCTCGATTGGATCTATGTGGATCGGAGACAACCCCCCCTCTTCCATAGAGTCGATTTCCTCCAAGTTAGACTCCAAGAGGACCATTCTGATTCTCGATGAAGCTCAGGAAATCAGCGAACGCCACATTTCTTCCGTCAAGGCACTAATCGAGACATGCTCCAATACTTCTGCAGTGGTCTTGGTAGTAACCAGGGCCCCCAACCCCTTCGGTGAAATAAGCGGATTCATGGAGAATAGACTCGAGGGACTCGATCCCGAAGAAGCGGTATCCCTCCTGCCTGAAGAACTCGCAAAATCTTCAGCCCTGGAGATTTGTAGGGCCATGGACGGACATCCACTGGCGATCAAGCTATGGAATCCAGATGACGAACTTCCTGGTTCAGGAGCCGTACAGGAGTTCGTTGAGAAAACCGTCATCAGAAGACTAAGTGTAGAAGGCTCAACTTCGTTGGATGAGCTTTCAATCTCACCCCTCCCACTTCGTATGGACGAGTTATTCGAACCCGAAGGTGCGGACGAACTAGATGACTCTGCCATTCTTCGATGGACATCCGATCTGGTGGAGCCCCATCATTTGGTTAGGAATGTCAGAAGAGCGGCTTGGTCAGATGAGGAAGTCACAAAGATGCACTTTGAGCAGGCAGAGAAATGGTCATCCAGGAAGGGCCCAAGGGCATTGAGGATAGAAGCACACCACCGCCTAAGCTCAGAAGAATTGAGAGACACAGATTGGATAATTGACAATATAGGCTCGCTTTCATCCGAAGATAGCTCCGCTGCTGCTGTGGTATTGGAACAAGCTACCCGGCTAATTGAGGAAGAGAGGCTTTTCGAAATGGCAGCAGACGTTGCATTGGAGAGGGGAGAAGCAGAGTTCGCTTCAATGCACATAGGAAGACTAGAAGATGGCCCCAATCGGAAAATCAGGGAATCCCGGCTCGCAAGAATAGAGGGGGATTACTCCAAGGCCAACGAAATTGAGAACGAGGCAATCTCCCTGATGCCCCCCTCTGTTCGAGCGAGGGCAAAGATTTCCTCTTTGGTCAGGAGATACGACGACCGCCTACCTGGACCAATCGACTCTGAATTAGCAACCTCTATCCTGTCTGAAGTAAATTCGGTAGAACTATCGGCACTGTCAATCGAAGATAGGGAAATGGCTTCTCTGGCAATAGATATTCTCAAGCACTCAATTTCTCTTGAGACCGGAGACTTGGAAGAAGCCGCCCGATCACGAGACTCTCTCGAAGAGCGACTCGGCCCACGGGATCCTCGAATCACTTCCCTTGACATCAAGGCGAGATTGGTAGCGAGGGCAGATGGCCCTGCCAACGCCGAGGCAATGCAATCTGCCAGGCACCAAATAGAGTCCTCAGAATCTCCCCTGGAAAGAATCAAGATTATCCATATGGCCTTGGAGGCCAGTTCCCCTGAACACCCAGAATGGTTGCTACGTGAACACTCCGACTTCCTCCCGAGCTCACTTAGAGAAGACCTCCCCTCCCATCGAAGAGTCAGCTCTCATTGGTGGTACTGGAGGGGTGTTCTGGAACCAAGGAACAGACTTTCAAACTGGAATGAGGCAATCATCAGGCTCAGAAATTCTGAGTGCTCAGAGGCTGCGAAGGAGCTTACTAGCAGACTCGCCAAGGAGCTCTAGATTTCTGCACCGATCAGTGTCCTTGTATCGATGATCCCTGGAACTGACCTTATTCCGTTTACGATGACCTGGGTTAGTTCTGCATCGTCATCTGCCTCTACCTTTACGAAGCAGTCATGCGAACCGAAAACTATCCATATCCCCGCCACGCAATCAAGCTCGCTTACTGCTTCACGAACGCTGACCTCTTCGCCTGGCTCGGTGGTAATCAGAACAAACCCCACAGCCATATTCACACCTCCACGGCTATTAGGGTCTCAGTCTTCCTGATTCCCCCAACGGTCCTCATATCGACAATCAGAGTCTTTGCCATCTCTTTCTCATCTTTGAAGTCAATCCTAGCAACCAGGTCCAGCTCGCCATAAACCACCGAGACCTCTGAGACGGTTGGCATGTCCAGAAGGTGAACATATACGTCGCGTTCACGTCCCGGCTCACAAGAAATTAGCACCCATGCCAATGGCATCGAGCCATCGCGCTGACTGGCCGCTTATGACTCCTACTGTGACGAACTGGAACCTGCTCAACCCGCGCAAGGCATTAACTTGGCAAGCGGTCGGCGGGGCTCATGCACTCTCCCCACCGCAAGGCGAGTGCAATCGTTCTGACCCTCCTAATCCTCCTATCCCCTGTTCTAGCCAGCGCTTCAAACACGACTAGGTCAACTTCTGTGTGGTCTGGGACTGTCACCCTCCCCGAGGGCTATCACGTAGGAGATAACGAGGTATTGGTAATCCAGGCCGGGACCAATGTGCTAATCGGAGAATCGGAGAGGTTGGTGGTGGATGGACGACTGACTGTCGAAGGCTCAATATCTTCTCCAGTCTCAATCCAATCAATTTCAGGCGATCACGAGGGAATCCAGTTCAACTCTTCAAGCAATGGGAAGAACTCGGTATTGGAAAACCTGACAATAAGCGATTCCGAATACGGCGTAACAATTTTCGGCAGCGATCCAGAAATGAACAACTTGACAGTGATCAATGCAGATAGGGTATCTGTGGATTTGTTCGACGGCGCCTCACCTGTAATCCGTGACCTTGTGATTCAAGGAGGGGGCCAGGATATCCACGGAACCACACTCAGTTGGAGGTACGGAATCGGACTAAGCTTCGGTTCGGGCTCAGCCCCAATAGTAATGAACGCACAAATCGATGGATTGATCACGAGGGGAGTCAATGTTTGGGCAAATGGAGGTGGGCTATTGGATGGCTTGGTCGTTTCCAACATCACTGGTTCAACTCTGGCGGCTGCAGCCGGAATTTGGGTTGAGGACTCAATACCGCTTTTTACAGAAACCCAAGTGCACAGGTCCGACAATGGCGTTATCGTTCGCCATCAGAGCCCTGGCTTCGTGACTAGGCCGACCTTCATTGGCCTAGAAGTTAAGGACAGTCAGAACAGGGGCCTGCTGGTAGAGAGATATGACCATACAAACTACTCTAATCTGGAGACGAACGCTATTTTCGAGGACTTGGTAGTACGAGGTACAGGAGGTCCAGGAGCAATAACCCCTGGCTTGGGAATCGGTGCTGCATTCGACGTAAATACCAGTGGTGTAAGGGTTACAGATGCTCTGATCGAGGATAATGCAGTAGTAGGATTCAGAGCATACACTACCGACTCTTCCACTGCTCTGAGGAACATCACTCTGAGGAACAACGGACCGGCATCCCCTTCCGCAAGTCACGATGGGGCGGGGATTCTCTTCAGAAGCACTTCGTGGACTTCCAAAGGCCCTGCCTCCGTGTACGATATTGTGGTTGAGAACTCCAGTGGGGCAGGCGTCCATATGGCAAAGGGAGGAGTGATAGGAGGTAACTGGACAATTCGAGATAATGGCGCAACTGGTGTGGCATTTATCGAATTCCATCCTCGTGTGGACAATATAATCAGTGATGGAAATTCAGGCCACGGAGTCGCGGTAATTGACTCAAGCAATGTAGAACTATCCTTCTTGTCCACATCAGGCAATGGCCTAGGATCTTCCCAACCCGAGAAGGGCGCTGGCATATACTTCAAGGAATCAAACTACGTCATGAGCGGAGGAAAGAACGTAAGCTGCTCTGATTGCTCTAGCACTGGAGATCAGCATGGGATTGTTATCAGGGACAGTATTGACTTGCAGCTGGTTTCAACGTCGATTTCGAATGCTCTTACTGCCCCTGCGCTTGATATAGACAACAGTGGCTCAATATTCCAGGGCTCGATTATGGTGGATGATATGGCGATAAATTCCAATTCCTCTGGAATGTACTCGGCCTATTTGAAAAACGTCGATGCAGAAATTAGGGGCTTGGACCTAAGCGGAATTAGCGGTGGACTGTTCTGGTCAGGAAAGTCCGGCCCCTCCCTTCTTTCAAACAGTGTAATCTGGGAAAGCCAACAGCACTGCATGGACATTTCCGGTCATTCAGAGCTCGTAGCCGACAACGTCTCACTATATTGTGAATACAACAGCCCCACTATAGATGAAAGTGTGGTAAACTTCACCAAATCATCTCTAACGCAGAATCCCAATTCCACCGAATCTTTCGTCCTGAACAGTAGCTCACACCTTCGCTGGATTTCATCTGGCTTATTGGGTAATCCGGGTAACATTGGACTTGACAATATAGTTGACCTAATGTGGTACATCGACATCCACACTATCAACCAGAATCTACTGAACATTCCATTCGCCACAGTGAACATATCATTTGACCAGTATGAGGAAGAAATGAACAGGACACAACCTTACGAGGGAGTTTCAGAATACGGCCCCTTTGTCGGAATGAGATGGACACCTATACAGGGATGGTCCCAATCCAACCGTGCCCATGTTGGTTGTGACTACGATGGAATTCACAATGACAGCCTCCCCATACAAATCGACCAAGATCAACGTGTCTACTGTCGTTTGGAGCTCTCAAACCAGCCGCCATTCATCGAATGGACATCTCCAGGGGAAGAAGGCTCGTTCTCTAGCGGGAGCGAGGTCATTTTCGATGCCAGCACATCGTGGGACCTAGACTTCGACGATCTAACATATTCCTGGTCTAGCAGCATCGATGGAGACATTGTTGCTTCATGCGGCCTTGCAAGTGAGTCAAATCACTCGCAATTCACTGCAAATGGTGGGGATGACATCTGCCTATCCGACGGCTCTCACCAAATCACTCTCGAGATATGTGACTCGGAGGGACACTGCGTAAACGAAACAAGAGAGATCGAACTCGTTAACCTGCCGCCCGTTCTTTCCGTGGGAACTACTCCCCCAATTTCCTCATGGGGGACTCTATACCTAGGCGAGACTGCAGAGGTCACAATCAGCCTGAATGGGACATTTGATCCAGAGGGAGGGGATCTGTGGTGTTGGGTCGAAACATCATTCGAGGTAGTAGATATCGATCCTGAGAATCCCTACTGCCCAATGGAGATAGTCCTCTCATTTACCGACTATCCCGAGGACGAGTTCACAGCGACAGTAGTTGCCTATGATGGGGTTAACCCCTCGGTGCTTTGGACATTCAATGTAGAACTGTTCAATGAGATACCAGAGGCAATCATGGGGTTGAACAGGAATGGCCCGACATCTGCAGATTGGGTTAGGCTGGATGGGTCAAACACAACAGACCCGGAAGGAGACGATATCAAGTTTGAATTCTTGAGCGACCTTGACGGCATGTTGTTTTCCGGAGTAACACCAGTGGACTCAATTGAGTGGATAGGCACTCTAAGCAAAGGGACTCATTCGATAACAATGAGAGCAAGCGACATTAGGTCGGAGCATGGGGGACAGTGGAACACAATTCAGTTGGAAGTCGAAGTCCTGAACTCCCCTCCCAGGGCCCAAATAGCCCATCCAGTCTCAGGTTTTGTCACAGACTCCTCAGAGATACTCATCCTAGATGCCACTGGCTCGGGAGACTGGGATATTGCTTGCTCAGACCTTCTAGAGAACGGTAGCGGACTCCTCTGCAATCCTTCTTCCACCTCAAGCTCGGATCTTGTCAGCGTAGTCTGGACGTCAAACTTACTCGAGGACCCTATCGGAGGTGGCTGGCAGTTGGAGACCAGGCTACCTTCCGGAGATCATACCCTTACTCTTACCGTAGACGATGGCTCTGGGCCAGCTTCCGACCAAGTCCCCGTTAGTGTAGGGAGTTCCGCCCCAACTCTGGTGCTGGACTCCCCAATCCCAGGAATCGAGGTATACTCAAATTTACCAGTACTATTTGATTTCCGAAATTCGGTGGATTACGATGGAGATGAGTTCACTGTAACTGTGATTTCTGACCTGATGGGAACGATACTGGAAGGCAAGAGTACGGAGTACTGGTACAATGACTACCTTATTGCCGGCAGTCACAACTTGACATTCGTCCTCACCGATGATCAAGGGATGGAGAGGATCCACACTCAGTCATTGGTAGTTCTAGAGACCGGGCCAGTAGCATTGATTTCGGGCTTGGAAGACGGTCAATACCTTCCACCAGGACAAGCTGCAATAATGAGTGCAGAAGGCTCTTTTGACTATGATGACGACATAGTTCTGTATGAGTGGAGCATCGACGGAACCCAGGTAAGTGACAGCAAGACCGTGGAATTATCCCTCCCTCCTGGCCCAGTTACAGTATACCTCTTGGTTCAGGATTCTAGAGGGGCCACCTCAACAGCCTCAATCAACCTAACAATCGGATATTCCGTCCCAACACTACACGATCTGACAGTCTCAGTGTTGAAGGTAGAGGAAAATCATCCCACTGAAGTGACCACCACGGTTAGGATGGAGGACCCCGATTCCACTTCTGAGACGGTTAGAGGTGAACTTACTTCGGGGGGAATCTCGCAATCGATGTACTTCTATGACGACGGGACGGGGGGAGACATATTAGCTGGTGATAACATATGGACATCACAGTTTAGTTGGGTCGTTTCGGGAGGATCTTGGGCTCGCGTAGACGTCTGGGCGATAGATGGAGAGTTCGTCAGCTCCAGCCAGTCACTTACCATTCCAATCGAGGAATCCGGATCAGGAGGCATCTCCTCCTGGGTAATAGAAGTCGGACTTCCGGCCCTCCTCCTCTCAATGATTGCTTTCGCCGCAGGGGGGATCGTATTCCAACGAAAGAAGATGATGGAAATAGCAAAGGACATGGAAGTTATCGAATCATGGTCTTCATTTGATCCGAGAGAGCTAGACGAAGAGTTCGATGCAGAAAATTAACTCTCTGGTCCCCAGGGAGTAGACTCTCTATTCAGTCCTAGGCGCTTAGCGAATAGGAACTTGAAATTCTTCCAACCATCCCCCCAAGTGTTAATCTCAGCCAGTCCGACCCTGGAACGGTATGGCACCGAAACCTCGACGGCCCTCTTCCTTCCGAAGCATCTCCTTGCGTTAATCTTCATCTCTTCTGAAAGCGGCATTCCATCATTTGTCGGGCGCATCTTGGGATTCTCTAGTATCTCTTTTCGAAAGCACCACATTCCAGACTGAGAGTCGTGAATCCCGTACCAGAATAGCATCCTGGCTGTAAAGGACAGGGCCCAGTTTCCGAATCCGTGAAGCCATGACATGCTCTTATCCTCTGCAAGCCTCAGCCTATCGCATGTGATGAAGTCAAGCTCCTCTTCAATCAGCTTTTGTACAAGACCAGGGACCTCCTCTCCTGGATAAGTTAGGTCAGCATCTAGAGTGATAATGATGGAACCGGGGGCAATCGCGAACCCTGTCCTGTAGGCCCTACCGTAGCCTTTCCTCTTCTCGATGTGGACCGAGGCTCCTGCTTGCTCCGCTAATTCCCTAGTCCTGTCCGTTGAATTACCATCAATAACCAGGAAGTCAAGCTTCTCGCACCATCCGTCATTTGGAATACTCTGGATTGTCTGAACGATAGCCTCTTCTTCATTCAATGTCGGGATTACAACCGAAACGTGCACTGGAAGGGGCGCTGACATGGGGGATAGGCGAAAAGGAGGATATTTTTGAACCATTGTGGACCAATATAACCCCCAATCGCTTCAATAATGCATTCCTACGCCCATGGTCGAGGGAATGCCATGCACGTCTGCATGCTGAGTGGAGAATACCCACCTAGATGGGGTGGAATGGGGTCTACGGTATTCTCCCTATCATCGGCCCTTTCTTCCATAGGTCACAGAGTTTCGGTAATTACTAGGAGATCGGGAGGATCTCATCCGAGGTTGGAAGGTGTCCGCGTAATCGAGGTGCCCTGGCTACCAATTCCAATGGAGTTCACTCGTTCATTCGGGAAGCACGCCCTCGGCGCCCTGGAGAAGCTACATTCCGAAGATCCTGTGGACGTTGTCCATCTGCACTGCCCCATGATTTCATGGAATGAGAAGCAACTAGAGAGGTGTAAGTCCAATATTGCCCCTATTGTGTCCTCAATGCACGGTACCTGGATGGGAGAGAGGGATGGACTGATCATGGCAGCTAGGCTTGGTGAGCCGGCAGTATGGTCGAACCCGAATGACATTGCAATCAGATATCTAGCCGGGCGCTACTCAAGATTCGAGAAATACGCACTGCGTCACTCCGCAGTTGTGGTCCCTAATTCCATGGCCACAAAGGACGATATCATCAGCAGGTATGATCCTCCCAGCGGCTGGGACTGCCAGATAATCCACTGGGGGGTCGATACCAATACATTCACACCATTGCATAGGGATAGTGAGGACTCAATCCACAAGTGCAACAAGATTCGAGAAAGGTATGGGGTCACTGAAGACTCGGTCCTTCTGCTCGCTGTGGGGAGGCTGGCTGCTAGGAAGGGACATGGACAACTAATTAGAAGCCTCAAAAGAGTAAACTCCACGGAGGTCAAGGCCCATCTCGTAATAGTGGGGAGAGGGAGCCTCAAGAGTAAATTGCTTAGTCTGGCAAAACGAATGGGTGTTGGAAATCAGGTATCTATAGAGCCTAGTTTGCCATTCTCCGATTTGGCTGAGCTATATCGCTGCTCTGACCTGACGGTTTTCCCTTCGGTATACGAAGGACAGGGCTTGATACCACTGGAATCTATGGCATCTGGAACTCCGGTGGTGACAGTTGACCATGGACCGCTTCCTGAGATGGTTGACAGCAGCGTCGGAGCTTTGTTCGAAGTGGGGGATGTGGATTCAATGTCAAATGCAATATTACAGGAGATTTCCTCCAAGGAAATTCTCGACTCAAAGGGAATGGAGGGAAGAAGACGAGTCTTGGAGCGGTACACCTTGGAAGGAAATGCCACCTCATTCCTTGCCGTATATCAACGTGCCATAGCCAGCGCAATGTGACGGGGAAACTCTTGATTGCTACAGCCTCGTCCGCAGAACCATGCCAGAGGGCCAGTCATATTCTTCTCGCTCAAAGACTACCGCAGCAGCGAGCTTCTCTATTGTGACTCTAGTCTCTTATCTCGCGCTGGTCCACCTCAAGGAGATCCTAATGCCCCTGGCAATAGCGATTCTCATTTACTTCTTAATTAGGGCTCCAGAAAACTATCTTCTCGAGAAGATAGAGATAGTACGCAAGTTTCCCCTCCTCGCATATGCAATTATTCTCTCTATGGGCTCATTTGTGGCGTATCTAATATCCATTCTACTCTACAACAACCTTTCAGATTTCATAGATGAGACGAACAAGGAAGGGGGGCTAATTGACCAATTTGACGAGAAATGGGACAATCTAGCAAACTCAGAACTTTATGGATTGGAGAAGATATTCCAGGACAATAGGATCGAAGACTTGCTAAATCCAGAGAATATAGAGACATTCGCCACTGGAATCCTTGCGGATGCTGCCCAATTCATGACTACTCTAGTGACCGTGGCCATATTTGTCGTATTCATCATCCTAGAGGAGAAGAGTATCCCAGGAAGATTCAAGGCAGCCTTCCCAGATTCTTACCAGAGGGTTGAGAAAATAGTCTCAGATTCATCTGAGTCAATTTCTACGTACGTCATTTCCAAGGCAACCTGCAGTGCAGGTCAGGCCATTGTTTTGGGGTTCATGCTGTGGTTCATGGGCATCCCAGGCTGGTTTTTATTCGGAACCTTGTGTTTCCTATTGGACTTCATCCCGGTTCTAGGTGCACTGTTGGCTACCATCCCTCCGCTAGCAATCGCTCTGATTGTTCTTGACCCAATTGAGGCGATGGTCCTAGGTGCGCTCATGATCGGGAATCAACAGCTCTTCGGCTCAATTATTGAGCCCAATCTTTCGGGCCAAAGACTGGGAATTTCCCCACTAGTCCTGCTGATGACAGTGATGTTATCATATTCTGTATGGGGTATTTCGGGTGCAATTATTGGAGTTCCTATAATGATAATTGCACGTATCGCCCTTGAAGGAGATGAGAGGACCCGTCCGATAGCGCTGATGCTAGCCAAGAAAGCATCTCCTGAAGAGGAATAGTCACCTGGGCCGAATAACTGCCAGAACCCCTTCGCTCCTTAGTGAGACAATCCCACCCGAACCCTCGTTGTTCATCCCCCTTGTAGACATCCCCAAGTGTTCTCCTTGGATATCCCACCTGGCCCCTGAAATCCAGACTTTGCCAGGCACTAGGGCAAAGACAGAGAACACCTCGCCTTCCCCAGCGAGGAACTCCATCTCCTCATCATCGGGATGAAACCTGGAAGTAATCGAGTCATTGTG
>JASMLH010000011.1 GCA_030748775.1 Candidatus Thalassarchaeaceae archaeon | reverse complement strand
GAACAAGTCCTCTACGACGCTCCCGAGGAAACATGGTGCCATTCAAAGGATATCGGGCTGGAATTCCAGGAAGCAAGGCGCGCCATCGAACGCCCCCTAGTCGACAATCCGTGGTTGTCGCCCGGGGAGTTCCTCGTAGTCCCATCGGGCACTGTTCGTACCACTTATGCGTACCAATACTGCTCAGACTACCCCGATTCTAGGGTATTCACCACCGCAGCCAAGATTATCTGAGTCAAGGCTAGTGACACTATTCACTCTGAATCGGAGTCGAACCTTCTCTTGGCGAGCTCCCTCATATCCTCGTGGAGGACTCCGTCATCGATAGCATCCTGATCGGACTCATCAACAATCTCGACCCCCAGCAGTGTTTCGATTATGTCTTCCATGGATACCAGTCCAGCAGTACCACCGAATTGGTCCTTAGCAACGAGCAACTGCTCCTTGTTCTCGAGTAGTATGTCTAGGGCCCTGTCAACAGAGGTATCTACGCTACATGACAGGATCTCCCTCGACAACTCGCCCATTTTGACATCGAAATCGTCGTCTGCTGCCCTTCTCAGTATCTCACTTCTCAGAACCAGTCCAATCATGTCATCGACGTTACCCCTTGATACTGGCATCCTTCCGTGGATCATGATTGGGATCCTATCCAAAATGTCCCTGACAGAATCATTCGCATCGACGGTGGTCATCACGACCCTCGGGGTCATAATCTCTGCGACCGTGATTTCCCTCAGCCTCAGGAGATTTTGAATTACGGCCTCCTCGTCCTCTTCTATGACGTCGGACTCCTCGGCAATGTCTGCCAGCACAGAGAGCTCGTTCCTGGTCACAGTTTCGGTCTCAACATGGGGGAACGGGGCTCTCATCATCTCAATAATCACCACTATTGGCCAGAGAGTCCACATCATGCCCTTCAGGACGTGGTATGAAGGGACCGTGAGCTGCCTCCAATACAGAGCTCCAATCGTTTTGGGCAAAATTTCGCTCAGAAGTAGTATGGCAATCGTGAGGATTGCAGCAGAACCCGCGACTACATACTGCCCCTCGAAGTTGTTCTCTACCTCGGTACCGACTCCAAGGGCCCCCACGGTATGTGCGATTGTATTCAGAGTGAGAATTGCAGTGAGGGGCCTTTCCGGGTCTTCTTTCCAACTAGACCATGTTGTGCTGGCCTTCTTGTGAGTATCTTTCAGTGCAACGATATGCCCATGTGACGTGGATAGTAGTACTGCTTCAAGAATACTACATAGAAATGACGCACCTAACGCCAGAACGGCGTATGCAATCATCAAGGTGTAGTCAACTTCAGTCAATTCGGATGCCCCTCGAAGCCCGTTGAGTAGCTAGAGAAAACGCCATTTAGGATTTCCACAACGATTGGCTCCGTCCAGTCGCGGGCGAACATGACATAAATATCTAACTTGACGGAAGGAAGGCGGTAAGACATGGAGCATGTGGCAATTTTCATGGCTTGGCCATATGCGAATGGCCCCCTACACCTAGGCCACGTGGCTGGAAACTGCCTTCCCGCCGATATCCAATATAGGTATGAAAGGGCTAGAGGACGTCGTGTACTGATGTGTAGCGGCTCTGACGAGCATGGCACACCAATCACACTAACTGCAGAGCAGATGGGGGTACATCCTCAGGAAGTAGTTGACAAATTTCACGAGATTAACACCCAAGCACTGGCTGATCTAGGATGCTCTTGGGTAAATCCAGTTGACCCCAGGGGGCCGGAGTTCGGTGGGGCACTGTATAACCGGACTTCAGATCCTCTTCACAAGGAAATTGTCCAGGAGGTCTTCACGCAGCTACTCGAATCGGGCTTCCTAGAGAGGAAAACTATGCAGCAGTATTGCTCAGTATCAAATGATGGAAATGTACGATTCCTGCCAGATAGATATGTGGAAGGGGATTGCCCCTCATGCTCTTCAGAGGGAGCTAGAGGGGACCAATGCGACTCATGTGGCTCCACATATGAGGCCCATGAGCTTGTCAACCCCCGATCAAAGCTAGACGAGGGTGCGGAAATCGAGGTTCGAGACACCGACCACTATTTTCTCCGTCTGAATGACTTCCAGAGCCAACTTGAGGACCATTCAGCCGAGAGGCAGGGCGTTTGGAAGCCCAATGTCCGTGCCATGTCCAAGAATTGGCTCGATATGGGTCTTCGTTCTAGGGCTGTAACCAGGGACATTGACTGGGGCATTGAGATACCCTTGGATGGTGAAGAATGGGTTTCCAAGAGGGTATACGTATGGTTCGAGGCAGTGCAGGGATACTATTCGTGCGCAAGGATTTGGGCCAGTAGATATGCTTCTACTGCAGGCCATCCTGATGGGGCCGATGCTTGGCACAATTGGTGGAGGGTGTCAGAGGATGGCTCTCGGGCTCGACATATCTACTTCATGGGGAAAGACAACATCCCTTTCCACACGATAATTTGGCCTGCAATAATAATGGGTCTGAACTCTCCAGAGGGACGTACGGGCGTCTCCTCAAAACCAGCTCCAGGGGATATGATTCTGGAGGACAATGTTTCCGCCAACGAATATCTGATGTTACAGGGCGGACAGTTCAGCAAAAGTAGGAGGCATGCAGTATGGCTTCCATCATATCTTGAGCAGTATGATGCGGACTCACTACGATACTACCTGTCAATCAACATGCCCGAGACTCACGACACAGATTTCAGATGGGACGAGTACGTCGACAGGGTCAACAACGAACTGATTGGGACATATGGGAACTTCGTCCATAGGGTGATGACACTTTCTCACAGGCTCCATTCCGATGGTAGAAACCCCCTGTCCGACTATGATGGAACTTCTGATCACAGCGAGACGGTCAGAGAGGTCAGGCAGCAGGTTTCGAGTGCGATTGAATCCATGGAGAAGCAGAGATTCAAGGAGGCACTCCGTAGCATTATGGGTATAGCCCAGATTGGCAACTCATTGCTTCAGGAATCCGCTCCATGGAAGTACATCAATGAGGAAGAATCTAGTGAGAGGAGCGCATCCATGTCTTCCCTTGCGTTGTCATGGAGAATTTGCTCATGTCTAGCGGTATGCATGAGGCCATTCATCCCATTCTCGTCTGACAGGCTTTGGCATATGCTAGGAAACGAGTCAGAGATAGACCTAGTTCTATGGGACGACTCCATGGAAACGGAATCATCACTTTCATGGAACCCAGAAAAGCCACAGCCACTATTCTCTAGGCTAGATCTGGAGGAGATTCTTGATAGAGAGGCCTCTCTCGTTGACAGTAAGGACAATGACGCTGAACAGGGTCCCGATGACGGGGGCGGTTACATCGACTTCGATGATTTCATGAAGGTTGAGATGAGGACCGGTAGGATTGTTTCCGTCGATGACCATCCCAATGCAGACAAACTATTCGTAATTACAATAGAGGACGGACCAGACTCAACTAGGACTGTATGTGCCGGATTGAAGGGCCATTACGAGCCCTCAGAACTGGTCGGGCTAGAGGTCGTATTCGTGGCTAACCTAGAGCCCCGAAAGCTCCGAGGAATAATGTCCGAGGGAATGATTCTTGCTGCTGATGACGAGGATGGAAACGTTCGAGTCCTTACTCCCGAAGGAACGATAAGCCCGGGCTCACGAGTTAGATGACAGTTTGTCATGCTCTGGTCCAAACTGAGTACGTCGAAGCGAACTCGTTCCCTTCATCGGGTCCCACAGACTCAATTTCGTCCTGACTCCATCCACTCCTGTCCCATTCAGGAAAATAGACGTCTCCGCTCCCACTTGTATGGACTTCAGTGACATGAATCTCATCAACCCGGTCGATGAACATAGAGTAAATCTGTGAACCTCCAATTATCCAGCACTCATCGGAACCCTCTGCGAAAGCTAACTCGATTGCCCGTCCGATATACAATGCAGTCTCCGCACCTTCTGCAGTCCAGCCGGTATCTCTCGATAGGACAATGTTGGTCCTTTCTGGCAGCGGGCGAAAAGAGTCAGGGAGGGAGTCCCATGTCTTTCTGCCCATAATTACCGAATTGAACCCGTCGCCCTCTGTCAGCTTCTTGAAGCGAGCCATGTCACTAGCTAGCCTCCAGGGAAGCCCATTCCCCTTGCCTATAGAACCGCCATTGTCCATCGCGACGATCATTGCCATCTTCATGTGCTCACTATACCGAGATTGGGGCGGAGATATGAGGGTGGTGCTCGTAATCACAAATCTCAATATCGCCGTAGGTAAACCCGTCAATTGTGGCAATATCTGTATTAAGCCTCAATGTTGGCAAATCTAATGGGTTTCGGGAAATTTGCAGTTTTGCTTGCTCAATGTGATTTAGGTACAGGTGACAATCCCCTCCTGTCCATATGAATTCCCCCGGTTCGAGATTGCAAATCTGGGCCACCATGCATGTAAGTAGGCTGTATGAGGAAATGTTGAATGGCACACCCAGGAAAGCATCGGCACTCCTCTGGTAAAGTTGGCAGGAAAGTTTGCCATCATTAACGTAGAATTGGAAGAACGCATGGCATGGCATCAGGGCCATTTCTTCCAATTCACCAACATTCCATGCAGAGACGATAATCCTACGGCTAGAGGGATTATCACGTATCATCTCGATTGCATTCTCAACCTGATCGATTACCCGCCCATCGTTGGCTGACCACTTTCGCCACTGCTTACCGTAGACTGGCCCAAGGTCGCCATTCTCATCCGCCCATTCGTTCCAAATTCTGACATTGTTATCTTGGAGGTACCTAACATTAGTCTCCCCCGAAAGAAACCAGAGCAATTCGTGAATTACGCTAGGCCAATGCACTTTCTTGGTTGTGACAGCGGGAAATCCTCTAGAAAAATCAAACCTCATTTGGTGGCCGAAAATAGAGATTGTACCAGTGCCAGTCCTGTCATGCTTCTCCTCGCCCTCATCAAGGATTCTGCGAAGGAAGTCGAGATACTGCAGCATGGCTAGCCGATGTCATGGTAGATGGCCCATGAAGGATTCGCTCTATGGAGCTCCCCTTGCACGTAGAGTCTCAATTAGCTGGTCTGTAAATTTCCTATAGAGGGCCCTCATTTCCTCATCTCTAGTTTCAGGATCCATGGAAAATATTTCATCAATCCGACTATTGCCGAGACCTCCACCTTCCTCGTTACGAACCCAATCATTGAATGTAATAGGGTCATCAACTACGACTCGAATCTTCTTCCACGGCCTAGGGAGAATTGTCCCAGGGGGCATGAAACTTCTTGCTCCAATATCCAGAATTACAGGAACAACGGGGACGTCTGGGAATCTGGCAGCCAATCTGGCCACGCCCGTCTTTCCTTCCTGCAGGAACGGGGGGGACTCCCTTCTGGACCTAGTTCCCTCGGGGAAAACTCCCAAGCACCCACCAGAATGAAGAACATCTACCGCTCTTGCCAATGCGTCTTTTCCTCCTGATTCTCTAAATGTCTCAATCTGCCCAGTACTGATCATTACGAATCGATTGGGTTGCTTCTCGAAGTGCCCTTCCTTGGCTAGGAAGTGAATTGGTCTCTGGGCGGCCATGATCTTGATGAACGGGTCCAGGTTTGAAAGGTGATTACCTGCGAAAATTGCAGCACCTGTTCGTGGAACCTTGGAAAGTCCGGAAATGTGAACATTAGTTATGCTCCTTAGGACGGCCGGGAGAAACTTTTCCAGGAATCGATAAATCAGGGGCGTCTTGAACGGTTCCCCAGTGCCCTCGAGGGTAACAAAGCCCGAAATCTCGCCCATCGGCGTCTCTGCTTGCCCCACAGTTCTCGGTCTATGAGCATCTGTTTCATATTTTCCAGTTGAAAATGTTGAATATTCGGAGCTTCGAGACATGAACATGGCAGGCAGAGGTGTAGCTTTCGCGGTCTTTGTTTTGTTTGCCCTGCCAATGCTAGCTCCTTCGGCAATTGGGGAGTGGGAGTCTGACAGTTGGATTTCTAACATCATCGGTCCAGAGCGTCTAGAACACGGAGACGAATTTGGATGCCATGGCTACGAGGGCGTCAATACAGTGGATGAGAATTGGGTTATTCAGGCCTGCAGCGACTATGTCAATGGCATTACATCATCATCAAGATGGGGGGAAAGGCCGATATCGTTTGGAATTGAGGGAGAATCACTGGATCAAAATACTTCGAACTCATTAATCAGTGCGGGCTTTGAGATCGTGGGGGATCGGTTGACTGGGCCTTCGTATGACGTGGTCATGATGCATAGAAACGGGGCTAGCCTGGAGAAGGGTGCCTCAGACAAAGCTCTCCTAGAATCGATCGAGGAGGACACCATTGTCAGCATCTACTGGAGAGCCCGTGTTGACGATCTACGTATCAGGGAGGACAAGGATCTGATATCATGGCTAGAGCAGCAGGACGTGTGGCTAACAACCTGGGGGGAATGGCATCATCACGGCATTTCCAGCAATCATGCTAACGACTCAATATCACTACAAGGGAATGAGATTGCCATTTCATTGGCTGAATTGGAAACGTGGAATGTGCCAGGTACCGTAAGTATCCAATTCGACTCAGAGGTATTGGGCGTAATTGACTCCGATGGTGGCACCCTCGCACAGATTTCTGACTCAGAGAGGAACCTGACGGTAGGTTGGAGGAATATCGACGGGGGCATTCTCCTCACTATGGCTAGAGGAACGACAGTCACTGTCACTCTAGAAAATAGTATAGAATCCGTAAAATCCTCACCGATGTCCACATTCAATGGGCTCCATCATTCCGTGACAATCGTTGGTCATCACACAACTAACCTCTTCCAGTGGTCCTCAGACTTCCAGAAATCTGACCTAAGGTTCACATGGCTACTAGAGAGGCCCAAATCAGAGGCTGTGGGTTGGGAACTACCATTCCTTGCTGCGACGGTTCTGATTGCTGTTCCTGTTTCAGTCTATTTCATCCTAAGGTCAGATACCAGCGATAGGACCTCATGAATTACTATTCACGGGCCCAATAATCTCTACCCCTTCATCGGACAGCATATCGATAATTCTGGAAATCACTTCTGGTGGAAGAGATTCTGGCGCGTGCACCCCGGGTGGCAGCATGTCAGGATCCTCAATCCATTCAATAATGCAACAATAAGTCACAAGTCCTGTACACCTAGCCATTGAATGCCCGTCATCGCTTCCGTGGTCCTGTACTGTCCATCTGACTCTCCTTCCGTCTAAAGCTTCAGCCATAACCTCCATCCAAGTGAACTCGGGTGTTTCCGGGTCATATTGCCACTCTGACTCTAGGTCCACCTCGTCAAGAATCCCAGAGTCACGTTTGTCTATGAACATCTGGATGTGTCCCGGCCACCTAACTGTGTATTCAGACATTTCAAGGGCAGGGATGGAATTCAATAGACTCCTAAGCCCATCAGTAAGGAAAGCCTCCATTTCTCCTTTCTCAGGAACTTCAATGATGTGCCTCTCCGATAGAGCGGGCAATGTTACCTCGTCAGAGTTCCTGATTACCCTAGCAGGCCTAGTATACTCAGCAATAACATCTATTGGAGAAAATGGAGCCATGTAGTTCCACCCCCCAGTAGGGACAGTGGGGTTACCTCCAACTCTGACTTCTGCCTTCATTAGTGGCCCAAAATCTCGATACGCTACCGATAGTAGCATGTTGGATAGTCCCGGAGCAATGCCAACATCCCATAGGATTGATGCCCCATAGTCCCGAGCCTTCTGGTCGTCCCTATCTGGGGTGAATTCACTGAAACTCAAGTCGATTGTTCTCCATGGAGACTCTGCCAGTGCCGTTGTGCTAGAGTGGCCTATTGAACCAGGAAGCATGTTTACTACGATGTCAATTGCGTACCGGTCATGAGCATGACAATCTCTGACCATTACTTCTACGGGATCTTCATCTGGCCCGAGATGGTGGATCTCAATTCCGGGAATCCCCATGACTCTATTCGGCTGGGGGTCATATGCGTGCACATCGTGTCCTGCTTGAGCCAGCCTCTTTGCAACGTATGACCCGACCAATCCAACTCCGAAGCAGTGAATCGCTGCCATGGCACGGCGAACGCGCCATTCCTATTTGTATAGCGGTTCGCAAATATTCCCACATTTTCATGCGATGCCTTGATTGGGTGGTTAGCAAGGCGAATGACATGGCAAATGAGTCCCGCATCGACCCTTGGTCGTCGGACCAATCTACCGACTATGGTAGGATTATAGAGCAGTTTGGCCTAGGAACCGTTGACCCAAATGTCTTGCCAAATCCCGGTATGCTGCATAGGCGGGGTATTGTATTCGCCCACAGGGACCTTGACGTAGTAGTCGGTTGCATCGAGCGCTCCGAACCATTTGGTGTTCTCACCGGACTAATGCCTAGCGGTCGGATGCACCTTGGACACAGCATGGTTATTGAGCAGGTGAAGTGGTTTCAGCAGCAGGGTGCCGACATCACAGTAACGGTAGCAGACTTAGAAGCACTCGCCACTAGGGGGACATCTCTGGGCAAGGGTAGAGAGACAGCAATTAACGAATATGTACACAACTACGCTGCTATGGGACTCGATCCGACCTCTACCAACGTCTATTTCCAGAGTTCCAGGCCAGCTGTACAGAGGCTCGCCTTCACTCTTGGTCGCCGGACCAACTTGTCAGAGTTCGAAGCGATATACGGCTTTGCCGGCGAGACTAATTTGGCCCACGTACAGGCACCATTAGTGCAGGTAGGGGACATCGTTCACCCACAGATGGATGAGTTCGGAGGACTAAGGCCAATCGTCGTCCCAGTGGGCGTCGATCAAGACCCCCATATCCGGCTAACCAGGGATATCACCCAGAAGACCAACTGGTTCAATGTCAAATCTCGAAAGTCTGGTGGCCTAACTGTTGCCCTCTCTGTACAGGATGACAACTCTGCAGAGTTCGGGGTGATGGCCAATGGCCGTATAGACAAGGCAGCCAGGGACTCTGTATTCAGCACAATGGAACAGGGACTACGCGATATCGGATTTTCTGACATTCTATGTAATCCTAAGCACGGAACTATGGAAATCCCGGGCGCCACCAAATCAGACCGTTACAAGATAAGGACGGTGATGCTAGGCATTGAGAGGTCGATGGGTGGCTTGGGTCTGATGCCACCATGCTCTACATACCACAGGTTCGCCGTAGGTATGAACGGCGACAAGATGTCATCTTCAAAACCAGAAACTACGATATTTATGGATGACGGGATTGATGAAATGAGCAAGAAAGTGAAACGTGCTTTGAGTGGCGGGCAGCCTACGGTCGAGGAGCACCGTAGGCAAGGTGGGGACACATCAAAGGATGTAGCATTCCAGTACCTTCAATTCTTTTTCGAGAATGACGACAATATTCTCGAGGACGTCCGTAGGGACTACCAGAGTGGCCGACTTCTTGCTGGAGACATAAAACAAATATGCATTGACAGAGCAACTGAATGGCTCAATGAGCTAAAAGACAAAAGAGACCAGTGGGAGGGTCGCCTGGATGAGTTCCTTGCATCAGATGCCATCTAGGGTTGTTCGGTGATCGGAATATCGAATCCAATTTGCAGGGCGTCTGCCTCGTCTTGTTCAAGCTCCCTCCTGTCTGCTTGGTCATGCACAATCTGACTCCTTCCTCTTGGATCGAGCAATTCTATTGTTACAGATTCCAATCCAGATTTTACATTATCCAGCTTCTCCAGCAATGCCAAAGCTTCTTCCTCACCGTCGTCGTCAGGATCTCCATTAGCGCCCCTAACAATGGTACCAATAGCATCGATGAATCGATTGATCAGACCCTCGATATTAGTGATGAAACCACTCGATGAGCTTCCCGGAAAAACCTCTATCTCAACCTCCGGTATCCTTACCGTACATGATGATGATCTTACCACTCTGGCATCCAATTTATCTGACTCGTCAATTTCAAGAGACCAGAATCCTGGCAGTACTCCCTCTGAGGGGATGAAGTCAGTATGCTTCCATCCGCAGTTATCACAACATAGTGTAATCTGTGTGTACTCTCCAAAGTAAGGAATTTCGGAGCTCGAAGTAAGCATGGTGATGCCTTCTGTAGAGCATTGCTGGCACGGAATCCCAATTGTGCTTTCCATGATAGACCTCATTGAATTCTGGCACTATCGAATGTGGACGGAAGTAGGAGAAGCCTTGAGCTACCCAGTCTGACGACCTGTCCGCAGATGTCCCCTTCAACAAATTCCTGGATGTTAGAGACGGCCAACTGTAGCTCCATGTCCCTGCTTAGCAAATCCGACATTTCGACGATCACAATATCTCCATCTGATACCCAATTCATCAAATCCCCAGTTCCACTAATGTCATCCAACACCGCTCTGCGGACAATAACATCACTCTGTGTCCGGGGTATCGGCGCATCGGGGTACTGAATCCCAAGGTCATGGTAGTTCTCACCTGCATCAATGTTCCCAGAGGAAGTCCCCGATACACTAGGCATCTCGACCCACTTCGGTCCAGAATCTCCAGATTTCACGTTTTGGAACCCGGCAATGTGCCTTGATAACATCTGCCTTTCCGAGAGGCCAATAAGCGCTATTGATTGGGGTAATAACAAGCCCCCTGCCCCGTCGCATTGATAAGGGGGCGATTTCGAGTTACTATCACTCGGCCTCTCCGCCGGTGATTCAAATGGACGCGACTACAGACGCAATAAAGACTGGTACAAGTACCGTTGGAATAACATACAACGGCGGGGTTGTTGTCGGTGCCGATCACAGGGCAACAATGGGTCATTTCATAGCAAACAAATCGGTTCAGAAACTGTTCCGTATTTCAGACAATGTCGCCCTCACTACTGCTGGTCTAGTAGGCCATGCCCAGTCTCTGTCGCGAATGCTAGCGGCGGAGTTGCGGCTATTCGAGCTTAAGAGAAATCAACACATGACCGTCAAGGGGGCCGCGACTCTTACTGCGAACATTTTGTCTGGCAGGCCCCATTATGTGCAACTATTGATTGTTGGAGTAGACTCATCCGGACCCAGCGTATACAGCATAGACTCAGCTGGGGGCTCGATTCCAGATGTGTACTGCGCAACTGGTTCTGGGAGCCCTTTCATGTACGGTGTGCTAGAGGACCAATTCAAGGACGGAATGAACCGTGATCAAGCACTAGCATTGGCCGCTAAGTCACTATTGGCTTCGGCCCAGAGAGACGCCGCGAGCGGTAATGGAATGGATTTGGCCGTCATTACACCCGAATCCGGCTTCCAGCAGCTATCTGAAGAGGAAGTAGAAGATCTACTTTCCAAACTTTGAACATATTCCCGGCCTAGTGCCACTTGGTTCTAGATGCGGGAGCTTGAGGTATTCAATGAGACTGACTCTGCCTGAGATAAAGAAGAAGGTTGCATCTCTGATACCGGAGGGTATAGATTACGAAGTGGAGTTGGAAGCAGGCTCGATTGCGATAATTACCAACCAACCCCGGGACTTCTCCGGGAGCGGCGACAGCCTGACAGTTCGAATTGCCAAGACGATAAAACGACGTGTCGTTATCCGTCCAAACAAAGATTTGCTATCTAGCGAAGCAGAAGTACACGATGCAGTGAATCGTCTAATTCCCCCTGAAGCACAAGTCAGGAATGTCTGGTTGGATCCAGCACTTTCGGAGGTAATTCTCGAGTGTGACGACCCAGCATCTGCAGTCGGCCCAAAGGGAGTCAACGTTACATCGCTGCGTGACGAGATTGGATGGCTAGTAAAGGTCGAGCGAGCCCCCGCTCGAGAAAGTAGGACACAACACGACATCAGGAGGTACAGAAAGGAGATGGCCGATGATCGGCGTGCACTCCTGCGGAAATTCGGCACTCGAATATACCGACAGAAGAGGCCCGGTGAATCCTGGGCTAGGATTACCGCCCTCGGCTCATACAGGGAGGTCGGCCGTGCAATGCACCTCGTTACTACTAACGAGTCGAAGGTCCTAATCGATGTCGGTGCGAATCCCACAAACAATCCAAACGAGACCCAGCCCTTCTTCGCAGCCCCAGAGATGCTGCCTCTCGATAACCTGGATGCAGTAGTGATTACGCATGCCCACGTTGATCACATTGGAATGCTCCCAGTTCTATTCAGATACGGATACAAGGGACCCGTGTATTGTACCCCACCAACAAGGGATCTGATGACACTGCTGCAGATTGATTACATCAAGGTCTCACAGGCAGAAGGACGCGACCCGCCATATTCGAAGGCAGACATACAGGAGTGCATCAAGCACGTTGTAGATGTAAATTGGGGGGACAAGACCGACATAGCACCCGATGTTAAGATGACGATGGAGAACGCAGGGCACATCCTCGGGTCATCTAGCGTTTACCTCCAGGTGGGGGAGGGGAAGTCGGAGCACAAGCTTCTATTCTCTGGCGATATCAAGTACGAGAAGTCATGGCTATTCGATGCGGCTACAGTTAGGTTCCCCAAGGTCGATACCCTGGTGATCGAATCCACATATGGTGGGCCCCAGAGCATTCAGCCGACGCGACAACAAGCGAGCCAGGAGCTCCAGGATCTTGTAGCTGACACGTTAAACCGCAAAGGCAAGCTGTTCTGCCCCGTTTTCGCCGTTGGGAGGTCCCAGGAGGTCATGCTCGCCATAGATGAACTGTTCAAGTCAGAGCGCGTTCCACCGGTTTCTGTTTGGCTGGATGGGATGATTAGCGAGGCTAGTGCGATCCACTCCAGTCATCCGAACTTCCTCAACAGGGAGCTGAAGAAGAAGATGCTCAAGGGAGGTGCCGAGAACCCCTTCAACTCCCCTTGGTTCAAGCAGGTCGACTCAAGAGAACTACGCGAGTCCATCCTTCTAGATCCGAATCCTTGCATCGTGCTAGCCACAAGCGGAATGATGACTGGCGGACCGATAATTGAGTATCTGAAGCACTGGGCCCCTGAACCCGGAAACACACTTTGCTTCGTCGGCTACCAGGCTTCCGGGACACTAGGGAGAAGGCTCCAGGAGGGGCACTCGCACGTTCCTCTAATGGACCGCGGACAGACACTGATGCTCGATGTTAATTGCAACATGGTGATTATCGATGGATTCAGCGGCCACTCGGATAGAAACCAGCTAATGGACTACGTCACTGCGCTGAATCCCACTCCTCGCAAGATCATCTGCCACCATGGAGATCCACAGACATGCAATGCCTTCAGAATGGGACTACGCGAGAGGTTCAAGGTTCAGACTTATGCTCCAGCTAATCTTGAAACACTACGGCTACGCTAGTCATAGCACTGGAACGTCGAAACCAGACTCTTCAGGGTCCCCGACATCAACGCCTTCCCATTCTTTTGGCTCATCGTCCCAATCATCAGATAGTGAGCTTTCCGAAGGTCCACTTCCCCTATTACCTATAGAAACTACAACGACAATGGTGAGCGGAACGACGAGGAGAAGCCCCCATACCTCGTTGGTTATGGCACCCTCGTCCAATATCCATGCGCCTGATAGTAATAATATCGACAGGAGGATGACTATGGCGATACCGGTCCTAGGCTGAAGTATGCTTCTATCTGCGGTCACGTGTATCAGTCGTTCGAAGAGCCTAGCGGAATCAAATGTTCCGAATCCCGACAAAGTCAAGAACCACCAATCTAATCGTTCGATATGGCCAAATGGGCTCTAAACAGGTGCGAGTGCGGCCACTCGTTTGGTACGATGAGCAACTCGTCTATGACATGCTCCAGATGTGGCTCTCCGAAATCCCGAGTCTTGAAGAACTTCGATGACCCGCAGTCCCTATCAGAAGCAGTGGCGATATCAAACATGCCAAAGGAGATTGCCAAGGATATCAGTGGTAAGCTGTCATCGTACAATCGACGCAGTCAGAAATCGTCCTCCTCGAATGCCCACCCATCCAGGCTAATTGGCGCGATGAGGGAGGCTACTGGCGACGATGGCCAATTGACCCTGAAGTCTCTGTCCCGGGTACTGGACAGGATGGAAATCTCGGAGACTTCCGCCGAGAAGCTCATCGGTCAGGCAGAGTTCGAGGGAAGGCTCCTCAGGGAGGGGGCCGACACGTGGAGTTGGCTCCAGCAAACTTCATGATTGCCGCGTCGGCCCCTTGGTCGGGGCCTGTGGGTTAGTCTGGTCTATGCTTGTTGCTTTGGGAGCAATAGACCCTGGTTC
>JASMLH010000010.1 GCA_030748775.1 Candidatus Thalassarchaeaceae archaeon | reverse complement strand
CGACAACACTCATGTCCTATGCCCTTCCAGATGTGGATTGGGTGTTTACATGAAGGCCAACATAGAAGCAATCGCAATCAAGAATCTTCAGAACATATTGAGCGAGAGGGGTTATACCGCTGAGACCCTATTCACGAAGTTCGACGCCAGTGGGGACGGGACCCTTTCCAAAATGGAGTTCCAAGATGCATTGAGGTCCATCACTGGTCAGGTTGCCCCTAATGCAATAGTGAATGCGGTCTTCGGAGCCCTTGATCAGGACTCATCAGGAAACCTAGAGCTGGCCGAACTCCTATCCCTGGTGGAGTCAGGGGAAACACACTCTATTGCGGAGGGCGACTCAATCATCATATCGGGCCATCAGAACGAGTCCTTCAACGGGACCTACTCGCCTTCCAAGCAGATAAACGGGAAGACTAGTTACAAGAGCGAAAACGGGATGCTGATTTACTACTTCAATTCAGGTAGCTCCATTTCTTGGAACTTGGATGACAGGGACCAGAATGGAAGCAATGATTGGTACAGAGGCGGTTGGACAAGGGCACCCTCTGATGGACTCCCCCCTCTTGGAACAAGGAGGTGGGTCGGAGCGGGCCAGTTGGCACTCACTACCGCTCCCGATGGATTCAATCAGGAAATTACAACAACCCCTTCAGATGACGGAGATTTTCATGCAGAGCTAGCGAAAATGAAGGGTTGGGACGGGCTAATGACCGAGATCGACCTTGCAATGGATTATTTCGCGGGACAGGTTGTCGAAGGGGAGATAACTGCCGATCAGGCGATGAAGATGGCCGACACCGCATTTGATAGGAAGGTCGACGAACTCCCTCTCGTCCTTCAGCCCGCTGCAAGGAGACTCTGGGAGGACAAGAAAACCAAGAGCAGATTCCTCCAAGATCATCTCAAAATCTCCGATACAGCTTCATTGGCAGCAGGAACAGTGGCCATAGGTGCTGTGGGTGCAATTGCATCAAATGCAATTGAGAATTACCAGCCACAAATAGAAGCAGTTGATAGAGCTCAGGAGCCAGAACCCGTGCCCCAACCCGAACCCGTGCCCCAACCCGAGCCCGTGCCCCAACCAGAGCCCGAACCCGAACCTGAGCTAGCCTCACAGTCATCCACAGACCTTGATCTGGCCCATGCAGCAGCTTCATTCCAAGGCACAAGGATGTTGAGCGAGAGGAACCAACTCAAGGAGTCGCTTTCTTCGGTCTCGGGGGACGTCGCAATCAGGGTAACATCAATTGAGAGGACATTTGGGATAGGATTATCTGCAGATTTCAGAGGAGGAAACACCCTGATTGCAAATGTGGAGGGAGTGGGGGAGGTAGAGATCCGACTTCCAGCCACACACTCCTCCAGCTACCGTCCTGGCTCCGAGGAAACGATTACCGTCTCGATAGCGGACTGGAACGGTGTAAGGAAGCGCCTGATACTAGAGTCTCAATGACCGGCTGCCTCAAATGCCTCTCCAATCATCTCCTCGAGGCTGATGCTAGGGCGGAATCCACACCTGTCCTCGAGGAACCAAGCGTCTACGACACCCCATACCTCCTCCCTGTCACTCTGATTAAGCTCGATCTCGCAACCGGTCCTCTCTCTGAATACCTCGGCCAAGTCCGACATGGGAATCGCCTTCCCTGAACCCACCGCGAAACTCTCCCTAGTTGGCGGGGGGTCCGAAAGAACCGATTCTACCACTCTGACCAGGTCTTCAACGTGTACCATGTCCTTCACTTGGGTCCCGTCGCCTGGAACGTTAATCCAGCCCATCTGGCTTTCGAATGCCCATCTGTGCAATATTCCGTTCCCCGGAGGTCCAGAAAGTGGAATCCCCTGGACGTTGGAGGCTCTGATTACGCTAACCGGCCTCTCTGGCTGTGCCCTCTCCAATGCATTTTCCTCTATCCACAGTTGACCCTCCGCAGCAACGTCCCTAGGGGCCAATGTAGAATCGAATCCGTAGTAATCTTCTCCGGGTTCCCATTGGGGGTGTACCCTAAGAGTCCCCAGGATAATCAGGTGAAGTGATCCATGCCTGTCAACCGCATCTAGTATGGGCCTTGCTGCCTCCCTCATTATCACATACGCTCCCCTGTCATCCCTAGCAACAGATGTATCGACAGGTCTTGAGTTGATGTGAATAAGCGCGGTGCAAGGAGTCAATAGAGCGTCTATGGCACCCGGTTCAGATAAAGCATCGTCCGGAATGGCGACTACAGAGTCGCCCAACATCTCGGCAATGTATGGGGCCACGAAACCATCAGCAGACGAAAGTGCCACCTTCATTAGCCGGCGTAGTACGACGGGGGTAATAATTGTGTGCGATTGCTATTAGCAGACTTCCTTGACAAACCATTGAAACCCTCCTCTATTCCAAGGGGGTACGAGGGGGACCATGGTAGACCAACTTCCCAACGCTGGCCGTGAGAAAGAGATGCTCGAAGCAATGGGGATGTCATCCATGGATGACCTCTTCTCGAACATCCCTGATGGGATTAGGAGGGTCGGACCACTTCCCCTCCCAGATCCACAGTCAGAAGAGGAAATATGGGCCGATGCCCAGAGGATCCTTGGCGCCAACGTTTCCCTTGATGACCGCCCGAGCTTCCTTTCTGCCGGACTCTCGAGGAACTTCGTCCCAAGTGTCGTCGGAATGCTCGCCACCCGGGGGGAGTTCCTCACCTCATACACGCCATACCAGCCCGAGGTAAGCCAGGGCATGCTTCAGGCAATGTGGGAGTTCCAGACAATGATTTGCGAGCTTGTAGGCCTGCCGATATCGAACGTATCAATGTACGATGCGTCCACAGCAGCCGCCGAGGCAATAACTTGCGCTGTCAGAGTAAACAACCGGAAGGCGTTGCAGAAGGATGTCGTATACATCTCGAGCCTAGTCCCCCCACACCGTATGTCTGTAATCAGGAACTACACGATTGGAGCGGGAATAGAGATACGGACAATTGAGCATGACGACTCCGGGAATCTGCTGTTGCCCTCAGCAGAATCGGCTGCTGGGTCTTGTGCTGTATATGTGGAGCAACCAAATTCCCTGGGAATAGTGGACATTGGACTTGCCGAACTCAAATCGCTAATTGGAGATGCAACATCACTCATCGTGGGAATAGACGCAGTATCTCTGGGAGTCCTGGAACCTCCAGGCAAATGGGGCGCGGACATGGTAGTCGGAGAGGGCCAGCCATTTGGTATAGGTCCCACTTTCGGCGGGCCAATCTATGGGATTTTCGCGTGCACAGAGAAGTACCTGCGGCAGATGCCAGGGAGGATAGTCGGCCAGTCCTGGGACACGGATGGTAATCTTGCATTCACTCTAACCCTGTCAACCCGTGAGCAGCACATCCGCCGTCACAGGGCTACATCCAACATTTGTTCGAACGAGACTCTGATAGCGTTGATGGGGGCTATCCACATGTCCCTACTAGGGCCCGAGGGACTCGAGAGGCTGGCCTTGAGAGTCGCAGCCGCAACGGAGGCAACAAAGCGCTCGATATCAGTAATAGACTCAGTGGATCTAGTCAATCCAGGGGCCAGTCACTTCAGGGAATTCGCAATTCGCGTTCCAGGAAATGCCTCTGACGCACTCCTACATCTCGACTCGAACGGGGTGCTTGGGGGCCTGGACCTTGGAATTTGGTGGGAGGGAATGTCCGATTGCATCCTGGTCGGGGCCGACGAGAGGACTTCCGAGGATGACATCGCCGCACTTCGCGATGGACTCCGGAGTTGGACCAAGGAGGTGTCTGGTTGAGCGACATATTCTCGTTCAGAGGAGCGCCGGGAACAGGCTGGTCCCAGCCTAGCCCCATTCTGGAAGAATCCGAGGTCAGGAAATCCATTCCGAATGGGGCTTCCAGGAAGGCACTACCCGGATGGCCCAGGGCCAGCGAGCCCGAGATTGTCAGGCACTACACCTGGCTATCCAATAGGAACTTCGGAATCGACACGGGCTTCTATCCCCTGGGTTCCTGCACTATGAAGCACAACCCCCGGTTGAACGAGAAAATTGTACAACTACCCGGGATCGACAGGATCCATCCTCTGCAGCCAGAGAGTCACCTGCAGGGTCTACTTTCGATATTCTTCGAGATGCAGGAGATGTTAGCAGAGTGCTCGGGCATGGACTCAGTTACTCTCCAACCTGTTGCCGGGGCCCAGGGCGAGTTCACGGCAATTAGGTGCATCCAGGAGTACCACAGATCCAACGGCGAGGGGCATCGGGACAAAGTGATAGTCCCAGATTCGGCCCATGGGACTAATCCGGCTTCGGCCTCCATGTGTGGTTACGAAATCGTGGAGATTCCCAGTGCCGAGGGCGGGCGACTCGACCTAGGTGCACTTAGCGCAGCCGTGGGCGATGACACGGCTGCAATGATGATCACCAACCCGTCAACATTGGGCCTATTCGAGGTCGAAATTACCGAGGCTGCTAGAATAGTACACGAGGCAGGAGGCCAAATGTACTACGATGGCGCCAATTTCAATGCAATCATAGGGAAGACTGACCCCGGAAGGATGGGTTTCGACGCAGTGCATTACAACCTGCATAAGACATTCAGCCAACCCCACGGAGGAGGGGGGCCGGGAAGCGGTCCAATCGGGGTCAGGGAACACCTCTCCAGATTCCTGCCTACTCCCGTGGCAGCAAGGAAGTCCAAGGGAGCCGAAGACCCAGAGGGGGTCGGTGATGGATTCTGGTACTTCTGGGAGGATGTCGGCGAGAGCAGCATCGGAAAGGTCCAGCAATGGCATGGCAACGCAGGAGCGGTGGTCAGGGCGTGGGCATTCTACAGGAGGTATGGCAGGGAGCTCGAGATGATGAGCGAGCACGCTGTCCTGAACTCTAACTACTTGAGGCACATTATCATGAATCCTGACAAGGAAACAGCAGAGGGCATTCACTGTATGCCCGCCGAAGGCGCAGACACCGATCTTGTAATGCACGAATTCACCCTTTCCATGGCTCCCCTAAAGGAACTGAATGGAGTCACTGGAAAGGACGTGGCGAAGAGACTTCTCGACTACGGCTACATGTCCCCCACAGTGTACTTCCCACAGATTGTCCCTGAGTGCCTGATGATCGAGCCGACTGAGACCGAGTCGAAGGAGGTACTGGACCAGTTCGCTTCTGACCTCCATTCCGTGCTCTCGGAAGATCCAGAAACCGTGACCAGCGCCCCCCATACCACTCCTGTGAAGCGCGTTGACGAAGTCTGGGCCGCTAGGAACCTCGTCCTCCGACATCCCGGCGACAGCTTCCCCGGCCGGTAGCGAAGCCAACTATACCGACGTCCCCTCCGGAGGCCATGGAGGCGAGCCTGGACAGGCACTGGCTTCTGGGGGAGCCCAGGTGGTGGGGTATGGGGGACGGGCTCCCACCAGACTTCCGCCCAGGTGAGCTGGCCCCACCGGAGGGATGGACCAGCTCGACTCCAAGGATAGGCAATTTCGGTTGGGTCCGTCAACGAATGCGCCCTCTCGCATGGTCTCTGCTTAGGCCCCTAGCTTGGGCGCCATTCTTCCTATTATTGACAGCATTGCCACTAGCCTTCCCAGGGAGGACGCCCAACGACCAGGCATTCGCGTTGTCCTCATTCTCCTTGGCATGGGGTTTGATTTTCCTCCCCCTGATTTTCTCCAGGAACTCCCAGCCCATGTCAGACGGATCAATATTCTCACTCCCTGTCGACTGGATATCTCTCTCACTCGCCTCGGCACTCTTCCCACTCCATGTGCTTCTGGACTCGAGGATCGGCTGGATCTCGTACCTCTTGTTCTGGGTCGCATACATGCGGACAGTTGGCCTTGTCCAAGAGTCCATGCGAACCCCCCCAGCTAGGTTCTTGTTGCCAATGAAGAGAGAAGACTGGTCCGGTGGACTTTCCGAACCATGGGAGGTGAAATCTGACAAGTGGCGAAGAGGAGTGCTTGCACTCGTTGAATGCGAACAAGGCAGGTTAGTCATATCTGGAACCTCAAGAGACAAGGACGACTTCCTTTCAATGGCATTCGTCCACAAATCCGGTTTCGTCCAAGATCCATTTCACGAGACCAAGTCTTCTGATGCAATTCTATCCTCAATCCTGACGGCCCCAATTCCATTGGTTGGGATGGAATGGCCCACTAGATTCGTATTTCCACAAGAGGAGGAATAGAGGTCCGCCCAACGGCATGCATTTGAACCGAATCTCACCCGTAAGCGCATGGACGTATGCATCATACTAGGCTCGAAGTCCGACATGCCTGTGTGCGAGAAGTGCACCAACGTCCTCGATGAGCTGGGAGTTCCCTACCAAGTCAGGGTCGCCTCGGCCCACCGAGCACCAAAGTTCCTCGAGGAGGTCGTATCAGGCGCCATCGATTCTGGGTGCAAGGTCTTCATTGGGATGGCAGGCCTCTCTGCGGCTCTCCCTGGCGTCATTGCCTCAATGACTCACCTGCCCGTGATCGGCGTCCCCGTTGGTGGCAAAGTACCGTTCGACAGCCTCCTATCCGTGGCCCAGATGCCCCCCGGGGTCCCAGTAGCCGCAGTCGGAGTAGACAGAGGTGAAAACGCGGGAGTTCTAGCATCACAAATGCTGGCAATAGCCGACTCGAGCCTTTCTCAGAGGATCGTGGAATGGCGTGATTCGCGCACCAGGGCCGTGATATCGGATGACGAGTCCCTCAGGGGTTGAGAAATTGCAGACCCAGATCCTTGTGGACGAGGCAGTGGAGGCACTAAGCTCGCAGATTAACGACACGGCAATAATTGCCTGCTCGGGGGGAATAGACAGCACGGTTGCAGCCGTTTTGGCCCACAAGGCAGTGGGAAGCATGCTCCAATGCGTCTACGTCGATACCGGTCTTATGCGCAAGGGGGAGTCAGAGGAGGTCTCACAGATGTTCGCCGAAATGGGGATCGAACTTCAGGTGGTCGACGCCTCGGGGAGATTCTTCTCCAACCTCTCGGGAGTCGTTGACCCCGAGAACAAGAGAAAGGTGATCGGAGAGCAGTTCATCCGAGTTTTCGAGGAGGAGCAAGGAAGATGCGGGGCGAAGTTCCTGGTCCAAGGCACCATTGCTCCTGACTGGATCGAGTCCGGTGGCGGGGAGAGGGACGTAATCAAGTCCCACCACAACGTTGGTGGACTGCCAGAGGACGTAGATCTGATAATTGTGGAGCCACTTAGGGAGTTCTACAAAGATGAGGTAAGATCCATTGCCCGGGAACTGGGCATCAAATCGAGCGAGAGGCAGCCCTTCCCCGGACCAGGGCTGGCAGTAAGGGTCCTTGGAGAGGTTACCCCAGACAGGGTTGAATCATGCAGGGAGGCTTGCCACATAGTGGAGACCAGCATTAGAGATGCAGCATCCCAAGGCCTGTGTGAACTTCCTTGGCAGTACTTCGCAGCCCTACTGCCAGTGAGAAGCGTAGGAGTGCACGGAGACACCCGAGTCCATGGGGAGACGATTGTGGTAAGGGCTGTAACTAGTCTAGATGGAATGAGTGCGAGATACTCCTCACTACCACATGACCTCCTCGCAAAGATAAGCACTGAAATCACAAACTCACTGAAGGGACAGGTAAACCGAGTCGTATATGACATAACCCATAAGCCACCGGGCACAATCGAGTGGGAGTAATCCGATTCTTTGATGAAGGTAAGGGCCAGCCGCAGAACGGGCCGACATAGCTTAGTTGGTGGAGCGGTGGACTGTTAATCCACAGGTCGCAGGTTCGAGTCCTGCTGTCGGCGCCACAAAAGAAACCCATTCCCAACACTCATTTGCCTTGCCCCCTCAGCAGTGCCATGAGCAACAGAGAGGAAGCAGACAGCGTCATGGATGCCGTAATTGCATCTGGGGCCCACTACAGGGACAGCCTACCTATGATAGCAAGTGAGAACATCTTGAGCCCAATGGTCAGGAGGGCTTGCAACTCCGACTTACATGGGCGTTACGCAGAGGGACTCCCAGGAAAGAGATACTACCAGGGATGCGACGACTTCGACACGATCGAGGAGATCGGCATAGCCAGCGCTCGGAGGGTCTTCGATTGCAGCTTCGCAAACATACAATCGACATCAGGGACCAACTCCAACATGGGAGCCCTGAAGGCCCTAGCAAAGCCCGGAGACAAGATTACTGCTGTTTCCACGGCGGATGGCGGACACATTTCTCATGCTCGCATGGGAGCAGTAGGCCTCCGTGGACTCGACCTCGTCACCTATCCCTGGGACGAGGAGAGGATGGAGCCAGACGTGGATGCAGCAGCTTCTCTGATTAGGGACACGGAACCTAAGGTCGCCCTATTCGGACAATCGGTCTTCCTCTTCCCGACTCCGATGGAGGAACTGGCCGACGCAGCCCACGAGGTCGGTGCTACGGTGATGTACGATGGAGCCCACGTCCTCGGCCTTGTCGCTGGAGGCCAGTTCCAGGATCCACTGAGGGAAGGCGCTGACGTAATGACTGGAAGCAGCCACAAGACGTTCCCGGGCCCACAGGGTGGATTCGTCCTGTCAGACTCGGATGACGAGAAGCTCCATCGAAGGCTGAACAGCGGGATATTCCCCGGGGTTTGCTCCTCATACCACTTGCATCACGTAGCCGGCAAGGTCGTTGCCCTGTCGGAGTTCGAGGAGTACGGGGAAAAGTACGCTTCCGACATAGTCTCGAATGCAAAGGCCCTTGGGTCGGCTCTGTCCTCCGAGGGATTCGACGTACTCGCCGAGGAAAGAGGATTCACGGCAAGCCACCAGGTCGTCACCCGCCACGGGGATGTGGACTCTGGTGCTGGTAGGGATGCTGCAGCTACCCTTGAGAGAGCTGGGATAGTGACAAACATGAACATGCTTCCTGGGGATACCAAGGCATTGGCCCCAAGTGGATTGAGACTGGGCACTCCTGAGTTAACCAGATTGGGAATGGGTACAGATGAAATGCAGGACGTAGCCAGGTTCTTCGCAAGAGCCCTGATTGAGAAAGAGGACCCCGGGTCGGTAAAGTCAGACGTTACTGACTTCAAGGGCAGTTTCCAGGAAGTACAGTACTGCTTCGAGCCAGGGCCTGCATATCCCGGATTGGATTAGAATCCACAACCTATTCAATCGAACTCGTCCAGACGCCACCATGAGGGGGGCTCCGTTATCCGCTGTCGCCCTCTCACTCTTGCTACTCCTTCCCGGTTGCATCTCCCCTTTCGGGGACCAGCAAGAGCAGGAAACTGAAATCAACTGCCAGGAGGAACCTAGCACGGAGGGCTGCTTTGAGCCGGTCATCACCGAGGACGACTGCACCTCTCTCCAGGTTTTCGCCGGAGACTACTGCCGTACCATGCTTCGTCCAGATCTCCTTGACTTCGGCGTCTCCTCCATTTCACTAGAAGTCGGTGAAGAGATGCAACCACTGACCCCAAGCTTCGTTGGGGACGCCCCTAGTAATTGGGCGGTGAACCCGACCTTCCCAACGGGACTCGCCATGGATCCCGATACAGGGGTAATATCCGGGACACCATCCGTTGAGGCTACCTCCTTGGCATTCACAATCATCGCATCAAACGCAGCAGGACAGTCGGCTGAGAAAATCCGAATCGAGGTGCTCGCAACCCCACCCGGGGAAATTCACTATTCGCAAGAACTGCTACAATGCACAATAGGAGAGGGATGCATCCTGCCCGCACCATCGGTATCCGGGGGCGAACCGTCCAGCTGGTCTGCCACTCCCTCCCTTCCATTCGGGTTGGACATTCTCCCCGACGGCACCGTTACCGGAACTACTAGCTCTGCCTCGGACAGCAATCACACAATTTCAGCTCAGAACTCAGGAGGCTCTACATCCACACCAATTCGGGTGATTTCCCTTCCCCCTCCCCCGTCATCTCTTGATTACGGGAGCCAGGAGTTCATCCTAACTTACGGGGTACCATTCTCCATATCCCCTTCAATTAGCGGAGGGGAGCCATCCCAATGGCAAGCCACCCCCAATCTCCCAGAAGGCTTGACATTGAGAGAAAACGGGGATATTTCAGGAGCCGCACTGATCCTACAGGAAGCATCCACCTATTCCATCAGGGCAACAAACTCCGCCGGGTCGGTCGAGACGCACCTGTCATTCACTGTCATAGACCTCCCGATTTGGGACCTTTCGTACCCGATTTCGGAATTCCAACTGTCTGTCGGGGAGTCCATTGGGACCATCTTCCCTGCATGGGAAGGCGGAAACCCGACCTCTTGGGAGATTTTCCCGCCGTTGCCAAGCGGGTTCGAGTTCGATCATCAGGCCGGTTCAATTAGCGGTTCCCCGATAATGGTGCAAGACTGGAGCCACCATACCATTTGGGCAAACAACTCCGGAGGCGGAGACTCGACTGAGATATCGCTAATCTCCGTCAGCCTCCCACCCACTCACCTTTCATGGCCGTTCGACGAGTTGGCTTTGAGGGCAGACTCGTCAATTTCTCTCTCTCCCGATTATTCTGGACCAGAAATCGACTCCTGGGAGATTTCACCTGGTTTGCCACAGGGGCTGAACCTCCTATCGAATGGGACAATCTCAGGAGTCCCCTCGGAGCGAACCGGATGGGGTCATTACACTATATGGGCTAACAACACGGGGGGCTCTTCCTCCAGTTCATTCTGGTTGGCAGTCCACGACATCTTGGCCGATCAGTCAGAACTCCTAGATGGAATGGGGCAGACAAGCTGGGGAGGCTGGCCCTCTCCAGTTCTTCCGATAGGCGAGTGGGCATTCCCAGTAGCATTTGCAGAAGGGGGTTACACCTCGGATATCCCGGTTATCTCGGCGAGCCATGTAGGTAAGGGCAGGATGCTTGGGTACGGCCATGAGAGCTGGGTCACAGGTGGCAGCGGAGCAGACGAGACAACCTTCTCCCTGAGGGCTGTGAACTGGGTATGCGGGGAGGAGGCAGATGTCGGCTTGGCCTACGGGGCCGGTTTCGACGACTTCCAGGATGAACTTGAGGGCGAAGGACACACAGTCCACCTTTCCATATCCCCTGACAACCTCTCGGGGCTAGACTGCCTTCTCGACGAGTTCTGGAACGGTCACGACGACCAGGACAACCAGCACATCCAGGATTTCCTCCTTTCCGGTGGTGGCGTCATTATGGGAGGTCATGCCTGGTACTGGTCATACTCTAACGACGACGTATCCCACAACTACCCCGGCAACAAAATCGCCAAGACTACCGGACTATTCGTTTCGAACGCCTGGGGGTACAACTCAGTCGACATGAGCCAATTCCCCCACGAGCTGTCACGGCCACACGCAGCCATTGACGCAATTAGGCAAGACAGGCTGGAAAACCAGCCCCTTTCATCCGAACTCGCTTCCATCGCAGACGCAACCCTCTCGATTTGCACGGGGGTCGTGGCACTAGACTTCGACGATTTCTGGGGCCCCCTGAGGGACGTAGTCAACCAATCAGGATGGACTGTCATAGAGTATGGGACCCTATGGGACGACGTAGGCCACGATCTGGGCGAGGACCCCGTCGCAGACACCTTGCTGCGCGTAGAGGAGGCACTAACCCAGGGTCTCCCAGCAACCGAGCTCACAGCCCACCCGAGCCACTTTGAGTTCCCCGGAGAGGTACCAGCGAACGCCTCCAGGATATCCCGAACTATCACCATCGACGGAAACCAGAGCGGATTGCCGAGCAACTTCGGCTACTCGGGTGCCCGCTCCCACATCAGGATGACCACGGGCCTCTATGCGGCAGCGGGTGACGTCGTAACAGTCTCCCTCCCCTCGGAAGTAGTCGACTCGGGGACATACATCCTCGTCGGAGCCCATAGCGACAGCCTCTGGGGCAAGGACCAGCTGCATAGGCACCCCCAGATCTCCAGATGGTGGTACGTCGACGACTATCTGGTTGAAGTGGGAAATGCATTCGGTGGGCCCATATACGTGGCAATCGAGGCGGGCTCGACGCTGGGAGATTTCGAGGTAACCATTTCCAACGCCGTCAAGGCACCCCAGTACATCCATGGCGAGACGAACCTGTTCCAGTGGATCGAGCAGTACAGACACGACCCGGCCCCCTGGGCCGAGATCGGAAGCGACCAGTTCATCCTGACCGTCCCCAGTCATGAGATCCGGGGCTTGGCCAATCCCGACGAACTGATGGACTGGTGGGACGAGGCCCTGATGATGGAGCACGAGCTCTACGGATACCTCCCGTGGCCTAGGGTAGAGAGGGCGGTTTTCGACGCCCAGATCTCCGTTGGCTGGATGCACTCGGGATATCCCTTCATGGCCCACGACCTCAGCGTTGCCGGGGTGGTCAATGTATCTTACATGAGCGAGAATGGAGACTGGGGAATGTTCCACGAGTTGGGTCACAACCACCAGTGGATGCCATCCACGCTGCCAGGAACCACGGAAACAAGTTGCAACTTCGCCAGCGTGTACCTGATGGAGGAATTAGTGGGCGTAGAGGGTCATGGGGCCGTCGATCCAGGGCAGAGGGCAGCTAGGATGGAAGCATACTTCGAGGACGGCTCGAACATCTCAAACTGGTCGGTTTGGATAGCACTTGACACATACCTGATAGTCAAGGAGGAATGGTCATGGCAACCGATAACCGACGCCCTTTCGGTGTATTACGACCTTCCAGCATCCGAGGTCCCGGGCAATGACGTCGAGGAGTTCAATGCATGGGTGATGCACCTCTCGGAGGCAACTGGCTACAACCTAGCTCCTTACCACTCGGCATGGGGGTTCCCCTTGGAGCAGTCGACATTCGAATCCCTGGAGCACCTTCCAGTGTGGGTAGATGACCCCCTTCGGGGCGAATACTTCCAGTACCCCGCAATACTCAGGAACCTCTACGTCTCTGGTACGACTGCAAACTCCACAACAATCAACTGGGAGACATACGACAACGGCAGCGGCATCACTCTGACAATCTACTATGGAACCAGCGACGGTGGCGAGAATCCAAACTCGTGGTCCGACAGCCTGATTGTCGGTGCTACCGATATTGGCGCCGAATCACAGGAAATCACAGGACTCGACTGCTGTGGGACGACTTACTACGCGCGCATCCAAGCATCCAACGAGGACAGGGAGACATGGACCGCCCCCATTTCATGGACAACAGACTATCTCCCTGACTGACTTGACCTGAGCATGCTCTCCAGGGAAAAGCCGGGAATGAGCCTCTCGTGCGCTATTGCAAGCGGGATCCATACCAGGGTGTGGGCAATAGTGACGAAGAACGCCGGAGCAAGTGACAGCCTCGGCTCTCCATCAAGTGCCATTGCCGCCAGCCCGAGAACAGCGAAGTGGGAGACATAGATGGTCAGAGACAGTCGTCCCACAGGCTCCAGGAAGGACAGCCTCCCTCCAAGAGCGGGCTCGCCCCCGTCTGCCTCGGAACCCTCTAGGAGTCGCATTGCCAGAACCACCATGGTGCCTGAGACAACCAGGAAAGGCATGCTGGCCGGAAAGAAAGTCAGGACGGCTTCACCCTCGGTGAGGGCCCAGTCCAATCCTTCAATAACCGAAATGAAAATTGTGGCAGTCGTTGCCAGCAGTCCCATTATGATCCCCTTCTCCCTCGCTTCGGGCTTTCCTCGCAGGTCGTGCACTATTGTCCCAAGAAGGACGTAGAACATCCAAGGAACGACTGGATATGTCCCATTTATGAGAAGACGTTCGAACCACTCGGCAACGCCCTCCGCACCAACCCTATCGAACCAACCCAAATCCTGGCCGGCTGCATCGCCCAACGCTAGTGGCGAAGCACAAGCGAGCAGCAGTAACGCGGACCTGCTAGATAATGACATCCTTGAGAGAATAGGGGACAGGATTGCAGCAATTGCCAGAAGCGTCAGTACTCCAGGTGTATGCCATTCGAACCTCCCTCCCCTCTCGACGTTTAGCAATAGGTTGACAATTACTTGACAGGTTACCAGAAGTAGGACTCGAGGAACAATCCATCTTACCCAATCTGGTGCCGAGGTTCCCTCGGAATGCCTTCTTCGGGCACCCATATACATCCCCCAGCCAGAAATTGTGACGAACATCGGCGCCGCCATACCTCCAAATGCGGCAGCGACAAATGCTGCCGGATCGCCAACGGTCACCCCCTCGGGTGGAATTATGGCTGCAGTATGCACCTCGACCATGAAGAGTACCGCTAACGCACGCATCCTATCGATGTGCCTTAGCCTCAGGGATCCACCTCCTCTGCATCAGCGGAGGGAGCCGTCCTAATCATTCTATGACTCTGTCGAAGCCTTTGCTCCCCAACCGATCATTGCAAATGACAAAACGTATAGAAGCCCGATCATTCCGTGCAGGTAGCTCAAGGGAGCCCCTGCATCGCCACCGAGGTTTGTCCAACCCATCATCCCCAGATTGTCGCTCACCGCACCCCTGAAACTCTCTGCATCCTCATCTCCAATCTCGCTGAAAGAGTGTATCTCGAATACAGGAAGGACGTCAGTGCTATTCTCCGAGAAATCGGGATTCATTGAACCAGGACCCCTTTGATCCAGGTAGAATGTGACCTTCACCTTGCCGTACATCAAGGCAGTGGACACTGGCTCTACCTTCATGTCAAGTTCGGCCCCCAGGTAAACTGGAAGGGCCCCGGGCATTGCATCGACGAAAGTGTCGGAACCAATCAGCTTCCCCTGGATCTGGTTGTTGGCAGGATCCAGGGTCACACTATGCTGTACCATGTCAATTTGCTTGTAAGTGGTGTCCCCGACTACTTCCGAGTGTGCTATTGCATATCCAATTAGGTTGAGGTCGAAAGACGCCTGGGGGTTCGCTACTAGGCCCCCGACCGTCCCATTCAGAACAGTCTCGTTGTTCCCTACGTGGGCCGAGAGCAAGCCTCTGGCCGCCTCCTCCCTATGGGGTGCTCTCCAGGGAAGGTGCTCCGTCATCCCATATATCTGGTTCTCAGTGCAAGCAACCTCGAATCCTATGAAGCTACCATTAGCGTCATAATCGTAGTCGCAAAGCCCATCCCCATCCGAGTTGATGTACCCCTGCGAAATCCTCTGGCCAACAGTTTCTCCGCTAGTGCTCATCTTGTAGACAGAACGGTCGCCAGTACTGACTCCGTCTGATCCATAGTATGTGTCATTGGTCTCAAGGCTGACCCAGGGGAAGAATCCGAAGTATGTGTTCACGGCATCGTTCCAACCATAGAGCCAGTTGCTCACCGGCTGGGTCGAGTAAGCAGTGTTCCCAGTTACGAAGTTCAGTAATACGGGCATCACCGTGTCGAAGTAGAAGTTACTGACCCAGTCCCTCAGGGCATTAGCAGCCTCTACGGGGATGTCATAGAGGGAAGCTACGTATGCATCGTCCCAAACATGCTGTTCGCCTTCCGAATCTGGGAGGGACATGCCTGACAGCTCGCCATACATGAAAGAGGCCGGGAAAGAGGACTTGAGGCCTATATCAGGGTCATTTAGGATGAAGTCAGACTTCTCTGCACTCAGGGCAGCCATCCCTGCGAAGCCCTCCCGGTTCAACCCGATTGGGATGTAAGTGCCACCGAGTGGATCATAGTTCCCGAATGATGCTAGCCACCAGTCATTCGATGCCATTGCCCCTTGCCCTGACAAAATACCCTCGAACTGCCTAGGTGCGCCAGTGATGCCCAAACCCACCCATTGTTCTACGTAATCTGCTAGGCTTGCGATTGTAAGCAGGCCTACGTTGTAAGTGGTCATGGCTTCGAAGTAATTCCCACTTTGCAGTGGCAGAAGTAGCCCGATTACCATGCCGGGGAGTGGAATCCCACTCACTTCGAACGATGTAAGCAGCCCGACACTCTCGTTGAACAGGAGGTTGTCCAGGGTGTCCGGATCGACGATTGTAACCCCGCTGACTTCTTCGAACCTCTCCTTCAGTTGGTCAGTTTGATTGTTTATATCAGCGCCGCCCCCGTTTGCTACGAACTGAGTCGCGGCCAAAGAATAGACGGCCCAGTCCATCTGTGCTGTCCATCCTCCCGCTTCATACCCAAAGAGAGCAGCTCTCTGTGCAGACACAGTATCGCTCGGTGCCCCCATGCTAGCAATCAGGAATGGGCCGATGTCACAGGTCAACGCAATGCATACTCCATCCTCGTCCTTCAGGTTATAGAACAGAGACTTTGCATCCACGTGGCTCTCAATCTCTGCCAATGTCATGGTACCATCCGTTGCAGCATTGTTTGAGTGATCTATTTGCTGGTAAGCATCCAATAGTACTGCCCTTTCCACGCTACCGTTTCCGAATCTTGAGCCTCCCGCATCTTGAGCAATCCTCTCAATCTCCTCTGAGGCCCAAATGCTAGGGGCTCTGTTAGATAGGTCGAATTCGATCATCTGAGCCGCAAACATTCCCTTTGCGAAAATCTCCCCGTACTCAATTCCAGAACCCATCCCACCTATTCTCTGAGTGTTCCAAAGGATGTTCACCTGCGTGACGTTTGTGTCCCCGGATACCGACTTGTGTGCTCTATCTTCATCATCAGTCCAGGTGCAGTTCTCACACCACTCGAACACATCGTACTCAGAGTATGTAATTGCCCCCAAGTCATAGTCGAAGTCTAGGATTTCCCTAGTAGTCGTCACTTCGTAGATGAATGGCCCCATCATCTCGTAAGTGGCTTCTGATCCACTCAGGACCTCATCGGGGTTTGTGATGGAGTTGGCGAAGTAGACTCTCTCTGCGGTAGAAACCAGCCATTCGTCGTCATAGTCCGCAGAGTAGTTTTGTTCGCCGTTCTCATCGAGCCCATCATATCCTTCCGCAACTGCAGTCTCTACACTGCTCTCGATCAGTCCGTCAACCACTCCTGTTACTCCAACTAATATGTTCACTAGTAGCAGCATCGCGCCTATTCCAATTGCCATGTTTCCTTTGTTATCCATGCTATCGCCCGTAATGCCACTCGGATTGTGAAAATAAGGGTTACACTAGGTGATTTCGGACTCACCAAGTAGCATTTCCCATACTCAACTGCACAATCTCGACTCCAACAAGTGACCAACTGGGCTCCTTCGATAAGGTTCATTTCACTAAGCATGCGGGATGAGGATGGGACCCGTAGCTCAGTTGGTTAGAGCGCTCGGCTCATAACCGAGTGGTCATCGGTTCAAATCCGGTCGGGTCCACCACTGCTCTATACTCCGATTTTGACTCATTGAGCGTCCGACCTGGGCGAAGCCTCAAATACGGTCTTTGCAGAGGATTTTCTGATGAGTACGTCCTTTAGGGTACCTTTGACCATACTGGTAGTGTACTTCCTAAGCCTTTTGTCGGGTGTTGCGGCGGTTCAGGCACAGACGTCTCCAGACGTATCCCTTACTTGTGACCAGCCTCAGCCGATAGACGTCTATCCAGGTTCTACCAGGACTACCGTAATCTATTGCACACTTACCAACCCAACCACCCTCTCTGAGAAGGTCGAACTGACTTACCAGTCCGGAGTAATTGCAGTCGCAGGACCGGGGTCGGCCACAGTTCCTCCGGGCGACACCTCATTCCAAGTCGCCGCAAGAGCCGACCTCAGGATGCCCGAAGGTCAGCAAGTGGTTACGATAACTGGTACAGTTACTCAGTGGGGAGGGGCCCCTGTTTCAGGAACAACCACACCTACAGAAGCCAAAGTTCTAACCGTTTTTAAGCAGTTTAGCAGATTGAGGGTTGGTTCAGAACTCGCATTTATTCAACTAAGGCCCAAGGTCGATTATACCCTAGTGTTCGACGTCTACAACGATGGAAACGCCAGGGACAAGTTCAATGTCGAGATCCAGAACTATGACGAGCTGAATGAGGCTGGCTTCCAACTGAGCCTGCCTTTGATATCTCAGGAGATAGACTCCCTAGCCCCTCCCGAGAAGTTCCGGGTCCAGATGAGGACCCCGAAGAACCAGGGCTGGACGGACAAGTACTTCTCCCTGCAATTCAAGGCCACTTCTGAGTACTCAGTAAGGACAGAGGGAATTCCGAACTACCAAGTTCAGGTTATGACCATATACATCAGAGGCGTCTATCTACCAGGCTTCGAATTGGTCGGGACCATGATGATGGCAGCATTGGCCGGTGCAGCGGTCGGCAAGAGGCCCACACCTGATGAACCCATATTGGACGAAGAAGGCAACTTAACCCCTCTGGAAACTCGTTTGTTCTAAGTTTACGTATGTTCTAATGCCACAAGGCAACGGATTGATAACTACCAGACTAGACGTTGGTTCGATAGGTGCGCATTATGCAGGGCGGAGGACTTCTGGGCAAGGCGATGGAGCAGATGTCCGATGGCACGGTCCTAGCAGAAATATCATCAGAGCAAGATCCAAGTCACTCCGGATTGTTATTGGGTGCGAAGCAACTTCCCTACGGAATAGGAATAGGGGTGGGGGCCTTCCTACTTTCGTGGCTTCTTGCCAGTCCGAGCATTCAAAGCAGCTATGCTTGGGCCGGAATCATCCCAGTTGCATTTCTAGGGGCATCATTTTATCTAGTCTGGAATTCAATAGGGAGATTTGCTTCGGTTCTCGCAGTAGTCTATTTGCTGTTGGCCGCATCCCCATTCATCGCAAGCAGCGTATCAACGTCATCGATTACAATTTCAGAAAGCTCCCTTTCCTCTGACTCAACCGAGATTGATCTAAAGATTAGGCAGTCGGGAGGTTTATTCTCATCTTCGATAGATTCTGCTGACGTCACAGTATCTCTTTCCGGCACCGTTGTTTGGTCAGATTCTGTGGCATTTTCAGTTGACAGGGCTGATGGATTCGGGGATTATGGGCTGCTCACCCTAGCTGTTTCTGACTTCTACTCTGGAAATCCTGATGACTCGGGCTACGCTGTCACGGTTGACGCTGGAAAATCCAGCGATAGCTTCAACCTAGACTCCAATCACCTCTACAGGACAGTTGAGGATGTACAGACCGAGTCCTTTGGATACATGGGAACTGGTTCAGACTGCAGCGGCGACACTGACAATTGTGTTTTGGGAGTGGTTTTGACCACATGGATCGGATTGGACGCATTTGGCAGTAATAGGCCAGGGGGAATGCCTCTTGCAGACTACAATGTAACAGCAACACTATCTGAAGGATCAGAAATCGCCGTCAGCTACCCCGCAATCACAGTGGCAAATGGCATCGCAACCTGGGATGACTCCAATGGAGAATTTGGCGAGGGAGAAATCCAAGTCGGAGATTATGGTTCGGAATTGCCATTGGACGGTTCCGAGTCTGCAACAGAATTTGACCGAATGTACATACCGCTTTCTGATTTCCAAAGTTCAGGGGGATATGGCTGCTACTCATTTTCTGTCGAGGTCACTCAGTCAAATCCCTGGGGAACTGACTCATCGGTTGGTTCGGAAACGTATTACGAGTTTGAAAAGTCAGGCTCCACTGAATCATGGACTCTAGTCTCAAGCTGCTAGTCAGTCGTTGATGCTGGAGAGGAATTCCTTCATCCTATCCGTCTTGGGATTGTCTATTATCGATGACGGGCCCTCTTCAGCAACCAAACCTTGGTCCATGTAGAGTACCCTATCTGCGACATCCCTTGCGAATCCTATCTCATGAGTCACGACGACCATTGTCATTCCTTCTTCGGCAAGGCCACGAATTGTCTCTAAGACAGAACCAATCAACTCCGGATCAAGAGCACTGGTGGGCTCATCGAACAGCATCACCTCTGGCTTCATTGCAAGTGCCCTAGCAATGGCTACCCTCTGCTTCTGACCCCCGGATAGGTTTCCAGGATAGGCATCAACCCTATCCAGCATGTCCACCCTCTCCAGAACTTTCCTTGCAACCTCAGTCGCCTCTTCCTTGCCCATTCGCCTGACGTGCCTCAGCCCCAAGGTTACGTTGTCCAGAACCCTTAGGTGGGCGAACAACTCGAATGACTGGAATACCATGCCAATCCTTGACCTCACATCGTTGATGTCGGCAGCAGGGGTATTGATCTGCTCCCCTTTCAAGAGCACAACCCCCTTGGTCGGCTCGATCAATCGATTGATGCACCTCAGAACTGTGGATTTGCCACTCCCCGAAGATCCGATTATTGCTAGCGACTGGCCCTCGTGAACTTCGAAGGAAACCCCCCTTACGGCATGAACACCTCCTACGTACGTCTTCTCCATGTCCTTCACACTAAGAATAGAATCCGACATTCATGCACCTCCAGAGATCCCCAGGCCCGGTATCCTCGTCTTGTCTTCGAGATACCTGAGTAGCAATGCCAGAGTCCATGTGATTACGAAATACGAGATCATCACCATCCCCCACGTCCAGAAAATCTGGAAGGTGGTGGCAATGATCAGCTTACCCTGTCTAGTTATCTCGGCATAACCGATTACCATCGCCAGTGACGAGTTCAGAACTAGGTTCACCATCTCGTTTCCAAGAGGAGGTATGCAAATCCTAACTGCCTGGGGCATTATCACCAGTTTCATCGTCTGCATGTAGTTTAGTCCGATACTTCTGCCTGCCTCCATCTGTCCCGATGGAATCGCCGCAATCGCCCCTCTTATCGTCTCACACTGGTAAGCACCCGAGTTAAGCCCCAATGCAAAGATTGCACTTATGTATGCCCTGTCTTCGAGAATTCCACCAATGGGATGGCCATAGGCTGGGGATGACAGATCGGTCTCATAGGTTACTATTATGTTGGTCAGAAAGTTTGCATTGTCCTTCAGGTATCCGAAGTCGAACAAGTCCAGACCGGGTTCCTGAACTCTTCTTCCCAGCTCTAGGCCGAAATGAATGAACATGAATTGAACAATTAGAGGTGTGTTCCGGAAAAAGTCAGTATATACAGTCGCTAGGGCGTTCAGTGGCCTCAGACCCCACGGGTTGAGGGACAACTTCTTCCCAGTCGAACCAACGTCGATTTCCTTTATTGAGAAGTCACCATTGCATGTGGCAAAAATCACCCCTAAGATAAGCAAACCAATCCCCAGTAGTATAGATGCAAAGGCCCGTGGAGCACCAACTGGTACGTAGATATGCTCCCAACCATCCAGGTTAAGGCTCCTGACCTCGTCAAAGGTCCCGATAATCTGCAAATAACCCAGAACAAGCAGCGCTAATCCTACTACCCGAATGGCCAAGACGTTCACTGGCCTACTAGCTGCAATATGTGCCGACTTCTCACGCAGGATAGACATCGGCATGTCCATTGGGTTCTTCTGCCTCAGTATTGTGCCAATGATTAATTGAGAAACAATCCAAAACGGAGTTACAACCATTGACAGGATTTGGAATCTATTCATCTGGGCGACGTTCTTCAATGAGGTAGGAGAAGTCTTCAGCATAGAAAGGATGACCCCGATCGTGAAACCCATCGCAATCCCGAAGAGAACTATCTTTACCGTAGCGACCAATCCATCCATCAGCCTCTCTTTCGAGTAGTCCACGAACTGGCCGAAGTCGTTGAAGTCCGTCACTTCAAAGCCAACGAACTCTTCCTCGCCCGCATTTTCAGTCCGAATTACCAGACCGCCGTCTCCAATTACCACTCCCCTAAATGCATCTTGCATTACTACTGCATTGAAGACGGTCACATTCGAAACAGGTATCATTTGCTGGGAGACAATGTTCCCCCCGTCCTTTGATAGTGCTAGGTAGCCATTTGGGCCAGTCAGAATCATCTTGAATTGGCTAAGGAGCTCTACTGAGGAAACTTCGAAATCAAGGGTATTGCCCCCTGGTTCGAACTCGTCCCCTCCGCCTGGGGGGTATTCTCTCTCGATTTCAACAACGTTCCAAACAAATCCAACGGGAACTGTTCCCTCCCTTGATGACTTCAGGATGTGCCCTTCATCAGTAATAGCATAGGCTCGAACAGTACTGAAGTAGTCAATTCCAACAATCGTACTCTCAGAAGTCTCAGCAGGAGAGTCCCTGTAATCCCATGAATATCCCCCATCGGTGGTTGCTAGGATCATCCCTCCTTCGCCAGATATCAATCCATTCTGTGAATCTAGGAAGGAGATGCTAAACAGGTCTTCTTCCACGCCAATTGACCTATTCTCCCATACTCCTTCCTGGTATTTCCAAATCTCCCCGTTTGGACCTACAGTAACGAATGAATCAGCGCTGGTCAGTGCGATGGCGTTAATTCCCGCATCGTTGGGAACCTGAGGAATTTCGTCGTTAATGTCGTCTTCTCCCTCGCCAATATTTTCCAGAACGATGACCATCCCATCACTTGAAGCGATTGCTATGGAACCAAATC